>NZ_JARJBE010000068.1:0-698 GCF_029269915.1 Rhodococcus sp. C3V
CTAGACTTTGCTATACCAACGCGCTTTCGGATAGCCCATATAGCCGTAATAGCTGTTCGCCAGCAGTTTGATCGCGCGCTGGCGATAATCCAGCATTTTTTTTTCGATCGGATCGATGGTGCTTTTCATTTTCTTTTTGATATCCTGGCGCATCGCAATCAGATCACCCAGAATGCTCGGGATAAAGCCCGGAAAATCTTTGCAGAAGCGATAGCCCACAATCGGCGCAACATCATAGTTTTTGCAGCCTTCTTTTTCCAGGGTATCCGGGCTAACGTTATGGATCACGATAATGCTCGGATACAGGCTACGGAAATCCAGGTAGATGATGTTTTCCCACAGGCCTTTTTCCGGTTCTTTCACATAGCCGCCCAGATAGGTGGTACGCAGACGACGTTTGTATTCTTCTTCGTCCGGTTTGTTCGGCGCCAGTTCATTACGCGCATACGCAACGCGCAGCAGATACCATTCCACCAGATTACCGGTGCTGCTACGGCTAACATCCCACACGCTCTGACCAATCAGTTTCGCCAGTTCCGCTTCCATCGGGAAAAATTCTTTACCCAGTTCATAGGTCGCACGCGCATCTTCCATGCTATACTGCGCCAGTTTTTTCATGCTTTCTTCGGTTTCCCAAATCGCCGCAATTTCTTCCGCGCCCAGTTTGCTTTTGGTTTTGCCCAGAACCGCTTCATACA
>NZ_JARJBE010000069.1:0-698 GCF_029269915.1 Rhodococcus sp. C3V
CTAGACGGAAAGCGTTACCGCCTGGGGTCGTCATTACATCGAAATGACCATCCGCGAAATCGAAGAAAAATTCGGCTTCAAAGTTCTGTATGCGGATACCGATGGTTTCTATGCGACCATTCCGGGTGAAAAACCGGAACTGATCAAAAAGAAAGCGAAAGAATTTCTGAACTACATCAACAGCAAACTGCCGGGTCTGCTGGAACTGGAATACGAAGGCTTTTACCTGCGCGGTTTCTTCGTGACCAAAAAACGCTATGCGGTGATCGATGAAGAAGGCCGTATTACCACCCGCGGTCTGGAAGTTGTTCGTCGCGATTGGAGCGAAATTGCGAAAGAAACCCAGGCGAAAGTTCTGGAAGCGATCCTGAAAGAAGGCAGCGTGGAAAAAGCGGTTGAAGTTGTTCGCGATGTTGTTGAAAAAATCGCGAAATACCGTGTGCCGCTGGAAAAACTGGTGATCCACGAACAGATTACCCGCGATCTGAAAGATTACAAAGCGATCGGTCCGCATGTTGCGATTGCGAAACGTCTGGCGGCGCGTGGTATCAAAGTTAAACCGGGCACCATCATCAGCTATATCGTGCTGAAAGGCAGCGGCAAAATCAGCGATCGTGTGATTCTGCTGACCGAATATGATCCGCGCAAACACAAATACGATCCGGATTACTACATCGAAAACCAGGTTCTGCCGGCGG
>NZ_JARJBE010000070.1:0-623 GCF_029269915.1 Rhodococcus sp. C3V
CGTCCGGTTCGGGTTCCGTTGTCGTTGGCGCAGCAGCGCATGTGGTTCCTCAACCGATTCGACACCGATTCTGCTGTCAACAATGTCCCTGTTGCCGTTCGGCTCACGGGTGCGCTCGATCTGGCGGCCCTGAATTCGGCAGTTCACGACGTTATCGGCCGCCACGAGGTTCTGCGCACGGTCTACCCCGAGGTCGACGGCGTCGGCTACCAGAAGATCTGCTCGGTAGAAGATGTCTCGATCGATCTCGGCGCAGAACGCGTCACAGACGACCGAATCCAGGCGGAGCTGTATTCGTTCTTCGCCCAGGGCTTCGATGTCACTGTCGAGGTTCCGTTGCGCGCCAAGCTTTTTCAGGTCGCCGATGACGACTTCGTGTTGTCGTTCGTGATGCATCACATCTCGACCGACGGCTTCTCGATGGGCCCGTTGACCCGCGACGTCATGACCGCCTACTACGCCCGAACCAACGGCCAGGCTCCGACCTGGACGCCGTTGCCGGTGCAGTACGTCGACTATTCGTTGTGGCAGCGTGAGGTTCTCGGGTCCGAGGACGATCCGCAGTCCATGATCGCGAAGCAGATTGCGTTCTGGTCGGATGCGTTGGCTGATCTTCCGGAGCA
>NZ_JARJBE010000011.1:0-230632 GCF_029269915.1 Rhodococcus sp. C3V
AGCCCACGACGACTGAGCCCACGACGACTGAGCCCACGACGACTGAGCCCACGACGACTGAGCCCACGACCAACCCTTCGGCGTCGCAACGTCCGAGCAGCAGCGCTTCCCCCGCGACCAACGCAACTTCGCAGACCGAGAGTCCTTCGAGCCAAGCACCCTCCGAGACGCAGTCTCCTTCCGAATCGCAGCCGAGTTCCGAGCAGTCGTCCGCGGTAGCGGCTCCGCCGGCTGGACCGTCTGATCCGCAGGGACCGTCAGCGGGCGGCGGAGCGCCTGCACCCTCTGCCGGTGGACCGGCGAACGCTGCGCCGGGCGCAGTCGCAGCCCCTTCCGCACCCGAGGTTCTGGCCGCACCCGCACCCGTAGCTCCGCAGGTACCGTCGAACGTTCCGAACGTCGCGGCTCCGACTGACAACCCGCAGGCATTTCCGACGGCGTTCACTCAAGGGCTTCCGCCGATTCTCAACGCCGCCGCCGTCGCCGGCGGTGTAGGCGGAATGGCAGTGGTAGCGGCCGGTGCGGGAGCACTGACTTTCCGCGGAGCATCGCTGCAGAAGGCACGATTGGCTGCCGCGCGTGCCGAATTCCTGGCACCCGGATCACAGGGAGGTGCGTGAGTCGTGCCGGACAGACGTTCACATCGCCGCGTTCTGGCCGCGGTGGATGCCGTATGCGACGCAGCAGCGTCGTCGGAGGCAGTGTCACTGCTGACGGTGGTGCAGACAGTCGCCCGCGAGCGTGGGCGCCCGATCGAGATCGATCTGGAAACCCCGCTCGCCACCGGAGTGTGCGGTCAGCGCCGAGCCTACGACGATCACGATGTCATCGTCTTGGCCCCCGGGCTTCCCAATGTCGAGCGAACTCTGGCACATGAGTTGGGGCACATAGTGTTTCGGCACGAAGGTGCCGAAATCGCCGAGGCGACGCTCGAGGTCAGTGACGATTTGATCGCCTACATGCTGAGTCAACGTTCTTTGCGGCGCAACGAACCCGTGCCGATGGATGACATCGCGGAGTGGGAAGCCGAGACGTTTGCGTCGATGTTGATCATGCGTCTGCGAACGATGAGTGGCCGTGGAACACCGCTGTCGGTGTTGCGGTACGACGAGGCGATCGGATGATCTTTTGGGCTGTGGCCCTTCTCGTCTGGGTTGCAGCCGGCGCGAGACTGGGTCGAGTTGTCGCGCGCACCGCGACGCCGTTGCGAATGTCGATGGTCTTTGCAGGCTTCTCGGTCGCATTGTCGTCGACGGTCATGGTGCCGGCGGTATGGGACATCGTCGATCGCATTGCGCCGGAGCAGCATGCCGCGGCGATGATCGTCATCGTCTTGTGGACAGCGTTGTCTGCGGCCAGTGCAGTCGGCGCCGTGTCTGCGTGGCCGGTGATGTCACGTCCAGCTATGCGCGGCCTCGCCACCGTGCTGTACTCGGTGGGGCTCCTGGTGGCGATCGCGGTTCTCTTCGGCTACCCGGCGCCGGCTCTGATCTTTATCATCGTCGCTCTGTCCCTTGTCATTTCGACGGGGCTACGGCACGTTGCGTGGGCACCGTTGGGGCGCGGAATCGCGTTGATCGTGACCGGTTCGTCGATCCTGCTCGTCGTGGTCGTAGTGATGCTGGTCGAATCGATCGGTGGCACCGGCGCACTCGAATCGGATATCTGGACGGGCGCAGGGGTGTGGTTCATCGCTGCCTCGAGTGTTCTGATTGCGCTGGGCATCACGTGGGTGCTTCTCGAGACCTGGTTACGTGCGCGACGAGATCTGTACCGGCTGCGGCGGATGCACGCGCTTCTCGTCAAGCGATTCCCCGAGGTAGTCGACGCGGACAGCGCCGGGAGTACGTCTGTGCTGCGGGCATCGGACATGATCGCGCAGATCATGGATGCGATGTACATCCAGTCCGGCGCCGGGATGTTCGACGTTGGTGGTCAGGAACCGCCGCGGGCCGTCACTGCACACGCGGGGATTTTGGCGGGGTGGATCGCCGATCCCTTGGCCTCGGATGTGTTGGACACCAGGTGGATTGCGCCTCCTGAGAAGATGTCGGCGCGCCGATGGGTGTTGTTGTTGGCGAAAGAACTCGATGAAACGACAAAAGTAGGTCGACGTTCGTAGTCGACCTACTCCATGTCATTGCAGTGCTCGAGATCGAGTCAGTGCTTCAGCACGTTCACATCAGCGTGACGCGTCAGGCGGAACCTCTGGCAAACCTTCACTCGCGCGGAGCTTTTCAGCCATCGTGGTGAGTAGATTCTGCGATTCTTCCGAGAGGTCGAATGCACGGCTCGAGAGGCGGCGAAGCCCGTAGCCTTGGAGCTGTGAGAGCAGTTCGAGATCGTGATCGATCTTGGCTGCGTAGATGTCGTTGAAGAAGTAGTCGGGCTTCACCTTGAAGAACCGGGCGAAGGCTGCGACTGTCTCGTCTGAGGGGTTGGTGCGCTGTCCCGAGCGGAGCTGCGAGATGTACGGCTTGGAGATCTGATGGCCGTCTTCGATGAGCGCTGCCGCAACCTCGGCGTTGGTATGGGGTTTGCGCCCCGGAGGATGAACACTGTCGAACAGTTTGTTCAATCGTTCTGCAAAGTCAGCCATTGTGAACCGCCCCGTAATCCTCTCTAGCTAGCAATTGTCCGTTCAGTGAATCCTACGGTATCACGCGGATAACCGATCGGTAGCTCACCGTAGTCTGTTTAGTGGACTAGTTGTCAAATGTGTCCGAGATTCGATTCGTCCGCCCAATGAGTGCTCAGCTATGTCTCAGCGCACATTGAGTTTCCGCCACACGGAAATGTGCAGCTACGACTGCGCTATTCGAACCTTCCAGTACTTGGCCAATCTGCCCAATATCAAACCTTTTACCCGTTTTGGCGATATTAGCTATGCGTTAGCCTGGTTTTTCACAACTATTTCGATTGAAAAACTGCAGTTCAAGCGATGTTTGAAGGTTTAGGGTCGCGATCAGGGTGGCTGGTTGCGATGTCATGCGGATCACCTCCGGGTTGAACCTTGAACGGTTTGCCGGATTGCGATCTGTGCTAGCTAAACCCTCCGAGTGGGTGCAGAATTGTGACATGAAACACACGATGAGTGATGATGAATTGCGCCGCGCAATCCGTGAAATTCAGGATCGAGCCCACGACGCGCGCAAGCGTGGGGACGATGTAGCGGCGGAAGAACTCGAACGTACGGTCAAGGGCTATCAAGAGCAGATGATGCAGCGTCTCTAGTGCTCGCTGCGGTCGTCTCTGTGCGGTGTTTGCGCGGAGTGCGGCCGTGCCCCGCAGGTCGCCTTGCGTGTTTCAGGGCGGCCGCACCGTGCGTGCGTAGACTTTCCCGCATGTCCACAGTACGAGTGCGGGGGAGTGTTCATCCATGTCTGTAAGGTCGCTCGACGGCAAGAAATGCCTGATCACCGGCGCCGGTAGTGGAATTGGACGTGCAACTGCGCTGCGTGCATCGGAGGCCGGCGCCGAATTGTTTCTCACCGATATCAACAGCATCGGATTGGAAGAGACGGTCGCGATGGTCGGCGCCGGCGGCGGCACGGTCAGCATGGCGAAGGCACTCGATATCTCGGACTACGACGAGGTCGTGAAATTCGGTACCGAGATTCACACTCAATTCTCTTCGATGGATGTCGTCATGAATATCGCCGGCATTTCAGCGTGGGGAACTATCGAGAACCTCGAACATCGGCATTGGAAGTCCATGGTGGACGTCAACCTGATGGGGCCGATCCATGTCATGGAGACGTTTGTTCCACCCATGATTCGTGCCGGCAAGGGTGGACACCTGGTCAACGTGTCTTCGGCTGCCGGACTTTTGGCCCTGCCGTGGCACGCCGCCTACAGTGCGAGCAAGTTCGGCCTTCGCGGGGTGTCCGAGGTGCTGCGATTCGATCTGAAGCGGCACGGAATCGGGGTCAGTCTGGTTGTGCCGGGTGGGGTGAAGACGCCATTGGTGGGAACCGTGGAAATAGCGGGTATCGACAGGAACGACCCGCGGGTCGAAAAACTCACGCACCGGTTCGAGGCGCGTGCTGTCTCCCCAGAGAAGGTGGCGTCGTGCATTCTGCGGGGAATCGAGAGGAATACGTACCTCGTATATACGTCCAATGACATCCGATTCGGATACTGGTGGGCGCGCAAATTCGCCCTGCCTTACGAGTTCGTGATGCAAAAAGCGAACGACCAGTTCAGTAAATTGCTCAAGCGATGAGCGTTAACTCCGCCGGGACTTTTATCTAGTCGAATAGGGACCAAAGTCATGCCGAAGAGTTTTCACTTCGATATCGAATTCAAATATCCGATCGACGACGTGCATCGAACTTTGACAGACCCGAATTATTGGAAAGGCAGACTCGGAGACCTTTATGCCACCTCGGACATCGAAGTTCGAGACGGATCGATCGAAGTATCCGTGTCCGAGGAAATCGACTCCGCCTCCCTCCCGAGCCTGGTCGCCAAGGTTGCGCCGAGTCGGCTCGGTCTGAAACGGGTCGATCGGTGGGGACCTCTGTCGGACGGGCGTGCAGCAGGGTCGGTCACCGGAATCGCGCGGGGACTGCCGATCCGAATCGAGACGACGCTCGATCTCACCGCCGCCGAGTCCTGCACGCGGTTGGTCGTCGACGGAACGGCTGAGGTGAAGATGCCGATCATCGGCGGCCAGATCGAGAAGTTGCTGAAGAAGACCGTCGAGGACTTGTTGGGGCGCGATCGGGACGCCGTCGAGTCATTTCTCGCCTGAGTCTGCACCGAAATCTACTTCCAGAACGCGCGCACCCGGGCCGGCGGATGCGAGTTGATCGTGCGGGTTGGCGAGGGCGCACCCCTCCAACGAGAGGCACCCGCAACCGATGCAACCGGTGAGGTTGTCCCGTAGACGTTCCAGTTGCTCGATGCGTAGATCGAGGTGGCGCCGCCACCCGGTCGACAATCTTTCCCAATCTGCGCGGTTCGGGGTACGGCCTTCAGGAAGTGTGCCGAGGGCCTCTCTGATTTCCGACAGCGGAATGCCGACGCGTTGCGAGATTCTGATGAAGGCGACGCGTCGAAGCGTGTCTCGTTGGTATCGGCGCTGGTTTCCGCTGGTCCGGCGACTGACGATGAGGCCTTCTCGTTCGTAGAAATGCAGGGCCGAGACGGCGACACCGCTGCGCTCGGAGAGCTGGCCGGGCGTGAGTTCCTTTGCCTTCCACGACGGCATCTCCATGGCGGCTACCGGTCCGTCGCGCGGTGGAGGGTGGCGTGGAGATGATGCGTCAGCGGGGTGTCACCGTGCGCCATCCACAAGTCGTATGTCAGCGTGTCGCCCTGAACGCGCATGACTCGCCGGACGTCGTGAACCGGTTTTGCGTCGGGTGATGCTGCGAGCGTGAGACGGGTCAAGGCGAGAGTGCCTTCGGAGTCGAGGGTGCCGCGATGGATCTCGACGAATCCGGTGGGCTGGCTGACCAGCAATTCGAGCTCACCACCAGGTGTTGGGCGCAGGTATCCCGATTCCATGTGAAGCGGTCGTCCGTCGGGGAGCCCACGAGTGCGCGACGAGTAGGTGAGAAACGGTTTCGGGGTGGGCGCGAACTCGATCTCCTCGGAGTACTCGAAGTCGTCGATGGTGGGGAAATGTCCGGCTCCAGCGCCGACCCAGCGCCCGGTGAACCTCTCGATTCCGGCGCCGTTCAGCGCCGCCTGATCCGTACTAGTCATTGCCTGGTCCTCTCGCCTGCGTCGGATCAGACGTTACGCGGACCGGTACGACAGCTGCTTGTCCCTGCTGGGTGGGGCCTACGGGATTAGTGTTCACTCATGAACGCTTCTGGCTCCGTCCCCCTCGGTGTCGATTCCGAGGTGGGCCGATTGCGATCGGTCATTCTTCATCGTCCTGGCGACGAGTTGAAACGATTGACTCCGCGCAACAACGACGAGCTGCTGTTCGACGCGTTGCCGTGGGTGGACCGCGCGCAGGAAGAACACGATCAGTTTGCGACCGTCCTTCGTGAGCGCGGCGTCGAGGTACTGCTTTTGTCCGATCTCCTCACCGAGGCGCTCGAGGTCAGTGGCGCAGCGAGGATCCAGGGAATCGCGGCCGCCGTGGACGCACGCAAGATCGGCCACGCGCTCGGGCAACACCTGGCCGCCTACCTGCGAAAGGTGGAGCCGAAGGAGCTTTCGTCGATCCTTACTGCAGGAATGACGTTCGACGAATTGCCGATCGATGCCGACTCGACCTCGTTGGTGCGCAGGATGCATCACGGCGGTGACTTCGTGATCGACCCGTTGCCCAACTTGCTCTTCACCCGTGATTCGTCGTTCTGGGTCGGGCCACGGGTCATCATCACGTCCTTGGCGTTGTCAGCGCGAGCTCGCGAATCCTCGATAACGGATCTCGTCTACGCGCATCACCCTCGATTCAAAGGCGTGCGCCGCGCGTACGAGTCGCACACGGCTCCTGTCGAGGGAGGTGACGTGCTGCTTCTCGCGCCGGGGGTAATCGCAATCGGTGTCGGTGAACGTACGTCACCCGCCGGAGCAGAAGCATTGGCGCGTAGCGTGTTCGACGACGGCCTCGCCCACACGGTGTTGGTTGTTCCGATCGAGCAACGCCGAGCGTCGATGCATCTCGACACGGTCTGCACCATGGTCGAGGCCGACGCGGTCGTCATGTATCCGGCCATTCAGGACACCCTGGCGGCGTTCACTCTGCGCAAGGAAGACGACGGGGTGAGTATTCGCGGTGCGACGCCGTTCCTCGAAGCGGCGGCCGACGCCATGGGAATCGGAAAACTGCGTGTGATCGACACCGGACTCGACACGGTGACTGCCGAGCGTGAGCAGTGGGACGACGGAAACAACACTCTCGCCGTCGAGCCTGGCGTCGTCGTCGCTTACGAGCGCAACGTCGAAACGAACGCCAGGCTGGAGGCCTCGGGCATCGAGGTTTTGCGAATCGCGGGTTCGGAACTGGGGTCCGGCCGAGGTGGTCCTCGGTGCATGTCCTGCCCGATCGCCCGCGATCCGCTGTAAGCCGTCGACGCTGTCAGAGAATTTCTTCCACCTTGGCTGCAGGCCGCGCGAGGACGGTGCCTTTGTCGGTGACCACGAACGGGCGTTCGATCAGAATTGGGTGTTCGATCATCGCGTCGAGGATCTCGGATTCGGATGCATCGGCGAGCCCGAGTTCCTTGTACTGCGTTTCGCGCTTGCGAACGGCTTGGCTGGGCTCGAGGCCTGCGTCGGCGAGGAGTTTTTCCAGCTCGGATCGGGTAGGCGGAGTATCGAGGTACTTCACAATGGTCGGTTCGATGCCGGCGTCGCGGATAAGTCCGAGAACAGTCCGCGACGTGTTGCACCGTTGATTGTGGAAGATGGTTGCAGATGCCATGGCCGTCATTCTGCCTCTGTGTCCGAACTCGTGGGACAAACAGGGGAACAACGGACACCTCCGGCGCGCTGCACTTGAAGTACCGACTTGTGAGGAGAAAACGATGACGGAACATCGAAGTGTGGACGAACGGCGCGTGGTCATTGCCGGTGGGCACGGCAAGATCGCGCAGCACCTGACGTACCTGCTGGCAGGACATGGTGATCGGCCGGTAGCGCTGATCCGCAACTCCGCGCACGAGGGTGCGGTCCGCACACTCGGCGCGTTCCCCGTGGTGATCGATCTGGAATCCTCCACGGTCGAGGAAGTTGCGAAGGTACTCGACGGTGCCGACGTCGCGGTCTTCGCCGCGGGCGCCGGACCTGGCAGCTCGATCGAGCGGAAGGATTCCGTAGACCGAGCTGCGGCGGTGCTGTTGGCCGATGCCGCCGAGAAAGCGGGAGTGCGTCGGTTCATTCAGATCAGCGCCATGGGTGCTGGTGACGAAATACCGGAGAACACCGACGAGGTTTTTGCCGCCTACCTGCGGGCGAAGACGGCAGCGGAGGAAGACCTGAAGACAAGGACTTCGCTGGATTGGACGATTCTTCGGCCAGGACTTCTGACAGACGACGACCCCACCGGTGAAGTCCTTCTTGCAGAGCCGCCCGTCGATCGAGGCTCTGTGCCTCGTGCAGATGTCGCCGCAGTGATCGAAGCGCTCATCGACGCGCCGTCCAGTGTCGGCAAGATATTGGTTCTGACCTCCGGCCCGCATACGATCCGCGAAGCGATCGAGGGTTTGTGAGAGAGAAGATGCTGTGACCGAGAAGATACGACGAGGGTGACGATGAAGATCGCGATCGAACACGATTCCTCCACAGCTCCGTACGACCAACTGCGGCAACAGATTATCGAGCAGGTTCACGGCGGCGGATTGATTGCGGGAACCAAGATCCCGACGGTGCGTGCATTGGCCTCGGAGCTGGGATTGGCGGCCAACACCGTCGCGAAGGCTTATCGCGCGCTCAGCGATCAGGGCGTGATCGAGACGAGGGGAAAGCAAGGGACGTTCATCGCTTCGGGGACCGATCCGGTGCAGGCGCAGGCGGAGCAGGCGGCGACCGCGTTTGCGCATAAGGTCCGCTCGCTCGGGTACTCCGACACTGAGATCGTCGCCATGGTGGAGTCGGCATTGAGAGGTGCGTGACACATTGATTAAGTTGACGCTTCAACTTAAAGCTGTCAGTCTTGGCTCATGAATTCGTCGATTGCTCGTGACCTCGGACTCCTCATCGCCCGTGTCGGCCTCGGGATCATCTTCATCGCCCACGGTTGGCAGAAGTTCTTCACCTACAAGATCGCCGGAACGCAGGCCGCATTCGAAGGGATGGGCGCCCCGCTCCCCAAGATTTCTGCAGTTCTGGCAGCATCCATCGAACTCGGTGGCGGCATCCTGCTCATCGCGGGTCTGTTGACCCCGCTCGTCGGAGCGCTGCTGTTCCTCGACATGGTCGGCGCGTTCTTCATCGTGCACGCGGACAAGGGTGTCTTTATCGACAACGGTGGCTACGAACTCGTCGTCGCTCTCGGTGTCGGATCGCTCTTGATCGCCGTGATCGGCGCAGGACGGATCAGCATCGACGGATTGATCGGCAAGGGCAACGGTTGGGTTAAAACCCCAGCTTGATCGGGGTGAGAAGGCGGGCTCAGCGGACGTTGAGCCCGCCTTCTGGCTTGCTTTTGGACCACAAAGTGACGAACGTAGTCATCTATGGTGACGAAATCTGATCGATCCGAACAAGATTCCGGGGCCAACGAAGAGCGCCCGGAGACGGGCTTTACTCGGGTAGGCGTTCGGACCGACTACGTGGTGTTTTCCGTGGCGGCCGCAGCGGTGTCGGCCATTGTCGTGTGGGGCCTGGTAGCTCCCGACAACCTCGACTCGGTAACCGGAAGTGTTCTCGGCTGGTTGGTGACCAACATCGGCTGGCTCTTCGTACTCGCGGCTTCGGCTTTCGTGCTGTTTTCCATCTACCTCGCAGTGAGCCGATTCGGCGACATTCCGCTGGGTAAAGACGGGGAGAAGCCCGAGTTCCGCACCGTCAGCTGGATCGCCATGATGTTCAGCGCCGGTATGGGGATCGGCCTGATGTTCTTCGGTGTCGCGGAACCGCTTGCGCACTACGTGACTCCGCCTCCCGGCACCGACGGCGGCGTCGGAACTGCCATGGCTACCACCATGTTTCACTGGGGACTTCACCCTTGGGCGATGTATGCCGTTGTGGGCCTTGCCATCGCGTACGGGTCGTATCGCCGCGGACGCAAGCAACTGTTCAGTTCGGCCTTCATCCCGTTGCTCGGTCGCAAGGCTGAAGGGCCGATCGGCAAGGTCATCGACATCCTGGCAATCTTTGCGACACTTTTCGGAACCGCAGCATCCTTGGGGCTCGGCGCACTGCAGATCGGCTCCGGTTTCGAGGTAGTCGGCTGGATGGAAGAAGCCGGCGTGTTCCTGCTTGTTGCCATCGTCGCGGTGCTCACCCTGGCGTTCGTCGCGTCCGCAGTTTCCGGCGTGGCCAAGGGAATTCAGTGGCTCTCCAACATCAACATGGTGCTCGCGCTGGTCTTGGCCTTGTTCGTGTTCGTTCTCGGGCCCACCGTACTGATTCTCAATCTGCTCCCGACGACCATTGGTGCATACGTTTCCGACCTTGCCCAGATGTCCGCCCGCACGGGTGCGTCGTCGAATCCGGAAACGGGCGCGTGGCTTTCGTCCTGGACGATCTTCTACTGGGCATGGTGGGTGTCCTGGACGCCGTTTGTCGGCATGTTCCTGGCGCGCATCAGCCGTGGTCGTACGATCCGTCAGTTCATCGTCGGCGTCATCGCCGTTCCCACGACTGTCAGCTTGCTCTGGTTCGCGATCTTCGGCGGCGCCGGCATCGGGGAGGAACGCGATGGAATCGGCCTGTCCAGCCGCGGCTCGGAAGAGGCTCAACTCTTCGGCATGCTCGACAATCTGCCGTTGGCCGGAGTGACGACTGTCCTGGTCATGCTGCTCGTCGCAGTGTTCTTCGTCTCCGGCGCGGACGCCGCGTCGATGGTGATGGGCACGCTCTCGCAGCGCGGAACGCTCGAACCGAGTCGCTGGGTCGTGGTCTTCTGGGGCATGTTGACCGGTGGCGTCGCGGCGCTTCTGCTGTGGACCGGTGGTTCCGAAGCGCTCGACGGCTTGCAGACGATGACGATCATCGCTGCGGCGCCGTTCGTGCTTGTGATGATCGGACTGTGCTTCTCGCTGTACAAGGATCTTTCGCACGACCCGATCATCGTTGCGGCGAAGGAGCAGAAACGTGCACTCCTGCGCCCGCGGCGGGGGCGTCGCGTCGGTAAATCGGCGGAGTAACCGTGAAAAGAAGGAGGCACCGAACTGGGTTCGGTGCCTCCTTCTTTGTCCTGTTACTTCCAGCTCGGCAACCAGAGGTGGTTCTGCCACGATTCCGGCGTGATCGGCATGGCGGTGAGTATCGGCCAGAGGTAGACGAAGTTGGCCACGACCAGACCGATGTACAGGCTGACTGCAAGAAGTCCGGTGGTACGACGCTCGACGGACGCGCTCGCCTTGCCTAGAACGTCACCGAGGACGAGCGCAAATCCCATGACCATGAACGGGGCGAGTGCAACGGCGTAGAAGTAGTACATCTGGCGGTCCAGCGTCGCGAACCACGGAAGGTAGGCGGCACCGTAACCCGTCAGGACCACTGCGTATCGCCAATCCCTGCGCACGAACGTCTGCCAGATCGCCCACGCCAGCATCGGCAGGGCCAGCCACCACATCGCCGGTGTGCCGATCAGCATCACGGCCTTGACGCAGCTGGCGGCCCCGCAACCGGTGACCTGCTCACCGTCGGCGTAGTAGTAGAGCATCGGTCGCAGCCCCATCGGCCACGTCCACGGCTTCGACTCCCACGGGTGGTGGTTTCCGGCGGAGTTCGTCAGACCGGCGTGGAATTGGAGAACGTTTCCGCTGTAGTACCAGAGTGAGCGCAGCGCGGAGGGGATGAAGCTCCACGTGCCGCCCTCACCGATCTCGTTACCGACGGCGTGACGGTCGACGCCGGTCTCGCTGGTGAACCAAGCCCAGTAGCTCGCGAGGTACACACCGAGCGGAATGATCACCAGCGCATACAGAGCGGGTCCGATGTCGCGAACGGCGGTGCCGACCCATGGGCGCTGCACGCGGTAGGCGCGGCGCGCTGACAGGTCGAAGGCAACACTGAGCAATCCGAAGAACAGAATGAAGTACATGCCGGACCACTTGGTTCCGCAGGCCAGGCCGAGCAGGATGCCGGCGCCGAACCTCCACCACCGGAAACCCAGCCGCGGACCCCAGGCAGAGTCGCCGATTCGGCCCTCTTCGTATACCTTCGCCATCCGTTCGCGGACTTGGTCGCGATCGACCACCAGGCATCCGAGGGCGGCGAGAACGAAGAAAGCCAGGAAGATGTCGAGCATCCCCAGGCGTGAGGAGACGAAGGTGACGCCGTCCACGATGAGCAGGATTCCGGCAATCGCGCCGATCAGCGTGGAGCGCGTCATGCGGCGCACGATCCGGATGATCAGCAGGACCATCAGTGTCCCGACCAGTGCCGACGAGAATCGCCACCCCCAACCGTTGTAACCGAAGAGTGCTTCGCCGATCGCGATCATCTGCTTGCCGATCGGTGGGTGAACCACCAATCCGTAGCCGGGGTTGTCCTCGATGCCGCCGCCGGTGAGAACCTGCCAACCCTGCGGAACGTAGTGCTTCTCGTCGAAGACCGGAGTGCCGGCGTCGGTCGGATAGGCGAGCATCGTGAAGCGTGTGATTGCCGCGATGGCGGTGATGAAAGCGGTGACGATCCAGCCGCGCAATCTGTCGGTCGGGCCGAAATCAGGATCCGGTACCAGCGGCCCGGGACTACGCACTACCCGATCGCTCGTGGCGGGCGTTGGCCGCTCGTCCGTCTGCACAGTCACCTGGCAATCGTAGGCTGTCAGGTATGACTGGTCGTTTGGTACTCGCCGCAACACCCATGGGAGATGTCGGTGACGCGTCTCCGCGTCTTCGGTCTGCTCTCGCCACCGCCGACGTCGTCGCTGCGGAGGACACACGACGCACCAAGTCTCTGGCGTCCGCGCTCGACGTCACCATCACCGGGAAGATCGTCAGTTTCTACGACCAGGTCGAGATTTCGCGGCTGCCCGCGTTGGTCGCCGACGTGGCCGAAGGCAAGACCGTCCTGCTGGTCACCGATGCAGGCATGCCGTCGGTCAGTGACCCCGGATATCGCCTCGTTGCCGCCTGCGTGGCCGAGAACCTCGCCGTCACGTGCCTGCCCGGCCCGTCGGCGGTCACGACGGCGCTGGCGCTCTCGGGTTTGCCGGTGGAGCGGTTCTGCTTCGACGGATTCCCACCGCGAAAGCAGGGGCAGCGCAAGACCTGGCTTTCGGCCCTGGCAACCGAGCAGCGAGCGTGTGTGTTCTTCGAAGCGCCCCATCGCCTCGCCGACTGCCTTGCAGATGCAGTCGAAGTTCTCGGGCCCGATCGCCGCGCGGCCGTGTGCCGGGAATTGACCAAGACTTACGAGGAGGTCAAGCGCGGCACTCTCGGGGAGTTAGCTGCTTGGGCGGCCGAGGGCGTTCGCGGTGAGATCACGGTGGTGCTCGAAGGCGCAGTGCTGGTGGCATCTGATCCTGCCGATCTGGTCGACGAGGTGGAAAGGCTGGTCGAGGGAGGAGCGCGCTTGAAGGACGCGTGCGCTCTGGTCGCAACGGCCGGAGTCTCCAAGCGCGAGTTGTACGAGACGGTTCTGGCAGCTCGCAAGGACTAGCGGGAGCGGTGCACTGCTGGTGCACCGGGACGCAGGTTGGCGTCGTCGGCTGCGGCCTGGCCGGCGTGCCAGCCTTCGGCGTCGACGGACCGTCCGCGAGTTTTGCGGGTTGTCGGGAACAATCGATCGAATTCGGCGTCGACGGCCTCGGATGTGGTGGCGAGGATCGGGAGAAGATCCGCGACGTCCATCGATGCCGCGTCGGCCGCTTCGGCTGTGGCCTTGGTGCCTGCGTCGCGTAGGCGGTGTCCGATTCGGCTGGCGAACCCCGCCAGGAATCCTTTGCGGAACGAGGTGGTGCGTGAGCCACCGCGATTGCTCGAATCGGCGAATTGCATTGCACGGGTTGCCTGTACGAGCAATGAGGTGAACAGCATGTCGACTTGCTGAAGGTCGACCGGAGTGCCGACGACGGTCGCGAGTGCGATGTCGCTGAACCAGACAGTCCGGACTCGATTCGATTCGCCGATCTCGGTCAGGAGGTGAACCTTTTCCTTCACGTACGGGTTCTCGATGTGAATGCGTCGGGCATTCACGGATGTGTCGGTGACCCCGGCGCGACTGTGGAGCAGTGCGGAATCGATGGCGTACCGGGTCATCAACTCCTGGGCCTTCGCGGTGAAAATTTCGGCTTCTTCCGCGAAGTTGGTGGCTTCCGCTTTGGCGAGTAGCCCACGAATTCGCTTGAGTACCTTGGCGTCGACCTCGGTATCACCGACGCCGGCATAGCTGGTGTCGGTGCGTTGCGACGGCCAGACGGATGGTGGTGCGAGCAATACCGTCCACTGAGGTAGGCGCATCCACGATCGTGCGACATCGACGATCTGCGAAACAAGGAAGTAGGGGTCTTGGAACAGTAGGCCGGCCGCGAGGGAGCGGAAAGCGTCGTCGTCCACGGTGATTCGAGAAGCGATACGCCGAGATTTCGGGTACTGCTCACCGATCGTCTGCAACTGCCCCACCCACTCGAGTGGTGCGCGATCGGACGCGCGGGATGCGTTCGCGTCGAACAGGATGGTGGTGGCAGCGAGATCGGCGTCGGACGCGTCTTTGCTTCGGCGAGCCAGATGGATCAGATCTGCCGGTTGCCATCCGCGTTCGTAGGCGGCCGTCAGTTCGCTGACGAGACCCTGCGCCGCAGAGACGGATTGAGGGCTGACCTCCTGAGTGGACACCCGTGCTCCGTTCCAAGGCAGTGTCTGCGCCGAAGCGCTGGTTCGAATGTATGTTCTATTCGTAGTCATGGCTGGAGTGTGCACGTGGGGTCCGACACATCCGCCGGTAGACGGATATTTCGGACCCCACGTGCGGCACTCGTGCCTAGCTCATTCCTCGACGAAGCGGGGGAAGACCGGTGCCGGAGCAGGCAGTTTCCGGTTCGCGTCGATGCGAACCGCGATGTCGGTGAACTGACGGTTCTCTTCGCTCTGGCCAAGCAGATCGAGGATGCGTGACGCCGCGTCGGGCATCACCGGCTGAACGAGAAGGCCGACGATACGGACAACTTCGAGCGTCACGTACAGAACCGTCGCCATGCGTGCCGGATCCGTCTTGCGCAGAACCCACGGTTCCTGCTTGGAGAAGTACCGGTTGGTCTCGCCGAGAACGCCCCAGATGGCTTCCAGTGCGAGATGCAGCGCCTGCACGTCGAACTCGCTGCGGCACTTGGCAAGCAAGGCATCCGCCGACGCCAGCATCGCCAGATCGTCCTCGGTGAACTCACCGGGGGTGGGGACCTGGGCGTCGCAGTTCTTCGCGACCATCGTCAGTGAACGCTGCGCGAGGTTGCCCAGTTCGTTGGACAGGTCTGCGTTCATACGAGTCACGATTGCTTCGTGGCTGTAGCTGCCGTCCTGGCCGTACGAGATCTCGCGGAGCAGGAAGAAGCGGACCGCGTCGAGGCCGTACTGATCGACCATCGCGATCGGATCGACCACGTTGCCGACCGACTTCGACATCTTCTCGCCCTTGTTGTACAAGAACCCGTGGACGAAGACTCGCTCCGGCAGTTCGATGCCGGCCGACATGAGGAACGCCGGCCAGTACACGGTGTGGAACCGTGTGATGTCCTTGCCGATGATGTGCAGGCTCGCGGGCCAGAACTTCTCGAACTCTTCCGAGTCGACGTTCGGATAGCCCACGCCGGTCAGGTAATTGGTGAGGGCGTCGACCCAGACGTACATGACGTGGTCGGGGTCGCCGGGAACCTCGACGCCCCAGTCGAACGTGGTGCGCGAGATCGACAGGTCCTTGAGGCCGCCCTTGACGAAGCTGACGATCTCGTTGCGGCGAGTCGTGGGGGCGATGAACTCGGGATGCTCTTCGTACAGTGCGAGGAGGCGGTCCTCGTACGCCGAGAGGCGGAAGGTGTAGTTGGACTCCTCGGTCCACTCCACCGGCGTACCGGTCTCGGTGGACTGACGGGTGCCGTCCTCGAGAAGCGTGGTCTCGGCTTCGGTGTAGAAGGCCTCGTCACGAACCGAGTACCACCCCGAGTACGTGTCGAGGTAGATGTCGCCCGATGCGGCCATCTTCTCCCAGATTGCCTTGCTGGCGACCTGATGATCTGCGTCGGTGGTGCGGATGAACCGGTCGTACGAGATGTTCAGGACCTTGTCGAGGTTCTGGAACACGTCGGAGTTCCGAGCCGCGAGTTCGCGGACGTCGATACCCTCTTTGATCGCTGTCTGCTGCATCTTCAGACCGTGCTCGTCGGTGCCGGTCATGAAGAACACTTCATGTCCGTCCAGCCGCTTGAAGCGGGCGAGCGCGTCCGAGGAGATGTACTCGTACGCGTGGCCGATGTGCGGAGCGCCGTTGGGATACGCGATCGCTGTCGTGATGTAGAACGGCGGTCGTTCCGCGCCTTCCGAGGCGGCGGAGTCCGGGCGCGGGGTCTGGGAGGGTGAGGCAGGCACAGTCATGGTGGGCTTACTCTATCGGGCGTGAGCAAAGACCGTCCCGCCCCCGATGCCCCTGAGCCCTTGTCGCCTCTGATCGACGCACATACGCACCTCGACGCCTGTGGTGCGCACGACGCTGCGACCGTGGCCGAAATTGTCGATCGAGCCGAGGCAGTCGGCGTCGGACGGGTCGTCACGGTGGCTGACGACCTCGACGCCGCACGCTTTGCCGTCGACGCTGCGAACTGGGATTCCCGTGTGTACGCCGCCGTCGCGATCCACCCGACCAGGGCAAACGTCCTTGATACCGATACCCGAGCCGAGATCGAGCGGTTGGCGTCGGATCCGCGAGTTGTCGCAGTGGGGGAGACAGGGCTTGATCTCTACTGGCCCGGCAAGCTTGAGGGCTGCGCCACCATCGAGGAGCAGGTCGACGCTTTCCGGTGGCACATCGACCTGGCGAAGCGTCTGGGTAAGACGTTGATGATCCACAACCGCGAAGCCGACCAGGACTTGCTGCGGGTGCTGAACGAGGAAGGCGCGCCGGAGACTGTGGTGTTCCACTGCTTCTCCTCGGATTCGGAGATGGCCCGTGCGTGCATCGACGCGGGCTACGTGTTGAGTTTCTCGGGAACCGTGAGTTTCAAGAATGCGAAGGCGCTGCGTGAGGCCGCGCTGTTGGTGCCCTCGGATCAGCTGATCGTCGAGACGGATGCGCCGTTCTTGACGCCGCACCCGTTCCGCGGTGCGCCCAACGAGTCGTACTGCCTGCCGTACACAGTGCGCGCGCTCGCAGACATCCGCGGTGAGGATCCGCAGGCGCTGGCAGCAGCGTCCACGGCGACAGCGGAGCGCGTCTACAAGCTCTGACGCTATGGTGGTCTGACAGGTAACTCCGCGCCCGGGACGGTCGTGTCCCGGTTCGTCTACTGCGCGGAGTATTCAGATGAATGACTACAACGTGGTCACAGTCCGCATCGAAACGTGGGAATTCGAGTGCTGTGCACCGTTGCCGGTGGTCGGCGAAAAATCTGCGTGGGCTTTGCACCCCACACGTGAGTCGCTGTGGTTCGACGGGACGGTTCATGGAGGAATCTATCCCGACGACGTGGAACCTACGGCCGGGATCGTTCTCTCGATCCGACTCGAGCGCGGCGAGTTTGTCGAACAAGAACCCAGGCACTGGGTATTGGTACCTGGGAGCACCGATCACGTTCGAGTCGAGAAGGTCCCACGGTCTTTTCGCGGCATGTCGTCGCTGGTTGCCGGTCGTCGTGGCTGGATGGAGACGGCCGTTGTCGTCGAGCTTGCTCTTCCCGCGAGGGGATGAGGGCGCACAGCTTCACTGAGCCGACGCCGGTCGACTCTTCGGTCCGGATCGTCAGCGTTCATGTCGACGCGGTCGAAGTCGAGTGCTGCGGGCCGTTTCCGGTGGTCGGTGAACCATGCTCGTGGACATTGACACCGCGATCGCAGGACGACGATTTCGACGGTTGGGTTCACGGCGGGATGCCGGCGTCTGGAGTCGTGACCACCGGTGTGGTGCTCGGGATTCTCGTGGTCACGACGACGTACGAGGAAGTCGGAAGTCCACGCATGTGGTTGCCCGTCGAAGGTAGCGAGACCTATCGAAGGGTCGAGGCCAGTCCTCGGTGGTTCCGAAGGTTCGGCGACTTCGACTTCGAGCCGCAGAATCGGATCGAGACCGGGCTGGTCGTCGAATTGGCCACCACCCGTGCGCCTTTCCGGTAGTCCCCACTACCAAAAAGGCGCACAGGGGGCTTGCCCCTAGAGAACCTTCGCCAGGAAGTCCTGGGTGCGCTGCTGCAGGGGGTTGCCGAACAGACTCTCCGGCTTACCTTCTTCGACGATGTATCCGTCGGCCATGAAGATGACTCGGTCGGAAACCTCACGGGCGAAGCCCATCTCGTGGGTCACGACGACCATGGTCATGCCCTGCTTGGCGAGGTCGCGCAGCACCTGCAGAACCTCACCCACCATTTCGGGGTCGAGGGCGCTGGTGGCCTCGTCGAAGAGCATGATGTCCGGACTCATCGCGAGTGCGCGGGCTATGGCAACGCGCTGCTTCTGCCCACCGGACAGGCTGGCGGGCTTGGCATCTGCCTTCTCCGCGAGGCCGACCTGGCCGAGCAGTTTGACGGCGATCTCGCGAGCCTGCTCCTTGGTCGATCGCCCGGTCTGCACCGGAGCGAGCATCACGTTTTCGACGACGCTCATGTGGGGGAACAGGTTGAAGTGCTGGAACACCATCCCGATGTGCTGGCGCACCTTGTCGATGTCGACATCCTTGTTCGTGAGGTCGAACTGGTCGACGCGCACGGATCCGGCGGTGATGTCTTCGAGGCGGTTGAGGCAACGCAGGAAGGTCGACTTGCCGGAACCTGAAGGCCCGATGACGCAGACCACTTCACCGCTCTTGATGTCGACGTCCAGGCCCTTGAGGACCTCGTTGTCGCCGAACGACTTCTTCAGTCCCTTGACCGAAATCTTGACCTCGGTGGCGGACTTGCCCATGTTGACGGCTGTTTCGGTCACTTGTTGATCCTCTTCTCGAGGCGGTTCGACAGCTTGGTGAGCGCCATGATGATGATGAAGTACATGACGCCGATGATCAGCCACATGTTGAACGACTGGAAGTTGCGCGCGATGATGATGCGCCCTGTCTGAGTGAGCTCGGCGAGTCCGATGACCGACAGGATCGACGTGTCCTTGAGGGTGATCACGAACTGGTTGATGTACGACGGGATCATCGTGCGAATTGCCTGCGGCATGATGACTTTTCGCATCGACTTCATGTAGCTGATGCCCAGGCTTCGTGACGCCTCCATCTGTCCCTTGTCGACGGACAGGATGCCGCCGCGGACGATTTCAGCCATGTACGCGCCGGCGTTGAGCGAGAGCGTGATGATGCCTGCGGTGAAGGCGGACATCTGGAAATGCAGGGCTGCCGGGATGCCGAAGTAGATGAAGAATGCCTGCACCAACAGCGGTGTGCCGCGGAAGATGTCGACGTAGGTTGTGCCTATACCTCGGACGAACATGTTGGTGGAAACGCGGCAGAGACCGAAGATCGCGCCTAGGACCAGAGCGATCGCGATCGAGACGACGGAGAGAACGATCGTCAACCACAGGCCCTTGAGAAGCTGCGGGTAGGTGCTCTTGATCAAGCCGATGATGGAGTTGTCCGACGTCGACGCGCCCTGACCGAGGTAGGTCGAGACGATTTCGTCGTACTGGCCGTCGTCGCGCAGGTTCTGCAGTCCGGCGTTGAACATCTGGAGCAGTTCGGCGTTCTGGCCCTTGTTGACTGCGAAGCCGTAGCTCGCGCCCACCTCTTTTTCGGTGACCGTCTTGAGGCCGTTGCCCTGTGTGATGCCGTAGGCGAGGACGGGGTAGTCGTCGAAGACTGCGACGGAGTTCCCGGTGCGGACCTCGTCGTACATGCTGGCGGAGTCGGCGAAATAGACTGTGGTGAAGCCGTATTGGTCCTTGATGGACTCGGCGAAGCTGGCGCCCTCGGTGCCGTTCTTGACGGCGACGCGCTTGCCCCTCAGATCCTCGTACGACTTCACGTCGTTGTCGGTCTCGAGGACCGCCATCTGCACGCCCGACTCGAAGTACGCGTCGGAGAAGTCGAACACCTGCTTGCGGGCGTCGGTGATGGACATGCCCGCGATGACGCCGTCCGCCTGCCCGGCCTGCACGGCCTGAAGGGCCGCGTCGAAGCCGAGCTGTTTGATGTCGACCTTGAAGCCTTGGTCCTCGGCGATCGCATTGAGCAGGTCGATGTCGATGCCGACGAGTTTGCCGTCTTCGTTCTCGAATTCGAACGGGGCGAATGTCAGATCGGTGGCGATCGTGTAGGTGCGGCCGGGTTGCGCGCTCGCGATTCCGGGGGCGAACAGCGCTGCGATCAGCGCCAGCAGGATGGCCAGGATCGGCCACCTGGCATTACGTGGTCTGTCGAATCTTCTTCGCACTATCGCCCAGCTTTCTTCTGTCGCGCCCGGGATCGCCGGACTGCTTTGAACCAGACGAGAACATACTGCGCCCAGAGCTGAATCGATACACGGGTATCGGAGCCGGAAAGTGCAGAACACACGACACGCCGTTGCCGTTCCGTGACAAAAGTCGCATTTCGTTGTGATTTGGTTGCCGATACAACGCTCGGTCGTTACCGTATTGTGATCGAACGTCGTCTGCCTTGGGATTTCCTGTGTCGCCTTTTGCCAAGATCAACTCCACGAAGTCACCACTTCTCTATTCAGTGGTGGGTGCGTTGCTTCTGACGCTCATCGTCGGGGGTGCGCTCGCCGTGGTTCGGCACAAGACGATCACCCTCGACGTCGACGGCGACATGATTTCGCTGTCCACGATGTCGAGCAGCGTCGGTACCGCTCTCGAGGACGCCGGATACCCGGTCGATCCCAAGGACGCGCTCGCACCCAGTGCCGATTCCTCCCTGTCCGATGGCGATACCGTCGTACTACGCCGTGCCCGTGAGTTGGCTCTGACCGTCGACGGTCAGCCGACCACCATCTGGACCACCGCATTGACGGTCGACGAGGCATTGAAGCAGGTAGATGTTTCCGACGACTTCGCAGTCTCGGCTTCGCGCTCGCATCGTCTGCCGCTCGAACGGACCGAGCTCGACGTCGTCAGCCCGAAGACCGTCAGCGTCAGCGACGGTGGTGCTCCGGCGGCGGAGGTCAAGCTCGCCGCCGTGACCGTCGGCGATCTTCTCGCGGCCAAGAATGCGCCGCTCGAGCAGGCCGACTCGGTGGTTCCCACCGCCGACACACCCGTTACCAACGGCCTGACCATCCAGGTCACTCGCGACCGCACGGACACTCGCGTCGAGACGCAGCCGATCGCGCCGCCGGAGAACAAGGTCGAGGATCCCGAGCTGGAGAAGGACAAGACCGTCGTCGAGAACCCGGGTGTTCCGGGTGAGCGCACGGCCACCGTCGAGGTCAAGACCGTCAACGGCGTCGAGGCCGGACGAACCGAACTGTCCGCGACCGTGATCAAGGAACCGGTCGCAGCAGTGGTGAAGGTCGGTACCAAGCAGGCTTCCGCTCCCGCTGTGTCCAACGCGTCGACGTGGGATGCCATTGCTCAGTGCGAGGCGACCGGAAACTGGGCCATCAACACCGGCAACGGTTTCTACGGAGGACTTCAGTTCACCCAGAGCACCTGGGAAGCATTCGGCGGCGGTCAGTACGCAGCTCGCGCCGACCTCGCATCACGTGAACAGCAGATCGCGATCGGCGAGAAAGTCCGCGCCGGTCAGGGCTGGGGTGCTTGGCCGTCCTGCACCAGCAAATTGGGCCTGCGCTGACGCGCTCACACCTCACAGAACACAGGAACCGATGTCACCGTTCGCCAAGATCAACTCGACCAGGTCGCCGTTGTTGTACTCGGCGATCGCCGCTCTTCTCCTGACGGTTCTCGTGGGTGGTGTTCTGGCCGTCGTCCGGCACAAGACCATCACTCTCGATGTCGACGGTGAGCAGATTCGCCTGAGCACCATGTCGACCAACGTCGACGGCGCTCTCGAGGACGCGGGTTACCCGATCGGTGACAAGGATGCAGTTGCTCCCGCGGCCGACGCTTCGCTGTCCGACGGCGACACCGTGGTGCTCCGTCGTGCCCGTGAGATCACGCTGACGGTCGACGGTCAGCCGCAGAAGCTCTGGACCACTGCCTTGACCGTCGACGACGCGTTGAAGCAGTTGGACGTCGCGGCGGATGTGCACGTGTCGGCTTCGCGCTCGCAGCGTCTTCCGCTGGACGGCGCCGCGCTCGACGTGCTGACACCGGTCGTCGCAAAACTGGTCGACGGCGCAAACGCGGCAGCAGACGTGCGTATCGCGGCGCCGACGGTCGGGGAGTTCCTTACCGCCAACGGCACTCCGCTCGAGCAGTCGGACACGGTGGTTCCCGCCGCCGACGCTCCACTGACCGAGGGCCTGGAGGTCACGGTGACGCGCAACCGCACCGAGAACAAGGTCGAGACCTTGCCGCTCGATCCGCCGGATCAGCGCATCGAGGATCCGACGATGAACCAGAGTCGCACGATCGTCGAGAACCCGGGCGTGCCCGGCGTGCGTGACGTGACGTTCGCCGTGAATCTCGTCAACGGTGTCGAAGCCGGACGTACCCAGGTCTCGGAGACGATCACCACACCGGCGCAGCCGAAGGTCGTGCGTGTCGGAACGAAGCCGGGCACCGAGGTGCCGCCCGTGGAGAACGGTTCGACGTGGGATGCGCTCGCACAGTGCGAGGCCACCGGTAACTGGGCCATCAACACCGGCAACGGTTTCTACGGCGGCGTGCAGTTCGACCAGAACACCTGGGAACGACAGGGCGGGTTGAAGTATGCGCCCCGCGCCGACCTCGCCACCCGTGAAGAACAGATCGCGATTGCGACACAGACCCAGCGCACTCAGGGCTGGGGCGCATGGCCGTCGTGCTCGGGTCGCCTCGGACTGGGATAAGTTCTACTGGTGTCAGACGCCGAACAATCGAACGAACCCATCGCTACTCCGCGCGGGCGGGCAGCCCTGCTCGGTCCGGTCGAGGTGCGCGCTCTTGCCGAGGAATTCGGTGTCCGGCCCACGAAACAGTTGGGGCAGAACTTCGTTCACGACGCCAATACCGTGAGGCGCATCGTCACCACGGCAGGCGTGACACGTGACGACGTCGTTCTCGAGGTAGGGCCTGGTCTCGGTTCGCTGACGATGGCGCTGATGGACGTGGTCGATCGGGTCATCGCGGTCGAGATCGATCCCAACCTCGCGGCTCGCCTGCCGAAGACGGTGGCCGAGCGAGCGCCGGAACTGGCCGATCGCCTGACCGTCGTCGAAGCCGACGCGATGCGTGTGCTGCCTTCGCAGATTCCCGGCGAGCCGACCGCGCTTGTCGCGAACCTGCCGTACAACGTCGCGGTGCCGGTGCTGTTGCACCTGTTCGCGTCGCTTCCGAGTCTGCGGACCGCACTCGTGATGGTGCAAGCCGAGGTTGCCGATCGCCTGGCGGCTGATCCGGGAAGCAAGATCTACGGCGTTCCCAGCGTCAAGGCCAACTTCTTCGGCGAGGTTCGCCGCGCTGGTGCAGTCGGACGCAACGTGTTCTGGCCGGTGCCGAAGGTCGAATCAGGACTGGTTCGTATCGATCGGTACGCGGAGCCGCCGTGGCCGATGGACGAGAAGCACCGCAAGCAGGTTTTTGCGGCGATCGACGCCGCGTTCGCACAGCGCCGCAAGACTTTGCGTGCCGCTCTCAGCGGTTGGGCAGGTTCGCCTGCCGAGGCCGAACGACGGCTCCTCGCTGCCGGCATCGAGCCACAGACGCGTGGCGAGATGCTCGACGCAGCAGCCTTCGTTCGGCTGGCTGGAGGCGAATAGCCCCGTGCGCGGTTAAGGAGTGCAGGGACTCCCTAACCGCGCACAGGGGCTTGCCCCCTTATTTGAACCGCCGCAACCTCAGGCTGTTGCTCACCACGAACACACTGCTGAATGCCATTGCGGCACCGGCGAGCATCGGGTTGAGCAGGCCGGCCGCAGCCAGCGGGATCGCAGCCGTGTTGTAGGCGAATGCCCAGAACAGGTTGCCCTTGATGGTCTTGAGCGTCTTGCGGGACAGTCGAATTGCATCGGCCGCCGACCGCAGGTCACCGCGCACCAGAGTGATGTCGCTGGCCTCGATCGCAACGTCGGTACCCGTGCCCATCGCCAGGCCGAGATCGGCCTGAGCCAGGGCTGCCGCGTCGTTCACGCCGTCGCCGACCATGGCCACGACGCGTCCTTCCGCTTGCAGTTTCTTGACGGCGTCGACCTTGTCCGCAGGCATGACCTCGGCGAAGACGGTGCTGATCCCGACCTGATCCGCGACAGTGCGAGCAACGGTGGCGTTGTCACCGGTCAGCAGAACCGGTTCGAGGCCGAGTGCTTTCAACTGCGCGATTGCTTCGGCGCTCGTGTCCTTGACCGCGTCGGCGATCACGAGGATGCCGTGCGCCTTGCCGTCCCAGCCCACCGCGATTGCGGTGCGCCCGGCCTTCTCTGCTGCAGCCTTCGCCTCGCGGAGATTTTCCGGCAACGGCATCGACCAGTCGGCGAGCAGCGCGTCTCGGCCCGCGACGACGGCGTGACCGTCGACCATTCCCTGCACGCCGCGCCCGGCGACGTTCACGAAATCCTCGACCGCAGGCAATTCGCCCACGGCTTCGGTCGCACCCTTCGCGATCGCTGCGGCGATGGGGTGCTCGGAGCGATGTTCGAGTGCGCCCGCCAGCCGAAGGACCTCGTCGACGGTTGTTCCTTCGCCCACCACGGTGTCCAGCAATGTCATCTGACCGGTGGTGACGGTTCCCGTCTTGTCGAGCACGACGGTGTCGACTGCGCGCGTCGATTCGAGCACCTCGGGTCCCTTGATGAGGATTCCCATCTGGGCTCCGCGACCCGTGCCCACCAACAGGGCTGTGGGCGTTGCCAATCCGAGGGCACAGGGGCACGCGATGATCAGCACGGCGACAGCAGCGGTGAAGGCCATCTCGATAGGGTTACCGGTGCCGAGCCAGTAGCCCAGTGTCGCAACGGCAATCGCGATGACGACCGGTACGAAGATACCGGCGATCCGATCGGCGAGGCGCTGAACTTCGGCCTTGCCGTTCTGGGCGTCTTCGACCAGTGCCGCCATCTGGGCGAGTTGGGTGTCGCTCCCGACCCGGGTGGCCTCGACGGTCAAGGTTCCACCGACGTTGACGGTGGCGCCGACGACAGTGTCCCCGACACCGACTTCCTCAGGCACGGATTCACCCGTCAACATGCTCATGTCGACGGCTGAGCGGCCCTCGGTGATGATGCCGTCGGTGGCGATCTTCTCGCCGGGCCGGACGATGAAGGAGTCGCCCGCTGCCAGTTCTTCGGCGGGGATTCGTACTTCGACGCCGTTGCGCAATACCGCGACGTCTTTCGCACCGAGCTCCATGAGTGCGCGTAGTGCGGCGCCGGACGTGCGCTTGGACTTGTGCTCGAAGTAGCGTCCGGCGAGCACGAACGTGATGACGCCCGCGGCAACTTCGAGGTAGATGTTGGCGCTGCCGTCCATCCGGTCGACCGTCAACCGGAAGGCGTGCTTCATACCGGCTTCGCCCGCAGTGCCGAAGAACAGTGCGTAGAGCGACCAGACGAAGGCCGAGATGGTGCCCAGCGAGATGAGCGTGTCCATCGTGGCCGCGCCGTGACGCAGGTTCACCCAGGCAGCCCGGTGGAAGGGGAGGGCCGCCCACACGATGACCGGTGCGGCCAGTGTGAGGGAGAGCCATTGCCAGTTGTCGAACTGCAGCGCAGGAATCATCGCCATAGCGATGACCGGCACGGAGAGAAGAGTCGAGATGATCAGGCGGGTACGGAGCTCGCGCAGATCACGATCCTGCGGGGTTTCCGCATCCGGGTCGACGGTGTCCGGCGCGCTGGGCGGCTTGGGGAGCGCGGCGGAATAACCGGCGTTCTCGACGGCAGTGACCAGATCTTCGACGGGTACCCCGTCCGGGAAGGTGACCTTGGCCTTCTCCGTCGCGTAGTTGACGGTGGCTGTGACGCCGTCGATCTTGTTGAGCTTCTTCTCGATTCGTGACGCGCAGGAGGCGCAGGTCATCCCGGTGATCGCGAGTTCGACGCTGCTCGAGTTGGCAGCATTGTCGACCGCAGTCGGTGACGTCATCAGTGCCCTCCCTCGTGATTGTCTGGAACTGAAGCTGTGGAAATGCCTGCATCAACAGTGAATTCGGCGGTCCGAACCACGCCCTCGTGCTGGAAGTCGAGGAACAGCCGGTATGTGCCTTCGCTCGGTGCCTGTGCGTGGAAGGAAATGTCCGGACCAGGAGCTGTGACGCCGTCGCCTGGCTCGCCTTCGGGGTGCACGTGCAGGTAGGCGAGGTCGCCGGTGCGCAGGGCAACGAGGTGACCGAAGGCACCGAGGTACGGATCGAGATCGGTGACCGGGGCTCCGTCGCGAGCAACGCTCAGCGTGATCGGGCCGCCGGCAGTGGTCAGATCACCGTCGAGAGTCACGGTGTATCCGTCGACGGTTGCGGTCGCGCTCTTCGCAGGTAGCGGCGCAGGAGTGAATTCGCCTGCCACGTCGAAGTTTCGGCCGAGTGTCAGTTGGGTGCCGTCGGTGGGATCGAAGTCCGCGAAGACTCGGTAGGTGCCGGCGGCGGGCCAGGCCCAGTCGATCGACCAGGTGCCGTCTGCAGCGAGGGACGGATGTACGTGGCGGAATTCGCTGGTGTCGTTTCGGACGACAATGAGGTGGAGTTTCTTCTCGTGCAGGAGGTCGAAATCGACGACGGGCGTGTTGGTGTCGTCGAGAATCCGGAAGGTCAAGGTTCCCGGCTCCCCAGCTCGACCGGGTGCGGTCACATCGGTGAGTGTGTATCCGCCGGAAGAGACTTCGAGTCCTGCAGGTGTTGCCGAATCCATGCCTGGCATCGATTCTGTGGTTGATTCGTGGGTGCTGTGCTGGGCGGTGGACATGTCTATCGGGCTTCCGATTGCGGCCCCCACGCCGAGGGCGGCGCCGAAGACGGCGACCAGCCCTACGGCGTAGGCGGCAAGTGTTGTCGAGGTGCGCACGGCTGACTCAGCTTGGTACGACTGCGTAGCCGGCTTCGTCGACTGCTGCGACGACGTCGGCTGCGGAGACGGGAGCATCGCTGGTGACGACGACACGTCCGCTCGCCAGTTCGACATCCACCGCGGTTACTCCCGCGATGTTGCCGATCTCTTCCTTGACGGATCCGACGCAGTGTCCGCAGGTCATTCCGGAAACGGTGTATTCGGCGGTGGTCATCGCAGGTCCCTTCGGTTGTGGAAAGCTTATTTTACGGATACCCGGTGTAGGTATCACTCTGCAATCGAAGGTACCCCCAGGGGGTATGCCTGTCAACGGGCTGGGCAGTGACGAAGGCCTCAGGGAAGACAACAGGGCGGATGTGTGGTCTACTTGTGTTGGTCGTAAGTGTTTGTGTTTGTGTTTCCACGCTCGCAAATGGTTAGGTTGCGAGCGTTTGGACATCCTCCACGGATTTGTCTCAGAACGGTCGTAGTAAGTGACCCGGGCGGTCGAAGCGACTGCCTGTTGACACTGTGTTAGAGGAGATTTACATGGCAGAGGGCATCGTGAAGTGGTTCAACTCCGAGAAGGGGTTCGGCTTCATCGCTCCCGAAGACGGCAGTGCTGACGTCTTCGTTCACTACTCCGAGATCCAGAGTGGCGGCTTCCGCACTCTCGAGGAGAACCAGCGCGTGGCGTTCGAGATCGGTCAGGGCAACAAGGGCCCGCAGGCCACCGGCGTTACCATCGTCTAAGACGTCCATGTGAGTCGGGCAACCGACGCATGACGTACTGACAAGACCCCAACTCTTCGGAGTTGGGGTCTTGTTGTATTTGGGTGAAAAACGCTGTCATGCATCGAGATACCGCTGAGTGGCGACTGCCGTTTCCGCCGCGATCGTGCGGCATTCCTCGCGGAGTTCAGGTGGATTCACAACGGTGAAATCGACGTCGAAAGCTCTGAGCCAGTGTGCGATCGATCGCAGAGAAGTGCCCGAAAGCACTATGACGCAACGCCCTTCGTCGGTGGACTCCACCGATCCCCACTGTTCGTTGACCATGGGTGCTATCTGCTCGATGGGTGCATGCAGTAGAACTGTTGCGCGCGTGGAGGAATAGACCCGAGCGACACCGCGGGACACGAAGTCTGCTGCACCACCGGCGGGTAGTTCCCGCGGCACGAATCGTGGGCCGGTGGGGATCTTGGGTTCCATCCGGTCGACGCGGAACGACCGCCAGTCTTCGCGAGACAGATCCCAAGCCACCAGATACCACCGAACACCCGACCGCACGAGCCTGTACGGTTCCACCTCGCGTCGGCTCTGGGTGCCGTCGTGAGTGCTGTAGTCGAATCTCAATCGCTCGTGGTTGTGGCATACGGATGCGATGGCGGACAGTACCGACGCATCGACTGCGCTCGCGGCGGGCTCGCGTGGCACGACATCGATCGACAGCGATTCCAGACGGTGTCGCAGCCTCGACGGCATGATCTGCCGCAGCTTCGCCAGCGCGCGCATCGAAGCCTCGCCGATGCCGACCACAGAGCCGGTCGCTCCGGATTGCAGTGAAAGTGCCACCGCGAGCACTTCTTCGTCATCGAGCTGTAGCGGGGGCATCTCCGCGCCGGCACCCAGGCGATATCCGCCACCGACTCCGACTGTCGCGTCGACCGGATAGCCGAGATCGCGGAGGCGGTCCACGTCACGTCGAACCGTGCGCGGGGTGATCGCGAGTTTGTCTGCGAGTTCGGCACCGGACCAGTCTCGACGCGTCTGGAGCAGTGACAGCAATCGCAGTAGGCGAGCCGATGTCTCCTTCATGGCCAGAAGTCTGCCAAACATTTAGGACCGTATGAGTCCTCAATTGAATTTAGGTTGGTCCACATCCGACCAGTCGAGAAGAAATTGGGGCCACGTCATGAGTCGCATCAACGACGGCAGACCGATGATCGAGACGAAGGCGCTCACCAAGCACTTCGCTCAGGGCAAGAAACTCGTGGAAGCAGTCAAGGGAGTCACGCTCGACGTAGCGGAGGGTGAGTTGGTTGCCTTGCTGGGGCCGAACGGCGCCGGGAAATCGACGACGTTGCGCATGTTGACCACCTTGCTCGAGCCCACGTCCGGCAGCGCGCGAATCGCAGGATTCGACATCGCTGCGGCACGAAACGAGGTGCGATCGAGCCTCGGATACGTCGGGCAGGGGAACGGCGCCGGCCACAACCAGCGAGTTCGCGACGAGTTGGTGACGCAGGGGTTGTGCTACGGAATGCCCAAGGGTGACTCGCAGGTCCGGGCCGACGAGCTGCTGCGTGATCTCGAACTCACCGAGTTGGGCACTCGAAAGGTCAGTACGTTGTCCGGCGGGCAGCGACGGCGGCTCGATATCGCTCTGGGCCTGGTCCATCGCCCACCGCTCCTGTTCCTCGACGAGCCGACCACGGGCATGGACCCGCAGAGTCGGGCCAACCTCTGGGACCACATCCTCCGGCTGCGGCGCGAGATGGGCACCACGATCGTGCTGACCACGCACTACCTCGAAGAAGCGGATTCGATGGCAGAGCGGGTCATCGTCATCGACGAAGGCACTGTCATCGCGGACAACACCGCTGCCGCACTCAAGGCTGATCTTGCCGGAGATCATTTGTTGCTCACCTTCGACAGCGTCGAGGCGGCCGCCGTCGCAGCGTCGGTGGCCGAGCGACTTGTCACTGTGCGTGACGTCACCGTCCAGGCGAGTTCGGTGAGTATCCGTGCCGGCGAGGGTGATTCGACGCTACCGGTGTTGCTGCGTGAAGCCGATGCCCGTGGTGCCCGCGCACTCACTGCCGACATCACCAGGCCGACTCTCGACGACGTCTTCCTCACTCTCACCGGCCGCAGCCTGCGCGAGAGCGCCGCCGCGGTCGCTTCCTGAAACACGACAAAGAACTTCGACGAACAGGAATCCGCCATGACAATCACACTCGATACCCCACGTACCGTGCACGGCAACATCGTTCGAGACAGCGCAATCGTGATGGGCCGTGAGCTGCGACCGATGTTGCGCGACCCGGTCAGCGTCATCTTCAGCCTCATCCAGCCGCTGATCCTGTTGGCGTTGTTCGGGCCTCTGCTCAAAGGGGTTCCGGGTACCGGTGACGGCGTATGGAATTGGTTCATTCCCGGTGTGTTGGTGATGATCGCGATCTTCGGAACGACGATGACCGGGTCCAACCTCCTGATGGAGATGCAGCAGGGATCGCACGAGCGAATGTTGGTGACTCCGCTCCGACGCTCGTCCTTGTTGATCGGGCGATCGTGCAAGGAGATGGTTCCGCTTGCCGCGCAGGCGATTCTGATCATTCTGGTCGCACTTCCGCTCGGATTGGACGTCAATGCAGCGGGAGCCGCGCTCGGGATAGTCCTGCTGGGAGTGTTCGGCGTCGGACTCGGTGCGCTCTCGTACGCTCTCGCTCTGGCTGTGCGGGAGCAGGATTGGATGTTCTGGGTCGTTCAGCAGACGCTGATGTTCCCGCTCCTGATCCTGTCGGGAACCATGCTTCCACTCGAGGACGCACCAGGTTGGATGAAGGTCCTCGTGAACATCAATCCGCTCGGCTACGTCGTAGACGCCGAGCGGGCACTCTTTGCCGGAGACTTCGCGTCGAGCAGCGTTCTGGCAGGAATCGTCGCCGCCTTGGGCGTGGCGGTGGTCGGTCTGGGCGTAGGTGTGCGCGCGGTGAAATAGCGTGGGTGTGCTGGCTGTCGGACGGGCTGCTGCGGTCGCAGGTTTTCGCCCAGGTGTTCGCAGCGCCTATTGTTGTTCCTTGTGCTCTCCGTCGTTCCACGCCCCGTAGTCGTCCGGGCCCCGTCCAAGGTGAATCTCCACCTTGCCGTCGGGGACCTGCGAGACGACGGCTATCACGAGCTGACGACGGTTTTTCAGGCATTGTCGCTGGCAGACACCCTCACGGTGGCGCCTGCGGACACCTTGACCGTGCGGGTGATCGGCGACGACGCCGCGGCCGTGCCGACCGATCGCACCAACCTCGTGTGGCGTGCCGCCGAGATGCTCGCCGTCGAGGGTGGCGTGGCCCCGAACGTCGAGATAGTCATCGAGAAAGGCATCCCCGTCGCAGGCGGAATGGCCGGCGGGAGTGCCGACGCAGCCGCCGCTTTGGTTGCGCTCAACGCTTTGTGGAAGCTCGACTTCTCGCGGCCTGATCTCGACGCTTTTGCGGCACGCCTCGGGAGTGACGTTCCGTTCTCGCTGCACGGTGGCACTGCCCTCGGAACCGGCCGCGGCGAACAACTTGTCCCCGTGTTGACCCGCCACACTTTTCACTGGGTGTTGGCGCTGGCCAAGGGTGGCTTGAGCACACCAGTCGTGTTCCGCGAGCTGGACAAGCTGCGGGCAGAAGGCTCCCCGAAACGGTTGGGGAGCGCCGATGCGTTGATCCAGGCACTGACCACGGGTGACGCTCATCTGCTTGCGTCGCTGCTCGGCAACGATCTGCAGGCTGCGGCACTCTCACTCAACCCGGATCTACGACGGACGCTTCGAGCGGGCGTCGAAGCCGGAGCTTTGGCCGGCATCGTCTCCGGCTCCGGACCGACATGCGCCTTTCTCTGCGCCGACGCACAGTCCGCGGTGGAAGTGAGCGCAGAACTTGCGGGAGCGGGGGTGTGCCGCACCGTTCGCGTGGCGAGCGGACCCGTTCCCGGAGCACGAATACTCGACAATGCGGCAAAGGGACAGCACTGATGGCGAATCTGATCAATCTGGAAAACGTGTCGAAGTCTTTCGGCGTCAAGCCGTTGCTCGACGGGGTCTCCCTGGGCGTCGAGGAGGGCGAGCGCATCGGCGTCGTCGGCCTCAACGGTGGCGGTAAGACGACCATGCTCGAAGTCCTCGCGGGTGTGGAGCAGCCGGATTCGGGACGCGTCAGCCGCGTCGGCGGATTGCGTATGGCCGTCGTGACGCAGCGCGGTGTACTGCCTCCCGGCTCCACCGTCGGTGAAGTGGTCCTGGGGCCGCTCGGAGTGGCGCAACACGAATGGGCCGGCGACGCGCGCATCCGTTCGGTGCTCTCGGGTATCGGCATCGACAACCTGGGCGCCGGCGGCGAGCGGTCCGCATTGGATGCCAAGGTCGACGGCCTGTCCGGCGGTGAGCGTCGCCGCGTGGCTCTCGCTGCGGCCCTGGTTCAGGACCTCGACCTGCTGGTGCTCGACGAGCCCACCAACCACCTCGACGTCGAAGGTGTTCAGTGGTTGGCCGAGCACCTCGTCTCGCGTCGCAGCGCGCTTGTCGTCGTGACCCACGATCGCTGGTTCCTCGACACCGTCGCCACCCGCACCTGGGAGGTTGTCGGCGGCGGCGTCGAAAGCTACGAGGGTGGCTACAACGACTGGGTGTTCGCTCGCGCCGAGCGTTCGCGTCAGGCTGACGCTTCCGAAGAGCGTCGACGCAACCTTGCACGCAAGGAACTCGCATGGCTGCGCCGCGGTGCGCCGGCCCGTACGTCCAAGCCGAAGTACCGCATCGAGGCCGCGGAGGCCTTGATCGCCGACGTTCCGGCACCTCGTGACGCGGTGGCACTTGCGTCCTTCGCCCAGCGTCGACTCGGCAAGGTTGTCATCGAACTCGAAGACGCGCGTCTGGAGACCCCGGACGGCCGCGTACTCGTCGAGGATCTGACCTGGCGTCTCGCTCCGGGTGAGCGTGTCGGCCTGGTCGGCGTCAACGGCTCAGGCAAGACGACTCTGCTGCGGACTCTGGCCGGCGAACTCGAGCCTGCCGCCGGAAAGCGCATTCAGGGGCAGACCGTCCACATCGGTTGGCTCAAGCAGGAACTCGACGATCTACCGACCGACATGCGCGTACTCGACGCGGTCAAGGATGTAGCCGAGCGAATCACGCTGGGAGACAAGGAAGTATCGGCGGGTCAGCTGGCTGAGCGGTTGGGCTTCACACCGGCGCGTCAGCGCACCCCAGTCGGTGATCTCTCCGGTGGTGAGCGCCGACGTCTGCAGTTGACACGTGTCCTCATGGCCGAGCCCAACGTCCTGCTTCTCGACGAGCCGACCAACGATCTCGACATCGACACGCTTCAGCAACTCGAAGATCTGCTCGACGGCTGGGCGGGCACCATGGTGGTCATCTCGCACGATCGGTACCTGATCGAGCGCATCTGTGACACCACTTGGGCGCTCTTCGGTGACCGCAAGCTCACCAACCTGCCCGGCGGTATCGAGGACTACCTGCGTCGGCGCGCAGCAATGGGGGATGGCGACAACCCGTCGGTGGCTTCGACGGCGAGTGGTGCGTCGAAGAGCAAGCAGGTCCGCGACGGTGCCGCGGATCGCGCTGCACGCAAGGAACTTTCGAAGCTCGAGCGGTCAATTGCGAAGTTCGACGACCGAGAGAAGAAGCTGCACGCTTCCCTCGCCGACGCGGCCACCGACCCGGACAAGCTGCAGAAACTCGGCGCAGAACTCAAGCAGGTCATCGCCGACAAGGAAGCCGCCGAAGAGCAGTGGATGGAGCTCTTCGCCGAGCTGGACGGCTAGGGGAACTTCGCTGCGAACCTCTTGAAGATTCGCTCGGGATCCAGGGTTTCCGGAGCATGCCTGCGCAGCAGTGCGTCCAGAACGAGCCCGTCCAGTGCTGCGACCAACTCCGTTGCATCGGACGAGGTCATGCCGCGTTCGACCAGGATGTCGACAAACCGATCCCGACCACGCACCAGTTCCACTGCGAGGTCGGGATCGTGGAATGACGCGATGATCAGTTCGTAACGCGCCCGAGTGCGGCCGGATTCAGGCCCCAGCCACCGGGCCACCTGTTGCTTCGGCGTCTCGCCCGGGCGAGGAAGATCACCGTCCAGAAGGTGTCGCACCACCTCGACTATCAGTCCACGCTGGTTTGCGAAGTAGTGCCGTGCGCTGCCGTGTGGCACGCCCGCCTCGTCTTCGACGCCTCTCATCGACCAGGCTTGAAACCCAACCCGGCCCGTCTTTTTCGACATCCTGCTCGTGCTGTGCGTTGTTGCGATTGTGTGTTTCGCGGGATACGTCCTCTATCGCGTCGTCTTTGACGGCTAGCTGAATGGTGATGTACTTCAACAGGTCTCGAGTCTTCATGTTCCCGAAGTTGTCCGGTTTGTCTCTGGTTATCGAAAGTATGTTCGATTAAACTTTGAGCATGGACAGTCGGGAAGCGTGGCAGCTGGATGGCGAGGACCTCAAGAGTGAGGTTCTGGATCTGGTGCGCGCCCGACACGAATTGCAGTCGCGGATGGTGTTGCTGATCGTGGAGATGTTTTCCCGTGAGGTTCTTGGCGGGAAGGGTTTTCGGGTGATCGCGCAGTGGTTGCATGGTTCGACGAATCTGGAGATCGGTGAGTGCAGTCTGCTGGTCGGGTTGGCGCGGTTGTTGATGCTCGAACCGGTTGTAGGCGATGCGTTTCACCGCGGTGACGTGGATGCGTTGAAAGCCCGGCAGGTGGCGTCGTTCTGTCAGCATCCACCGAAGAACATGACGCCGGCGGATGTGGACAAGGCCCGCGGGATTCTGCTTGGCCTGGCGTCGAAGAACATCGCTGATTGTGATGCGGTGCGGGCGGCGATCCGCCGGATCGAGAAGCAGTACGGCAAACGCGAAGACGGCGTCCCGGTCGGTGAGGATTCCGAACGTAACGAGTTCTACGCCTCGAAAGGCCTGTACGGGCGGGTCACTGTGAAGGGTGACTTGGATGCTGTGAACGGGGCCCGTCTGATCACGTTGCTGTCGAGCCTGTCTGCGCCGACGCCGGAGAAGGACGGGGTCAAGGACACCCGCACGCCGGCGCTACGGCGGGCGGACGGGTTTTGCGAACTACTGCGGCGGTACGAGCGGGCGGGGTTGGGTCCGATCGAGGGCGGGGTGAAACCGCACATCACGGTGACTGCGTCGGCGAAAGACATGACCGACCTCAAAGCGTTGAAAGACCTCCTGCCGTCGACTCAGGAACTGGGTTTCGCGTGGACGGATTGGGTAGGTCCGATCAGTATCGATACTGCCCGGATGTTGGCGTGCGACTGCACCGTCACCCGGATCCTCCTGGACGAGAATGGTGTTCCGCTCGACTGCGGTAAGGAAGCGAGAACGGCGACGGTGCCGCAGCGGCGGGCGTTGGCGGTTCGTGATGGTGGTTGCGCGTTTCCGGGGTGCGGGACACCGTCGGGGTGGTGCGATGCCCATCATATTGTTCACTGGAACGATGGTGGCCCAACGGATCTCGATAATCTGATTCTGTTGTGCGGTCATCATCATCGGACGATGCATCACACCGAGTGGCGGGTGGAGATCGGGCCGGATCGGAAGACGGTGTTCTATCCGCCGATGTCGGTGGATCCGTATCAGCAGCCGATCGGCGGGAACAGCCCACCCACCGCGGCGTGAATCGCGACAACTGAAGACGTGAGCACCGGGGCATCACCATGCCCCGGTGCTGACGGCTGTCTACTGTCAGAACGCTACTGTCAGAACGTGAGCGTGAGTCGCCCGTTCTCGTCGCTGATGTGAACAGTTCGCCCGATCGACGGAGGGTTGTCACCGCGAAGCTGGGTCAGTTCGGCGGCATTCTCGGGACCGGTGTGACCGGCGACGCGGCGGCCGTCCGGCGTTGCCGCGATCACGAACCCGATCTCAGGCTCCCCGGTGCGGCCGTATTCGACAGAGGTAGTGACAATTTCCGCCGTGCCCGTGTAATCAGTGATCAGTTCCGGAACCTCCGCAGTTAGCGCGCGTGCGTCGGGATCACCGACGTACCCGTCGGCATGAGCGGCGGACGACAGCAGTACGCAGTGCTGGTAGGTGAGGAATCCACCGTTGCCGTGGACGAGGGCAAGGTTCGCGCCGTCGCGAATTCGCCTGGTGACTTCAGCGACGGAATGCAGGGTGTAGCTGTTGAGCGGTCCGCCGAAGAACGAGTGTCCTCCGGTGACGCTTGGGATCGCGGTATCGGGAAGTCCGAGTTCGCGGATCAACAGCTTGGGCACGATTGGGAAGCAGCTGTAGGCATCGACGATGTCGAGTGCGTCGGCGCCGACTCCGGCACCGTCGAGTGTGCGATGTACGGCGTCATGCATCGCGGCCGAGCTGTCGAAGCTGTTGCGGCTGAGTATGTCCAACGGATCACTCGCACCTGCGCCGCCCCAGAGGTACACCAGCTTGTTTTCATCGATCCCGAACTCGCGGGCCGTCGACAACGAGCAGACGACAACGGCCGCAGCCTGATTGACGAAAGGCATGGCGTTGAGCATCAGCGGGTACGGCTCGGAGACCATCCGATTGCCGGGGCCGACGGTGCCGATCTCGTCTGCCGATCGGATCTCCGACGTCCAGGAGGCGGGATTCTTCGAAGCCAGTTCCGAGAACGCGGCGTACATCCGCGCGGACCAGTCGAGCGATTCACGGGCGTCGTGGCCCTCGGCAGCACTGAAACAGTTCTCGAAGAGCGGGTAGACACGAGTCGGCACGATGAAACCGGCGCGCTGCATTTCGGCGCTTCCCAGGTCGGTCGGATCGAATCCGGGAGGCCCACCCGGCGCGGCTGTCCACCCGATCGAGTCGGGGGCGACTCCGGACTTTCGCAGGGCGGTACTGCTGGCGTGCGATTCGCCGCCCACGAGCAGAGCAGCCGAGGATTCACCGCGAGCGATGGCCGCGCCGATCCGATCGAGGAGCGCCGCGGGCCAGTGGCCACCGATCGGCGAGGTAGAGGTGACCGTGGGGGTCGCGCCTAATCGTGAGGCGAGTAGCCCGGGGAGATCGTCGTACGACCAGCTGACTGTCTTGATCGCGAACACGGAATCGATCTGTGTTCCCAGTTCAGCGTGTCCACTGTCGTTCAACGCGGCGACGGTGGCGTCGTGAATCAGATCGAGGGGTTCGCGGTGCCCGTCGGCAGGATTCCAGCGCAGATCGCCGACGCTGACCGGGATTCGTGATGCGTCAACCATCATGTACCTCTCGTTGCCGACCCGTAGCCGGGAGTTGCAGTCACGATATCGGGGACCCTGGTATGTGTAACTCTGGGGTCACAGTCAACGATTTTCGGGTTCCTATTTAGGTATGCCTAACGAAAGTCCTATACTCGTCTTCATGACAGCTGTGGCAGAGAGAATTTCGGTGCCCGTGGGGCCGCGTTCCATCGATCACCCCTACTCGATGACAACGGTGACTCTGAAGCTCTCTCATCAGCGGCAGTGGGCCCCGCATCGTCATCCTGAACATGAGCTGATCTGGGGAAACTCCGGTGGAATGCTCACGGTTGTCGCTGACGGCATCACTTGGGAGGTGCCGCCTTCGGCCGGACTGTGGCTGCCTGCCGGGGCGTTGCATGCCGTGAAGGCCGGTCCGGGTACGGAGTTCTTCTGCACCTACTTCCGGCCCGAGGCTCACGAGGCGCCGTCGGGTGTTCCGGGCTTGTTCGGTGTCAGCGCTCTCCTGCGTGAGGTACTCCTGCACATGCATCGGCGGAACATGCCCGACGAGGCGCGCAGTCGCGCCGAGCGGGTGGCCTTCGACATGTTGCAGCCGCTCGAAGTCGCTGCGGTGGAGGTTCCGATGCCGACCGATCCGCGAGCGTTGTTCGTTGCCGAAGCGTTGGTCGCCAATCCGGCAGACCAGCGGTCGCTGTCCGAATGGGCGCTGACGGCTGGCGGTAGCGTCCGTACGCTGACGCGTGTGTTCGCTCAGGGCACGGGAATGACTTTTGCGCAGTGGCGAATTCAGGTACGTGTCCGCGCAGCGTTGACGTATTTAGCTGCTGGAGTGCCGGTTTCGGTTGTCAGTAGGCGGGTCGGATACGAAACTCCGAGTGCCTTTGTCGCAGTGTTCCGCCGGGTCACCGGCCGCACACCCGGCAGCATGATGAACAAGGGGAGCGTGGCGCCGGAATCGGTGCCGTACCTTCTGCACGCTTGAGTTGGGTTGCACCGGGCGGAAGTGCTCGGTGCAACCGTCGCGGTCAACTCCGCGGAGCGGACCACGCTTCCCACAGGTCCGCGTACCGACCCCCGAGGTTGACCAACTCGTCGTGAGAGCCGTGCTCGACGACGCGGCCGTCGTCCATCACCAGGATCTGATCGGCGTCGACGGCCTGTGAGAGTCGGTGTGCCACTGTGACAGCAGTGCGACCTCGGGTCAGAGCGAGAGCGGCATCGTCGAGGACCCTGGCTCCGGCGCTGCCCGCTTCGGCGGTCGCCTCGTCGAGAATCAGCAGCGGCGGATCCAGTAATTCGATTCTTGCCAACGCAAGTTGTTGTGCCTGTGTTGCGGTCAGCCGGTGTCCACCGTCTCCGACCACGGTTTCGAGTCCGTCCGGGAGAGCCCGCAGCCAATCCGACGCGCCGACGGTATCGAGCGCCGCGGTGATGTCGTTGTCGGTTGCCGACGGGTCGGCCAGCCGCAGATCCTCTGCCAACGTGCCGGCGAAGACGTGGACCTCCTGAGTCACGAGGGCCACCGCGCTCCGAGATGTCGACGGTGGCAGTTCGTTCCGGGGCACCGTCCCGATCTTCACGACGCCTTCGGTCGGTTCGTAGGTTCCCGCGATCAGCTTTGCGACTGTAGATTTTCCGGCTCCGGTAGCGCCCACCAGTGCGGTGACGGTTCCTGCCGGAATGGTGATGTCGATGTCTCGCAGAACAGGAGCGTCGCCGCTTCGGTACGAGAATGTGACGCGTTCCAAAGAAGCTGAGCTGTCGACAGGTTCCTGCGGATCGGTCGGTGCGGATGGCACGGGCGCAAGCGTGACTCCGACCAGGCGAGCCATCGCGATTGTGCCTTCCTGCAATTCGTCGAACACGCTGAGAACCGCGCCCACCGGATCGAAGAGGCGGTGGAAGAACAGGGCTGCGGCGGTGGCGGCACCGATGCTGATCTGACCGTCTTTCACCAGCCAGAAGCCGGTGATCAGCACAGCGGACAGGCCGATGAACTCCGCGATGTTGAGCCGGCCGAAGAACCTGGTGCGTAGACGCGTGGTCAACAAGCTCAGCCGGACGGCCGTCATCGATCGAGATTCGATCTGTTCGAGATGCGACTCGGCCAGGCGAAGCGATCCGACGGTGTCGGAGTTGCTCAGCGAGTCCAGGAGCTGTTGCGCACGTGCACCTTCTGCCTCCCGCTCCTCGCGGTAGACCGGTGCCGACCTCGAGAGGTACCAGCGCAGCGCCTGGATCTGGATGGGTGCCGCGATCACCGCGGCGACGGCGAATCTCCAATCGAGGCTACCCAATCCGATCAGCGTCAACACGATGGTCAGTGCCGCGGTGGCAAAAACCGGAAGTGCTTCGGATACAGCCCGGGTCACCAACCGCACGTCGCCGGTGATGCGGGAGACGAGATCTCCGCGCCCGGCGCGTTCGACGTCGCTCTGCGGAAGGTCGAGAACCCGGACGACGACTTCTTCGCGAAGGTCGGCGACAACGCGCTCGCCGACGCCGGCGAGCAGGTAGTTGCTCACTCCGACGAGAAGGGATGAGGCAACCGCGATGCCGACCAACGCGAGAGTCAATGTGCCGATGCGAGAGACAGCGTCGCCGTCTGCCTCGGTCACGGCGTCGACCATGGCGCCGAGGACCAGCGGTGTGAGCAGACCGATCGCGGTCGCGGCGGTCAGGGTGACGACTGCTGCGATCGCGGAAATTCGGTGGGGTCCCATCAACCGAAGTGCCGCGCGCCGCGCCTGTTTCGGTGTTGCGGTGGGGAGTAGTTCGTTCACAGCTCGATCACCCGATCGCAGATATCGAGCAGCACGGGGCTGCTGGTCAGAAGTATTGTGGCGTGTGCCCCGCGTACCTCGGCGATCCCGCGAGCAATGCGCGCTTCGGTGACGGAGTCGACGGCAGTGGTGGGATCGTGCAGGACCAGGACGGGAGCTTCGCTCGCCAGTGCCCTCGCCAACGCGATGCGCTGACGCTGACCGCCGGACAAAGAATTCCCTTGCTCGGTGACTCGGGTTGCGAGGCCGAGCGGCAGTGCCGAGATCACTTGATCTGCCGCAGCAGCGGCGATGGCCTCGTCGTTGCGGCTGCCGATCGGTGCGAGGGCGTCGATGTTGTCGCCGACTGTGCCGATGAACAGTGCCGCGTCGTGCGGTGCTGCCAGAACGTGAGTGCGAAGTTCGTCGATGTGCAGCTCGTGAATGGCGTTGTCGCCGAGATGAATTGTTCCGCTCGAAGGCTCGATTCGACGCGCCAGTGCGTCGACCAACGCATCCGCCCATGTGGCATTCTCGGTGACGATGCCGATGATCTCGCCGCGTTTGACGTCGAGATCGACTGGTGACGCTCCGGCCAACACGACGTCGCGCAGCGTCAGGAACTCGGAGTGATTCAGGGACACAGGTTCACCCGCGGGAGTCACAGCCTCGGTGGTCCCGAGAAGTGCTGCGACGCGGTTGGCGGAAGCACGCGCCCGTGCCAGACCGGCGCCGAAGTAGATGATGTCGATCAACGGACCCCGAAGGAACTGTGCCAGACCAACCACGGCAACGAATTCACCGACCGAGATGCTCCCGGACGCTGCCATCCGTCCGCCCACGTACGCGATGACAGCGAGGAAAGCGCCGGCGATCGCAACGTTGGCGGCGGAGTACATCGCTTGGTATCTCTGTGCGCGAAGGGTTGCTTCCAACGAAGTCCGGCTGGCTCCCCGATACCGCTGCGCTGCAGCATCTCCGGCGCCGATTCCGGAAAGGATTCGGAGTCCGGAGAGTAGATCTGCGGCTAGCGCGCCGGCCTTGGCGCCCTGCCATTGATCTGTTTCGGCTCGGCGTTCGAGCGGCCGACTGACCACCTGCATGAGAGCCAGCACCGGGGGAGTGCCGAGGATGACGAGCAGGCCGAGTGGCACCGAGATCACCAGTAGCGAAATCGCGGCGGTCAGCACTCCGCAGGCGGCCGCAAGTTTGGTGCTCAGCGTGTGCGTGAATCCGGCCACCGAACCCGCGTCGGATGTTGCAATCGAGTAGACCTCGCCCGGCATACGCCGCGGCGACATGCCGTGCGGATCGAGGCCTCGGCGCGCGATGTCCATCCGCAAGCGATGTGCTCCGTGCTCGGTGACGGAATCGGAGATGCGCGCCGCGAAGCGCCAACTGAGCAACAAGCCGGTGAAGAGAATTCCGAGAACGAGGATCCACTTTCCGAGTGCGGCGGCATCGTTGGTCGCCACAGCACGGTCGATGACCGCACCGATCACCACCGGCACCAACGCTTCCGCGACCTGGTGGCCGGTGAAGCCGACGGACGCGGCCGCCAGCTTGGCTCCGCGACCTTCGGAAGCGATCGCGCGTGTGATTACCTGACGCGGCGTGATCGCCGGGCTGGTTGGGGGACCGTTTGTCTCGGCCGAAAGAAGTGGTGTCGAAGGCACTGGGTCCACGCTAGGGATCGTGGGCGGTAGTCAGAAGTCACACCGGTGCCAATACTTGTCGTGAACAGGCCATACGTATTGCGTTGGCCGAATTGCGATAGTAGTTGGCCCCGTTGCAGCGGAGAAGGCATCGACTCATCGACGACACTGCAATAAATTAAGGTCTACCTTACTTAGCACGGGTTAACTATGTCCGGAAGTCGGATAGATCCTCGTGTTCGGGTCCGGTTCATGTTCCATCGATGTTGGAGATTGTTGTGAGTCTTGTGTTCGGCGAGGTACTTCACAAGGAGTACGTGACCCCGGGAATGGTTCGTATCGTGTTCGGTGGGGAGGAACTGACCGCCTTCGAAACCACCGGCACCGGTGACGAATACCTGCGCCTCCACTTCCCGGTCCCGGCTACAGGCAAGTTCGTTCTACCGGCGGAAGATCCGGATGCACCGCGCGGTTGGCGATACCCGGAGGGAGAGGAACCGTCCCCGTGCCAGCCGTACACCGTGCGACGGTTCGATTCCGAAACCAGCCGCATGACGATCGACTTCGTCGTTCATGAGGGTGGTATCGCCAGCGACTGGGCACAGAAGGCCGAGATCGGTGACAAGTTGGCGATCGGCGAATCTCGCGGCCTCTACGAGCCCCCAGTCGACGCACGCTGGCAGGTGTTCGTCGCCGACGCGACTGGACTCCCCGCACTCGGGCGCTTGATCGAACAGTTGCCCGCCGGGATGTCGGCCAAGGCGATCGTCGAGGTGGTGGACGAGTCTCACAAGCAGCAGATCACCTCGGACGCCGACGTCGAGTTCATCTGGCTGGTCGGCAGTGGCAACGGTGTTGCACCGTCGAAGTTGCCGGACGCGGTTCGTGCGATGAACCTGCCCACCGAACTCGGATACGTGTGGGTTGCAGGCGAGAGCACGATGCTCCGTGACATCCGCAAGTACCTTCGCCACGAACTGAAGTTGCCGGGTGAGCAGTACAAGGTCATCGGCTACTGGACGTACAAAGCCGAGGTGTGGAACGCGAAGTACGAGGCCCTCGACGAAAGTGTCCGCGCGGCACTCGATGCGGCCTGGGAATCGGACCGCGACGAGGAAGAGATCCGCGACGAGGTCGAGAAGACTCTAGAGAGCGCCGGCTTGTGACCGTTGGATTCGACAAGAGTGCTGTCGACAGCGGTGCGGCGGACAAGAGTGCAGTCGACAAACACACCGAAGAACTGATCGACGAGTCGCTACACGAGAAGCAGAAGCAACCGGACGGGCTGGTATCGACCAACTCTCGTCGTATGGCGGGTCTTCTGGTCTGCCTGGTGGTGCTCGCCGCCGTGCTCCTGCTGAGTATCGCGGTGGGATCGAAGACCATTCCGTTCGGCACCGTGATCGACGCGCTGGTGAACTACGACGATTCCAATGATCACGTGATCATTCGTGATCTGCGGCTACCTCGTACTCTGCTCGGTCTGATAGTCGGTATGGCACTGGGTGTGGCCGGTGGCCTCATCCAGGCGATGACACGAAATCCCTTGGCTGATCCAGGAATTCTCGGTGTCAATGCCGGCGCGGGCTTCGCGATGGTCGTTGCCGTCGCGGTCTTCGGCTTGACCAGCATCTGGTCGTACATATGGTTCGCTTTCCTCGGAGCGGTGATAGCCACGGCGATCGTCTACACGCTGGGCTCGATCGGTCGAGGTGGTGCGACGCCCATTCGGCTGACGCTTGCCGGTGTTGCCATCGGCTCCGTGCTCGGCGGCATCTCGTCCGGGATCACCTTGCTCAACCCGACCGCCTTCGACCAGATGCGCCAGTGGAATGCCGGCTCACTCAGCGGGCGTTCGTTGGAAATCGTTCTGGCCGTTGCCCCATTCATTCTCATCGGGCTCTTCCTGGCGCTCGCGTTGGCGCGCCAACTCAACGCGGTGGCCCTGGGTGACGATCTGGCACGTTCGCTCGGTGCCAACATCACTCGTACTCGCATCCTCGGTGTCATCGCGGTGACATTGCTGTGCGGCGCGGCGACAGCTGCGGCCGGGCCGATCGGATTCGTCGGTTTGATGGTTCCGCACGTCGCGAGATGGTTCGTCGGACCGGATCAGCGATGGATTCTCCCGTACACGTTGGTGTGCTCGCCGATTCTTCTTCTCTTCTCCGACGTCGTCGGCCGAATCGTGCTGCGCCCGGGTGAACTTCAGGTCGGCATCGTCACGGCCTTCATCGGCGCTCCGGTGCTGATCATGCTGGTGCGTCGAAGCAAGGTGAGCGGTCTGTGAGCATCGATTTCGGGCGCGCCACCACGGTGGTGCGCTCACCCAAAGAAGGCTGGTCCGCGCGGATCGACGTCCGCACGGTCACAGTCTGCCTCGTCCTCGTTGCGCTTGCATTGGCCATCGGTGTCATCGCGCTCGGTAGTGGTGACTACCAAGTGCCGATCGGGGACGTCCTCGGTGCACTGTTCGGCGAAGCCCCCGCGCGTATCCACATGGTCGTCGTGGAATGGCGTCTGCCCCGAGTTCTGTTGGCGCTGATGCTCGGTGCGGCGCTCGGTATGAGCGGTGCGATCTTCCAATCGCTGACCAGGAACCCGTTGGGTAGCCCGGACATCATCGGCTTCAACTCCGGTGCGTACACGGGCGCTCTGGTGGTCATCCTCCTCATCGGTGGTACTTACTACGAGATCGCAGTCGGTGCTCTGGTGGGCGGAATCGCCACCGCAGCAGTTGTTTATCTCCTTGCGTACAAGCGAGGTGTGCAGGGATTCCGGTTGATCATCGTCGGTATCGCCATCAGCGCGATGTTGGGCTCGGTCAACACCTGGATGATCCTCAAGGCGAAACTTGACGACGCCATGGCTGCCGCAGTGTGGGGTGCCGGTTCGTTGAACGGCCTCGGCTGGACTCAGGTGTGGCCGGTGGTCGTCGTGCTGGCCATCCTCGTTCCGCTGATCCTGGTGTTGGGCAGGCGGATGCAGATGCTCGAGATGGGCGACGACGCCGCCAAGGCGCTCGGCGTCCGGGCCGAACCCACGCGGCTTTCCCTGGTTGTTCTCGGCGTCGCCCTGACGGCCATGGTGACAGCAGCGGCCGGTCCCATCGGGTTCGTCTCGCTGGCGGCTCCGCAGTTGGTGAGGCGATTGACCGGTAGTGCCGGAGTGACCCTGCTGCCGTCGGCAGCAATGGGTGGCGCGTTGCTGATGGTCAGCGACTGGGTGGCGCAGCGAGCTTTCGCGCCGACACAGTTGCCGGTCGGCGTCGTCACCGTCTCCATCGGTGGCATCTATTTCGTATGGCTTCTCGCGCGAGAGGCACGTAAGCAGTGATCGGTGAAGGAACGAGGAACAGCGTGAACGAGACAAGTACGGCCGCCGTCGTGGTCGAAAGGACGAATCGGCTTCGCGCCGAGGACGTCACGATCGGTTACGACAAGCGCGTCATCTCGGAACACCTCGACGTCGAAATCCCCGACGGTGGCTTCACCGTCATCGTCGGTCCCAATGCCTGCGGCAAGTCGACGCTTCTGCGTGCGCTGTCCCGGTTGCTCAAGCCGACCACCGGCAAGGTCCTTCTCGACGGTAAGACGATCACGTCGTACCCGGCAAAGGAAGTTGCGAGGCGACTCGGGCTTCTGCCGCAGACGTCGATCGCGCCGGACGGAATCAAAGTCGCCGATCTGGTTGCGCGAGGGCGTTATCCGCACCAGAAGCTGATCCGCCAGTGGTCCCGAGAGGACGAGGCCGCCGTCATCAAGGCGATGGAGGCAACCAAGGTCACGGATCTGTCGGCCAGGCCGGTCGACGAACTGTCCGGTGGTCAGCGCCAACGTGTCTGGGTAGCTATGGTTCTCGCGCAGCAGACTCCGTTGGTGCTACTGGACGAGCCGACGACGTTCCTCGACATCGCGCACCAGATCGAGCTGCTGGAACTCTGCCGCGATCTGAACGAGAACGACGGACACACGCTGGTGGCGGTGCTTCACGATCTCAATCACGCGTGCCGCTACGGAACTCACATCATCGCGATGAAGGACGGCGCGGTGGTCGCCGAGGGCCCGCCCGCGGAGATCATCACCGAAGAACTGGTGCAGGAGGTGTTCGGCATGGCGTGCCGCATCATCGACGATCCGGTTTCCCACACACCGCTGGTCATTCCGCTGGGACGCGAGCGTCAGCGAAACATCGAAGGAGCAAAGGTATGACACTCGTCCTGGATGCGCAGGTTACCGACACGGAGTGGGCTCAGATCGTCGACCGCATTTCGCGACGCCGATTCTTCGGTGGCGCAGCTGGTGTGGCTGCAGCATTGGCGCTGAGCGCCTGCGGAAGCTCCGATGGCGAATCCGACTCTGCCAGTGACACTCTCCCGTACACGTGGGCCGAGTTCAGCGGCGACGTTCCGCGCGACCCGAAGCGTGTGGTGGTGCTCGACGGCCGCGTCGACCTCGAATTCGCGATGATGATGGACTACCCGATCGTCGGATCGGGCAACTTCTGGTTCCCCGACGCCAAGGCAGGATTCCAGTTTCCCGGCCGCACCATCGAGGACGCGAGCTTCGTCAACGTCGCCGGCGACTTCTCCACCAACTTCGAGGCTCTGCTCGCTCTCGAGCCCGATCTGATCGTCATCACTGCGATCGGATACACCAGTGACTGGTACGGCACCGAGCGCTTGTCTTCCATCGCGCCGCTGTTGGTCGTCGGCGACGACGTCGAACCGATTGCCGGGCACCCGGTCGACTGGCGAGGTGCTCTGATGGCGCAGGCGAGCCAGCTCGACCGGGTGACGATCGCCGAGGCTTCCATTGCGGAGTACGACGACAAGCTCGCGAGACTGCGACCGATGTTGCAGGAGAAGCTGGGCGGAAAGAAGATCGTGTTCGGCGTTCAGACGCCGACGGGCTTCCTTGTGCATCAGCGGAATCTGCGAATCAGTGTTGCACTCGATGCCGGCCTGGACGTGCTTTTCCGTGACGACGACAATGCAGAGAACTCGTTCGAGTTGTCGTTCGAGCAACTCGACACCTTGGCTCCGGCGGATGTGATCATCGCCCAAGCACGCGATCAGGAAGCGCTCGACGCGATCAAGTCGCAGCCGACGTGGCAGCGGTTGCCTGCAGTTCAAGCGGGCAACGTGTTGACCAGCGACGCGCGATACAACCAAGGATTTGCGCTCACCGCGGCCATCTTCCTCGACGTTCTCGAGGAAGCGGCCGGACGAATCACTGCTGGGCAGTAATTCAGGCGACGTTGCGGGCCTGGTCGAGTAGTTGTGCAACCTGCTCGAACCAGGCGCCGTAATTGGCGTAGGTGTTGGGACGCTTGTCGTCGAAGTCGATCACCTGGTTCGCGGTCACCGCGGGCAGCTTGACGAACACGGGTGATGCCGCGAATGCCTCTGCCGACTTCGCGAACTGGAACACGATGTCCGCCGGATAGTCCGGTACCTGTTCCCAGCTGAGATCGGCCCAGCCCTTGTCGCCTCCCGGACCGGTGAACTTCACGCCCAGTTCCTTCAGGTAACCGAACTGAGCGAGCGCCGTTGTGCCTGCGTACAACTCGGAGCTGTCACCGTTCAGGGCGAGGACTTCGATGTCGTCGACCTTGGCCGCAGCAGTTCGGATGCGCTCCGCACCGGATTCGAATGCTTCCTTGCCCTCGCGTGCTGCGGCTGTGTCGGTGTTCCCGCCGAGTGCTTCGGCGAGTGAGGCGTACTCGTTCAACACGTCCGGTGTCGAGGCTCCGGAGAACTTGACGCCGACAAACGGTGCAACATTGTTGACGGTCTTGCCCATCGGCTCGTCCCACCAAGTCCATCGTGTCGGGTCGTCGCTGTTGCCATACCCGATGACCAGGTCTGGGTCCAGCGCCGCAAGAGCTTCCGCGCTGAGTTCACCTTCACGGCCGACGACGGTCATCGTCGACTCGTCAGCGCGATCGGTGACGTCTGGATTGCCGACGCCGTAACCGAAGATGCCGACCGGCCGAATGCCGTAGTCCCACAGAGCCGCAGCGGAGTACGCGTCGACGACGATCCGCTCCGGGGCGTGGTCGAGGGTGATCGTGTTTCCGTATCCCGTTGTGTAACTCCAGGACTGGTCGGCAGACCTGGTCTCGGTAGAGGGCGCTGCGTCGCTACTTCCGCAACCGGCGAGTAGGAGCGTGGCGACGGCGGGTAGAGCGGCGAAGCCGGCGAGCCGGCGATTGATTTTCATGAGAACCTTCCGAACATGGCGAACTAAGCTAGGTAAGCCTAACCTGACATGCCATTCGGGTGTTCTCGGGGTCAGTTGCCCTGCCACATCTGAAGCCATTCGCTCCAGGACGGGGGAGTGATCGTTGGTCGGGGTGTTCCGCCACGAAGTCCGTCGAGCATGAAGTCGAGATAGCGCGTGTGTATTTCGGTGGCTCGATCACCCTCGATCGGCAGAGTCGGCCGCAGATGCACTGTCATGAGCATGACGTCTGCAGCAGTGAAGTCGGGCGGGACTTCGCGAGCGTCGATGCAGACGTCGACCATCGATTGCAGTGCGGCCTCCAATTCTTCGGCGGCACGAGTGACTTCGGCGTGTTCAGGTAACTTGCCGCCGAGGACCGGAATGAGCGGTCCCACTGATTCGGTGAGATATCGCGAGAAGAACGTCTTCAGTACGGCTTCATCGGTTTTCGCGGTGCTCATGCACTCTCGGGCGAGGGTGGCGAGGTGGTCGATCGCCCAGACGCGCAGGGATTGCGCCAGTTCCTCCTTGCCTCGGTATCGGCGATAGATGCTGCCTACTCCCACTCCGGCCCGGGTGGCAATTGCCGATACCGGTGCATTCCAACCCTGTTCGGCAAAAATCTCGCGCGCTGCTCGCAGTACGGTGACGTCGTTGTCTGCGGCTTCTCGGGCGCGTCCGGGGAGGCTCGCATTCTCTTTCGCCATTCCCACAGGCTAGCAATGCATGGTTTACTCAATCGGAACGGAGTATTCCGTTCCGATTCGATTCATGATTGGAGGAAGGTGTCGATGACAACCTTGGCGGAGGCGCCCACGCGATCCGGGAGCCGGGTGATCGCCGCGCTTGCGGGGGCGGTACTCGTCTACTCGCTCATGCAGACCATGCTGGTACCGGCGTTGCCGGTGTTGGGTGAGCATTTCGACACGTCCGTGGCGGTGACCGGCTGGATCCTGACGGCGTACCTGTTGGCGGCCGCGGTGATGGCTCCGATAGTCGGCGCGATGGGTGACCGATTCGGCGACAAGCGAGTCCTGGTGATCGTCCTGATCATCTTCGCTCTCGCGACATTTGCCGCGGCAGCCGCCCCGAATATCGGGGTGCTGCTTGTCGTTCGAGCTGTCCAGGGAGTGAGCATGGCGAGCTTCCCGCTTGCGATGGCAGTACTGCGGAGAACGGTAGTAGGTCCCGAGTTGTCTTCAGGGATAGGTTGGCTCGCTGGGACTTTGGGAATCGGTGCCGGAAGTGCACTGGTGATCGGCGGTGTCATCCTCGAGTATCTCAGTTGGCAGTGGTTGTTCGTGATCACCGGGATCTTGATCGTGCTCGCATTGGTCGCAGTGGTGGCCGTGGTTCCGGGCTCGCATCGCCGCCCGGGTATGCCGACGGACTGGGCCGGTGCCGGCGCTCTGGCGTTCGGATTGGTGAGCCTGCTCTTGGCGATCACGAAAGCCTCCGACTGGGGAGTTTTGTCGCTCGGATTCTGGGGTCTGGTGGTAGTCGCGTTCGTTTCGTTCGCGACACTGATTGCCGTCGATTCCCGCCACGACGCGCCGATCGTCGACATGCGAGTTTTTCGGGACAAGCCGATGATGATCACCAGCGCACTCACCCTGGTGTTCGGGTTCGTGCCGTACATTTTCTATATCTGTCTGCCGCGGATCCTCCAGGCGCCGGAAACGTCCACGTATGGAAGCGGATTCACCGTTGTGCAGACCGGCTTGGCGCTCTTGCCCGCCGCTGTCCTCGTCTTTCTCGGTGGCCGCTTGACGCCGGCTCTCGCGCGGCGATTCGGGCCGCGGGTGCCCGCTGTCATAGCGCTGGCCCTCATGGCGGCGGGCGCAGTCGGACTCGCGATCTGGCCGAGTTCGGTGGTTGCGATCGTGGCGTTCTTTTCCCTCGTCGGATTGGGGAACGGCGTGGGGTTCGCGGTCTGTGCTCTGTTGGTTGCCTCGATCGTCCCGCCATCGGAAATGGCAGCAGCCAGTGGAGTCAACAGTGTGATCAGAACCGTCGGTTCGGCGGTGGGCGCCCCGGTGACCACAGCGGTCCTGGCGATCGGCATTTCCGGCGACTCGTTCGCGCTGGCGTTCGTGATGGGTGCCGTCATCAGTGTTGTCGCCTGTCTGCCGGCGATTGCACTTCCAGCGACGAGGACTGCACAAAAGGCATGACTTACTGTAGGCTCCCCTAATCGAGACAGCGTGTAACTAAAGCGGGGAGAGAAGGATGTGGCAGCAGTGGGGCCTGCGAGCAACGGCACTCGCAGCGACAGCAACGGCGCTTGTCGGTTGCTCCGTGGGCGGCGATGACGCAGACGCATCGGAAACAGGCGAGTCGTCGGCCGTACCTGCACCTCAGAAACTGCTCGCACTGGACGAGTTCGCAGCGCTCAACGCACTCACGCTCGGGGTCAAGCCCGATACGGTCTTCGCCACGCTGCAGTCGCAGGCGGCGAAGGAGATATTGCAGAGTGAGGGGATCGAGGTCGTCGACAAACCGACGTTCTTCCAATCACCAGATGTGGAGCAGATCGCGGCCGTTCATCCTGACCGAATCCTGCTCAGTGATGTCGGCTCGTTGACGTCGATCACCGCGCAGGCCAACGAGATTGCCCCGACGACGGTGCTCGCCTATGCGGCGCCGTGGCGCGAAGTTCTGAATACCGCGGCGACGGCACTGGGTCGAGAGTCCGAAGCTCGCGAAATCGTGTCGAGGCTCGAGACCAAATTTGCCGAAGTATCCGGAACGGTCGAGGCGCAACCGCAGACGCTGTCAGTGCTGGTGGGATTCTCCGGCGGCATTTACACCGTCATCCCACAGTCGCCGATGTCCTCGATCATCGAGGAAGCCGGTTTCGGGCGCCCGCAAGCCGAACTCGACGCGAAGATCGGCCCCAACACAGGTGTTGCCACGTCTTCGGTGTCAGGCGAGGAGGTCGGACAGCACGCGGCGGACGCGATGGTCGTGACCTCGGGCAACATCTACGACGGCGCTCTAGTTCACGCAAATCCACTGTTCAACGAGATCTCCGCAGTGAAGGCCGGACGCACAGTGGACGTGAGCGGTGAACTTTGGTTCGGCAGTTATCCTTTCGCGGTCTACTGGATCCTCGAAGACCTCGAGGCTCTTGCCGATCGCACTCTCACCGGCGCGGAACTCCAAGGCCGCATCGCATCCGACGCCGACGCAGTAACCCGATGGAAGGCGTTCTCGAAATGACGACGACACAGGCCACGAAAGCAGACATTTCATCTGAAGAGGCCGACGCATCACAAGGAGCGACGGCCGAAGCCTCGCAAGCCAAAGCTGAAGCGGCGGCGCACAAGAGCGCGCTTCGCGAACTCCTTGCGCCAGTTCGTACACGGACCACCATCGCGATGGTGATGCAGGTGATCGCCGCGGTCGCGGCCATCGTGCCGTACGTGGCCATCGCCGAGTTGGGTAAGACGCTGATCGTGGGCGGCGACATCGACTCGTCTCGCGTCTGGACTATCGTGTGGGTGGTCGTCTTCGGTCTGGGTATGCGTGCGTTCTTCGGAGGCGGTGCATTGATCGTGACGCACTTCGCCGATGTCAATCTTCAAGCTGTGCTTCGGCGTCGAATCGCAGCGACACTCGGTCGACTTCCACTGGGCTGGTTCACCTCCCACTCGTCCGGAACCGTACGCAAAGCCGCGCAGAACGACATCTCCGATCTCCACTACCTGGTTGCGCACAGCGCCGTCGAGACCACCGGCGCCATCGCGGTGCCGCTCGTCGGGCTCGGCTACGTGATCTCGATCGACTGGCGTCTGGGACTGGTCGCGATTGCCACCCTCCCGATCTACATGATCGCCTACGCGATGATGACCAAGGACATGGCCGTCAAGATGAGCCGGATGAATGAGGGCATCGCGGCCATCAGCAACACCATCGTCGAGTTCGTCACCGGCATCGCAGTGGTCAAGACCTTCGGTCAGGACAAGCAGTCACATTCTCGATACCGCGACGCTGCCAAGGCGTTTGCCGTCTCGTACGAGGGCTGGGTTCGCCCGATGCTCCGGACCGAGGCACTGGCCTCGATTGCGTTGAGCGCACCGGTTGTGCTGGTGGTCAACCTTGGCCTCGGCTCGTGGTTCGTTCACTCCGGATGGGTGTCACCCGTCGATGTGCTGACCAGTTCTCTTGTCGCGATGGTGATTCCGGTGTCGGTGACGACCATCGGTTTCGGTATGCAGGCACGCCGTGAGGCAGCCGCCGCTGCGGCGCGACTGATCGCGCTGTTCGCAACCGACGCTCTGCCGGAAACCGATCATCCGAAAAAGCCTGTGGGGAACGAAGTTCGATTCTCCGGAGTTTCCTTTGCATACGACGACGGCGCCGACGTTCTGACCGACATTGATCTGACGCTGCCGGAGGGCACGGTGACGGCGCTGGTCGGACCGTCGGGTTCGGGTAAGTCGACGCTGGCGACGTTGGTTCCGAGGTTCCACGACGTGCGTGCCGGATCCGTGGCCATCGGTGGTGTCGACGTCAGGGAAGTCGCTACCGACGAGCTGTACCGCCACGTCGGATTCGTTCTGCAGGACGTGCAGCTGGTCGAAGCGACCGTGCTCGACAACATTCGGCTTGCCCGACCGCAGGCGACTTCGGCCGAGGTGAAGGCCGCTGCCGCAGCCGCGCAGATCGACACCCGAATCGAAGCGCTCCCGAGGGGGTACGACTCGGTGGTCGGGGTCGACGCCAGATTCTCGGGTGGTGAAGCCCAAAGAGTCTCCATCGCGCGTGCGATTCTCGCGGACACTCCTGTTCTCGTGCTCGACGAGGCAACCGCGTTCGCCGACCCGGAGTCCGAAGCCGATATCCAAGAAGCGCTGTCGCGTTTGACGGTGGGGCGCACCGTGCTGGTGATCGCGCACCGGTTGGCTTCGATCGTGAGTGCCGATCAGATCGTGGTCCTCGACGCCGGACGGATCGTGGAGAAGGGCACGCACGATCAGCTTGTGGCGAGTGGTTCAACCTATGCGCGGATGTGGGCGAGTCACAGTCGGGCCGACTCGATTGAACACAGTCGGGCCGACTCGATTGAACACAGTCGGGCCGACTCGATTGAACGCAACACCGCAGGTAAGTCTGACGCAGCAGGAAAGGCCAACTCATGATTCGCGACCTCTTCCGGATACTCGGCCCGCAGAATCAGGGCCGCTATCGCGAGTTCCTGGTGTGGGCAGTGTTGTACGGCGTGATGCAGGGTTTGGCAGTGGCGCTTCTGGTCCCTGCGGTGCAGGCACTGTTCGATCAGAACTGGGGCAGTTTCGTTCGGTGGCTCGCCGCCATGGCCGTATGCGCTGTGATCAGTTCGATTGCGCACTACCTGCAGGCGATGAAGGGTTTCGAGTCGGCCCTCACTCTGCTGCGGACGATGCATCTGCGTCTGGGAGATCATCTCGTCACTCTGCCGCTCGGCTGGTTCGGCGCCGGGCGACTCGGGCAGGTATCGCAGGTTGCCAGCAAGGGCACCATCTCGGTGATGGGGGCGGCTGCGCACCTGATGACACCGATCATCTCCGGAATTGCCAGCCCGGCAACCATTGTCGTGTGCATGTTGTTCTTCGACTGGCGGCTCGGGTTGGCGCTGGTGGTCAGCGTTCCGATTCTGTTCGCGGCAGCCAGATTTGCCTCGACGATGACTGCCAAGGCCGACGATCGGGCACATGCCGCAGCCGTCGAATCGAACAATCGAGTGCTCGAATACGCGCGTTGCCAACCGGTCCTGCGTGCTTTCGGACGCACCCACGGGGTGTACGAACCGCTCGACGACGCGATCGAAGCGCAACACACTGCGGGTCGTTCACAACTGTGGTTCGTGGTGATCGGGTCCGTGGTCAACGGGATCGCCCTGCAATTCGTGTTCTCTGCCGTGATCATCTTGGGCGCGTTCCTCGCGCTCGGCGGCGACATCGATCCGGTCACGTTGATCGCGCTACTCGGACTGACCGCACGGTTCATCCAGCCGCTGGGTGAGATCGGCGAGTTCGGCGGTGCAATCAGAATGGCACGCAATGAAATCCGGCGAATGTCCGAGATCCTCGAAGTTGAACCAATGGTCGAACCCGATACCAGCGGGACGGCGACGGGGGAGACGGCAGTGCAGTTCGACGCCGTCGACTTCGGATACGCGGACGGTGGGCAGGTTCTGCGAAACATCTCCTTCGACGTGCCACGGAAGTCGTTGACGGCGTTGGTCGGTCCGTCAGGGTCCGGCAAAACCACCGTCACCCGGTTGATCTCGCGCTTCTACGACGTCGACTCCGGTGTGGTGCGTGTCGGCGGCGTCGACGTGCGGGACCTCACGAGTGCCGACCTGATGTCGCAGCTGTCTCTGGTCTTCCAGGACGTGTACCTCTTCGACGACACGTTGATCGCGAACATCCGCCTCGGCCGCCCCGAAGCCACGGACGAGGAAGTCTTCGACGTGGCTCGGATCGCGGGCGTCGCGGAAATCGTCGAGCGGCTTCCGCGGGGTTGGGACACCCGTGTCGGTGAGGGCGGGACGGCACTGTCCGGTGGAGAGCGGCAGCGGGTCTCCATTGCGCGCGCACTCCTCAAACGCGCACCTGTCGTTCTGCTCGACGAGGCGACGGCCGCGCTCGATCCCGAGAACGAGGCACACGTTCAACGTGCGATGCAAGAACTCGCCAGGGAAAGCACACTGCTCGTGATCGCTCACAAACTGTCGACCGTCGTGGCCGCAGATCAGATCATCGTGCTCGGTGACGACGGTTCGATAGTCGAAGTGGGCACCCACGAAGTCCTGCTCGCAGCCGGTGGGAACTACGCCGCGTTCTGGAATCAGCGCCACCGTGCGTCGGGATGGCGGTTGGTGGCAAGCTGAGCAGAATGCAGACCGGAAAGAAGACGGGGCGGCCGCCGACGTTGTCGACAGTGGACATCGTCGAGGCCGCCCTCGCCGGTGATCTGAGTGAACTGACCATGCCGAGCGTGGCAAAGCGGCTGGGCGTCAGTCATTCTGCACTTTATCGCTACTTCGCAGACCGCGAAGCGCTGCTGCGTGCCTGCTCGGATCATGTTGTGCGTCAGACTGTATGGCCCGATACGAATCGTCCGTGGCGCGAATTCCTGAAGGATTTCTGCGACGTTCTGTGGTCCTCGTTCGAGCGCTATCCAGGTCTGGCCCAGGTCGGTCTCGCAGTTCCGGGCACGCCGCCGGCGATAATCGAGATCGTGGAGAAACTGGTCGGTTCGTTGACTGCGCAAGGCTTCACACCCCACGATGCGATATTGGCGGTGGACTTCATCTCCGAGGTGACGATGACGCAGTTCGCAATGATGGCGGCGATGGACAAGACCGTCAGCTCCGCCGATTCACGTTCCGCGCGACAGGCGTATCAGGAAAGTTGGAATGCATCGGAGTCGTTGATCGAGGGAATCGGCGACGAATCGACGTGGCACGGGCGAGGTTGGTTGGACGAGAAGATCACGATCATGCTCGACGGCCTGGAAAAGCGTGTTATCGGCTGACATTTCTACTAGCTTTGAGAGTAATGCCCGTTTCGGCGTGATACAGGCTAATGTGCACACATAGGACGGGTGGTTGCTGCACCGGGAGGCGGGGATCATGGATCTCGAAGCGATTGTTCTCATCCAAAGACTCAAGTACCGATACGCACGCGCCTTGGACACCAAATCGTGGGTCGAATTCGCCGACACTCTGACCGTCGACGCCACCGCGATCTACGGAGAACAACTCAGTTTCGATTCCCGAGATTCGTTCGTCTCCTTCCTCGAGAACACTCTCGGATCACACATCATCACCGAACATCAGTGCGGGCAACCCGAGATCGACGTCGACGGAGACACCGCAACCGGGATCTGGTGCCTCGCGGACACAGTGGTAATCCCCGAAGACGGCATGCTGCTTCGCGGATCGGCCTTCTATCACGACAGATACACCCGCTGCAGCGACGGTGAATGGCGAATCTCCCACACGAGCTACGAGCGGACCTGGGAATCGGTGGTGGCGCTCGCCGACATGCCGAGTTTCCGATTGACGTCCAACAAGTGGGCGCTGCTGCAGCAACCGTCGTTCGGCGACTCGGTAGTTCGCAACGTCTCCTGAGGTCGCCCGCGATTAGAGTCGGCTCATGGTTGATGCAGATTTTTCGCTGCCTGACGTACGGACGTGGATTCGCGGTATCCCCGCGCTGACCGGAACTCCGCCGCCCGCGCCCGAGTGTTTTCCGGAAAAGCCGGGGGAGTTGTTCCTCGACTGGCTCCGTGCGGCCGTAGCCTTCGGCGTCGTCGAGCCACACGTGTGTGCGCTCTCGACCGTGGACGGCGACGGTATGCCTGATTCTCGCTTCCTCATCCTCAAGGACGTGACCGAGGGTGGGTTCTGGTTCTCTGGTTCAGCTGCTTCGCCGAAAGGTGTTGAGCTGAAAGAAAATCCGCGAGCATCGCTCGCCTTCTACTGGCGCGAAACAGGCCAACAGGTCCGGATTCGCGGAACGGTTCGCGAGGGCGACGACGCACTTCGACGCCGAGACTTCGTCGAACGCTCCGTCACGGCGAGAGCGGTGGCGACGGCAAGTGAGCAGAGCGAGGTGCTCGAAGACTTAGGGGCGTACGACGCGTCGGTGGCCGCTGCGGAAGCAAGAATCAGCGACGACCCAGGGTTCGTGTCGAAGGACTGGCGTGCGTGGTGCCTCGAGCCGGAGTCTGTCGAGTTCTGGCAGGCAGACTCCGGGCGTCGGCATCAGCGGTGGTTGTACCGGCGCGGCTCGGACCGAGCATGGACACGAGCAGTGCTGTGGCCCTAAGTGACAGCTGGGTCGAGCTCAGCTGGCGCTGATTTCCGGTGAAACGAGGTTGACGACAATCGACTGTCCGCCCAGCTTGGCGTGGATTTCGGGATGTTCGAACCCCGAGGACAACAGGTAGCTGCCGAGCATCGTGAGCAACTCGTCCAGATCCGTCGTGGGGTCGGAGGAATGTGTGCTCGAGGGTGAGGCCTGATTTGCGATGAGTTCGGTGTGGGTGAGTCGACCGGCCACTCGAACGGCGGCTACGCCCATCGCGTCGCGACGTACGACGGTACGACTCCGAGTTTCGAGCGTCCTCGATGATTCGCGTGTTGAAGCTGGCACTGAAAGGTCCTCTCCGCTGCTGTGTGCGGCCGTGGTTCGGGCAGGAAGCGGAAACGTGAATGCATCGGATTGCTTGGGTGCGGTCGACAGAAAATCCGCTGTGGCGGTGGGACTGGTGGAACCGTTACCCGTGGAAAGGTTGCTCCCAGAACCATTGCTTGCAGAACCATTGCTTGCAGAACCATTACTTGCGGAGCTATTGGCTCTCGATCCGTTGCCGGAACCGTTGGGGCCCACTATTCCGTGAGAATTCTTGTCTTCCATTGTTTCGCTCCTGATGCCCGTAAACAGACCGCCGGTTTGCTTAATTGACGCAAACATACCAGGAGTTGGTTTACGGCCACACCCCTTGTGGAGTTCGGCGTTGAATGCGCAGCCACATTGCGAAGCCCCACAGGACGAAGAATGCATAGACCAGATAGAGGATCGCCGAAGGGTAATAGCCGGCTCGGAAAAGAAGCGGAACACCAACGGCGTCGACGCCGATCCAGATGAGCCAGAATTCGGTCCAGCTGCGCGCCATGCCGTATGTCGCGAGGATGGAGCCGGTGAAGATCCAGGCCTCCGCCCACGCTCCGTACGAGCCGAGGAGGTCGAAGATCCAGGCGAAAGCGATTGTGCCGCTGGTCATGACGGCGATCATGGCGACGCGCTCGCGAGTTGTCGCCCAATGGGGCAGGACTGCGCGACCGGAGTCGCGTGCCCCGCGTCGCCACTGAGTCCACCCGTAGACGCTGACGGTGATGAACAACAACTGACGGCCGGCCTGGCCGTAGAGATTGAGCTCTTGCGGAGTGTGGAAAAGTGCGCCCATGAACACCGTGAACAACAAGGCATTTCCGGCTATACCGACGGGCCACGCCCATACCGAGCGTCGCGCGCCCGCGATCGCGGAGCCGATTCCGAACGCGTTTCCGATGATCTCTCGCCAGAGAATCGTGGCGCTGCCGATGTGCAGTTCGGCGTCGAACAGCGCCTCGATCAGGCTCATCAGTCCGCAGCAGCGACGAGGGGTTCGAGCGTCAGATCCGGGAGTTCCTTCTGGATGTACTGCAGGCGCCACTTGTCACTGACCAGGGCGAGCAGAACACCGTCGGAACGGGTGAAGACCTCCACACCGCGCTGACGGTTCAGTTCGACCTCGGACGCGGCGTCGGTACGGCGAGCCAATGCGTAGCCGAGCGGTTCCATCTTGGCCTCGACGTTGAACTCGGCCTTCATGCGCGCTGCGACGACCTCGAACTGCATCGGGCCGACAGCCGCCATGACGGGGGAGGCGTCGCCGCGGATGTCGTTGCGGAGAATCTGGACGACGCCCTCGGAATCGAGTTGGTCGACAGCACGGCGGAACTGCTTGTACTTGCCGGCGCTTTCGGCGCGCAGGATCGAGAAGTGTTCCGGCGCGAACGACGGAATCGGCGGGAACTCCACCTTCTTCTCGGTGTACAGCGTGTGGCCGGGTGCGAGTGCGGTGGCGTTGACGAGGCCGACGACGTCGCCGGGGAACGCGGATTCGACGGTGGAACGTTCACGTCCGAATACCGTCTGGGCGTACTTGGTCGTGAAGGGCTTGCCGGTTTGGGCGTGTGTGACAACCATGCCGCGCTCGAACACGCCGGAGACGATGCGCATGAACGCCAGACGGTCGCGGTGCGCGGTGTCCATACCGGCCTGGACCTTGAAGACGACCGCACTGAACGGATCGGTGACCTCGCGCGGCTTGCCGCTGAGGTCTTCGCGCCCACGCGGCGGCGGCGCCAATTCGACGAGGGTGTCGAGGATCTGGCGGACGCCGAAGTTGAGCATCGCGGACGCGAAGATCACCGGGGAAGTCTGACCGGCGAGGAACATCTCCTGATCGTGGTCCTGGCCGGTAGCGGAGAGCAGTTCACTCTCCTCGGCCGCGGTCTCCCACTCGGAGCCTTCCTTGGCGAGCGCCGCGTCGGCGTCCATGACCTCTTCGGGGGCGATCTTCGCGCCGCCTGCGGTACGGGTGAAGCGGACGTACTCGCGAGCCTCACCGTCTTCACCGCGCCGCAGCAGTCCGCGGAAGTCGCCGGCGATGCCGACCGGCCAGTACAGGGGGGTGGGTGTGAGGCCGATCCGTTCGCTGATCTCGTCGAGCAGTTCGAGAGGAGTCTGACCGGGACGGTCCCACTTGTTGATGACGGTGATGACCGGAATGCCGCGGTGACGACACACCTGAAACAGCTTGAGCGTCTGCGGTTCGAGGCCCTTGGCAGCGTCGATGAGCATGACCGCCGCGTCGACGGCGGTCAGGACGCGGTACGTGTCCTCGGAGAAGTCGGAGTGACCGGGGGTGTCGACGAGGTTGATGACGTTGATCTGCTCGTCCGGGGTCTCGGAGGAGTGGTAGTTGAACTGCAGTGCGGTGGAACTGACGGAAATGCCGCGGGCTTTCTCCATCTCCATCCAGTCCGAGACCGTCGACTTGCGGCCTGCCTTGCCGTGGACGGCTCCTGCCTCCGAGATCTTCTTCGCGTGCAGTGCCAGCGCTTCGGTCAGCGTCGACTTTCCGGCGTCGGGATGCGAGATGACGGCGAAGGTGCGGCGACGCTCTGCCTCGGCGGACAGGCCCTTGGTCGTCGTCGTGACCGCGACCGACCCGCTCTCGGTTGAATCGGGGCCTTCGGTGTCGGACTGGACAGTCGAGTCGGAAGGGACGGTCGAGTCGGACGGGGTAGTCAACGAAGAACCTCTCGAAGTGGGCGTCGGTGCCGGCGACGTGCCGGTGCGCGGACAGGTGGAGAGTGCGGCAGCACAACAGAGAAAGGATACTCGCAGACCAGGATGCAATAGCCACTGCGGCGTAACACTCGGCGAACGATCGCTGATTATCCATGTATGTGTGTGTTCGAACACACAGCCATTTGTGTCCTGCGAAGAGTTGCACTGATCGAAGAGTGACACTGACCGAGGAGTTGCGTTGAGCAAGTTCACCGAAGAGATGTATGCGACCGCCGCAGTCACCGACCGCGGCCTGGTGACGGGAGAGCCGGACAACGCTTTCCGTCAGACCTGGGGCGACATCCACCAGGAGGCTCGGCGCATGGCCGGCGGCCTGGCCGAGGTCGGTATCGATCGCGGCGTCGCGATCGGCATTCTCGCCGGACAGCCCGTCGACATCGCACCTGCCTGCCAGGCGACGTGGATGCGCGGTGCGTCGGTGACGATGCTGCATCAGCCGACCCCCCGAACGGATCTGGGCGTCTGGGCTCAGGACACCGAGACTGTGATCGACATGATCTCCGCGAAAGCCGTCATTCTGGGTGCGCCCTTCGACGCGGCCAAGCCGCTCCTCGAAGAGCGTGGCATCACCGTCGTGACGGTGGACGAGCTTCGCAGCGGAACGTCGATCGATCCCGTGGAGACGGCCGAATCGGATATCGCACTCCAGCAGTTGACGTCCGGTTCCACCGGTTCGCCCAAGGCCGTGCAGATCACGCACGAGAACTTCTACACAAATGCCTACGCCATGATCAACCGCATCAAGTTCTCCATCGAGGACGACGTGATGGTGAGCTGGCTTCCGCTCTTCCACGACATGGGCATGGTCGGCTTCCTCACGGTTCCGATGCAGGTGGGCGCAGAGGTCATCAGCATCACGCCGATGGATTTCCTGCGCACCCCGGTGCTGTGGGCCGAGCTGATGGGCAAGTACGGCGGAACTGTCACCGCCGCACCGAACTTCGCGTACTCGCTCTTGGCTCGTCGACTCGCACAGGCGGAAGACGGGGCAGTCGACCTGTCCAGCGTCCGATACATGTGGAACGGCGCCGAGCCGGTGGATCCCGACACGATGGATGCACTCGCCGAGGCCGGTGCGCGTTTCGGTTTGAACCCGACTGCGCTGGCGCCCGTGTACGGAATGGCGGAAACCACGCTCGCCGTGTCGATTCCGGATCCCGATCAAGGTCAGGTCCTCGACTACGTCGATCCAGACTTTCTCGAATCGATGTCTCGAGCGGTGCCGTCCAATCGCCCCAACGCTCGTGCCCTCGCCACACTCGGCAAGATGGTGCCTGACCTCGAGGGACGCATCGTCGACCGTGACGGTCAGGTGCTTCCGGCCCGCGGTGTCGGAATCATCGAGGTTCGCGGCAAGGCAGTCACTCCCGGGTACGTCACGGTCGACGGACACAAGCCGGCCCAGGACGCCGACGGTTGGCTCGACACCGGTGACGTCGGGTACTTCACCGAGGAAGGACTGGTCGTGGTGTGCGGGCGTGTCAAGGACGTCATCATCATGGGCGGCCGGAACGTGTACCCCACAGACATCGAACGGGCGGCCGGAACCGTTGCCGGTGTGCGTCCCGGAAATGCCGTCGCGATTCGTCTCGACGCCGGCCAGAAGCGTGAGAGCTTTGCAGTCGCCGTCGAGACCAACGCTTTCGAGGATCCGGAAGAGGTCAAGCGTATCGAACGCGAAGTGGTCCACGCCGTGGTTGCCGACGTCGGTGTCCGACCTCGCGCCGTTGCGGTCCTGGGTCCCGGCAGTATCCCGAAGACGTCGTCGGGGAAGCTCCGCCGCGCCAATTCGGCTGCACTGCTGGGTAACTGACCGTCAGTGCAGGCGGTTCTGTGCGGCCTCCAACCCGAGTTCGAGCAGTAGCTCCACTGCATCCGCAGCCTCTTCGCATACGAGATCGAGTTCTTTTCGCTCCGTGGACGAGAACGGCTTGAGAACGTAGTCCGCCGGGTCCATGCGGCCCGGCGGACGACCGATCCCGACGCGCGTGCGCAGGTAGTCCTTGGTGGTCAACGAACTCGAAATGGACCGCAGGCCGTTGTGGCCGCCTTCGCCGCCGCCGAGTTTGAGTCTGATCGTCCCGAAATCGAGATCGAGTTCGTCGTGGACGACGATGATGTTCGCGGCGTCGACCGAGAAGAACCGTGCGAGACCGGCGACAGCGCCACCCGAGAGATTCATGTACGAGCGTGGTTTTCCGAGAATCACACGCCGGCCGGCGAGGCGACCTTCGACGATTTCGGCGCCACTCTTCTTGTGTACGTTGAACTTTCCGCCCATGCGCCCGGCAAGGGTGCCGGCGACCATGAAGCCGACGTTGTGCCGGGTCTTCTCGTACTGGGGGCCGGGATTACCCAGGCCGATGACGAGGGCGGTATCTGTGCTCAACGGACGCTACTTTCTGGCTTGTTTTTTCCTGCTACGCACGAACGGCGCGTCACTCCGAATCGGAATGACGCGCCGCGCGCAGTGAGTTCTGTTGGAACCGAGAGGATCAGGCCTCTTCTGCAGCCTCGTCGGCGGCGGGAGCTTCTGCGCCCTCTTCGAGGTCTGCCTCGGTGGGTGCAGCAACGACGTTGACGATCAGGGTGTCGGCGTCAGCCTGCAGGGTCGAGCCCTTGGGCAGTTCGAGCTGGCTGGCCAGGATCTGGGTGCCGATCTCGAGACCCTCGACCGAAACCTCGATCTGCTCGGGGATGTGAAGCGCGTCGGCCTCGATGGAGATCGTGGATGCGTCCTGCGCGACCATCGTGCCTGCAGCAGCATCGCCGACGACGATGACGTTCACGTCGATCGTGACCTTCTCGCCCTTCTTGATGACGAGGAGGTCGGCGTGCTCGATGTAGTTGCGGATGGGGTGCACGACGACCGACTTGGTCAGTGCAACCTGCTCCGTGCCCTCGATGTCGAGGGTGAGGATGGCGTTGGTGCCGTGTGCACGGAGGATGGCGGCGAAGTCGCGAGCCGGCACATTGAGGTGGCGGGGATCTTCACCGTGGCCGTACAGAACCGTGGGGACCTGGCCGTCACGACGTGCGCGGCGAGCTGCGCCCTTGCCGAATTCGGTGCGGACGACGGCGACGAGGTTGTTTTCTTCAGACATGATGAAACGGCTCCTACAACTCACGGGGTTCGTGCTCGGTTTACTGACGTGTGGTTTTGCCTGCGGCAAGGCGGACAGGCGCGCACACGGCCAGGAGCGAAACGCTCGAGCTGAGCCGTAGCCGCGTCGATCACGGTAAACCTGCAACGTGTGGAACTGCTGCGATTCACCCTCGCCGAGACAACTTCGGATACGTTACCGGAGTTTGCTCCCGGCCGCTAATCGCAGGTGGTGGGGACCTGGCCGTGTGGACGTGGTTCGCGTCACATCGAAAGCGGTAGCCTGACGGAGTGACCACCGTGGGGAACGCTCCCGAAGGCAGTCGGCTCGGTGCCGTCGTGCCGGGTACCGACCTGTCGCAGCATGCTCGCCTACTCAGTCGGGTGCACGACGCAGTTCTCTCCGGCCAGGAACCACCGGCGCAGCCGCGGACCGTCGTGGCGCGGTCGTGGTCGAGGGTGGCCGCCGGCGGGCTCACGCCGGATCACTGCGGTGCGTCTACTGTTGCCGATTTCTCCGAGTTGGAGGCGAGGCGTTCGCGTACCGCGCTGCGAAGCGTTCTGCCCGAACTGCGAACCACGCTCACCGAGGTCGCCGAGGACGCGGGCTTCATCGTGGTCGTTGCCGACGCCGACGGTGTCCTGCTCTGGCGCGAAGGGGCGAAGACCGTCAAACGTGCGGCGGACGCTCTCGGGTTCGCGGAAGGCGCACGCTGGTCGGAGCAGTCGGTGGGGACCAACGCGATAGGTACCGCGCTGATCGAAGACTCTGCGGTGCAACTCTTCTCGGCCGAGCACTATGCGCCCACGCATCACAATTGGTCGTGTACCGGCTCGCCCGTGCACGACCCACGGACGGGCGAGATACTGGGCGTGGTGGACATCAGTGGATCCGCAGCTTCGGTGCATCCCACCACCGTCGCGCTGGTGCGCACCGCGGTTCGCCTCGCGGAGGCGACGCTGTGGCGCGAGCACGCGGCTTCGCTCGAGCGCCTGCGCTCGCGGGCGGCACCGCTGTTCGCGGCAGGAACAGGTCCGGCATTGGTGGTCGACGAGTACGGCTGGGTGGCCGGCGCCAGCGGGATTGCCGCGCCTGACCGCGTGGCAGCACCCAGTGCGGGAAAGCCCGTCATCGTGCCAGGTCTGGGGATGTGTCTGCCTGAGCCGCTCGGAGACGGCTGGCTGTTGCGCACCGGCGTCGGCGGGCCGTTGATCGAGCTGGAGCTGGCCCTCGGCGCATCGCCGCAGGTGACGGTGCGTGGTGACGCCAACTGGACGCGCGCGCTTTCGCCGCGTCACGCTCAGATCTTGCGGGCACTGGCAGCCGTCGGTTCGGCAGGTGTGGATGCCGCAGGCCTGAGCGAAGTGCTCTTCGGTGATCGCGAGCATGTCGTGGCAGTGCGCGCCGAGGTGTCCAGACTGAGGAAACACCTCGGCGCGGTCCTCCAGACTCAGCCGTACCGCTTTGCCGAGGGCGTGCGAGTTGTGGTGATCTAGCGCGCCGCGCTGATTCCGGCACGACGTCCGAAGAAGCTGCCGTCGCCGAGACTTGTCCCGCTGGCGTAACCGCCCGCACAGACACCGGACGTGCAGCGACCCGCTGCGAAGAGTCCGGGGATCGGCGCACCCGAGACGTGCAGAACCTCGGAATCGACGGTGGTCTTCAATCCTCCCAGCGTGAATCCGCCTGTGCGGCCACGGAGATCGATTGCCGCGAACGGGCCGACGATCGGCTTCACCCACTCGGACTTCTTGCCGAGCACCGGATCCGAACCTTCAGCCGCGTGCCGGTTGTAGAGGTCGACGGTGGATTGCAGCGATCCGGCGGGCAATCCCATCTCGCCTTCGAGTTCCTCGACGGTCTCCGCCACCCAGCTCGGCTGCGCCCGCAACTGTGCACTGGACGATTCGGCATTCATGCCTTCCTCGTACGCAGCTTCGTCGATCACGAGGAATGCCTGGTTGTCCTGCTGGAACAGCGTTGCCTGGCCGATGCGGCCGGGGTAGGTGTCCTCGGGGATGTATCGCTGACCGCGGCCGTTGACAAGAATGCCGCGCACCATCAACTGCGGGTCGCAGAAGAACGCGACCTCGGTGGCGTCCATGTGTGCGGTGTCGGCGCCGAGTGCCTGACCGATCTGGATTGCGCGGCCGTCGTGCGCCTCGATGGAGGCCGCCGGGTGGCCGAAGATGCGCGGTGCGTTCGAGCGCACCATCTCGTTGTTGTACGCGAAGCTGCCCATCGCCAGCACGACGCCCTTGCGTGCGCGAATCGCGACGTCCTTGCCGTAACGCTTGGCGACGACGCCGACAACCCGATCGCCGTCTACCACCACAGTTTGGACGCGCAGATCGTATTCTGCTCGGACGCCGAGCTTTTCGGCCGTCTCGACGAGTGGCTTCATCAGCATGTAGCCGCCGCCCTTCTCGCCGGTGTTCTTCTCGGACATCTGCGGAACGTGTCCGCGGGGCGCGGGATCGACGAGGGTGTTGAACGGCGCGGCGTTCTCGCCTCCCGAGTACATCAGGCCGTCGTCGTACGGCGGTTCCCAGCCGGGCTGACCCCAGAACGATTCCTTGAACGGGACCCCGGCGTCGACGAGCCAGTTGTAGTGATCGACGCTGCCCTCGCAGTACGCGTCGATCTTCGTATCGTCGGTTCCGGGGCCGAGCGCTGCCTTCATGAACGTCTTCATGTTCTCGACCGAGTCCTCGAACCCGCACGCCTTCTGCAACGGCGTTCCACCGCCCAGGTAGATGAATCCACCAGCCAGTGACGCGGCTCCGCCCCAACCGCCCGTCCGCTCCAGGACGAGCACCTCGGCGCCGGCACGCGCTGCTTCGATCGCAGCGGTGACGCCGGCGATGCCGTATCCCGCGACGACGACGTCCGCCTCGTAGTCCCAGGTGGTGATGTCGGCAGCGGAGATCGGTCTGACGGTGGGGTCGGCCATGCGAATAGTCCTCTCGGAAGGCGAAACTGCTGATCACCCCACAGTTGCAGTTTCGACTTCCGCAGATCAGGCATGGTCCCGGTCAACGGGAGGTTTGCAAACTCCTCACCGCGCCCAGAAATGTGTCCAGGTCGGCTTCGTCGACGAAGTAGTGCGGCGATGCGCGAACCACGGCGTCGAGTCCGCGGGCATCCATGTCGAGGAGGGTGGACCCGCGACCGCTGACGGTGACGGTGATGTTCTGTGCTGCAAGCTGATCCCGAACCAGGTGCTCGGAAATACCGTCGACGGTGAAGGAAACGATGCCGCTCAGATGGGTTCCTCGATCGCGGACTTCGACTCCGGAAATCGCTGCCAGACCTTCCCTCAGCGTGACTGCTCGGGATTCGATCTGCTCCCACGCCGTGTCGGTGCCGATCGAGAGCAGATAGTCGGCGGCGACGCCGAGACCCAGGCGCGCCGCGACACTCGTTTCCCAGAGTTCGAATCGTGTTGCATCCGGCGCAGGGACGAAGCTGTTCTCGCCGGTCCATTCCGCTCCGTGCAGGTCCATCGCAGCGGGTTCGAGTGCGTCGACGAGTCCGGGGCGGACGTACAGGAATCCGGTTCCGCGTGGCCCGCGGAGCCACTTGCGGCCGGTTGCGCTGAGGGCGTCGACGCCGAGTTCGGTGACGTCGATGGGCAATTGGCCGACGGACTGGCATGCGTCGAGCAGAACGAGCGAGCCGTAGGCCCTCGCGAGTTCGACGACCTCGCGGACGGGGTTGATCAGGCCGCCGTTGGTGGGGACGTGGACGACGGAGACGACGCGAACACGATCGTCGAGCATGTTCTCGAGTGCGTCGAGGTCGATGCGTCCGTACTGATCGCTCGGGATGATCTCGACGTGGGCACCGGTCGAACGCGCCCGCCCCAGTGCAGCGATGGCGTTGCTCGCGTATTCGACTCCGCTGATGAGGATTCGATCACCGGGTCCGAGCGGAACGGCAGCGAGGAAGTCGTTCCACGCACGGGTCGCGCTGTCCGTCAAAGCGATATCGGTTGCCTGAGCACCGATGACCCGGGCCAGCGAATGGGGAACAGCAGCGAGGGCGCCGCTCTGACGAGCAGCTGCGACGTATCCGCCGACGTCGGCTTCACGTCTCAGGTGCTCGATCATCGTGGTCAGCACCGGCTCGGGCGGGAGCGAGGATCCCGCGCTGTCGAGGAACACCTTGTCGAGGCATCCGGGAGTGTCGCGGCGGATCGTGTCGAGATCGAACATGGCACCTTCCGTTCATGTCGGTGTGGTTCAAACTACCTGTGAACGAAGCTGTCCCGATGGAGCGAAGACTGGGCACGTCCGATGCCGTAGTGATCGGCCTCGGCGCGATGATCGGCGCCGGAGTCTTCGTGGTGTTCGCGCCCGCTGCCGCAGTAGCCGGTACCGGGTTGCTTGTGGGCCTGGCGATTGCAGCGTTCATCGCATTCTGCAACGCGACGTCGTCGGCGCAGCTTGCGGCCAGATACCCCACGTCAGGTGGGACCTACGTCTACGGACGTGAGCAGCTCGGACCCTGGTGGGGGTTTGCCGCCGGCTGGTCGTTCGTGATCGGGAAGACCGCGAGTTGCGCGGCAATGGCCCTGACTTTCGCGACGTATGTTGCGCCTACCGCCTGGCGTGTTCCCGCCGCGGTATTGGTGGTGGCGGCGCTGGTTGCAGTCAACTACCGCGGAGTGACGCGGACGGCGCACATGGCCAGGGTGATCGTCGCCGTGTCGGCGACAGCACTGTGCGTAGCGCTGCTGGTTGCCGTCGTCGGTCCTGGTGCGGTGCGCGAGCTCCCGGATCTCGCGTTCGGGTCGTGGTACGGAATTCTGCAATCGGCGGGACTGCTGTTCTTTGCCTTCGCCGGGTACGCCAGGATCGCGACGCTGGGGGAGGAAGTGCGTGATCCGCGTCGAACGATTCCGCGGGCGATCCTGATCGCACTCACCGTCGCCGTCATCCTCTATGCGCTGGTAGCGGTGGTGCTGTTGGTGACGCTGGGACCTGATCGGCTGGCGAATTCGGCGCGACCACTGGCAGATGCGGTGGGCGCAGTCGGTTGGAGTTGGGCCGTTCCCGTAGTGGTGATCGGTGCCACGGCGGCGTCGGCGGGGGCGCTGCTGGCTCTGATCGCCGGCGTGAGTCGTACGGCGATGGCGATGGCCCGCGAGCGCGATCTGCCAGTGGCCCTCGCTGCAGTCCATCCACGGTTCGGGGTCCCTCACCATGCGGAACTTGTGGTCGGTGCCGTTGTGATCGCCTTGGTCTCGACAACCGATCTTCGTGGGGTGATCGGCTTTTCGTCGTTCGGAGTGCTGCTCTACTACTTCGTCGCGAACGTGAGTGCGTACAGCCAACGCGGTGTGGACCGGATGTATCCGAAGTGGCTGCAAGCGGTCGGCGCGGCTGGTTGTGTCGTTCTGGTGGTCACACTTCCGTGGATCGCGGTTGTTTCCGGGGCAGGTGTGGTTCTGGCCGGTTGTGGGTACCGGTGGATACGACTGAAGAAATTCAACGACACGTAACACCACAAAGGGTGCATCTCGGACGTTGGCGTTCTATCGTCGGTAGCGACCGCGAAGACCGCCCGAAGGGGAAGTCGAATGGTGACAGCAGCGTTGACAGCAGCACAGACCACGCAGGTGGATTCACGTCCTGCGGCCGAGGCCTACGTCGGTGGTGTGTGCTTCAAACAGGGGCCACCCCGTTTGGTCGGAGCTGAGCTCGAATGGCTGACCAGCCAGGTTCCCGGTGGGGAGCGGCCGTCAGCAGCGACTCTGGCAAAGGCACTCGGGCGACACGCACCCACCAGTATCGACCCGGATTCACCAGCGGTTCCGCTTCCTCGTGGCAGCCTCGTCACCGTAGAACCTGGCGGACAGATCGAACTCTCGTCAGCGCCGCGGACGTCCGCCCGAGAACTGTGTGACTGTCTCGACGAAGACCGTCGTACTCTCGAAACACTCCTCGCGTCGTACTCCATCGAAATTAGTTCTGCCGCGGCCGACGTCGCCCGCCCACCTTCCCGGATTCTCCGGTTGCCACGTTATTGCGCAATGGAATCCCGCTTCGCCGGGATAGGACCGTACGGCACCTTGATGATGTGCAATACAGCAGCAGTGCAGGTCAGTGTCGATGCCGGCGGCAGCCCGGAGTCCATTGCCCAGCGTTGGCGGCTCCTCGGGGACATGGGGCCGGCGCTCATCGCTGCGTTTGCGTGTTCTCCACGCTTGCAAGGGGTTCCGAGAGGGGATTGGGCGTCCCAACGCATGCGGACGTGGCTCGAACTCGATTCCTGGCGAACGGTCGCAGTCCCGGAAGTGCAGGACTACGCCGGCTGGGCGCTCGATGTTCCGCTGATGTGTGTGCGAAACGAGGGCGACGATTGGACGGCTCCGCGGGGTGCCACTTTCGGGGACTGGATAGACGGCACTTTCGATGCCGAGATCGGACGCCGACCCGTCTGGGCGGACTTGGACTATCACCTGTCCACGCTGTTCCCGCCGGTTCGCGCTGTCGGCCATCTGGAGGTTCGCTACATCGATGCGCAGCCGGAAGATCTGTGGCGAGTACCGGTAGCAGCGATCGACGCGTTGCTGTCCGGGCCTGCCGTGATGCGTGAGGCGAGTGATGCCGCAGCGTCGACGGCCGGGAGATGGCGGGATGCGGCAGAGTACGGTTTGGACGACGTCGAACTGCGTTCGGCGGCAACCTCTCTGATGTCGCTTGCCGCGTCGTACGCGCCGGAGCCGCAGTTCGTCCGTCTTCTCGATGCCGCAGCCGAACGGTGTTGTCGCGCAATTGTGCCCGGTGAGAGCGACACATGACGGGGGAGATCACCAAGGAAGCGGTCGAGGCCGTACTTCTGCGAGCGCGTGAACGGTCGACTCTGCTCACCGACTGCGTCGACGATACCGAATTGGTCGCTCAGCATTCCCCGTTGATGAGTCCGCTCGTGTGGGACCTGGCGCATATCGGCAATCAAGAGGAACTCTGGCTGGTGCGAGATGTCGGTGGCCGCGATCCGGTGCGTAGCGACATAGACGAGCTGTACGACGCGTTCAAGCATTCGAGATCGTCGAGACCCACACTTCCCCTGCTCAACCCGGCCGAGGCGCGCGAATACGTACGTACGGTTCGCGGGAAGGTCTGGGATGTGCTCGAAGCCAGCACCTTCGGACGCACAGAACTCGACATGGACGGTTTTGCCTTCGGGATGATCGCGCAGCACGAGCAGCAACACGCCGAAACCATGCTCGCAACACACCAATTGCGTTCGGGACCCACGGCACTCGTTGCGACACCCGCTCCGCAAGCGGCCCGCATGCCGGAACTCGACGAGGTCACGATTCCCGCCGGCCCCTTCGTCATGGGGACCGACGACGAACCGTGGGCACTCGACAACGAGCGCACGGCGCATCAGGTCTATCTCACCGACTTCGCGATCGACAGATTCCCGGTCACCAATGGGCAGTTCGTCGAATTCATCGAGGACGGCGGCTATTCCCGACCGGAACTGTGGTCTCGAGACGGTTGGCGGCATCGCGTCGACGCGAAACTCCGTGCACCGCTGTTCTGGGAACGCGACAGTTCGGGTTGGTGGCACGAGACTTTCGGCGTCGAGGCGCCGGTCCCACCGGACAAGCCCGTCGTGCATGTGAGCTTCTACGAAGCCGAGGCCTACGCGAGTTGGGCAGGCAAACGGCTTCCCACCGAGGCGGAATGGGAAAAGGCCGCGCGGTGGGATCCGGAATCCGGAAGATCGCGACGATTCCCGTGGGGGGACGTGTCCGCAGACGAGAATCATGCCAATCTCGGTCAGCGCCATCTCGGTCCCGCCGGCGTCGGCTCGTACCCGGCGGGTGCGTCGGCAGCGGGTGTCGAGCAGTTGATCGGTGACGTGTGGGAGTGGACGTCTTCGGGTTTCCATCCGTATCCGGGTTTCCGGGCCTTCCCGTATCGGGAGTATTCGGAGGTGTTCTTCGGCGGCGACTACAAAGTGTTGCGAGGGGGATCGTTCGGGACCGACAGCGTTGCCTGCCGGGGGACGTTCCGCAACTGGGACCACCCGATCAGGCGCCAAATCTTCTCGGGTTTTCGCTGCGCCAGAACGATTTCGGGTAGATCCTGACATGTGTCGGCACCTCGGGTATCTCGGGCCGCCGCGTTCGGTTCGTGAACTCCTCCACGACGGCGAGAACTCACTGATGCGACAGTCGTGGGCACCTCGCGAGATGCGTGGCGGCGGGACCGTCAATGCCGACGGATTCGGCGCGGTGTGGTGGAACGGTGGAAGGCAGGGACGGTACCGCAGTATCTCGCCGATCTGGTCGGACCCGACAGTCGACGAGACGTTGTCCCACATCGTTTCCGGATCCGTTCTCGCCGCCGTACGTTCCGCGACGGAGGGGATGGCCGTCGAGATCGGTGCCTGCGCACCGTTCGTCGACGGAACCTACGCTTTCAGCCACAACGGAGCGGTATCCGGTTGGCCTGGCTCACTCGCCGACTTGGCAGCAGAAGTTCCGGCCGTCGAATTGCTGAAGATGCCCGCGCCGACGGATACTGCCTTGTTGTGGACAGTGCTTCGGCATCGGTTGAAGTCGAAGCCCGCGGAAGCCGCCGTGACGAGCCTCGTTCACGATGTGGCTGCGGCGGCACCGGATTCACGATTGAACCTCCTGTTCGGCGACGGGCAGGAACTGTGGGCCACGGCGTGGGGCCACACGTTGTACACGCGGGTCGACGAGTCGCGGGCCCTGATCGTTTCCGAACCGTTCGATCGTTCGCCGGACTGGGAGCAGGTGCCGGACCGGCACATCGTCTGCGCGCGTCCCGGCCATTTGATCATCACCCCGATACCGATGGGAGAACAATGAAAACCCCTACGCTCGAGGTTTATCTGACACCGGCCGAATCGGTCGACGCATTGCGAGCCGAGGCCAGGGAGGGCTTGACCGCTACGCCGAAGTGGCTCTCGCCCAAATGGTTCTACGACGCGCGTGGAAGTGAACTCTTCGAGGAGATCACGGCCTTACCCGAGTATTACCCCACCCGTACCGAACGCGGCCTGCTCGCTCGGTACGCCGACGAGATCGCGGCGTTGACCGAACCCGAGATCCTGATCGAACTGGGTTCAGGTTCCTCTGAGAAGACGCGGTTACTCCTCGACGCGATGACGGCTCTCGGAACTCTGCGAACGTATGTACCACAGGATGTTTCGGTGACGGCCCTCGAAGGTGCGGCGCAGCAAGTCGGTGCCGAGTTTCCCGGAATCGACGTGGTCGGGGTGGTCAGTGACTTCACCGGTTCGCTGCATCATCTACCCGGGGGCGGACGGCGCGCAGTCGCTTTTCTCGGTGGAACTCTCGGCAATCTCGTTCCGGCAGAACGCGCCGAGTTCCTCTCGGGCATTGCAGCGGTGCTCGATCCCGGTGAGAACCTGATCCTGGGCGTGGGATTGGTGATCGATCCCGCAGTCCTCGTGCCCGCCTACGACGACGCTGCCGGTGTGACTGCTCAGTTCAATCTCAATGTTCTCTCGGTCCTGAACAAGCAACTGGGAGCGAACTTTCCCTTGGAGGACTTCCGTCACGTCGCGCTCTGGGATGCCGAGAACGAGTGGATCGAGATGCGCCTGGAAGCACTTCGTGAAGTCTCGGTGCATATCGACGACCTGGATCTGGAGATCACCTTCGCAGCGGGCGAGCAGCTGCGCACCGAGATCTCGGCGAAGTTCACCGAGGAGGGGATTGCCGCGGAACTCGCGTCCGCGGGCTTCGGGGTACGGAAGGTGTGGACAGATCAGGATCAGCGCTTCGCGCTGTTGTGCGCGCAGCGGGCGTGAAGTGGGCGCTTGTCAGAGGATGCTGTCTCCTCCTAGAAGTGTCTCAAAAGTTCTGTAGGCGGCAATATTTGAGAAGTGTCGAGAGTAGAGATCTGCGGTGCCAGTATGGACAGCGTCCGACACCGGCGCAAGATCCACGAGATGCGCGAGTTTTACATAGGACTGGTCATCGCTCGCGCCGAGCGGATACTCCCGCTCGCCGGCCTTGCGCTCGAATTTTGACTGCGCCTCAGCGGGGTCGCCAGCCCAGATGAGATAACAGTCCTCTCGGTAGAAGCACCCGACCCCGTCATTCTTCCCCAACTCGAATATCGCTATGCCGAAGTACGGTTGATCTCGTGTCGGATGCTGAGTCATGCGATTGAACGTAGTGACATCGGAGCGCAAAAGGTATCGGTGAATACCCCGGGATTTCGCAAAAACTTGTCGGTGGGCGCCCGTAGAATCGCTCATATGTTCGAATCGAAGACTTCCGCGGACGCGCTGTTTCGGCAGCATGTGGAAATCGCGCGCGCCCACTTCCTCGAGATCGACGCGGTCACTGCGCTGTACTTGGACCGTTGTGAGGAGGATGCCGCGGTTGGAGTCAATGAGGCTTTTCGGGGTCAATTCGCGCACGTGGAGATCGCGTCGATACTGAGCATTACGGAGTACGCCGCGCAGAAAATGATTGCACTGGGATGTGACCTGCGCTGGCGACTTCCGCGGGTGGCGGCCGCTTTTGCTTGCGGTGACATCGATCTGGCCAAAGCGATGGCACTGTCCGAAGCTCTCGCCAACGTCTCCGAGCACGCGCTCGATGACATCGAGCGACTCCTCGTGGACGGTGCCTGCCGTGTAACCGGTAACAAGTTGAAGGCGCGCGCACGAGGTCTCATTGCTCGGCACGACCCTGATGGGGTGCGTGCCAGGCGAGTTCGTGCGGAGGCGGATCGGGACGTTCGGACGTGCGCGTCGCACGACGGTATGTCGACTCTGGACGGAATGCTTCCAGCGGTCGGCGCTCAGACTTTGGCCACCAGGCTCCGTGCGATGTCGATGCAGGTCTGTGGTTCCGATCCGAGAACTTTCGGGCAACGGCGTGCCGATGCACTGATCGCATTGGCGGAAGGAAAGACGTCGTTGGATTGTCAGTGCGACGGCGATTGCACCCGTAGGGATGATACGAAGACCTCCGCGCTCCCGATTGCGACAATTCTTGTGGGTGTCAACGCTTCCACCCTGCTCGGATTCGACGACCTGCCAGGCTATTTGCAGGGGTACGGCCACATCGATGCCGACCTTGCGCGCGCGATCGCCGCGGACGCCACGTGGCAGAGAGTCCTCACCCTTGCACCGTCCGAGGTGCAACATTGTTCGACTGCGGGGGCAGTCGGACCGGTGCTCGGCGTGGGTCGGTCGATGCGCTCACCGGAGATATTGCCCGCTGCGGCAAGGGATAATCGCTCGAGAAGGAACAGTGGTTCGCGGCGCGGTGAATCCACGTACCAGCCGTCCGCGGCGTTGGCGACGATTGTTAGGACGCGAGACGGTACGTGCCGCTTTCCGAATTGTGTTGTGCGTTCTGATAGTTGCGATATCGATCACACGGTGCCGTTCGATCACGGCAACCCCGCTCAGGGAGGGCCCACTGCAGAACGGAACTTGGCCTGTCTGTGTCGAAAACATCACCGACTGAAGACGTTTGGCAGGTGGACAGTGAAGCAAATCGGAGGTGGTCTTCTGGAGTGGAAAGATCCGTCAGGACGACGAACGGTTACCGCGCCCGTAGGCCCATTCTGTGACCCCGAACTGAGGTTGCCCGACGCGGCGAGACTGCATTTGACGGACGACGATGCGCTGGAACGACGTTTCGGACTTCGGGACAGGGGAGTGGAAGCGGATCTCGAATACCTCCTGGACTGGAGTGTGCCCGGCTGGCGGAAGGCACGATCTGCATCAAGACGTAACGCATCCCCACTGGCGAACGCTTTGCCGGAGTTTGCCGACTTCTGAAGGGGTTTCGTTTCTCCTGTGGCCTGCGGGTATAGCGAGAGGGCCCGAAAAATGGTGTTTGTCTGTTTATAGTGAGGCGCAGAACGGTTTCCGACCCGAGGAGAACGCGTGCGTCATCCGAAGCTCGCCGCATTGACCGTGGCCCTGACTGCAGTACTGGTGATGCCGGTAACGCAGAGCGTGGCTCAACCATTCCCCTTCGACCCCGGCAGTTTCGGCAACGGAAGCACCGGATCGTTGGGGAGCGACGACCCGGACATACCCATCGAGGACACCCTCCCGCAGTTGTCGGTCACCACACTGGTCGACGGACTCGACCACCCCTGGGACGTGGTGGCGGCCCCGGACGGTGCAATCCTGACCGGACAACGATCCGGCGGATTCTTCGTTCGCCGAGGCGACAACACGACAGGTCCAGTCGCTGCTGACCTTTCGGATCTCTACGCGCAGTCCGAAACCGGGCTCATGGGCATCGCGCTTGCTCGCGACTTCGCTCAGTCGCGCACCCTGTACACCTGCCAAGGATTCAGTGCTGGGGGAGTCACGGACGTTCGAGTGATCGCGTGGACCGTCGACGCCGGATGGACCGCACTCACGCGAACCGGAACTGTATTGCCAGGAATCCCGGTCTCGTCCGGGCGTCACGGGGGTTGCCGAATTCTTGCGGCGCAGGACGGAACGCTGTTCGTCGGGACGGGTGACACCGCGACGCCGAGCGTCCCGCAGGATCCGAATTCGCTGGGCGGCAAGGTCTTGCACATCAACGCCGACGGAACTCCGGCGGCGGGGAATCCGAATGCTTCCAGCCCGGTCTACACGCTCGGGCACCGCAACGTCCAAGGCTTGGCCGTGCAACCCGGAACCGGCCGGGTGTACTCGGTTGAACAGGGCACAAGCGTCGACGACGAAGTCAACCTGCTTACCCCCGGCGGAAATTACGGCTACCGCCCGGATCGGCTTCCCGGAACGTACGACGAATCCGTGCCGATGACCGATCCCGTGCGAGTGCCGGGAGCAATTGCGGCGGTGTGGCGTTCGGGTAGCTCGACGTTGGCTACCGCCAGCGCTGCCTTCACCGGTGGAGCTGCATGGGGTGCCTGGGACGGTGCGCTCGTAATGGGTGGCCTCAAGAGCAAGGAACTGATCTTCCTCCGCCTGAGTGCCGATGGACGCTCGGTCGACGCGCAGACCTTCGGGTTGGAGAACCAGTTCGGTCGCTTGCGGTCGGTGACCCCGACGCCCGACGGCTCGCTCCTGGTGACCACCGACAACGGCGCCGGCGACAAGGTGCTGCGGGTGACGCCCACGCCCTGATCTTCAGTACCAGGCGATGACCCGGCACGGACCACCGGAACCACCCGCATGCGTCGGCGCTCCCACCATCACCGTGGCGCCGACGGCCGGAAGTGCGGACAGATTTGCGAGGGCTTCGACTGCGTACTTTCCTGAGCCCAAAGCGCTTCGGTGAGCCCCGTGGGTGGTGCTTCGGCCCGCGTCGATGCTGAGGGTGTCCGAGCCCACGGCGACGATGTTGCGCTCGCGGACGAGAAAGTCGATCGCCTCGGGGTTGAATCCCGGTGTGTGTTGCACGCCGAGTGGATCTCGATTCGTGAAGGCGCCACCGGCACCGGCCCGGTTATCCCAACCCGAGTTCATCGCGACCAGGCTGCGGGGAGCGATCGTCCCATGGACGGCTTCCCAATCGAGGATGTCCTGGTGGGTGAGCAATGTGTCAGGGTCGGCGGCGGCGCGGGCGCTGATGTCGACGACCGCAATCGGTACGACGAGGTCGGCAACCGGAATCTTCTCGACGGTGATCCCGTCCGCACTGGCGTGTGCGGGCGCGTCGATGTGAGTACCCGTGTGTTCCTCGAGGCGGAGTTCGTTGAGGTAGAACTTTCCACCTGACCCGGCGGAGCCGAGCGAGCCCAGAGACCCGCCGGCGTCGGCGATCTTCGCCAGGTTCCTCATCTCGAACGAGCGCGCGCCCGGCCACACCGGGAACTCCGGCGTCAGTACGTGTGTCAGATCGACAATGGTCCGACCCGATGGCGTTGCCGACGCAGCGGGCTGTACAGCGCCGGCCATGACGGTCGCGCCGAGGGCACCGGTGCCCAGCGCCGCGAACATCGATCGACGGCTGATCTTCCTGCCCTCGCGTCCGATCGATTCGTAGACCTCCGACAAGACCTTCGGTGAGCACATCAGAAACTCCAGATCACTGGGATCAACACCGTTGCAACTATCAGGAACCACAACAACATCGGGAGTCCGAGCTTCCAGTAGTCGCCGAACTTGTAACCACCAGGGCCCATCACCATCATGTTCGCGGGAGTGGCTACAGGCGTCAGGAAGGAGGCCGCGGCAGCGACGGTGACCGTCATCAGAAGGGGCAGCACCGAGATGTCGAGTTCGATGGCGACCGAGATCGCGATCGGCGTGATGATCAACGCGGTTGCAGTGTTGCTGATCAGCTGGCCCAGAGTCGCCGTCACGACGAAGAGTCCAGCGACGACGACATACGGGCTTGCCCCACCGACGACGTCGACAAACGCATGCGCGAGCTTTTCGGCCGCGCCGGTCTGCTGGATTGCGGTCGACAGCGGGATCATTCCGCCGACGAGAATCAACGTGGTCCACGAGATGGACCGATGCGCCTGCTCGACGCTGATGACTCGTAGCAGCACCATCGCACATGCCGCGAGGAGTCCGGCTATCGCGGACGGCACCAATCCGAACGTCAGCATCACTACCATCGCCGCAACGACGACGAGAGCGATGACCGCGCGGGTTCCCAACGGGGCTGCCTGCTTACGGATCTGGGCAGGTGCGTCGACCACGAGGACGTTCGGATCGACGGAGGTGTGGGTGTCGAGATCGTCCCAGCTTCCTTGCAGGAGAAGCGTGTCACCGGCCGCCAACTTGACGCCCTTGGGGCCGCAGTCCTCACCGGCGCGCTGGACTGCGAGTATCACCAGATCTCCACTGTCGGTCACCATGCCCGGAAAAGCCCTGTCGCCGATCATTTCCGAGCGCGGCGGGATGATCACTTCGACCACGCCGTCGTGCTTGGTGATCAAGGGCTCTGCGGACGGCGCATCCTTTCCCATGAGCTGATACTGCTTCGCGAGGGTCTTGGCATGCCGGCTCAGGTCAGGCGACATCGACGTCCCCGCACGATGGGGGAGGACGTGAGGACCGAGAAGTACGGCGATCGCAATCGTTCCCAATACGAGCGGCGCACCGACCAAGGTGAAACTGAAGAACCCGAAAGCACCGGCCCCGGATTCCTCGGCGGCTTCGGAAACGATGATGTTGACCGGTGTTCCGGTCAAGGTGAGCATCGATCCGGCATGGGCGGCAAATGCCAACGGCAGAAGCAGTTGTGACGTCGATTTACCGAGACGAACCGCCAAGACGACCACCATCGGTACCAACGCGGCCACGGCCCCGTTGACGCTGATCAATGCGGTCAACGCGGCAACCAGCAACATGATCGCACTCACGAGACGGACTCGGGATTCGCCGACTTTCGCCAGCAGTTTCTCGCCCGCCCACGTGGTGACACCGGTGGCGTCGAGGGCTTCGCTGACGACAAAAAGCGCGGCGATGAACACCACCGTGGGATCGCCGAATCCGGCGAGCGCCTGCTCCATCGTGATCACACCGGTGGCGTACAGCGCCAGGGCAGTGCCGATCGCGATGATGCCGACCGGGATTCGGCCGATCACGAACAGCGCCACGACCAGTGCAAGCACGACGAAAGTGATGGTGATGTCATTCACGATTCGTAAAGGTACCTGCTCATACAGAACGGCCCCGTCTCGCAAGTGAGACGGGGCCGTGGGACGGACGCGAGGAGAATTAGTTGGAGGCGGCGATGCGGGCCTTCTCGAGAGCGGCCAGCGTGCGAAGAACCGTGGCCTTCTGCTTGTTCAGATCGCTCAGTCGTGCGCGAGCCGGCAACCCTTGTGCGAGTTCGGCGACCTTGATCTGCTCGTCGATCGAACCGAGCTGATCGAGAAGCCCTAGGACGCGCGTCTGGAGCGTGTCGATGTCCACGGTGTCGGTCTTGACCGGAGCGGCAACACGCGTCGCTGTGCCCGTGCTGGCGGGGCGGGAAGCGCGTGCGGGTGACGTGTCGGCGACAACCGTTGCGGCGCGGGGCCGAATTGCCTTGCGAACAGCGGCCGCATCAGGAAGGACGTCCATACGGATCTCGTTCAGGACTCGGCGGGCCTCGCGTGCGTTGACGCGGTACTCGCGCTCTTCGTCGTCGTCGGACTGCAGCGTGCCGCCGAGCGGGCGCAGACCGTACATGCCGAGGAAGCGCTTGGCGTCGTCGATGATGCCTTCGTTTTCACGGCATTTTCCGCAGCGGGGTTCGTTGCGGAACATGTCCACGGAGTTGTCGTCTCCGCACCAGACACAAGATCCTGGGCGCCACCGCCGGATCGTCGGAACTGATGAATTCAGGGAATGAGATTCGGGCCGGGATTCCAGGGTTTGCGCGTCGATCACGACGAGCCACACTAGGCGAAGATTGCGGCGCGGTGAACACCGCCCCAACATCGACCTGGGTTTCTCGACGGGAGCGTGATCAAGATCATGTCAATCGTCGCATTCGGTGGTATTCGTGTGTCCCACAGGTGGTTTCATGATGACCGGGTGGTCTGTTTCTGAGACCTTCACGAAGACGACGACGGGCGCGTACCGGTGACCGTGAAGTCACAGGTACGCGCCCGTAGTGCGGCGTGAGACTAGGCGCTGCCGTTGAACAGCGAAGTCACAGAACCGTTCTCGAAAACTTCCTTGATGGTGCGAGCGAGCAGCGGTGCGATGGACAGCACCGTCAGCGTCGGGAACTTCTTCGACTCGTCGATCGGAAGTGTGTTGGTGACAACAACTTCCTTCGCGCCACACGTCGACAGACGCTCGGCCGCAGGGTCGGAGAGGACGCCGTGGGTTGCAGCGATGACGACGTCACCTGCACCGGCCTCCTTGAGCACCTTGACCGCGCCGGCGATGGTTCCGCCGGTGTCGATCATGTCGTCGATCAGGATGCAGGTGCGACCTTCGACCTCACCGACGACGCGGTTGGACTTGACCTGGTTGGGTACCAACGGATCGCGCGTCTTGTGAATGAACGCCAGCGGTGCTCCCCCGAGCGAGTCGGCCCACTTCTCGGCGACACGAACGCGGCCCGAGTCGGGGGACACCACCGTGATGTTCTCGAGGTTGTAGCCCGCGCGAATGTGGTTGGCCAACTGGCTGTGTGCGTGCATGTGATCGACGGGGCCGTCGAAAAAGCCCTGGATCTGATCGGTATGCAGGTCGACCGTGATGATGCGATCGGCGCCGGCGGTCTTGAGCAGGTCGGCAATCAAGCGAGCGGAGATCGGCTCGCGTCCGCGATGCTTCTTGTCCTGGCGGGCGTACGGGTAGAACGGAAGAACGGCAGTGATGCGCTTTGCCGATCCACGCTTGAGAGCGTCGATCATGATGAGCTGCTCCATCACCCACGTGTTCAGCGGTGCCGGATGACTCTGCAGGACGAACGCATCGGAGCCGCGAACCGACTCTTCGAATCGAACGAAGATCTCACCGTTCGCGAAGTCGCGCGCGGTCTGCGGGGTGACGCGGATGTCGAGTTCCTTCGCCACCTGCTCCGCCAACTCGGGATGTGCGCGACCCGAGAACAACATCAGGTTCTTCTGGTTGTCGATCCAATTCGCAGTCACTGGTTCATGCCGTCCTTTTGTACTTGCCGGTCGATCTGGTGGTGATCTGTGCTGTCTGTTGTGCAGGGCTGTCAGGTTGTTGCAGGGCCGTCAGGTTGTGCAGCTGCTGCAGCGGCATCGGCCGCGGGTGTGCCGGGACGATTCTTCTGGACCCAGCCCTCGATGTTGCGCTGCACCCCACCCGAGACGGCGAGCGCCCCAGGCGGTACGTCGTTCTTCAAGACCGTGCCCGCACCCGTGTATGCGCCGTCTCCCACGACGAGAGGGGCGACGAACATGGTGTCGGAGCCTGTTCGGACATGCGACCCCACCACAGTACGGCTCTTGTTCACCCCGTCGTAATTGACGAAGACGCTCGAAGCTCCGATATTGCTGTGATGGCCGATGGTGGCGTCGCCGACGTAGGTAAGATGCGGAATCTTCGAATGCTCGCCGATATCCGCGTTCTTGGTTTCCACGTAAGCGCCGATCTTGCCGTGTGCCCCGAGGCGGGTACCAGGCCGGAGATAGGCGAAGGGGCCGACAGTCGCGTCCGCGCCGACAACGGAGTCGGTCCCGTGCGAGCGGACGACGACTGCGCGCTCACCGACTCTCACGTTGTCCAACGTGGTATCCGGGCCGATCACGGCGTCTTCGCCCACCGAGGTCGTGCCGGTCAACTGAACTCCGGGCAGGAGCGTCACGTCCTGTGCGATGTGCACGTCGCAATCTATCCATGTGCTCGCAGGATCGACGACGGTGACGCCGGCACGCATCCACTTCTCGAGGATCCGACGGTTCATCTCGCGGGCGAGCGTCGAGAGCTGCACGCGATCGTTGGCCCCCGCGACGAGAACCGAATCCGCGATGTGCTGAGCACGAACACGCTTGCCCGCGCGACGGGCGATCATGATCACATCGGTGAGATAGAACTCGTGTTGTGCGTTGTTGGAGTCGAGGGACGCCAGCGCGTCGCGCAGAGTTTCGAAGTCGAAGGCGTAGACCCCTGAATTGACTTCGGTGATCGAGCGCTGCGAATCGGTGGCTTCCTTCTCCTCGACTATGGCGTTCACCTCGCCGTCCGTCGTACGAAGGATTCGCCCGTAGCCGGTGGGGTCGACGGCCGTCGACGTCAACACCGTCACCGCGGCCGCGGGAGCAGCCGTGTGCTGGGCGAGGAGGTCTGCGATGGTCTTGCCGTCGAGCAGAGGCACGTCGGCGGCTGTGACGAGTACGGTCCCGGAGAAGTCGGCCGGCAACCCCTCGAGCCCACAACTGACAGCGTGCCCGGTGCCCTTCTGCTCGTCCTGAACAGCGACGGTGACGGAACGGTCCAGTTCCCCGGCGACTGCGTTCACGGCTTCGGTGACACGCTCACGATCGTGACCGACGACGGTCACCAGGTGCGTGGGATTCAGTGAGGTTGCCGCGTGAAGCGAATGTGCCAGCATGCTGCGTCCGGCGAGAGTGTGGAGGACCTTGGGAGTCTTCGACTTCATTCGTGTACCGGCACCCGCTGCGAGAACGATCACGGCGGTCTGCACTGGTTTGAGCTCCCTCTGTCGATCAAACTGTCGATCAAACTGTCGATCAAGACATACATTCCGCTCGGGAAAGCATGTTGTTCACCAGCTCCGCCGCCAGGACTCGAACCTGAACTATCTGAACCAAAATCAGAGGTGCTGCCATTACACCACGGCGGATTGCCACGCATTGCCGAGCCTTGCGGCCGAACGCGCGAAAGAATAATCGCATGCCGACCCGCCGTAGGTCGAACCGCTCCTCCGATCGGGCCCCCGAAGTCCCGATAGGCTGAGCGTCCACAGCAGTGATTTGTGTGTCGGCGAGAGGAAGACAATGGCGACGGTGTCCGGTTCGGGTGGCGTGGATCCAGTTCCCGAACGAGTGACACGGATCCGGATGACCGGTACCCAACGTCGGCAACAGCTGATCGAGATCGGGCGGGCATTGTTCGCCGAACGGGGATACGAAGCGACCTCGATCGAGGAGATCGCCCAGCGCGCGAACGTGTCCAAGCCTGTCGTGTACGAGCACTTCGGCGGCAAGGAGGGGCTGTACGCCGTCGTAGTGGACCGGGAGATGTCGCGACTCCTCGAGATGATCACGTCTTCGCTCTCACAAAATCGCTCGAGAGTTCGAGTCGAGCGGGTTGCGTTGGCTTTGCTCACCTACGTGGAAGAGCACACCGACGGATTTCGGATACTCGTGCGCGATTCGTCCGTTGTCGCGCCCAGTGGGACATATTCGAGCCTCCTCAACGACGCGATCAGTCAGGTGGGCTACCTGTTGGCGGGGGACTTCTCCAGACGCGGTTTCGACCCCGGACTAGCAACGATGTACGCACAGGCGCTTGTCGGCATGGTGTCCACTACGGCTACTTGGTGGCTCGACGAACGGACTCCGTCGAAGGAAGTTGTCGCCGCTCACCTCGTGAATTTGTGTTGGAATGGGCTGACGAATCTGGAAGCCGATCCACAATTGGAGGGTTAACCAGGCGCGCCTGCCGCGCAGAGATGGATCGCGGTCTAAGCTGTGTTCGCTGTATCACGATCGTTTGATGGGCAAATGTCTCATTTGTTTGCAGGGTGGGTTGAATGCCGAACCGTGCCATCCATTTTGACGCTGTGAACGGGTAAGACCAAGAATTCGTTCGATGTGTGGTGATTGGAGGCCGGATCGATGGTGAGGCAAGAGCGGGCAGAAGCCACCCGTGATTCGGTGCTGCGCGGAGCAGCGGGTGTGTTCTTGCGCCTGGGCTATGCCAATGCCAGCTTGAGCGAGATCATCGCCGAGTCGCAGGTGACCAAAGGCGCCCTGTACTTCCATTTCGGGTCCAAGGAAGAACTCGCGCGGGCAGTGATCGACGAGGGTTCGGCACGTTTCGACGCAAAATGTGAGCTCTGGTTGGACCGTCGAACTCCCGCGCTCGAGTCACTGATCGGTATTTCGTCGGTCATCGTCGACATCGGTGCGCATGACGCCATGGTTAGAGCGACGTTCCGCTTGTTGGTCGAGGTCGGGGACTATCGGGGCTCCGGGCCGGCGACTCTGGACGTGTGGCTCGACATTTACCGTGAACTTGCCAGCCGTGCCGCCGACGAAGGTGATCTGCGTTCGGACGCGGATTCTGCTGACATTGCTCGTTTCCTGTTGGAAGTTGCGTCGGGAGTTCGGCTGATGGCAGCCGCGACCGGGACCGTTCGTGAGCTTTCGGACTCTATGAAGGCATCGTGGAACCTGATACTTCCGATCGTGGTCCCGGAATCGAAAGTGGAGTACTTCAGGCAATTCGCGGCCCGTCGCCTTGCCAGTGATCACTGAAATCACTGGCTCTCCGCACTGCTCCTTGGTCAATTTGCTGCAAATGTCCTGGTAGGGACATTGTTCTCTTTGTTCTGCATTCGAAACAAACTAAGAGTATGTTTATAGTGTTGATGGGAATCTGGAAGTCCGATCTTGCCGTCAATCTTCGGATTGCGGTATGTTCTATCGGTAGCTGAAGAATTGCTGAGAATGAAGGTTTGTCAGGGCAGGGTGACGGCGTCGGCGCACCGGGCAGCATAGGGGGCTGCCCGGCGTGTACGACCCCAGATGGGGAGTCAACAGATGGGTGACACTGCGCCGACGCCGATGCTCGACATCGGCCCGCGGATCGGCTGTGACGTAGTGAACGTCGTGGATGTCACTCGAAGTATCGAACTCTTCGGGCGGAGGTATCTCGATCGGACCTTCACCCCGCACGAATTGCAGACGTGCGCCGGGCCGGCGCGGGATCAACGATTGGCTGCACGTTTCGCCGCCAAAGAGGCTGTGGTGAAGGTACTGCGGCCTGGTGACGTTCCCGTTCCGTGGAGTTCCATCGAAATCACTCGGGCCGAGTGGGGTGGCTGTGGGGTGACGCTGTCCGGTAATGCCGCGGAACTCGCGCGGACCCAGGATCTGCACGATTTTCAAGTATCTATCTCGCACGAAGCGGACGTGGCCATCGCAATGGTGATCGCAACACGCTCGGGCGCTCGCATCGAAAAGAAGGACGACATCGCTGATGATTGATCAGGCAATTCGGAAAGTGCTCGTCGAGCACGGTCGGCTGGCAGTCGACGTGAGCACGATCGACGGAGAGGCCGATCTTTACGAGTTGGGTTTGACGTCGCACGCGAGCGTGAATGTCATGTTGGCACTGGAGGATTCGTTCGACATCGAGTTCCCTGACGAGTTGTTGCGGAAGAGTACTTTCGCAAGCGTCAAGGCGATCGAGGGTGCGTTGACGGAGTTGGGTGCTGCATGAACGCTCCGCAATCGCAGTGCTCCACCGGAACGGCCCTCGAGCGGGCCGCACGGTTGGCCGACGAAGTTGCAGCGGTGTGGGCCGACGAAGTCGATGCAGAAGCAAGGTTTCCGCGTGAAGCTGTCGACGCCATGCGAAGCGAACGGCTGCTGTCCGTAGCTGTGCCGAGGGAACTAGGCGGCGAAGGGCTCTCGCTGCAGGAAGTGTCGCAGATCGCCCGTGTGATCGGAACACGCTGTGCAGCAAGCGGAATGATTTTCGCGATGCATCAGACGCAGATATACTCGTTGGTCAAGCACGGCAACACCGAAGCGCTACGCGAGTTTGTCGAAGAAACGGTCGACAAGCAATTGCTGTTGGCATCGGCAACCACTGAGCTGGGAATCGGTGGTGACGTCAGCCGGAGTTACTGCGCGGTGGAAGACTTGGGCGGTCACCTGCTGTTGATCAAGAACGCGCCTGTCATTTCGTACGGTGAACACTCCGACGCGATAGTCGTGACGGCTCGGCGAACACCGGAGAGTCAGCCGAACGATCAGGTTCTCGTGGTGTGTCGTACCCCAGACCTGACGCTCGAACGCACCACCGAGTGGAACACGCTGGGGCTGAGGGGAACTTGCAGTCTCGGTTACATCCTTCGGGCCACCTCGACACCGGAGATGGTCGCCGGCGTACCGTATTCCGATATCTCCACCCACACGATGCTTCCGGTCTCGCACGTCGTCTGGAGTTCGGTGTGGTTGGGAATTGCCGACGCTGCAGTCGAGAAGGCGCGCAAGTACGTGCGTGCCGCCGCCCGCAAGCAGCCCGGGGTCACTTCCCCCGGAGCGCTGCGGCTCGCCGAAGTTGCCGCTTCGGCACAACAATTCGCCGATCTCGTCGGTGCCTCTGCGCGCAGGTACGACCGCGCAGTCCACGCGGAGGAAGGCGCTGCCGATTTCGAGGCGACAGGAGCGGTGGGATTTTCGCTCGCGATGAACAACCTGAAAGTCACAGCCTCCACAGCGGTGGTGGAAATCGTGGGGCAGACAATGTTGATCTGTGGAATCTCGGGATATCGCGAGGACACCGAATTTTCGCTCGGTCGGCACCTTCGTGACGCGCACGGCGCAGCGGTGATGGTGAACAACGATCGAATCATGGCAGGTTCAGCGCACATGGCTATCGGATACCGGGGAACGCTATGACGAACGAGACTGTGACGACCGAGACTGTGACAGGCGAGACCGATCTGGATCGGGCCCGGGTTGCATTTCAACGTGAACTGCTCGTCGAAGGACTTCTCGTCGAGACGGAGGTGCCGGGACTCTACGGGCGTTCCGGCGTGTTCGAGGACATCGTCGACGGTATCGACCGAGTGGTGATTGCAGCGGGGCCAGGCGACGCCGCGACTCGGCTGCGGTTCCCGCCGGTGTTCCCGCGGAGCAGTTTCGAGCGCACCGACTACATCGCTTCGTTTCCCAACCTCACCGGCGCCATCAACACCTTCGCCGGTTCCAATCGCGATCACGCGCGACTGCTGGCCGATCGCGCCGAGGGACAATCGTGGGACCGCCACCTCGAGCCGACCGAGACCATGCTCGTGTCCGCAGCGTGCCATCCTGCCTATGCGCGGTACACCGGAGTTCTGCCCGAAGGCGGAGTGCTGCTGGACATCTACGGTTTTTGCTTCCGGCACGAACCGGCCATCGATCCGGCTCGCATGCAAGCGTTTCGGATGCACGAGTTCGTGACGATCGGTGACGCCGCGGCAGCGCGAGCGCATCGCGAGCATTGGATCGAGCGGGGGCTCGAGGTGCTCGGCCGGCTCGAACTCGACGCTACCCCGGTGATCGCCAATGATCCTTTCTTCGGGCGCGCCGGAAAGATGCTTGCAGCCAACCAGCGTGAAGAGAATCTCAAGACGGAACTGACAGTTCGGCTCTACGGAGATCTCGACGAGGGCACGGCGATCGTGTCCTCGAACAACCATCTCGACCATTTCGGTGTCAACTTCGATATCCGAACGGCGGAGGGGGAGGTGGCACACAGCTCGTGCGTCGGCTTCGGGATGGAGCGAATCGCGTTGTCCTTGTTGCGGACTCATGGTCTTGACGTGGCTGCATGGCCAACCTCCGTTCGTGAACGAATGGGCATCTGATGTCACGGCTCATCGACATTTCACCTGATCGCTACCGGCCCCATTCGTTGCACCAGGACGACCGCGTGTGGGCGCAGACCAACTGCTACACGGATCTGTGGATCGAAGTGTTGCATTCGCTGGGATTGGACCCCGTCCCGGCATTGGCATGTGCCTTCTCATCGCGGTTCGACGGGACTCAGTGGACGTTCCTCAAGCTCAAGGCCGAGGACATCTACGCGCTGTACGGAATCGAAGTCGCCGAGATGAACGTCTGGCGGGCACCGCTGATCCACGTCGAGGACAACCTCGCGGTTGGGATGCTGTCGACGGTTGAAGTGGACGGATACTGGCTTCCCGACACTCTTGGAACGAGTTATCACGAGGGGCACACCAAGACCACGATCGTGCCCAATCGGATCGATCGCGTTGCCGGCGAGCTCGAGTACTTTCACAACAGCGGGTACTACTTGCTGCGAGGCGACGATTTCTCCGGCGTCTTCGATCTCGATCGTTCCTCACTTCCTTCGTTCGTGCCCTATGTCGAACAGATCAGGTTGAATCCGGTTCACGCGACCAACGCCGGAAACATCGCCGAAGTGGCTCGGCGGAATGTAGCGGTTCGAGCGGTGGGTAATCCCGTGCGAGAGCTGGGACGCAAGGTGATCGACGACCTCGAATGGGTGCAGGGGGCGGGTATGGATGCGTTTCACCTCTGGTCCTTCGGGCTACTTCGTCAGTGCGGGGCCAGCGCGGAGCTGGCTGCCGACGCCAGCGAGTTCTTGGACACTGCAGGTTTCTCCGGGACAGGCGAAGCTGCGCCAGATTTCCGCAAAGTGGCATCCGGTGCCAAGAGCGTGCAGTTTCAGATGGCGCGTGCCTCCAGGGGCCGCGCGGTGGACCCGCGTGAGCAACTCGACGAGATGGCCGTGTCGTGGAAGAGGGCGATGGAAATCGTTGCCGACACAGTCGGCGTCGACTCGCATCGACACCTGAGGTTGGTCTGACAGTGCCTCGTTCGTCAGCAGACCTGCTGGCCGGCGCGATATGGCGATGCGCTGCAACCGAACCCGGATCCGTATCCGACCCGGATGCCCTCGAAGCCGTGACCGAGTGGGTCGCAGCGTCCGTGCCTGGAACAGTCGTCGGTGCGATACGTTCGGCGCAAACGGACGCCGGACGCACAAAGTCCGTTTCGTCGTCTGTTTCAGAATCGTCCGTTTCATCGTCGGACTGGTGGTTCGTGACTACCGTGGCCGCGACCGGTGAGGGGTCGTGGCTGCTCCAGTTCGACGGGATGACGGCGTTTGCGGATGTCTGGATCGGCGGTGTCCGTGTCGCGTCCGCTGAATCCATGTTCACACCTGGGGAAGTGATCATTCCGGCCGGAGTCGGCGCTGGTAAACGTGTCCAGGTGGCTGTTCATTTTCATTCTCTCTCCGCGATTTTGAGATCGAGGCGTCCCCGAGGACGTTGGCGATCGTCGATGGTCCGTGAACAGGGTCTTCGGTGGATACGAACCACGATGCTCGGTATGGCTCCCGTGTTCAGTGGTGTACCGGTACCGGTGGGTCCGTGGCGGGGTATCCGCTTGTTGGACAGGGGGATTGCCGCCGTAGTCTCTGCTGTCAAGCATGCGAGTGTTGACGGCACAACCGGTCGCGTTGCCGTCAGTGCTCGGCTCACCGGATTGCCGGCCTCGCTGGAGTACGTGACCGTGCGTGTCGGCGATCACTCGCGGCAATTGGCTGTATCCGCCGGACCGGATGGATTTCTCGAGGTGTCCGGCGTCGTCGAAGTGCCGGACGCGCAGTTGTGGTGGCCGCACACTCATGGCACCCCGCGCACTTATCGGGTGACAATGGAAGCGGTCGGAGTCTCCGAGCATCTCGGTTCAGTTGGCTTCCGGACGGTGGAGGTCGACAGATCCGATGGTGGATTCCGTTTGTATGTCAACGGCATCCGGGTGTACTGCCGTGGTTCGGTGTGGGTGCCGACCGACCCGATCTCGCTTCAAGGCGACGCCGGCACCACTCGTGTCTTGGAACGCCTGGCAGAGGCGGGACTCAACATGATTCGAATCCCGGGGACGATGGTCTACGAGAGCGACCACTTCTGGGAGGAATGCGCGCGACTGGGCATTCTCGTGTGGCAGGACATGATGTTGGCGACGCTCGATCCGCCCGACACCGACGAATTCTTCGAACTCGTTGCCGCCGAGGTCACCGCGTTCTTGCACAGAGTGCGCGGAAATCCCGCTTTGGCAGTCTTCTGCGGCGGCAGCGAGACCGAACAGCAGCCGACCATGCTGGGCTTGGTCGATCAACACATCCCGCTCATTCATTCGAGACTGCCGGAGTTGATCTCGACGGTGGCACCCGAACTCGAGTACGTGACGTCGTCCCCCTCGGCGCCTCGCGGGGGCGAGAAATTGGCAACGCATGTCGGAAGCGGGGTCGCTCACTACTTCGGGGTGGGTGCCTATCGTCGTCCACTGGCCGACGTGCTCAGCGCGCGAGTACGTTTTGCGACCGAATCATTGGCATTTTCGATTCCACCGTCGAATGCGGTGATCGAGAACGAATTCGGTTCACTCGCCGTCGCGGGGCACCACCCGGCATGGAAAGCCGCGGTGCCTCGGGACAACGGATCGTCGTGGGATTTCGAGGATGTTCGGGACCACTACGTCCACGCGCTTTTCGGCGAAGACGCTCGTGAAGTCCGGTGGTCCGACCCGGAACGCTATCTCGACCTGGGGCGAGCAGCTGTATGTGAGGCGTTCGCATCGACGCTCGGATACTGGCGTCGCCCGGACTCTCGGTGCGACGGCGCCTTGACACTCGCACTGCGAGACCTGGAGCCCGGACCGGGGTGGGGGGTCCTCGATTGGAGCGGCAGCCCCAAAGCTCCGTGGTTCGTGCTCCGTAGGAGCGCCAAACCGATCGCGCTCCTCGTCACGGACGACGGTATGGACGGATTGAGGCTCGACGCGATCAACGAGACCGCCGAACCTGTCGTCGGCGAGATCAGGTTTCGAGCGCACAGTCGGTCAGGTGTCGTCCCGGTCGACGTCGCGTTACCGGTCAAGGTGGAAGCGCATTCAAGTCTGACCTGGTCCGTGGACAGCCTTGTCGGCCGTTTCACCGACCTCACTCACATCTTTCGGTTCGGGGCGCGGACATACGACGCCGTCACCGTCACACTCGAAGACGAAGACGGCGAGATGGTGGACGAAGTGGTCCACCTCCTGGGTGGTCCGGCGCGGCCTCGCGAGCGATCGGTCGGACTTGTTGCCACAGCGCGCAACGTCGGTGACGAAGAGTGGGTAGTCGACGTCTCGACGGATGCTTCAGCCCAATACGTTGCCCTCGAACTGCAGGGCTTCGAGCCCGAAGACTCCTGGTTCCACCTCGCGCCGAACGGTCGCAGGACTGTACGCCTACGGAGAACCGGTCAGGCGACGAAGGTGATCGGTCGCGTTCGGGCGCTCAACTCGCACGTGAGTGCGGCCGTGGCGCCGCCGATCACTCCGGTCACACAATCCTCGCCGTCCAAGCGGACGTCGAAGAAGACGAGTGCTACGGGAAACTGAACGGATCGGACTGCGCTGCGAGATCGCACACCGATAGAATCGAACCGGCGCACAACTCTGCCTCGGTGGGGATATTGCGCTCGGGCTGTGCGTCCGCAACCCGTCATCACTGTTCAGGAGCGCGTTCGTTGACTTCCTTGTCCTCTGCCCAGACTGCGCTCGCTGGACTCGCCGAGGTCGCCCTCGCAGATGCCGCGTTCACTCCGGTGATCGAATCCATCGGATCGGCCGCCTTGGACATCGTGGCTCCGAAGCCGGCTCGGCCGTTCATCGCCGCTGCACTCGCCGCTCGCACGCCGGTGCTGCTGGTGACAGCCACCGGTCGTGAAGCCGACGATCTGACTTCGGAACTCACCGAGATGCTCGGTGGAGGAGTGGCGCAGTTTCCGTCGTGGGAAACATTGCCGCACGAGCGACTGTCGCCGAGCGCGGATACCGTTGGGCGACGGGTGGAGGTCCTGCGCAGACTCGCCAGACCAGACGACGCCTCGTACGGATCGCCACTTCGGGTGATCGTCACCACGGTGCGCTCTCTCGTTCAGCCGATGGCGCCAGGCCTGGGCGAGATAGAACCGATCACGTTGCGCGTCGGCACCGAGATCGATTTCGATTCCGTTCTGGTTCGTCTGGTGGAGATGGCGTACAGCCGCGTCGACATGGTGGGAAAGCGTGGTGAGTTCGCGGTCCGTGGTGGCATTCTCGACCTGTTCTCGCCGACGGCGGATCATCCGGTCCGTATCGAATTCTGGGGTGACGAGGTATCGGAGCTTCGCTACTTCTCAGTTGCCGATCAGCGTTCGCTAGCGGACGTCGACGTCGATTCCGTGATCGCGCCGCCGTGTCGTGAACTGATTTTGACAGCTGATGTTCGTGATCGAGCTGCCGCACTCGCTGCTGAGAACCAGGCTGACGCGTCGTTGGTCGAGATGCTGGACAAGATCTCGGCAGGTATCCCCGTCGAGGGGATGGAAGCTCTGCTTCCGGTTCTCAAACCCGGTGAACTGCAACTACTTTCCGATGTACTTCCCGAAGGGGCGCACATTCTTCTGTGTGATCCGGAAAAGGTGCGCACCCGCGCCACCGACCTGGTGCGCACCGGCCAGGAATTCTTGGAAGCATCGTGGACGGCGGCGTCGATCGGCGGCGCTGCACCGCTCGACACGTCGATCCTCAACGGCGGAGGAGTCGATCTCGGTGCCTCCGCGTACCGGTCGCTTCGTCATGTTCGCGAATCTGCCGAAGCTGCCGGCAGACCCTGGTGGACAGTCAGCCCGCTGGCGTCGGGAAACGGTGAAGAACTCGAACTCCCGGTGCACGCGGCACCGCAGGTGCGCGGTTCCGACGACCTGTTGGCCGAGCTGTTCGTCAGCCTTCGGGCGCACGTGAGCACGGGCGGTCGCGCGGCGATCGTGGTGGCAGGTGCCGGAACCGCAAGCCGCGTCGTGCAGCGACTCGGTGAAGCCGAAGTGCCCGCCAAGATGCTCGATGCCGGCGCTACCCCCGCCCGTGGACAGGTCGCGGTGCTCCGCGGATCATTGCACGACGGACTGGTACTCGCCGGCGACGACTCGACGCCTGGGATGGTGATCGTCACCGAGTCCGATCTGACCGGCAACCGCGTTGCCGCGGTCGGCGACGGAAAGCGCTTGCCGGCCAAGCGCCGCAATCAGGTTGATCCCCTCGCGCTGTCGGCAGGGGACATGGTCGTGCATGATCAGCACGGTATCGGCCGGTTCGTCGAAATGGTCGAACGCACCATCGGTGGGGCGCGTCGTGAATACCTGGTCATCGAATACGCGCCGAGCAAGCGCGGTCATCCGGGCGATCGTCTGTTCGTCCCGATGGAATCGCTCGATCAACTCTCCCGATACGTCGGTGGGGAGTTGCCGGCGCTGAGCAAGCTCGGTGGATCCGACTGGGCAAACACAAAGCGTAAGGCCCGCAAGGCAGTTCGTGAGATCGCGGGCGAGCTGGTTCAGCTCTACGCAGCGCGTCAGGCTGCTCCCGGGCATGCGTTCGGCCCGGACACACCGTGGCAGAAGGAACTCGAAGACGCATTCGCGTTCACCGAGACGTTCGACCAGTTGACCGTTATCAGTGAGGTCAAGGCCGACATGGAGAAGCCGGTTCCGATGGACCGGGTGGTCATCGGTGACGTCGGGTACGGCAAGACGGAGATCGCCGTCCGCGCCGCGTTCAAGGCAGTGCAGGACGGCAAGCAAGTGGCGGTGCTGGTGCCGACGACTCTGCTTGCACAGCAACATCTTCAGACCTTCACCGAACGAATGTCGTCGTTCCCGGTGAAGGTGCGAGGGCTGTCCCGGTTCACCGACGCCAAGGACTCGAAGGAAATCATCGCCGGCATGGCGGAAGGTGAGATCGACATCGTCGTCGGTACTCACAGGTTGCTGCAGACCGGTATTCGCTGGAAGGACCTCGGGCTTGTGATCGTCGACGAGGAACAGCGATTCGGAGTCGAGCACAAGGAACACATCAAGGCGTTACGCACCCACGTCGACGTCCTGACGATGTCGGCTACCCCGATTCCTCGTACTCTCGAGATGAGCATGGCCGGGATCCGCGAGATGTCCACGATCCTCACACCGCCGGAAGAACGTCATCCGATCCTCACGTACGTCGGCGCGTATGCGGACAAGCAGGTTGCCGCGGCCATCCGGCGTGAACTTCTGCGCGACGGCCAGGTCTTCTACGTACACAACCGTGTCAGCTCGATCGACAAGGCAGCCAAGAAGATCCGTGAACTCGTCCCGGAGGCTCGCGTCGTCGTCGCGCACGGTCAGATGAACGAGGACACTCTCGAAAAGACCGTGCAAGGATTCTGGGAACGCGACTTCGACGTGTTGGTCTGTACCACGATCATCGAAACCGGTCTGGACATCTCGAACGCGAACACACTGATCGTCGAACGTGCGGATTCGCTGGGCCTCTCGCAGTTGCATCAGCTTCGCGGACGCGTCGGGCGTAGTCGTGAACGTGGATACGCCTATTTCCTGTACCCGGCCGAAAAGCCTTTGACGGAAACGGCATACGACCGACTGGCAACGATTTCGCAGAATTCGGACCTCGGCGCGGGTATGGCCGTCGCGATGAAGGACCTCGAAATCCGTGGAGCCGGAAACGTTCTGGGCGCAGAGCAGTCCGGCCACGTCGCGGGGGTCGGGTTCGATCTGTACGTCAGGCTGGTCGGTGAGGCGGTCGAAGCCTTCCGGGCTGCAGCCGACGGCAAACCGATCACAATGGACGAGGGCACGAAGGAAGTCCGGATCGACCTACCGGTGGACGCGCACATCCCGCCCGACTACGTCACCAGTGACAGGCTCAGGTTGGAGGGGTACCGCAAGCTCGCTGCGGCAACTGATTCCGACGGCATCGCTGCCGTAGTCGAAGAACTGGTCGATCGCTACGGCCCACTGCCCGAAGAGGTTCGACGGCTGATCTCGGTGGCCAAGCTTCGACTGCTCTGCCGCGAGTATCAACTGGAGGAAGTCGCCGTCACCGGAACTCAGCTCAAGATCTCGCCTATGTCACTGCCCGATTCCAAACAGATCAGGCTCAAGAGGATCTATCCGAGCGCGCAGTACCGGGCAACGACCGGGCTCGTGCAACTCCCGCTGCCTCGCACCGGCGGAGTCGGCTCGGATCGCCTGCGGGACGTCGAATTGCTCCAGTACATCGCGGACTTCATCCTGGCGATTGACGGGCGCGCCGCCGGTGCCGTCCTGGTCGAGGCGTGAGCACACGGTGAACGAATCGCCCGTCGTCGTACTGCTCGATCCTTTGCGGCCGCATGTCTTTCCGCTGGAGGCGCTCCCGTTCCTGTCCGGCGCGATCGATATCGACCCGGACGTCCCCGACTCGGTACGCGGCGCACTGCCGGCCACGACACCCGGCGCCGCGGTGACTGTGATGATGGACACCGCCGAGCCGAAGATCGCGGCGTTGTCTGCCGCTGGGGTAAAGATGATTCGCGCCGAACCCATTCACGGCGATCGACTGGTGGAAGCGGCGTCGATCATGGACCGGTTGTGGAATCGCGGCGGTTGGGAGTCGACCCAGACGCACGAGAGCCTCTCCGTTTACCTCGTCGAGGAGACCTACGAGGTACTCGACGCGATTCGAAGCGACGACGAGAGCGATCTTCGGGAGGAACTCGGAGACCTGTTGCTTCAGGTGTTGTTCCACTCGCGGATCGCTCAAGCACACGGTGTTTTCGAATTGGACGACGTGGCCGGTGCATTGATCGCGAAACTCGTGCACCGCAGCCCGCACCTGGTCAGTTCCGGGGCGGTCGACATCGCTGAGCAAGAGCGGGCGTGGGACGCTTTGAAGGCTGCCGAGAAGGCTCGCGCGTCATCCATGGACGGCATCGCTCGGTCGCAGCCGCCGTTGCTCCTCGCCGAAAAAGTACTGAGCAGGGCCGCCAAAGCTGGTGTGATCGAAAGCGCCGATGAAGCTGATCTGGAAGCTCTGATCGAGCAGTGCCGACGCGCCGACACTGCACTCCTGGGCGCCCTGGACATGCTGATCGCCGACATTCGGATTCGTGAGGGAAGACGTCTCGAAGACGTGGAGGATTAGCCCACTTTGACGTAATTGCCCGGTAATCACCTGGCAATCGGAAAATAGCTTGGGCTTGGTGAGTGCAGTTGAAACAAACCTAAGGTATGTTTACGTACGAAATGAGCAACACTGGGTCGTTTTCTTGCATGAATTGGCCTTTGATCGGCGGTTATGTAGGGGGGTCCGATGACGGTTCATTTCTGCACTGCGAGCAGCGAGGTACGGCAACCGGCGGGGTGTTGCCGTACCTGGACGCTCGCGGTGGCTACCGATCAGCGATCCCCCAAGCCGTTCGATCCGCTGACGCCGTTCGTATGACAAGAAAGACTGATGGCAAATGAGCGTTCATGCTGAGGTGGAGAGCCGGTCGGCGGTATCGCAGGATTCCGCTCATGTCGGAACAGACTGGCGCCGGGCATACCGGAAGCGGATCGCAGTGAGCGATTCGATCACGGTCCTGTTCGTGATCGCACTCGCTCAGATCGGCAGTATGTGGCCGCATCCCATCGAGTGGCTGACACCACTCAAAGTGATCGCGTCTGCAGCGTTGGGCGGACTGTGGATGATCGCCCTCGCACGGGGGCGTAGCCGTCATCAGGCGATGCTGGGCGAGGGCAGTGACGAGTACGAGAAGGTACTGCTCGCTACCGGCCAGGTCTTCGGAGTAGGCGCATTGGCCGGGATCATTCTGGGCGTGGGAATTGCGCGAAGCTACCTCATGATCGCACTGCCCGTCGGACTCGCTGCGCTGCTTCTCGGACGCTACCTCTGGCGACGCGACATTCGAAAGAAGCGTGCGATCGGGGATTGCCGTAACTCGGTGCTGTTGGTCGGTGGACATGCGTCCGTCGTTGCTACTACGCGTGCCTTCGTGCGGGAATCCTCGGCAGGCTACGACGTTGTGGGAGCGTGCATTCCGCGTCGGGCGACCGCGTTGGACGATCACATCGTAGTCGACGGAGCAGCAGTCCCGGTAATGGGCAACGAGTTCGAGGTAGTCGAGGCGATGCGCGCAAGTGGCGCAGACACCGTCATCGTAACCGGGACCGAAGACCTCGGACAGGTGGGCATTCGCAAACTGATGTGGGACCTCGAAGCCGAGGGCGTCGACATGGTGGTTTCACCGGTCGTGGCCGATGTGTCGAAGGCTCGCTTGATGTTTCGCCCTGCGGCGGGACTCCCGTTGATTCACGTTGCGCGGCCGCGCTACCAGGGCGCGAACCGGCTTGCGCCCGCTGTTTTCGACGCGGTGTTCTCGATGCTGATGATCCTCCTCGTGGCGCCGGTCATGCTCGCCGCTGCCGCTGCAGTCAAGTTCACGTCGAAAGGCCCGGTGTTCTACAAGGCGGAACGCATCGGCCTCAACGGGAAACCGTTCCCCATGTTCAAGTTTCGTACCATGGTGGAAGGCGCCGATCAGCAGGTTGTCGATCTGATGGGGGACAACGAAGGCGCCGGAGGTGTGTTGTTCAAGATGCGTGAGGATCCACGAATCACGTCCGTCGGCAAGATCCTTCGTCGATTGAGTATCGACGAGCTACCGCAGTTCTTCAACGTCATTCGCGGAGAGATGAGCGTTGTCGGCCCGCGGCCGCCATTGCGTCGCGAGGTCGAGATGTACGACGACGAGGTTGCCCGGCGCCTGCTGGTCAAGCCTGGCATCACCGGTCTCTGGCAGGTAAGTGGTCGCAGTGATCTCTCCTGGGAAGAATCTGTTCGTCTCGACTCTTCCTACGTGGAGAATTGGTCTATCCTGCAAAATCTTTCGATCATTACTCGTACCGTCTCAGCGGTCGCGAAAAGCGACGGAGCGTACTGACTACGCGGTTGGTGCCGGCGCGGATATCCGCGCCGGGCACCCTCCTGTCAGCTGTCGAGCTCAACAATGCGAGAACAGATTCTTGACGTAGCCGGCAGTTTGGTAAACGTAGTTGAATGCCCACGTCCCGATCGAGAGTTCCGGACGGCTTGCGACCATGACCAGTTCTCCTTGATAACACTGCGAAATGATGTGCCGCGCCCGCGAGATATGAGGAACGAACGTCACGACGATGACAGTCTTCCATCCGTTGGCATTAGCCATTCTCTCGATTTCGAACCCCTCGCCCTCGGTGGTGGACGGTGACGGGACGAAACAGTCGACAGGGAAGTCGAACGTACCCTCGCAGATCGACCGCATCTTCTTGTCGTTGTCGCCGTAAGGATTCGAGAAGATCAGGCGTGGTGCGTAACCGTCTTTCATCAGTTGGATTCCGACCTCCTCGCGTCCGTCGTGTGCTCCGCCGAGGACAACGATAGCGTCAGCACTTCGTGGTGCATCGATCTTGGGTGAGACGAAGACGGGCCAACCCGTTGCCGCACCAAGGGCGAGGAGTGATAGAGGTATGCCCGCAATCTTCAAGGCCGATTTGATCTGTTTGATGGCCCCACAATACCTGGACTCAGGAGACGACGATGACCGGATGGCAACCACTTCGGACGGTGGCGGGGTTGACCGCCTTACGGGATGCCTATGGGCAGAACATGTCTGGACTCGTACCTGAGACCGGTGTGTATCTCGCCGACGACGGTTGGTGGATCGCTCTCACGGGTGCACCCGATCCCAGCTACAACCTTGCATTGGTCCATGGGGGTGATGTGCGGAAAAACACGGTCGCCGTTGTGGAACGAGTGCTCGCAGAGCGACTGCGCACCGTTGTCATGCTCGCCGGGGCGGGTCTGGATGCCGCGACCGCCCTCGCGGATGCAGGGTGGGTGTGCGTAGGTTCGAGTTCGCTGCGCGCGCTACCGAATTCTCCGTCAGCGCCGGATGCCGCGGTGCGGATCCTGGAAGATGGCGACCTGCGTTCAGCACGACAACTTGCGGAGGATGTTTTCGGTATCGATCGCGAATCTGCGACTCTGGTGTATCAGGAGGCGGCCCCCGACCGACCAAGTGAGCGTTCAGTCGTCGGCCTGTTCGAACTCGACACGCTGCAGACCGCAGCGATGCTGTCGTTCGGTAAGCCCATCAGCACTGTGTGGGCGGCCGGAACCAGGGCGCAAGGACAGCGGCGCGGACATGGGTTACGGGTCCTTCGGCAAGTGTCGGCAGCCGCATTCGAGGCTGTCGGCGACGGCGCCGTGTGTGGTCTCGCCAGCGCTGCCGGCAATGCTCTGTACGACGCGAGCGGAGCCGAAATCGTCGAGTACTGGCAGATGTGGTCGCGACCGCGATGGCTACTTGGTAGCTGACATCAGCCGTCAGGTATGTTTGTGTGCGTTCGGCAAACTTTTGGTTTCTTTCAGCTACGCTTCAACGCGCGATCCAATCGGGGGTACTCAAGATGGCAGATTCGAGTACCAGGGATGCGGTGATACGTCGCGAACTCGGCGTTCCGCCCACTTTCGACCTGGTGAGGCATGCACGAAACCTTGCAAGAGTGTTCTTCCCCGCTCTTGTCATCGCATTGCTCGTCGGTGGGATTGTCTACGCTGTGCGGGGAAGCGCGACACCGGTGTATCAATCCGACATCGTCGCGGAGGTTCAGTCTGCCTCTCAGATCGTCGTGACGGACGCGAACCTCGGCCAGTTGGTTGCCCCCTATGTCGCACTGGCCACCGATAGCGATGTGGTTGCCGCCATCCACGACCAGTTGAATAACGGGTGGACGACAGCGGATGTCTCGAGCCACATCTCGGTGACGCCGGGTACTTCTCCGGCATTGGTATTCGTCAAGGCGACTGCCTTCAGTCAGGCTGACGCGGACGCGCTGGCACGAATAGTCGTCGCCACCTTGAGCGACGCGCAGGCGCGACGCAATGCAGACACGCTGGATCGTCGTACCCGAGTTCTCACCGACGACATCGCTCGATTGAACGGGGACTTGGACGCAGCGCGGCGAGAAAGCTTGGACGAATACGAGACGCCCGCCGACGATCCGACTATCAAGGCGGATCTCGACGCGAGGCTGGAGCAGTTGCGCCAGTTGAGATCGACCGTATCCGGTTCCGACCGACTGCAGTTGCTTTCCGCCCCCGCGGGAACGGGTCTGCCGGTTGCGCCGAAGCCACTCGTCGAGTCGGCGGTTGCGTTCTTGGTGGTCCTCATTCTCGCTGCCGAAATCCTCTCTGCCTGCCGGGGTCGATTCAGTTCGCGAGTGACCGACGCGTGGGCACGTCGAACGGCCCGGAAATACGGAGCCTCACTACTCCTGCAGCACTCCGAAGCCGCTGAGTTTCCGCCGAACCTCGCGCTGACGATATGCCAGCGTGCAAGTCTCGGTGATCATGTCCTGGTGCTTTCGGGTGACGGCGTCCCCTCCACATCATGGGATGTTCCTGCGCACGTGCGATCCGGGGTCTCCCGATATTCGCTGAAGTCGGACTGGTGGCGCCGATTTGACTCCAATGGAACCGGGTTTGCCCTGGTTGTTGTCTCCGCACAGCACGCCAACCAACGGGAGATCGTCGAATGCCTCAGGGCTTTGGCCGAAGTCGATGTTGCGCGAACACTGGTACTCGTGGGTCCGTCTGCTCCCGAGCCTCTCCTCGACGTACTTACCCTCGCGGTGCTGCGTCGCAGACGCAGGCCCGCAAGTTCAGTGAAACTGGCGGCCGAGCCGACCAACTCGGCCACGAACTCACAGGCCCCGTCCGACAGCGCCTGGGTGAAGTCCGGTGCGCCGCGGCTGAACGAGCCTTCCGTTGCCGTGCCGTACGGAATGGATACTTCCGCCCTGGATTCGAGGAGGGATCGCGCCAGCCTGGTGGATGCGAAAACGGTCAGTATTGCGAAGAAGAACCTGCCGAAGGCTACGCCCAAGCCGAGCGCAGGGGTCGAGATCGAAGAGCCGCAGATCGTGCAGGCTGTTGATGTCGAGGGCGCCGGAGTCGAGGCGTCCGCAGTGGAGATTTCCGGAGCGGAGTCGACCAGCAATGATGCAACTGGTGTCAAGGCGTCCGGGGAAGCCGACGGCATCGACTCCGAAGCCTCGACCGAACGAATTATGTTGACCTCCAAAGATATAGCGGAAATTCGAAAGAGGAGGCAAAGAACTCGCGTGAGCCTTATACGTTCGGATTCAGCAGACGGACAGTCGGAATCCTGAAGGACCGGGCTTTCACTAGATCTTGGGTGTGCTGCACCCTCCAACTGCCTGTTTCACCGCTGCGAGTGCGGGTTTCGGAGTGTAATTGATCGTGACCAGACCGAAGTTCTGTTCGATATCCGAAGTGTTGGTTCCGCGATCACGCATGCTGTAGATGAAAATGCGCTCGATGTAACCGAGCACCTTTGCTTGCGCGAATCCATCCGAGATGATGTTGGCCTGTAATTGCGGGCTGACGGCGGTCGGGCCTGTACCTGTCGGAGCTCCGAATTCGGTTGCCCAGACTTTCTTTCCGCTGTCCCCGTTCTGCACCATCGATTCTCGCATCAGTCGGATCCTGTAGAAAGTGTTCCAATTCTGGGTGGACGAATCCGAAGGTAGCGCAGGCCAACTGTACGGATGGATCGAAAAGACATCGAATGAAGACTTTGCTCCTGCCGCGTACATACCCTTGAGATATGTGACCGGTGAGATGTCGGATCCGTTGTCGACGGCCGGTGCCAAACCGCCGTTGAGAATCTTTGCACCCGGTTGTACCGCACGGATACTTTCAGATGCGGCTTTCAGGAGTGCAGTGTATGTGTTCACATTCGGCTTGGGGCGGAAGAATTGTGTCAGGTTCGGTTCGTTCCAAATCTCCCAAGTGCTGATTCTGTTCGAGTACCGTTGTGCTGCTTGTTGTGCAAACTTGGCAAACGCGGCCGGATCGGATGGATACCCGTGGGTATCGTTGACCCCGGCGACGCGAGCCCAAGCCGGCGTGTACGTAACGATTCCCAAGACGCTCAATCCTTGGAGACGTGCTCGATCGACGACGCGGTCCGTTGCGCTCCAATTCTGTTGGCCCTTGGTTGATTCGACGGCGGACCAATCGACGTCGAACCTGAGCCAGGTCGCGCCGGCATTCTTCATTGCGGTCAGTTCTGCATCGAGATCATTCTGAGAGAGACCGTTGAGTGGGGCGCCCGCGGCGATCCCTAAACCAACGGAACTGCACGTCGAGTTCGGGGTTGGGGTTGTTGTTGGAACTGGACTCGGTGCACACGCGCTCAATGACCCGACAGTCAACAGGGCGCAGGCGAGGGACAATCGAAGTCGACTCACGCCGACCACCTTCTTTCCACAGTGACTCGAAACCGGTGCGGGACAGACAAGTTGGAAGCCGAACTAGATGACCAATCCGACAAATCAAAGAATTGCATGAATTGGGTCACTTGGCACCAGTCTCGAAGTCGGTTCTGCAGTACTTCCGTCCGGTTGGGTGCTACTGCGAAATGCGCCGGTTGGTATTGTCCGATTTTCTCGGTGACTGTGGTCGAAAATGATCAATAGTTCAGAGGCATCCTCCAGTTTCGTTTGCATCTTGCAACACGGCCATTGCGGGCTTCGGTTCGAAGTCGAGATCCAGAAGGCCAAAGTTTTGTTCGCGATCACCGGGATCGGAGCCGCGGTCCTGGAGACTGTAAACGAAGACCTTCTGAACGAACCCGAGGCTACGCGCTTCGTTGAATCCGTCACGCAGTATCTCGGCTTGCATCGACGGGGTCACAGCGTCGAGACCAGTTCCTGTTGGTGCCCCGAATTCGGTCGCCCAAATAGATTTGGTCGAGTCGCCGTTTGCAACCATTGTGTCGTGCATCAGCCGCATTCGATAGAAAGAGTTCCAGTTTCGAGTCAACGGGTCCGAGGGCAGTGCCGGGTAGGTGTACGGATGCATTCCGACAACGTCGAAGTGTTGTCCAGCTCCATATTCGTAGATGTTCGCGAGGAACGTCGTGGGGCTTATGTCAGCGCCGTTGTCAGTTGCGGGGGACAAGCCACCGGAGACAATTGTTGCGCCCGGTTGCACTGCCTCGATTGCTACGCTCGATGCGGCGAGCAGCTTCGAGTAATACTCAGGATCCGGCGTCGGATTGAAGAATGTTTGGAGATTGGGCTCGTTCCAGATCTCCCATGACGAAATGGAATTCGAGTAGCGGGCAGCGGCAAGCGCCGCGAACCTACCGAACGCGTCCGGGTCGGCCGGACGGGTATGCGTGTCAGGACTCGTCGCTGCCGGATCTCTTGCCCAGGCAGGCGTGTAGGTGATGAGACCGAGAATCTCGAGCCCGGAAGATTTCGCGATGTCCACGAGGCGATCGGTTCCGGACCAATCGAAGGTGCCCTCGGTACTTTCGATGGCGGACCAGTCGATGTCGAATCTGACCCAGTGCGAACCCGATGATCGAATAGCTTCCACCGTTCGATCCATTTCGGCGTCACTCATTGCGGTATAGCCGGAACCAAGTGCGATGCCAGTATTGTCTGACGAAGGTTGAACTGCGCAAGGTTCGCCGGTTGCGGTAATCGAAGAATGGACTACCAATCCGACAATCAACAAGACCACTGCGACTGCGGCGACTCGACGTGCCTTAGCCATCGATGAGCTCCTTCAGCAGAGCCGGAAGATTCTTCTGGATGTCATATCGGTCCTCTACCTTCCGCCGGCCGATGCGTGACAATTCGGATCGTGCACTCCCGTCCTCCAACAGTCTCGTTATCTCGGCTGCGAGTTCTACTGAATCAGATGGCTCGACGAGCGATCCGGCGCCGTCCCCCAGCAGCTCGCTGGTGCCGCCGAGATCGGTTCCGACGACTGGCACTCCGATGCTCATTGCTTCGAGTGCCACGAGTGGGCCGGCTTCGGGAGAGGTGCTCGCAGAAATCGCGATGTCCCATCCTTTGATAGTTGCCAGTGAATCGACATATCCGAGAAATGTGACGCGACCCGCCAGATCCGGCTGCTGTGCGCGTTCACGAAGTACTTGTGCGTACATTTCATCGCCCGGGAACGGAAGTCCGGCGATTTCGAGTTGGACGTCTACTGTGCGGGCGATGGCATCCATCAACACCAAGTGGCCTTTCCACGGCGTCAGCGACCCGATGATTCCGACAACTCGGCGTGCCGGTGATCGAACTTCCGTTACCTCAGGGGGAACTACAACACCAAGTCGTGACACCGAGGTGGGAATTCCCAGCGAAAGAACAGGAAGCGATGTCGGTCCGGAGACGGCGACTGCTCGTCGGATCCCGGGTTTTGCAATCCGTACGACGATTCGTTGTTTTGTGCTCGAGAGAGTGTCGTGGACAAGCCACGTTGCACGTTGCGGTACGCGGCCGAGCCTGATCACCGGCAATGCGAACAGTGAGTTGACTATCACGGTCGAGCTGGCCGACTGAGCCCGAGACGCAATGATGCGCCCGGCAATTCGCCAATTCTTTGCAACTTCGAGAATCGCCAGGACGCGTGCCAGACCCCCTTCGCCTCTGAGCGACAGGGTTGGTAGCGTGACCGTTTCGAAGTCGACTGACGCGCGTGCGCGATCCCTCAGCGGCCCTTCCGGACAAGCCAACATTACCGTGAAACCCTGCTCGTGTGCCAAACGCATCAGTTGGAGCATGACCAGTTCGGCGCCGGAGATCTCTCCAGTGTGGCTGACGAAAATGATCGTTCGTGTCATTTTACTTCCCTGTCGGGTTTTACCATTGCGAGTGGCGACTTCCCGCCCGCGAGCGATACAAGTGCATAGATTCCGACTGTCCCAAGTGGAGCGAGAACCGAAACGACTGGCCATGGCACGCCCAACCTTTCGACGCAGATCGTTCCTGCCACTGTGACCACCGCGCAGAGGGCGACGGCCGCTCCGAGCGGGAGCATCGGAAACATTCTGTGAACCGGCAGACTTTGCCGCACTACAACCCAAATTGCAACGAAAAGAAGCAGTTCGGTCGATACGGTCGCAACTGCCGCTCCGTTGAATGACATTCGAGGAATCAACACGATGTTGACCACGATATTGAAGAGTAAGCCGCCCAATGCAATCCACGGATATATTCGATGACGGCCGCTCGCAACCAGGATCATCAACCCCAACTGGGTGAGCATCGAGAAGCATGCGCCAAGCACCAACAGTCGCGTCGAGGTCCCTGCAATTGCGAACCGCTCTCCGTACAGAAAGGTGAGCACTCCGGTGGCAGCAGGCCAGAACGCGGCGATCGATGCGCTCCCGAGAACTGTCAGGACGATGAATGTTTCGCGGCTTCGTTCGCGGAACACTGCCACGCTGTCGGGCCAATAGGACACGAGAAGTGTTGTTACCGGGGTGACTACGGTGATTGCGACGATTTGCAGAAGGTCCGCGAATTTGTACCCGATGGTGTACAAGCCGACCGAATCGAAAGTATCGAGCTTGCCCAAGAGCAGCACATCCACTTTGGACAGAAGCGTGACCAAAGCGAAGCCGATGCTCAAAGGGATTGCTTCGATCAGCATTTCCCGCCACCTACGAAACTGCGCTCGTGACGACGGCCTAGGCCCGGCGACGCCCTTTCGGACACCGCGCACTTTCACGACGGCCGCGACCACTTCGTTGATAACCGCAGGGATGACGAGAACGAGGAGGATCGGCTGCCACAAAACCGCGACGATGGTCGCGACAAGCTGGGCGAGTTGCCCGACGCCCTCGGCGATCGCGACATACGTCATGCGCAGGCGGCTCTGGTACATGACGGAAAGTGCATGGCTGGGAGTGGCAACGACAACGACCAAACCAGCGACCGCCGTTGCTTCGACCACTTCTGCGGGGTAGCGGAGAATCCAGACATAACCCACCGCGACGATGTATCCGAAAAGACCAAGGGCGACCCGTAGGGATATGAACGCGGTGGTGACCAGCGAAACTTCCCACGGATTGCACTCGACCAACTTCGCGAGCACCACTCGGCCGACGCCGAGATCGGTGACGACGGACAACAATCCGAGCAATCCGAAGATGAGGGAGAACTTACCGAATTCGTCAGGGCTGATCGAACGCGCGATCAGAACCGAGCCGGTCCACCCCATCGCTGCCACTGCGATCCGGCTTCCGAGCATGATCGCAGTGCTTCGGCGTGCATCGTTCGCAGTCAAATCCGGAGCGGCCGGCCCGTGGATTTTCGTCTCTCGCTCGCGACGTTCCTTCTCGAACTTGTCGATAGCGGCCTGGCGCAATTCGGCGAACTCTCGCGGCGATACGGGCTCGGTGCCCGTCGAATTGCGATTTGTCATGAGCAACTCACACGCTCAGCCCTGCAGTGCGGTACGCGTCAACCGTGTATTCGGCTGTTCGGGTCCACGTCGATCGGGCCGCGACACGTGGCGCAGATTTACGGAGTGCGGTGTTGACATCGTCGTCCAGGACGACTGAGCGAAGAGCGGCCAACCAGGAAGCCTTGTCGTGCTTGCGGACAAGCACGGCGGCGTTGTCGGCGAATTCGGTCAGTGCTCCGACCGCACTCGCAACCACTGCCGCGCCGCACGCCATGGCTTCGAGTGGCGGCAGACCGAACCCCTCGTAGTGGGAGGAGTAAGCGACAGCAGTTGCGGCGGAATAGAGTGCCGGAAGGTCTTCTGTCGCGACGTAACCCAATCCTCGGGCGGAACGGGGCGCGTCGGGGCCCGTCGAGCCGGAGCCCGCCAGCAGAAAAGGAATCGACAACTCCGTGCACGCTTCGGCGACCAGAGCGACATCTTTTCGAGGTTCGATCGTTCCGACCTGCAGCACGAATCGCTCCGGTAGTTTCAATCGCCGCCGAACTTCGGTCACTGCAGCTTCGGTGGGGATCGTGGCCCAGGATGCGGGTGCCAGCGGCGTGACAACGGCATGCCGACCGCTCCGTGCGAGTATTCGTTCGGCGGTGAAGTCCGATACTGCAATGACGACGTCGGCCTTGCGTAGCGCCGCGGACAGGAGTCGGCGTTCGCCAGCTGCTCGATATCGACTGAAGGCCCACGGAACGTCGAATACCGACATGTCGTGAAACGTCGAGATCTTCAGGCCGCCTTGCCCGATCGGGAGGTCGACGTCGAGGCTGTGGAACAAGTCGCTGCCCGCGACCGGCACCATCGCCCACGCGGCTCTGTGTGCTCCGGAGGCAACAGGGCGCGTCACGGCGCGCACGCCGGTTGGAATCTCATCGACAGCGTCGATTTGCACTGTTGCGCTGAGGTTCGTCGATTCGCTGATCAGTGGGGAGAGTTCTCGGAGTAGTTCGCGTGCATAGGTTTGGACGCCGCCCCCACCAGGTCGGAGTGCCATGGCTCCGAGGGTGATTCGTGATCGGATATCGCTTCTTTCTCCGAGTGGTGTTGAGTCAGTGCGCATCCCACGGTTCCAATCAGTAGCCAAAAATAGAGGTCGAGGGGAAATATCTCGAAATATGTCGAGACGACAGAAGCGACCGCGGCCGCGACGATCGAGGCGCTGACACCGAGAGCCAAAGCGCCGTCCGAGCCGGGAAGCACACGCGATGCCCTCAGCGCGGACGCTCCGGAAGATATGAGGACCAGGACAAAAATCCACAAGCCGATCGGTCCGAGCTCGACTGCGACTTTCATGTAGTAGTTGTCGGGCTGATAGGGGATCAGCCCAAGTGTTGTCGCGGCCTTGATCGTCATCGTGTTGAGCATCGGTTGCGCTGCTTCCGCCGCCTTTGCTGCCGCGGATCCTGTTGCGCCCAGACCTTGCCCGAGTGGATGCACGAACAGCGAGCTGATTGTCGACGACCATCCGCTACCGCGTTCTTCGAGACTGTACGACGAGAACAGTGGTTTGACGATTGATGGTGGTGCCAACAGAAGTACAAAGGGAACGGCAGCGGCAGCCGCGCCGAACAACATCAAGATAGACCGATACTTGTATACGGCAATCCAGAGAAGCCCGACAGCCAACCCGATGTAGCTGGCCCGCACAATCGAGACTCCCATGCCTACGACCATGATCGGAGTTGCGGCCAGAAAGATAATGTTGCGCAGCCGTTTCGGATCCGCGAGAGCGACCGAAATACCGACGATCAAACTCAGCATCACGAAGAGACCGAACGCAAACGGGCCGGTGAAAGTGCTGAAGCTTCGCAAGATCGAGCCGGTGATTCGAATCTGTTCGGTGTAGCTGTAGCCGAGATCCACCAGGTATGCAGGCCCTACTGCTTGCTGAAGGAGTCCGATGACTGCTGTCAGTATCCCCATACCCATCAGGACGGACACGAGATGATCTCGGTCGTCCCGCGAGAACGGTGCGCGCCAGAGAATGACGGGTATCAAGATGTAGAAGTAGGTGATCTTTATCGATGTCACCCCGGCGATACCGGACAGAAGCAGTGCTGACGCGGAACCGAAAGCTACCCAGGCCGCGGCAGCCGGCCACCAAGGCATCGAGGGGCGCACTACCCGAAGGCGATTGGGGCTGACGAAGGTGCATCCCAACGTGAGCAGGAGCAACCCCTCCTTCCAACCGGCCATCGATGTCCCGCCGGGAATGATCGCCAACAGACCGTGGAGCGGAGCGAACAGTGCAACAAGCAGCAAGCCGCGTTGTGGTCGCTGGTAGATCGCAACGACGATGGGTACTGCGAAGATTGCAGCAACAAACATGAATGATGTGTTCACGCGATGAACCGGTTCGCATTCGCCGTGTCGGCCCGAGGGACCGTCGTAATTCCGAATGCTTTCGCTATCGAAGAAATCGCCTTTGTTTGCACGATATTTCGGAGGTCACGATGGTAGGACGGGTGATCGCCGACCGGTGGCATGATCGCGTCGAACGTTTGTCCTCGGTGAGTCATCCGGGCAACGCCTTCGGGTCCGCGTTGCTGATTGAACCATGCGGCGTCCGCGGGGGAGAGGATGACGGTGGTATCCACCCCACGCTTGCAGAGTGCCTCCAGCATTACCTCAGGAACCTGCGTGATTCCCCTGATTCCCAGAAGCTTCCACGCTGGATAGGGGAGACGGGACTGCAGTACGCCTTTCACCCGTCCGCGGAGGGGAAGTTTCGTGGTTTCGGCACCTGGATCGATTCGAGGAGCCTCCGGCAAGACAGCATCCATCAGGGACTTCTTGCGCCTCACCGACCACAAGATCATGTTTACGAGTATTGTCGATCTCGCACCCATCTGGAGCGCCATGGACGCTGAGGTCCATGCCCCCGAACACAATCCGGTCATCACGAGGTTTCTCGGATCTGCGCCGAGTGCGGCAACGGCAGTGCGTGCGTCCTCGTCTGCCGCGTGTGAATAGACCGACGTCGGATTGTCGGCGTCGATCGGACCCGAGTCGCCGACCCCTCGTCGGTCGAATCGGAGACTCGTGACCGAGAGAGCCGCGGCCTCACGAGCGATGGTCACCCACGAGCGGCCAGGCCCGACTCGATGCTCGATTGCAGTAGTGAAGAACAGTAGTCCGCGCTCGGGAGGCGCATCGGTGGTCGATATGTTGCCTGCCTCGGATTCGGGAGAAGTTGCGGGATGCGTGCGGATCGCGAAGAGCTCCTGAGCGCCGAATCGTTCCAACGTCTCGAACACCTCCTCGCCGACTTCGGTGACCGCGACGCGAGCTGTGGTGGTGATCGCGGGAGTGAACGCGGAGGAACTCGTGGGCGCGTGGCGATCCAACCACTGTGCGATTTCGCTGATGTGTGTGTAGGGGATGTCGACGTAGAAACTGGGAGGCGACGTGAACGCGTCGTGGTTCTCCAAGATCATCATCTCGGGATCAAGAGTTGCTGCGAGCCCGGCGACAGCTCTGCTGTCCAGTACCGAAGACTTCACGGCCAGAAGGGTGCGTGGACGTCCGAGAAATGGTCCGGTGATGCGGAGACGTGACAGTTGGTCGGCGCATTCGGAAGCCAGCACGCCACCCATGATCGACACACGTGAGTCGGCGGGATCGTCCTCTCCGACGCTGATCGCGTAGAACGCACGTTGTTCCCTGAGGTAGTTGCGGCCGGTCAGAATTGGGTCCCACAGGACTATCGAGTTGACGTGTCCGCACTCCTGCAATGCCGACGCTGCCAGGAGGGCCCCAACTCTCAGTCCGACGATGCTGACGGATTCCGCGCCCGCTCGTCGGACATAGTCCACAGCGCTGACGATGCTCTTCAGCCAGAGGGTGAGAGCGTCAGGATCGTCTTCGGCACCGGCCGAGTCGCCGACTCCCGCGTACTCGAAACGAAAAGCGGCCATACCCTGTGCCGCGAGTTTTTCGCCGAGAAGTCGCATGCCGCGATAGGTGTCGATGTGCTCCTTGCCCAGCGGGGGACACATGACCACGGCTTCTCGGACAGTTCCTGAAGAGGGCACGTGAACGAATCCGAGCAACGGCCTGTCTGCCGACCCGAACCACGTGGCCAGTTGAGTCTCGATGGTGATCACTCCGGTCAAGATCGGTTGCCTGTATGTTGCTAGTAAACATACCAGTAGTCTGTTTGATGCCGATCCGGCAATCTCTAGGTTTGTGAAGCGCCAAAAAAGCGCATAGGAGTCCGAAAATGTCAGGTGTACTCGTCCATGAATGGATAGAGCGTTCGGGCGGCGCAGAGAAGGTGCTGGACGAGTTCGTCAACTGTTATCCGGACGCTGACCTCTATTGTCTGTGGAACGATGCTCCCGGGCGTTACTCGACAACCGATGTCAACGAAAGTGTGCTCGCTGCAACGCCATTGCGTCGTAGCAAAGCGCTCTCATTGCCTGTCATGCCGTTCACCTGGCGAGGGTTGGAGAACCGCGGCTATGACTTCGCGCTGATCAGCTCCCACGTGTTTGCCCATCACGCAACATTCAGGGAGCAGTCTGCGCGATTCCGGAAATTCGTCTACGTGCACACCCCCGCCAGGTACGTGTGGAATCCCGAACTGGACGAGCGTGGAAACTCGCCACTCGCGAGGCTGGGATCACCCATTCTGCGCAAGATCGACCGCAAAAGAGCGTCGGAGGGAGCCTCGTTCGCAGCGAACAGTGTGTTCGTCAGTCGACGGGTTGAGCGAGCCTGGGGCGTGCAATCACGGGTCATCCACCCCCCTGTGGACGTCGACCGGATCTCCGCCGTCGAGGATTGGCGGTCCCGATTGAGCGAAAACGAAATTCAGCTACTATCCAGTTTGCCCTCGCCGTTCGTTCTCGGTGCCTCGAGGTTCATTCCGTACAAGCGTTTGGACTGGGTGATCCGGGCAGCCGAGCGGGCCGGAACGGCTGCTGTCATCGCAGGGTCGGGCCCGGAAGAGGATCGGCTCCGCGCGATGGCTGACTCTGCGTCGGTTCCCGTTCGAATTGTTCGGCGCCCCTCGGATGCGTTGCTTTTTGCGCTGTATCAGCAGGCACTCGCATATGTCTTTCCGGCGATCGAAGACTTCGGAATCATGCCGGTGGAGGCAATGGCTGCGGGTGCGCGCGTGATTACGAACAGCATCGGGGGAGCTTCGGAAACCGTGACACCTGGTGTCGACGGACTCCATTTCCACGACGACAGTTGGGAATCGGTGGCCGAGTGCATCCGAGATGTCGCCGCAGTGGACGTGAATGGTGCACGCTCGTACGAGAAGTACTCCGTGCGCAGATTTCGTTCCGAGATCGCAACCTGGACCGGTGTCCCGGTGTTCGGCTACGCGAACAGCGCGGAGCCCCAGTAGCTCCCGTCGGCGAGACCGCCGGGGCAAGCGAAGACCGCAGAACCGACGTGCTGGATGTATTCGTTCAGCGCATCGTGTCGTGAAAGGTTTTGCTGCATCGGAACAAACTGCTCGACCGGATTCCGGCAGTACGCAACGAAAAACAGTCCCGCGTCCAGGTGGCCGAAGCCGTCGGAGCCGTCGGTGAAGTTGTATCCGCGGCGCAAGATCTGAATCCCACCGAGTTCCTCGGCAGAGGCCAGGCGCACGTGTGAATCCTCCGGGATGACGAAGTCGTGGCCCATTTTGGAATCGAGATCGAGTTCGTCGAACTCGTCTTTGCCGCCGAGTGGCGCTCCGCTGCGTTTGGAGCGGCCGATGACGGCTTCCTGTTCCTTGAGTACTGCGCGATCCCACTGCTCGATCAGCATGCGGATTCGTCTGGCGACGAGGAATGAGCCGCCTGCCATCCAGGCCTGATCGTCAGTGGGATCAACCCAGACGTGCTGGGCGAGTGCGTTTGGATCTTCCGCCTTGATGTTGGCTGTTCCGTCCTTGAACCCGAACAGATTTCGTGGTGTCGCCTGCGTCGTCGAGGTCGAGGACGTTCGCCCGAACCCGAGTTGTGACCACTTGACCGACGCGGTGCCGAAAGCGACTCGCGCGAGGTTGCGGATCGCATGGACGGCAACCTGGGGATCGTTGGCGCACGCTTGGATGGCGATGTCGCCCCCGCTGCGATTCGGATCGAGGTTGTCCGCTCGGAAGTGGGGGAGATCGAGCAGGGCAGCAGGTTTCTTGTCTGCGAGCCCGAAACGGTCGTCGAAAAGTGACGGTCCGAATCCGATGGTCAGGGTGAGCTGCGACGGCGCGAGATCGAGTGCCTCACCCGTATCGCTCGGTGGCGCGTACGGACCGTCGCCGGTCGCTCCGTCCTCGGTTGCTTCCTGACCCGCCGTCATTCGTTCGGCCATCGCCGTCCACGTCTGCAGCAGCGTGATCAGTTGGTCGCGCGACTTCGTCGTCACATCGAAAGCGACGAAGTGCATGCGATCCTGGGCCGGCGTCGTGATGCCTGCTTGATGCTCGCCGCGGAATGCCACCACGTCTGCGTGATCGGTGCCGGAATTCTCGTCGGCGGTCACCCGCGCGATGACGGCACCGGCACCGGCCAGGACGGCGCCGGCCCCCACCGCGCCGAACAGTCGGCGCCGTGAGACCGCATGCGGTGCTGCGTTTTCCGCAGCGGGTGTGCCTTCTGGTGAATCAGTCATCTACTGTCCCGCGACTACTTCCTGGACCTGGCTGACCTCGGCGGACAGAGCATCGATTTTACGCGAGAGTTCCTGACGCTGCGCTTCGGTGACGGTGTCGTAGTACACGAATCCGTCGCCGACGCGGAACTGCGCCAGCGCAGCGTCGAGGTCGGCGAATCGGTCAGCGATGCGCTGGGCCAGCTCGGGATTACGTCCCTGCAGAATCGGGTTCAGTGCCGCGATCGCCGCTTGCGAGCCGTCGACGTTGGCCTGGAAGTCCCACAGGTCGGTGTGCGAGAAGATGTCTTCCTCTCCGGTGATCTTGGAAGTCGAGATCTCGTCGAGCAGTCCTTGGGCGTCGCCGGCGATCTTGGTCGGATCGATCGTGTAGTCCTCGGCGTTCACCTGGTCGGCAAGATACTGAATGTCTTCGAGCAGTTGATCGGCGACCGCGTTGGTATCCGGCTGAAGTCCGGTCACCCACAAATCCTTCTCGAGGCGGTGGAATCCCGTCCAGACCTGACCGGGCTCCAGATCCGCTTCGCGCAGGTCCAGCTTGGGATCGAGTTCGCCGAAGCTCTCGGCTTCGGGCTCGATGCGCTCGTAGTAGGTACGTGCGATCGGGAAGAGTGCCTTCGCCTGGTCGACGTTGCCGGACTGGACGGCGGCGACGAACTGAGCTGCGGTGTCCTGCAGCGCGACGATCTGGCTGCGGATGTACCTCCGGTAGCCGTCGGCAGCTTCGGCGAGTTGGCCGCTCTCGTCGGTGGCCGCCTGCGAATCGCCCGTGACGACGAAGTCCTGACGGATGCCGGTTCCGACCATGCCCGGCTTGCACGCGAGTTGATAGGTCGCAGCCTCGGGGAGAGAGACGATCAGCTGCCGGGTAAGGCCGGGGCCGATGTTCTCGACTTCGCCCATCGCTCGATCACCCTCGGCGAAGACGTAGAACTCGGTGACCTTCGAGCCGTTGTTCGTCACCTGGAACGTCGAACTGCCAGTGGTTCCGGTGGTGGCACTGACGTCACACGAATCGTCGGTGGCCGTGACGACGATGTCGCCGTCGCTCGCCGTCGTCTTCTCGGTGCACGCGGCGAGGGAGAAGGGAAGTACCGCAGCCGTGGCCAGTACGAGGGTTGATTTACGCATGTCGGCAATGCCTCTCAGGATTTTTCGGGAACGTGTGTGTCGTGCGCCGGCGGGGCCGTCGGCTCGGTTGGCTTCGACGGAAGGGGACGCAGGAAGAGTGCGAGGACGACTACGAGGTAGACGACCCACGCGACGGCTTGCAGGACCGTCGGATCCGGGCGGAAGTTGAAGATTCCGGCGAGGACGGTGCCGTACCAGGTCGACGGGTCGTAGCCGGGCGTCAGGTTGAACGCGAGATTCGAACCGCCCGGAAGCACATTTCCGGTCTGCAGAGCGCGAACACCGTACGAGAGGATTCCGGCGGCTACGACGATGAGGAAGATCGCCGTGTACCGGAAGAAGGTCGTCAGGTTGAGACGGAGGGCGCCGAAGTACATGGCGACGGTCAAGACGGCGGCCAGGAGAATTCCGAGGAGCAGTCCGACCAACGGCCAGGAGCTGCCTGCGGTGTTCTCGGCGTAACCGACCATGAGCAACGCAGTCTCGACGCCTTCACGACCGACCGCGAAGAACGACAGCGACAAGATGGCGACGGGTCCGGCGATCAACGCCTTCTCCATCCCCGCTTTCAGATCTCCGGAAATGTTTTTGGCGGCCGTGCGCATCCACAGGACCATGATCGTGACGATGACGACGGCGATCAGGGAGGCAACGCCCGCGATGATCTCCGCGGTCAGGCCGTCGACCGTCGACGTTCCGTAGTGGATCGCGAAGAAGATGATCGCCACCATCGCGACGGCGATCGCGACGCCGAGCCACACCCATTTCAGTGCGTCCTTGCGCTGGGCCTTCACGAGGTAGGCGGCGAGAATCATCACCACGATGCCCGCTTCGAGGCCTTCGCGCAGACCGATCAGGCCACTGCCGAATAACTGGGTGGCAACTGATGGTGTGCTCGCGGCAGCGAGTACCGACACGGGCACGGGCGACTCCTGACTGAGTGAGTGCAACAGCTTCTGACGAACGCATGAGGCTAGGCCAGCCTTAACTCAGAAGAAGATACTCCATCATTGACGGCGAACCATGCTCTCACCTGTACTTTTGCTGTTCTTTACCAATGGATTCGGGAGTAGTTCACTCGCATGTGGATGATGGAGGGGTGTACCGAACTCCCGCAGCCCGCAGAAGTCCCCGGCGTCTCTCGCGAGCCGTAGCAGCAGTAGCTGCCGGAACAGCTTTGCTGGGCGCAGGCATCGTGGCGTGTGGATCGAACGAACCGAAAGTAGCCATTCCGGAGGGCATACCCCCAGGTACCGGCGCTCCGACGCCGCCGATCGACATCAATGCTCCCGGCCGCAGTGCTGATCAACTCGCCGACTGGGCAGCGGGATTGTCGGACGACATCGGGATCGGGACGACGGCACTCGAGGCCTACGGGTACGCCGCTGCGGTCATGGCCGAGACGCTTCCCGGCTGCGGAATCGGGTGGACAACTTTGGCCGGTATCGGCAGCGTCGAGAGCCGCCACGGGACCTACGACGGCTCGTCGGTCGACGCGTTCGGCCAGGTTGCTCCGATCATTCGGGGAATCCCTCTCGACGGTGGCCCGGGAGTTGCCGAGATCCCCGACACCGACGGCGGGGCGATGGACGGCGATCCAGTGCACGACCGTGCGATGGGGCCCATGCAGTTCATCCCCGAGACGTGGCTCAAATGGGGAGTCGACGCCAACGGCGACGGCCGGGTGGACCCAGACAACATCGACGACGCTGCCCTCACAGCCGCCCGCTACCTGTGTGCACGCGGGGGAGACCTCACTTCCGCTGCCGGATGGCAGCAGGCACTGATGGCGTACAACCTCTCGGGCGACTATCTCGCACTCGTTCGTGATCGTGCGTCGGCGTATTCAGTCGGGGTACGGCCGGACTGACGGTGATCGATCCGCAGGTCGGACCCGTGACCGCGCGTCGATAAAGAAGCCTTCGGCCCGTGCGGTTAGGCTGTGTGCTGGCACTACAGAGGTGCTGGCACTGCAGAGGCCCAGCCGCGATCGTGGTCCTCTTTCGACCGGAGGGGTCGGAGCCCAAGTGTCAAGCACGCAGAGCGTGCCCCAATGCGAAGCCCATTCGAAGGAGAACCACACAGTGGCCAGTATTGAGCAGGTCGGAGCTCGCGAGATCCTTGATTCCCGTGGTAACCCCACGGTTGAGGTCGAGGTTCTGCTCGAAGACGGAAGTTTCGCCAGGGCTGCGGTGCCGTCCGGCGCTTCGACCGGTGAGCACGAAGCCGTCGAACTGCGCGACGGTGGCGCACGCTACGGCGGAAAGGGCGTCGAGAAGGCCGTGGAGGCTGTGCTCGGCGAGATCGCTCCTGCCATCATCGGCATCGACGCAACCGAGCAGCGCACGGTCGACCAGGCGCTGCTCGACGCGGACGGCACCCCGGACAAGTCGCGTCTCGGCGCAAACGCTCTGCTCGGTGCCTCGCTTGCCGTGGCTCGCGCCGCCGCCGAGTCCTCGGGCCTCGAGCTGTTCCGCTACGTCGGTGGCCCCAACGCTCACGTTCTCCCTGTCCCGATGATGAACATCCTCAACGGTGGCGCACACGCAGACACCGGCGTCGACGTCCAGGAGTTCATGGTTGCTCCCATCGGCGCACCGAGCTTCAAGGAATCGCTGCGCTGGGGCGCCGAGGTCTACCACTCCCTGAAGTCGGTTCTCAAGGAGAAGGGCCTCTCCACCGGTCTCGGCGACGAAGGCGGATTCGCGCCCGACGTCGCAGGCACCAAGGAAGCACTCGACCTCATCACGATCGCCGTGAACAAGACCGGCCTCAAGCTGGGTACCGACGTCGCGCTCGCTCTCGACGTCGCTGCCACCGAGTTCTACACCGACGGCACCGGCTACAAGTTCGAGGGCAAGAACCGCACCGCGGCCGAGATGGCGGCGTTCTACGCCGAGCTCATCGACGCCTACCCGCTCGTTTCCATCGAGGATCCGCTCGACGAAGACGACTGGGACGGCTGGGTCGCACTCACCGATCAGATCGGCAACAAGATCCAGCTCGTCGGCGACGACCTCTTCGTCACCAACCCCGAGCGCCTCGAAGAAGGCATCGTCAAGGGTGCGGCCAACGCACTCCTGGTGAAGGTCAACCAGATCGGCACCCTGACCGAGACCCTCGACGCCGTCGATCTCGCTCACCGCAACGGCTACAAGACGATGATGAGCCACCGTTCCGGCGAGACCGAGGACACCACCATCGCCGACCTCGCGGTTGCCGTCGGCAGCGGCCAGATCAAGACCGGTGCTCCGGCACGCAGCGAGCGCGTTGCCAAGTACAACCAGCTGCTGCGCATCGAGGAAAACCTCGGCGACGCAGCACGTTACGCCGGCGAGGTTGCGTTCCCGCGCTTCGCTTTCGAGGCCTGACGGAAATCTAAGATTCAGTAGTGTCTGCACAGCGCGGTAAGCCACGATCCCCCGGCGGAAGTCCGGGGGGTCGTGGTTCCCGTCGTGGGGACACACCGTCGCGTGCGCGTCGGGACAGTGCCCGACGCCCACGCGTGTCGGAACCTTCGGTAGATCCGGAAGCAGTCGATTCCGCTGTGACAGGCCCCGCGCAACCGGGGGTCTCCGCCGAGAAAGCGTCGGCGCGAGGGTCGAAGTCGGCCCGGGGGAAGAGCGGAACCAACAAGTTCTGGTCTCGGCTTCCGAAGTCGGACAACACCATTTTCGGCTTGTCCACCAGTCGGGCAGTTGTGCTCGCGATGGTTGTGCTCATGCTGGCGCTGACACTGGCAGTGCCGCTCCGTACTTACATCAGCCAGCGTTCGGATGCCGCGCAGGTGGCGGCGGAACGTCAGGTACTCGAGGAAGAACTGCGAAAGCTGCAAGGGCAGAACGCGCGCTTCGACGACCCTGCGTACATCGAAGCTCTTGCACGAGAACGCCTTCGGTACGTCAAACCGGGCGAGACCCCGTTCCAGGTTCAGCTTCCCGGTGACTACAAGGAACCCGAGAAGAAGCAGGAAAAGGAAACACCGCTCACAGGTCCGTGGTATCGCGATCTGTGGCAAACGATTTCGGAACCGCCAGTGGTTCCCGAGACGACGACACCGGCCCCGATGCCGTTGGCGCCGATAGAGCCAGAAGAACAAGGAGTACCCACCGGGTGAGCAACACGTCCGAAAATTCCCCACAGGTTTCACAAGCGGATCTCGACGCCGTTGCCGCTCAATTGGGCCGTGAGCCACGCGGAGTGATCGAGATCGCGTACCGCAGCCCGGACGGTCAGCCGGGCGTGGTCAAGACCGCCCCCAAACTTCCGGACGGAACACCCTTCCCGACGTTGTACTACCTCACGGACCCGCGACTGACTGCCGAAGCGAGCCGTCAGGAATCCGCCGGCGTCATGCGTGAAATGACCGAACGCCTGACCCAGGATCCGGAACTTGCCGCGGCCTACCGACGGGCATACGAGTCGTACCTTGCCGAGCGGGACGCGATCGAATCTCTGGGAACCGACTTTGCCGGCGGTGGAATGCCGGATCGTGTCAAGTGCCTGCACGTGCTGATGGCACATTCGCTTGCCAAGGGACCCGGCGTCAATCCGCTCGGTGACGAGTCCGTCGCGTTGGCCGGTCACGGAAAGCTGCGCGGCACTGCAATTCCCGCGGACTGGCCTGGCATCGACGATGCCGACAACACCGACCGGTGACTCGCCGTGTCGCCGCAGTCGATTGCGGTACCAACTCCATTCGACTGCTGATCGCCGACGTCGGCGCCGACGGTCGTCTGGTGGATGTCCGGCGCGAGATGCGCGTCGTGCGACTCGGTCAAGGTGTTGATGCGACAGGGACATTCGCGCCCGAGGCCATCGAACGCACCCGGGTCGCGCTGGTCGAGTACGCGTCGATGATCGCCGATGCCGGAGCAACCGCCGTTCGCATGGTCGCCACCTCGGCTACTCGCGACGCTGCGAATCGGGAAGAATTCTTCACGATGACGCGGGACGTGCTCGGCGCGGTGATTCCCGGATCCGGAGCAGAGGTCATCACCGGCGACGAAGAGGCGCGCCTCTCGTTCAGCGGTGCTGTGGGAGAACTTGATCCGTCCGAGGGCCCGTTCGTGGTGGTCGATCTCGGCGGCGGATCCACCGAAGTTGTCCTCGGCGACGCGTCCGGCGTCCAGGCTGCGTACTCCACCGACATCGGCTGTGTGCGCGTCACTGAGCGGTGCCTACCGTCGGATCCGCCTACGGCAGAGCAGGTTTCCGAGGCGACAACTTTTGCGACTGCAAAACTTGCCGAGGCGTTCGAGGCCGTACCCGTCGAGAAGGCGCACACGTGGGTGGGTGTCGCTGGAACCATGACGACGCTGGCCGCGATCGCGCAGGAACTTCCGGAGTACGACGCCGAGAAGGTGCACCTGTCGAGGATTTCGTTCAATCAACTGTTCGACGTGTGCGAGCGTCTCATTGCTATGCCTCGGGTTGATCGTGCTGCCTTCGGCCCGATGCATCCGGGGCGGGTGGACGTCATCGGCGGCGGAGCGATCATCACCACGGTGCTGGCTCAGACCTTCGAGGCCAAAGCCGGGATCACCGAACTGGTCGTCAGCGAACACGACATCCTCGACGGTATCGCGATGTCGATAGCTCAGACCGACCCGATAGTCTGATCCCTGACGCACCCGACCAGTCGGGTGCGTCAAGGCCCCCATAGCCCAATTGGCAGAGGCAACGGACTTAAAATCCGTCAAGTGTCGGTTCGAGTCCGACTGGGGGCACAGAAATTGCCTATTCGAACACGCAGGTAGAGGTGCATTTCGGACGGTTCATTCGAACGCTTACGCCGTGTCTGCCCACAATTTGCCCACAACTGAATCCAACTTCGCCGCGACTGCGTTGAGATCGTCGTCGAAAAGGTCGGCGTAGACGTCGAGGGTCATTGCCGCACTCTTATGCCCCAGCATCTTCTGCACGGCCTTCACATTCACATCCAGTCAAGGGAACCGGCCCTCCGTCTACGCGTGCCCGGCACGCAACCGCGAAATCTGCGCTGCGGGTGTGTCCGTGTCGGCAGGACTCTTGGAAGCTGACGTCACAGAACGAGTCGTCGCGCGCCTGTCGTTGCCGAAGGTTCGAACTGCGATCACCGCAGCGGTGAACGCGTTGGGAACCCGCGAGGAAGAAGAGCAGAGGATCGCCGAGTTGAAGGGCCGATTCGAACGGCTTGGGCGCGAATATGCGGACGGGTCGATCGAGGTCGAAACGATGCGTGCAGGCACTGCCCGAGTGCGTGCGAACATCGCATCGATCGAATCGCGGATGGCGGAGAGGGAAGTACTTGCTGATCTTCCCGAGATCACCAGAGGATCTGTTCTTCGGTGGTGGGAGCAGTCGGGTCCGCGGCAGCGCCGCGATGTTGTGTCGATCTTTCTGGATCATGTGACGGTTCGACCGTCGGAAGGATGGCGGCGAGGCCCAGTCGACGACCGCCTGGACTACGCCTGGAAAAAACATTGAATGCCGACGATTTCACGTTGATGCAAATCGTCGAGTTCGGGTGGACCCAACCAGACGGACCGATTGAGTGGGCGCAGGGGACTCGGCGGCCGGACACATCAGCGAACCGAAACCGGATCCTTAAACGCGACGCGGAATACCCGACTGGCGATGATGGGTGGAAGATCGTTCCGCAAAGTCTGATCGACGGTCGCCGACGGTACATGATGCGGATCCGGTGGGAAGACATCCGTTTCTACTCGGAAGAGCACCGCTGACCCTGCCTGGAACGCGAGAACGCAGAAGCGTCTCAAACCCGCCGGCCGGCTAGGCCGCGTCGGACTCGACCCACGTCGCGTCGATTACGTCTGGAAAACGCAATGAGCAGTGCGTCGATTCTCGCTTGTCAAGTGGTCGGAGAAGATTCGAGATCACGTCTGCGAAGCCCCTGCCTCCTGCGCTGATGAGGACAGCACGAACAATGGGCGAGCTCCGCTGTGTCGCGACTTCAGGATCAGAAAGGTCGTTGATCACTGAATAGCCAAACTCGCCGAACCCTGCACAGGCCAGAGTCGCGCAGGATCGCGTCCAATTTGTGTCTAGGGGAAATCGGCATGGAGAATCTCGGCTAGCGTGGCCGACGTGGGCGCTTCTTTGAGGGGCCCTGTTTGTTCGGTGTGCTTTCGCGCTCGGCCCGTGCACTGGCTTCGGCTGCTTCCATGAAGTCACTGACGGTAAGCGTCACCTTTGGAAGATCGAGCATCTGGACCATCTGGTCAAAGATGGGTCGCTGATAGCCGAATGCCTCAGGGACCGTTATCGACATAAATGCCGAGATAAGATCAGGGTTCCATTCAGGCGCCTCGTCCCACGAAAAGTGAAGAACGCTATCGATCTGAAGACTGCAATCTGATCGACTTATTGAGGTATTAAGCCTTACTCCCAGGCCGTTGCTATTCGTAGCGTATGAAGCCGTTGTTTTAAGTCCAACTTCGAGGGAATTGATATCTATTTCGAATCCCTCCCCCGCAGGAGGAAGCGCGCGCGAGAAAGTCTCGAAGACCATTGGATGAACGGACGCGATGGAATGGTACAGACGGTGTGCCTCGTTGCGAACCGTCATCTGCTTAGTGTCGACATCTTTAGACAACGATCGGCGCCCCACTGTGCTGACCGCTGAACTCGAACGCATCGGTCCAACCGCTGGCGTACCCACGGCCCCAGTGATGTAAGTCGGTATTTCTTGACACCGTGGTATGGAATGAGATCGTCTGTTCGTGGCCACTGCTGACACTCGGCTCGTCGACTGAGCAGGCAGGCTCAAATTCTTCAATCACGAACCGGACGCAACGCCCGATCCCCCACGCGTAATGGCGGATCTGCGACAGCGTGAGGTCAGCATCATCACGCTCGATACGTGAGATTGTGCTCGGAGCCACGCCAAGTTTGACAGCCAGGCTTCTCTGGGACAGCCCTGCGTTAGCGCGGTCAGTCTTGAGCTGGTCTTTGAAGTCGAGTTCGTTCTCAGCGAGTCGCTTGGCCAAGCGTTGCGAACGAGTGCTCGGCTTCCTGCTCTGCCTACCCATCAGCTCGCCCTCTCGTCGCTCGACATTTGATCTTGTCCGCACAGTGTTGCATGTTGCGCAACAGTTACCCTTCGGGGGGTGCGGGCGGTCATCGCTCGATCACCCTGCATTGACATCCGTTCTCGCTGCAGTATCGCTCGATGACACCAATCGCGTGTCTGATTTCTGAAGTTTGATGAGTTGTAGTTTTTTGTCGATTCCATTTAGTGCACTTCCAAGAAAGCTTTGCGGCAAACAGGCCCATCTCGCCTTCGGGAGCCTCTGAAAAGTAGAGTCGATAGGTCCGTACACCTTCGGGCCCGCGTCGCTTGAAGCCTTCCGATTTCAACGCACCCACCCATGGCAAGCGACGCCGTCCCAGATCGCGGCCTTCTGGAGCAGTCAGGTCCTGAGCACTTATACCGGCTTGTTCTGTCCGCTCGATCAGAGTGTCCAGGAACTGGATGGCAACCTCGTCTTCGTTCGGGTCGTCGAGCCTTTCCATCTCGGCTTCCACCTCAGGCCACCATTCCCACTTGCAACCGCCGTAAAGCGCGATTGATTCCCTGTCGTGCACCCGCGGTCCTTTCGCGTTGTCCGGTCGAAACGTCTGAGCAAAATCGAAAGCTGTGCAGTCATGGCAAACTTGTTTCTGAACTTCGGCATGACACCTCTCAACGAGGGCTCGCTCAGACCCCTGGATGTCTCAAGGGGTCATGGCAGTGAGAGGTTTGTGTCGCCGACCTCAGGTCGGCGTACTAGTCACACTTTGCGAGGCTATGGCGGGGTTATACCTTCGTGCCTTGGCATCGCTAAGCCGTCGAGGCAAGGCGCTTCTATTTTTCATCTCGACATTTCGCCTGTCGGCCGGGCCTCGGGGGTGTTTGCCGCATCCGCCGGGGCTGATCTTCGTGGTCCGGGAATCATCGCATGCCGCAACCTTGCAGCATCATCCGAACCGGACTTACCGGTCCCAAACACATAGAAGACCCCACCATGTGGTGGGGCCTTCGTGAAGTGACTGCTACCCGACGCGCTGGATGATGCCGATCTGGAACCGTGGGACTGCCGTGTATTTGTCTGACGTCGATGTGTACTCATACTCGCCGTCAACGACAGCGTGCAGAACTATTTCGTCGCCTTCGATGAACGAGTCGAGTTCTGTGCTCATGCCGATGAATTGCGCGGTCTGATTGTTGCCTATACCAATCGTCGACGTTCCGACTTTCGCTAGAAATCGATCAGGTCCGGTCACGGTGTCGAACTGGAAGATTGTCCCGCGGAGGATGATGCGGCGGTCTTTGTTGGCCCACGGGTTTTTGACTACTAACGCGAAGTCCCTGTCGCTGATCTCTTCGTACGTCGAGGGGTCGGCGAAGGTGGCGTCTTTGCGTAATGTCAGTTGCGCGTTTTTGGTGTCATCGATTGTGATGGTTTCCGGCTGCTGTCCGGCGATGTTGGCAACGACGGTCGTTCCTACGATTAGTACAACTACGCCCACGGCTATGGCGATGAGAAGCCAGATCACTTTTGTCAACGAAGTCATCGGAGGCTTCGGGTTTACCGTCGCTAGGTTCGCCGAGCGTGGCTGTGTCTGACTGGTCCACTGCTGCCCGTCCCAGAACCGCACGATTGTCGGGTTCTGTGGGTCTGGATACCAGCCGGGCTGTGAGTTCATCGTCGCGTCCTTGCTCGGCCCCGCGGTGGGGAAGTGTCAGCAATACATACCAGACAGTCCGGACACTAGTGGACGTGCACGTGGAAATGCTCCGGTCGCCCTGCTGCGATTCAATCGGTGTATGGCCAAAACTGAACCGATTGTTATTTCGCCGGCTGTCGTCGATGGTCTCCGCATGATCTTCGCGCGCCTAGCGAACGACACATCGGCGTTGAGCAGACCGGCGGACATCACTGAGCCGGTAGATCGTGACGCCATGTCTCCGCGCCTACTCACCGCCGTTCAAGCTGGCGAGTTCCTTGGTGTGGACCAGTGACCGCTCTGCCCACATTTTGCCCACAACCCATCGGCAGAGTGCGTCCGCAGTGCGTCCGCAGTGCGTCCGCAGCAGTTTCGTGACTCTCCAATCAGCCCAAGACTGCAAACGCTGAAATCTTTTGCCCCGCAGCGATAATCCCATCGCACCAATTTGGCCAATTGAAACAAACATCAAGAAGGGCAAACTTGAAATCCGTCAAGTGTCGGTTCGAGTCCGACTGGGGGCACCACGTAGATCCTCCTGCACATTGAATCGAAAAACCCCGCTCGTCCTCTTCGGACGGGCGGGGTTTTCCGTGGAGCAGCGACTGACCACCAAGTGGCTACTGAGCCCAGACGGTCGTCCCGGCAGGAGCATTCAGCGTGTTGACGAGATCGATGCCGGCTACGACAGCCGCGCCGCCGCCGCCGAGGATCGTTCCGGCGACACCACCGATTCCGGCGCCTGTTGCGAGGCCACCCAGGCACAGTGCCGCGGCGACGGGGAGTCCGACGATGGTCAAGCCCAGCGGAGCGCCGACAGCGCAACCGATTCCGGCGCCGACGATGGTGCCGAGCAGGCTGCCGACCTGAGTGCCGAGTCCGAGTTGGCTCTGGAAGTGCGCAATCGCCCGATCATTCTCCTCAGGCGAGGCGACGGGCGTCCATTCCTTTGCCACAGGCGCACTCTCGGGTCGAGGTGTTGCCTTCGCCGAATCGGTGATCGGTGTCAGCGTGAGGGTCTTACCGTCTTCACTGATCGTGCGATCGAAGGGGAACTGTAGATCCCCGAGGTTGTATGCGAGAGGCAGGGAAACAAGGTCGGCTCCCTTGCTGTCCTGCAAGACGACGGACTTGCCGTCGCCCGACACCTTGAACAGCCCGGCGTCGATGGTGGTGACGATCGACTTGTCGACGACCTTCGCTTCGTAATTCACGTCGGTCGACGGATCAGCTGATGCGATCCCTGTTGATGCTCCGACTGCAGCGACCGCTAGAGCAGTCACAGCCGTCTTCTTGAAGAAACCCATAGTTCAACCCCGTGCTCGCCTGCGTGTGCTCGCAGAAACTCGACAACTTCGGACATTGGTAAACCCCCGACAAAGCCTTCGTATTAAAGCAGACCGAAGTGACGGAAGGGATAGTTGCGCTCGGGCCGACCGGAAGCGGCCGGTGTAATCGAATGTGCAGCGTGCAGTACCAAGTTGTCGAACATGTGTGCGAAAATGTGGAGATGCGGTTGACCGAGCAATCCCCGGACTGCTGCCCCAACGGACACCGGCTCACGGCGAACACATGCCTTGTCGGTTGGGAGGTCTGCGGGTGTGCCTCGACGGAGAATGGCGGACACAGGACCCATTACTGCAGGCGATGTGGTGAAACTGTCCGGACGCCGGAGTGCGTAGGCGTGAATCCGCAGAAAAGTCGGTGGAGTTGAAGTGCTGTTACGTTGTGTTTCAAAGAGATTCGCGAGAGCCTCACCCGGCGGATCGGTGCCGGGTGAGGCTTGTGGATCAGGTAGGCGGGGCGACGGGTGCGTCGCTGCTTCCTCCCGAGCTCCCGCTCGACGAGCCGGTGCCGAAAAGTAGGCCGAAGAAGCCGGAGATTGCGCCGAAGAAATCGAACATGGGCGAGCCTTTCGAGAGGACGAATGCGGTCACGACAAGTGGCCGACTTGTGGTGGTGTTCAGAGAAGTTCCGTCGACATTGACGGCAATGGCGTCGGACGAAGGCCGACTGCCGGATGAAATGTACGATTCGTCCCGGTTTGATACAAGTCTTTCCCGAGTAACAGTTACTTGAGGCTTAAATTATCGGGGGTGCCTGCCTGATCTGGGGTGCCCTGCCTGCTTGGGTGGGGCAACCAGGCAGGGCAGTGGTTGGCCGTCCCTCTCAATACCGACCTACGGCGAACCATCGGCGTTGAAACTACCCACAGTTCGTGACGTGCGCCACTTACGTACCGGTACCTTCGTTAGCCGAGGTCGGACGTTGTGACGGAGGCGGTCGTCGACGTCCCCGCGGGGACGTGGTTCATCGAGAAATCGCGGTCCCGATCAGGGTTGACGACGCTTGCCAACAGGAGCATGGCGGCGACAAAGAGAACTCCTGCGGCGAGGTAGGCGATTCTCACGGGCAGGCGCGGGCGTCGATCTGAATTCGTGGACATTCACGTTCTCCATCGGTGCATGTTGGACGAACGCTTAGTTTAACGATCAACTAATGAAAGGGCGCGAACAGTGACGCAAGATACGAAAAGGCCCTCGATCTCGGGGGAAATCGAGGGCCTTTCCGGTCGAACGTCGGCGTCGCCAAGCACATAGCGTCACCGACCCACTATCGGTGTCGAGCGTGACCCCTCATGTCCGACCCCACTTCTCGACACTATCCAGTAACTTGCGACATTGTGGATGATTCGGACATTGTCATTCGGATGGGGGAGGCCCCGTCCGCAGCCCCTACTTTCGTCCGGCAGCCCATTTCATACCCCAGTTGTACGCACGGTCGAGATCGGACTGACTGCCGTTGATGTACTGCACTTCGCGCGTCACCGTCACGCCTTGACCTGAACTTTGGATGAGCGCGATCGCGCACAGTCGCTCCTGGTTGCTCGCGGAGTCGAGTCGCACTTCCACCTCCGGCCCGTTGGTGGGATACAAGGTGACGACGCCGTCCACGGCCGCCCAGTTGGGAGCGCCGTCGTAGATCATCGCGAAGATCAGGATTCGCCGGAAAGCGCTTGGGTCACCAAGATTGACGTGCATGTTCTCGCCGCCGGTGTTCGCACCACTGCGGTCGTCGCCGTCGAGGGAGATGTAGGGCGGAGAAGTCAGTGAACCGAAACTGTTACCCAAGGCCTGAACTACTCCCTTGGACCCGTCGGCAAGTTCGTAGAGGCATCCGAGGTCCAGGTCGACCGCACCAGAGCCTGCGCCGGCGAGCTTGGCGAGAAAACCGGTCTTCTTCGGTGGTGCCCCCTGTGACCAGTTGAGGTTCACGCGCATATTGCCTTGTCGTTCACCCGCCTTCGCGAGGTTGACCGTCGGCGCCGATTTTGTGAGCGTGATCTTGCTCAGGCTGACCGGTGCTTGCGACGGAGTGGACTCGCCGGAACGTCGGGTGTAGTCGATTGCCATCGTGATAGTCCTTGTCTGAACTCGAATGAGTCCGATCGTGTTACCCGTCGAGGAATCTCCACCGACGTGATCGGCGATCTCCGGCCATTGTCCCTCATGTCTGATTTCAACCCATGGGCATCAAACTTGCGGCGCCAACTTGCGGCAGACCAGCAGTTTGCTGATTACTGTGTCTGTGGGCAGACGCGACTCCGAAATAGGGTGGACGCACTGGTTGACACGGCAACGTCCAATTACGGAAGAATTGCTGAGTCGGACGTCCGATTCAATTTCGTCGTGGGAGCGGGAGGTAAGTGATGCCAGTCCTGTCGCTTCTGCAACCCCGCCAGAGAGAAAGACTGACGCCCGCCCAACGTGATGACGTAACTCGTGAGCAGATAGCCGTTACCTTCGGCGTGCTGCCCTGGGCCGCTGCCGTCCACCTCGTCGTCACACTCGGGCTGACGTTGTATGTAATTCCCCCGGACGGCGGACCGCTGCCGCGTGTGTGGCCATTGCTGTCCGGCGTGATCGGGTTGGTGGGGATGTGCGTGGGTCTCGCCATTCATTTCAACCTGATCACACCCACGTACCGGATGTCCTACGCGTTTCTCATCGTCGAATTTGCTGTAGTCGGGATCCTGTATTCCTCGCTCGCCCTGGTCCTGTACCCGATCCTGGACGATTCCGGCGATCTGATCCTGATAGCGGTCACCACATCGATCACCGGTGCCGGAGCCGTGGCCACCGCGATGTTGCGAGTGGTGGGGGTCACCTGGGTCCTGTCCAATCTGATAATCCTCGGGGTGGCATTCTGGCTTCAGCCGGGACCCGAGTTCGAACGAATTCTCATTGGAATGATCGCCTATGGCGCGGCTCTGATCGGCGGCACGATAGTGGTCTCGGGCAACCTGGAATCTCGCTATCGAGCTGAATTGAGCGCCGCGTCGGAACGATCGGTCGTGCAGATGCTTCTCGAAGACTTCGAAGGCAACGCCGGGGACTTCGTGTGGGAGACGGACCAGAAAGGCAAGTTCAACCGAATCCCGACGCGGCTCGCGGTCGAAGCGGGGCTGGACTCCACCGAGTTGCAGGGAACGGCGTGGCAGGACCTGTTCATGGAGTTGGGCACCCTACGGATCCCCGGCGGGATCGATGCGCTGATGGAGTTGCAGCAGGCCCGCCACACGAAGACCGCATTCGTCGACGTGCTCGTTCCGGTCCGAGTTCACGGTGAAATTCGGTGGTGGCAGATCTCCGGACGCCCGCGCCCCGGCCGTACACCCGACGAGTTCGTCTGGCGAGGAGTCGGTTCCGACGTCACGGAAGTAAAACTGCAGAGTGACGAGATCGTGCGGATGGGTCGTGTGGACGCACTCACCGGTATGCCGAACCGGCACAGCTTCTGGACCGAGCTCGAGCGACTGCTGCGCGAGCCGTACACAAGCGAAAGTGGTCTCGCGTTGGCCATGCTCGACCTCGACAACTTCAAGTCGGTCAACGACACACTGGGACACACCGTTGGCGACGCGGTTCTGCGAGAGGTCGCGGATCGCCTGTCCGAAGCCGGCGGGGTGTCACAGTTGTTCGCACGTCTGGGGGGAGACGAGTTCGCGGTTCTTTTCACCGATGTGGGTGACAGCTCACAAGTTCGTACTCTGCTCGGCCGCTACATCGAAACTCTGCACGAGCCGATCACAGTGGCCGGTACGCGGTTGGAGATCGGATGCAGCATCGGGTACTACCTCCCCGACGAGCTGCCGTCCTCCGCCGACGAGATGATGGGCGCTGCGGACCTGGCCTTGTTCGCGGCAAAGGAATCCGGGCGCGGGGCCGTACGTGAATATCGAGACTCGATGAAGTCCGTGGCCGATCGGCGGGCCCGCCTGCTCGAAGATCTGGGAAACACTGTCGCGGAGAAGGACCTCGAACTCGAGCTGTTGCCCAGGATCGACGTGGTTTCCCGCGAGATCGTGGCCGTGGAAGTCCGCGTGATCTGGCACAACGCCCGCCTCGGTGCCGTTACGTCCGCCGAATTCATGAGCGTCGCAGACGACACCGGTTTGGCGTACTCACTGGGGACTACCGTCTTCGAGTTGGCCTGCGAGGCGGCGTCCCGCCTTCCTGATCACCTGCGGGTAGCCGTCGCGGTATCGACGCGTCAGCTCGAATCGGATTCCTTTGTCGTCGCGATAGGGGACTCGCTTCGACGATCAGGTGTCAGTGCACATCAGCTCGAGCTCCAACTCAACGAATCATCGGCGATCACCGACGAGTCCAAGTTTGCGTTGCACGCCATCGCGGACATGGGAATCGCGCTGACCGTGGACGAGTTCGGCGCCGGATTCTCCTCGCTCGCATCACTGTCCGGCCTTCCGTTCACCCGAGTCCGGATAGAACGCTCCATTTCGGGTGCAGTGCCTGGTGGACGGTCGATCCTCGAAGCTGTCGTGGATCTGGTCGACGCATTGGGAATGGAGGTCGTCGTCTCGGGAGTCGACGGTGAGGAAGACTTGAAGTCCGTGGCCGCTGCAAGGGTGAGGACTGTTCAGGGATACATCGCCGGCGGAGCCATGTCGGTCGACGCGGTCGCAGCGGCGGTAGCAGGCCGACGTGGATGACCCGGCAGTACTCCGTAGGCGTCGCGTCGGGACGTCGGTGCGCAAACTCGGTCGCAGCGGCACGGAACAACACCTCTCGGATTACGATCGCCGTCGCCTACTCGATCGACGACTGCGGTTCACCGCGCGCGTACTGCCGTGGTCGTTTCTGACCGCGGCGGTTGCCTTGTCAGCGATCGTGGTGCTTCTGCCGGTGGATGCCGGATGGTTCACCTTCGCCTGGTCGAGCGTCATGCTGTTGTCGAGCGCTGGATTCAGTGTGTATTGGCTCCGGCGCTCGCGTCTCGGCGTCTCCGAGTCCCAGACCACCGAACTGGTGGTACTCACAGTCGAAATCATTGTCTGGGGAGTGCTCCTGGCGTGCTTGGCTCTCGTTCTCTTCCCGATGCTCGATCCTCGTGACGAGTTGGTACTGAGCTCGACCTTGATCGGTGGGATCGCGGTCGGCGTGTTTCCCACCATGATGTTTCGCGGAATCACTGTGGTCTGGATCAGCCTGGTGGGAGTCGGGTTGGCCGGGGCGTTCTGGACGGAACCGGGCACATCGCGTTTCGTGCTGATCGGGGTGCTGGTCGTCTTTGTAGGTTCGCTCTACAGCGGAACTTTGCTGTTGGCCAAACTTTTCGAGAGACGGCTACGCGCCGAACTCATAGCCGAGGACGAACGAGATCTCGTCGAGTTGTTGCTCAACGATCTCGAAGACGGAGCACAGGATTGGCTCTGGGAGACCGATTCGCGCGGTATCGCCAGTACCGTGTCGTATCGCTTCGCCGAGCAGGTCGGTTTGCCGGCAGCACAGATTCGGGGCCGCACAATGCACGAGATCCTGATCGGGATCGGCGCGTCCCGAACAGATGTGGGCAGGAAGTCCCTTGATCTCCTCGCCGCGAATTTTCAAGCCGGGACGGCGTTTCGGGACCTCACCATGCAGGTCGTCGTTCGGGGCGATACTCGCTGGTGGTCGATGTCAGGTCACCCGGGCAGTGGCGATGGGGCGACCTACGGGTGGCGCGGTGTCGGATCCGATATCACGCACTCGTATCACCAGCGCCAGAACATCTTGCGATTGGCAGAGATCGATTCGTTGACCGGGCTCAGAAATCGGTACAGCTTCAACGCTCAACTGTCTTCGCGGATTCGGGACGGACACAGGGTGTGGCTGGCAATTCTGGATCTGGACAACTTCAAGTCGATCAACGACCGGTTGGGACACCACATCGGAGACGACGTGCTTCGCGATGTTGCCGGCAGACTGCACAGCGTTCTGCGATCGAACGAGATCTGTGGCCGACTGGGGGGTGACGAGTTCGCCATCGCCTTCGACGACCTAGCCTTCGACGACATCGGGAGTGCAGATGAGGTGGAGAAGAGATTCCAAACGATTCTCGACTCATTCGAACGACCATTTTCACTGGTCGGCAACCAGATTCGCATTCGTGCCAGTCTGGGGTACGGCTCGATGCCCGACGACGCCGACAGCCTCGAAGACCTGGTGATTGTCGCGGACCTCGCGCTTTACCACGCAAAGGAGAGCGGTCGGAACCAGATTCGCGCCTTCGATGCGACTTTGCGGGATCGTGCGACGGGTAGGGCCAGGGCATTGTTGGATCTTCGTCGTGCGTTGATCGACGAAGAGTTCGAGTTGGTCTATCAGCCACAGGTCTCGGCCGCGACGGGAGTTGTCGTCGGGTTCGAGGCTCTGCTGCGGTGGAACCATCCGACTTCAGGTCTCGTCTCGCCGGGAGACTTCATTTCGGTCGCCGAGGAAACCGGCTTGATCGTGCCGATCGGTGCAGGTGTTCTGAGGGCTGCCTGCACGGCGGCGACAACGTGGCCGGAGGACATTCGGGTTGCCGTCAACGTTTCTCAGGTGCAACTGCGTTCGAGTCGATACGTCGACTCGGTACGCCGGACACTGATCGAGGTGAACCTCCACCCCAGCCGACTCGAGATCGAGGTGACCGAATCGTTGGTCATCGACGACGCCGACCGAGATGTGTTGGTACAGCTCTCGGCGCTCGGCATCGCCATTGCGATGGACGACTTCGGCACAGGGTTCTCCTCGGTTGCCAGCTTGGCCCGGCTGCCGCTCGATCGGTTGAAGATCGATCGGGCGTTCGTCGCACCGCTGGACGCGGATCCCTCGAATTCGAGGTTCGCTGTCTTGCGAGCCGTCATCGCGATTGCCAAGTCTCTGGGGCTGGACACCGTCGCCGAGGGCGTGGAGACGGAGAGGCAGCGCGCGATAGTGACCGAGTGCGGATGTGACGTGATCCAGGGGTACCTCGAGGGAATGCCGATACGGGCAGCCGAGATTCCGCACTATTTGAATGGGCGACTCGGCGGTTCGAGCAGGTGGGGTGTCGCGGCTACCACTGAGTGAGAACTTTGCGCCCGTTTTGCCGATCGATGTGTGACGGTACGCCGAAGTGCTTCACATCGAACTGCAGAAGGGTGTCTTCGTGGTGGTCGGATCGGCGTACTCCCCAGGGCCGATGTTGGTGGGTAAGAAGGCAGTGGTCACAGGCGGTTCCCAGGGAATCGGCGCAGCGATTGTTCGAGCATTTGCATCGCATGGCGCGTCAGTTCTGGTTGTCGACGTGGCTCCTCTTGGCGACGTCGAATTCGACTCGGCTGCAGGTGGTTCGATCAACTATCTCGAGTACGACGTGCGGACGCGGGAAGTCCCCGTAGCGTTGACCGAGTTCGCTCCGGACGTCCTGGTGAACAACGTGGGTCATTTCCTGAACCCGCCGACAGAGTTCACCGGTACGGATCCCGGTTTCTGGTCCGAGGCCGGCAGCATCAATTTCGATCACGTCGTGCGTCTGACCCATGCCCTGCTTCCCGGCTTGATCGACCGCGGTTTGGGTGGATCGATCGTGAACCTGACGACGGTGGAGGCGCATCGAGCGATCCCGGGCCACACGATGTACTCGGCATACAAGGCCGCGCTGACACAGTTCACCAGGAGCCTTGGTGTGGAGATCGGTCGAACCGGAGTGCGCGTCAACGCCATTGCCCCGGATCTGATCGAGTCGGTACAGGTGCCGTATCGCACGATCGTTCCTGCCGACGACTGGGACAAGTGGCCGGGGTGGGCACCGTTGGGCGGACCGGGCCAGCCGGTCGACATTGCCGGCCCCGCACTGTTCCTGGCTTCCGACCTGGCGAGATACATCACCGGAACCGTGATCCACGTCGACGGCGGCTCGCACGCTGCCGGAGGCTGGTTCCCCACAGAAGAGGGTGGCTGGACCAACCGGCCCCGAAAGGCTTGACACATGACAACTTTCAGTCTGAACGTTCCCAACTTCGGCACCACTCTCGCGGAGGACTCCTACGCGAAACTCGTGCAGGTCTGTCAGAGCGCGGAAGCTGCGGGCTTCGACCGGGTCCTCGTCACCGATCACGTGGTGATGGGCTCGGACAACTCGGCGTACACGTGGTCGGCGTTCCCCACCGAGCCCGACGCCAACTGGCTCGAGCCGCTGACCGTCCTGGCTTTTGTTGCCGGACAGACGAAGACAATTCGCTTGGGGACCGGAATCGTCATCGCGGCGCTGCGCGGGGGAGCGGTACTGGCCAAGACGGCCGCGACACTCGATCTGCTCTCCGGGGGCCGACTCGACCTTGGCGTCGGAACAGGTTGGCAGGAACGTGAATACGAGGCGGCAGGTATGGACTTCGGTAAAAGGGGACCACTGCTCGACGACGCTCTCGCAGTGTGCCGGGCCCTGTGGAGTTCGGCGCCGGCGAGCATCGACACCCCTCGTCTGAAGTTCGACGACGTGTACTGCGCGCCCCGTCCGGCCGCTGGAATCCCGATCTGGGTGTCCGGTTCGCTCTCCAAGGCCGTTGTACGACGCGTCGCAACCTGGGGTGACGGGTGGATTCCGATCATGGGTGCCGCGGACGACGACCTACGTGAAGGGATCGACGTCATCGGCAAAGCGATGGCGGATCTCGGACGCGATCCAGCGGAATTGCAGGTCCGTGGGCGACTGACCGTCGTACGCGGGTCCGACGGTTCGATCGACCTCCCGGCGACGATGATCGGCGCCGAGCAGCTGCTCGAATCCGGTGCCACCGATGTGCTGGTTGCGCTGGCAGCAGTAGATCCGGATCCGGATGCGGCGATGGCAGAGTTCGGCGAGCTGGTGGCGGCCTTCGCAAAGGTGACCCGCTGACTATTGCGTCGAGGCGGTAGTTCTATCGTGCGAAGTGTTGTAGTGCAGCCTGATCGAGGAGAGAACACATGACCGAGAGCATCGTCGTGGATACGAGCCTGGAGGCGTTGCTCGACGCCCGGATCAGCTGCCGCGCCTACGAGGACCGTCAGGTGCCACGTGAGGTGATCGAGGAGATCCTTCGGCTGGCGCAGAAGACGCCGTCGTGGTGCAACACGCAACCGTGGCAGGTCGCGATCACCGAAGGGGAGGGCACCGAGCGATTCCGCGCCGGCCTCGGTGAGTACGTGATGGCCAACGCCCAGGAGTCGGACTTCGAGTTCCCGCGCGCGTACCAGGGCATCTACAAGTCGCGTCGGTTCGACTGCGCGATGGCGCTGTATTCGAGCGTCGGAATCGAGCACGGTGACCGCGCCGGATCCGCGGCACAGACGATGAAGAATTTCGAGCTCTTCGGCGCTCCTCACGTCGCGATCATCACCACCGACGAGGCATTGGGCACCTACGGCGCAGTCGACTGCGGGTTGTACGTGAACAGCTTCCTGCTCGCGGCCCAGAGTCTGGGGGTCGCCACCATCCCGCAGGCGGCGCTCGCGGGCAGCTCCAAGTTCATTCACGAGCATTTCGGTATCGACGACACTCGCAAGGTTGTCTGCGCGATCTCGTTCGGATACCCCGACGCCGACCACCCGGTGAACGGATTCCGCACCGAACGCGAAACCGTCGACAACGTCGTGCAGTGGATGTCGAACTGACAGGGATGTCGAACTGACAGGGATGTCGAACTGATCACCTGCTGGTCGGGGGATTGAGTGTTGCGTAGTTCCACCTGAAAGACTGGTGGCATGTCCGACACACCCGAACTGTTCGATCGTCTGCGCCGATTCCCCGATGTCGAGGCACCCAATCTCTTTGCCGTCGATGCGGCTGATCGTCTGATCCTCGACGAGGCCGCCGACGCTCTCGCCGCGGCACCGGCGGGCACCGTCGTCGTGATCGGCGATCACTACGGTGCGCTGACTGCCGGTGTTGCGCTCGTGCACGGAATCGCCGGCGTGCGCGTTCACCAGGATCCGCTCACCGGAGAGTTGGCCCTCGCGAACAATGCGCGCGAACTCGGATTCAGTGACGCCTTCACCTCGCACGGACTGGACGAGGAGTTGCTCAGCGGCGCCCGCGTCGTGCTCATGCAATTGCCGCGTAGCCTCGCCGAACTTGCCGAGATCGCTCAGCTGATCGCGCTCCACGCCGACCCGGCGGTTCGTGTCTTCGCCGGTGGGCGTGACAAGCACATCACCCCGGCGATGAACAAGGTTCTCGGCGAATCGTTTTCCGACGTCAGCGCCTCGCGTGGACGGCAGAAGTCCCGCGTACTCAAGGCTTCGGAACCGAAGCCCGATGTTGCTATCACGTTCCCGGTGACCGAACGCCTCGACGAATTCGACCTCGACGTCGTTGCTCACGGCGCAGTGTTTGCCGGTGCGAGCCTGGACATCGGCACCCGGTTGCTCCTGGAGAACCTCGGAAAGATTGCGGTCGATCCGCTGAGTGACGTGATCGATCTGGGTTGTGGCAGCGGCATTCTCGCGGCGGCGATCGCGCGGAAGTTCCCGGACGTGCACGTGATCGCAACGGATCAGTCCTCGGCAGCCGTCGCTTCGGCCCTGGCGACCGCGTCCGCAAATGGCGTCGGCGATCGAGTGAGCGGCCTGCGCGACGACGCCGTGAGTTCGTTGCCCAGTGCGAGCGCGGATCTGGTTCTGTTGAACCCGCCGTTCCACGTCGGCGCGGCGGTGCACACCGGCGGAGCACTCAAGATGTTCGAAGCTGCCGGTCGCGTCCTGCGTCCGGGTGGCGAGTTGTGGACTGTTCACAACGCGCATCTGGGGTATCGCGAACCGCTGAAAGCCTCGGTGGGTCCGAGCGAGGCGATGGCGAAGAACGCGAAGTTCATCGTGATGAAGTCGGTCAAACCGTCCTAGTATCGAAAAGGGACAAGTGTCGAAGAGTGTTGATCTTCCGGAAATGCGCCGGGAACTACAACCGAAGCTTCGACGTTGTAAATTACGAGTGCTTTACTTTTAGTCAGGTACACGGACCGTGTCGGAAACTCGGATCCGTCCGGCGAACCCGCGACGCACCCGTCGTAGGCCACCACGATGAAGGGATGATCACGGTGCGCACCACCAGCAACCCGGTGTTCCGCAATCTGCCCAAGCAAGAGGGCAACGGATACGCCTCGTTCGGATCTGCGACGGCGGGCGCCTCGCAGGCAACCCAGCAGTTCGGTCAGCCGCAGTACGCTCCGGCCGAGCCGTACCAGACCGGTCCCACCTCGCGGGCCATGACGATCGACGACGTCGTCACCAAGACGGGCATCACGCTCGGTGTGCTGACGATCTCGGCACTGGTGTCGTACTTCCTGGTCAACAACAACGTCGACCTCGCTACCCCGCTGGTCATCGGCGGCGGTCTCGTCGGCCTCGTTCTGGTTCTGGTCGCTACGTTCGGCCGCAAGATGGACAACCCGGCAATCGTGTTGGCGTACGCCGTCGCCGAGGGTCTGTTCCTCGGTGCGCTGTCGTTCATGTTCACTGATATTCAATTCGGTGGCGTCGGCGGATCCGCACTGATCGCGCAAGCAGTCCTCGGAACGTTCGGCGTGTTCTTCGGCATGCTGGTCGTCTACAAGACCGGTGCGATCCGGGTGACACCGCGTCTGACGCGAATGATCATCGGCGCATTGATCGGCGTTGTCGTTCTGGCCCTCGGTAACCTCGTCGCGAGCTTCTTCGTCGAGGGCGGACTGGGACTGCGTGACGGCGGAACGCTCGCCATCATCTTCAGCCTCGTCTGCATCGGCATCGCAGCCTTCAGCTTCCTGCTCGACTTCGACGCCGCTGATCAGCTGATCCGCGCACAGGCGCCCGAGAAGGCAGCCTGGGGCGTCGCATTCGGCCTCACCGTCACCTTGGTCTGGCTGTACGTCGAGATCCTGCGTCTGCTGAGCTACTTCAACAACGACTAGTTCTCGAGTCGATCCGTAACACGAAGAAGGGCCCCGCGAGGGGCCCTTCTTTTGTCGTCTGTGGACGGTTACGGTGCTTGGATACCTAGCAACTGCTTGGTTTGGAACGAAGGGGAGCGAATGTCGACAAACACCTCTGAACCCATCCTGGTCGCGGATGCCGGAGCAGTGCGAACGCTGACCTTCAATAATCCGAGTCGTCTGAACGCATTTGATGCAGCCGGTTTTCGAGCGTTGACCAAGGCGCTCGACGACGCGGCGTCGGACGAAGCCGTGGCCGTGGTGATCGTCGAGGGCGCAGGCAAGGCATTTTCCAGTGGCGTCGACCTACGCGCACTCGCCGAACCAGGCGCAGACAACGCCGACTTCGGCCACGCATTCGCGCCGCTGATCGTCGCGCTGGTGGAGTTCCCGAAGCCATTGATCGCCGCGGTACACGGCGCTGCCGTCGGCATCGGCCTGACCATGCTGCTTTACTGCGACGTCGTCTACGTTGCCGAGGACGCACGTCTGCGGGCACCGTTCACTTCGCTGGGTACAGCTCCCGAAGCTGCCAGTAGTTGGTTGCTGCCCAAGGTGATCGGAACGCAGCGAGCCGCCGAGCTGATCCTGTCGGCCCGGTGGCTCAGCGGCGTCGAAGCTGCCGCCTACGGACTGGCGACAGCCGCCGTGCCGGCCGACCAGGTACAGGCACGCGCCCGCGAGAGTGCCGAGCAGATTGCCGCCAACGTCGGACCGGCAGTCCTTGCCGCCAAACGACTGCTCCGTCACGGATGGGCGGACGAAGCTCGCGCTGCCGTGCAGCGTGAGGACGACGCTGCGCGAGAGTTGATTCGCGAGTTGGGGAGTTTTGCTCGGAAGTTCACGAATACCTGAAACCCGACCACACGAAAGCGGCCGCCCGGCAGAAGCCGGGCGGCCGCTTTCGACGTGCTCAGGGGATCAGCTGAGGCGCTCGATCACCATTGCCATGCCCTGTCCGCCGCCGACACACATGGTCTCGACGCCGAAGGTCTTGTCCTGCTCCTGCAGGTTGTTGATCAGGGTGTTGGTGATACGGGCACCGGTCATACCGAAGGGGTGACCCAGGGCGATCGCGCCACCGGAGATGTTGAGCTTGTCCTCTTCGATGCCCAGTTCGCGAGCGGATCCGAGGACCTGCACTGCGAATGCCTCGTTGATCTCGAACAGGTCGATGTCGGAGATCGACTTGCCGGCGATCTTCAGGGCGTTCTTGACGGCCTGGATCGGGCCGAGGCCCATGATCTCGGGGGACAGGCCCGAGACGCCGGTGGAGACGATGCGAGCGAGCGGGGTCAGGCCGAGTGCCTTTGCCTTGGTGTCGGACATGATCACCAGTGCGGCTGCGCCGTCGTTGAGCGGGCAGGCATTGCCGGCGGTGACGGTGCCGTCGGGGCGGAAGACGGGCTTGAGGCCGCTGATGCCCTCGTAGGTGGTGCCGGCGCGGGGGCCGTCGTCCTTGGAGACGACGGTGCCGTCGGCGAGCGTGACGGGCGTGATCTCACGCTCGAAGAAGCCGCGAGCGATGGCTTCCTCGGCGCGGTTCTGGCTGCGAACTGCCCAGCGGTCCTGGTCTTCGCGGGTGATTCCGGTGGCCGAAGCGACGTTCTCCGCGGTCTGGCCCATACCCAGGTACACGTCGGGGATCAGGCCCTCTTCGCGAGGATCGGTCCAGGCGACTCCACCTTCGGCGAGCTTGGCGCTACGGGCCTGCGCTGCGTCGAAGAGCGGATTCTTGGTGTTGGGGAGGCCGTCGGCGTTGCCGGTGATGAAGCTGGAGACGGACTCGACGCCGGCGGAGATGAAGACGTCGCCCTCGCCTGCGCGGATGGCGTGCAGAGCCATGCGGGTGGTCTGCAGCGAGGAGGAACAGTAACGGTTGACCGTGACACCGGGGAGGAAGTCGTAGCCGAGCTGGACGGCGACGACGCGGGCGATGTTGAAGCCCGACTGACCGGCGGGCTGGCCGCAACCGAGCATGAGGTCGTCGATCTCGGTGGGGTCGAGCTCGGGGATCTTTGCCAACGCGGCGGCAACCATCTGAGTTGCGAGGTCATCCGGGCGGATGTCCTTGAGCGAACCCTTCATTGCGCGGCCGATGGGCGACCGTACTGCTGAGACGATTACTGCCTCGGGCATGAAAACTCCTTTTGTGTACTGCTCGAGGGCGGCTTGAAACGCCGTCGAGCAGGGCAAGTTGAATGCAGCTTCGACTTACAATTTACGTTGCTGCTCCCAGATGGTGGTCACGCAGTCTCACTCAGTTGACGTCGGGGCGCTGACCTGCGGGTTTGGTGCGTCTCGCGAAGGCTTTCCACTGGGTTGCCGCCGCCGTCAGTCGGGCCGCGACGGTGCGGGCTTGCGCCGCCTCCGAAACGTGGGGGAGCTCGGGTAGCGGGCCACCCTGCCATTCACCCAGAGCCGACGCGAGAACCGGGACGATCTGCTTCGCCGCGAGTTCGTATCCGGCCGCGGACGGATGGAAACGGTCGGCCGAGAACATCGTGTCGGGCGAGGCCAGGAATTCCTTGGCCAGCAGGTCGGCCAGTGGAACGGGATGACCCCCGGCGTTTCTGGTCGCGGCCGCCTGGGCGAGTGCGAGGCGATGGCCCCATTCGCGCACCACGGAGCGCAGAGGTTGCGGGATCGCCGTGACCACCCCCAGATCCGGGCAGGTGCCGACAACAACGACGGCGCCGCTCTCGCGTAAGCGTCGAACCGCGTCGCCGAGGCGTTTAGCCGACGCGTGAATCGCGTTCTTGGCGGTGACGTCGTTGGCGCCGATCAGGATCACCGCAGCGTCCGGGGGAGGACCGGCGACGAACATGGCGTCAACCTGCCCACTCAACCCGCGGGAGGTGGCGCCCCCGATGGCCTTGGTGCTCAAACGGATTCGCTTCCCGGTTTCACTCGCAAGCAGCTTCGCGACCTGAACACCCGGTACTTCCGAGGCCGTCAGCGCGCCGACGCCGGCCGCAGACGAATCGCCGAAGATCATCAAGTGGAGATCGAAGGGCACGGCCCGCCACCAGAGTTCCGGGTTGTCGGCGCCGGGTGCGTACACCCCGTCCGCCTCGGGTGGCTTGGCGATATTGCGACCGATCACCCCGCGGGCCGCCCCCGCCTGCGACATCAGATAGTTGTAGCCCAACCAGGAGAGCGTGCCTGCACTCGATCCGGCCACCACCGTGGCCACCGACGCTTTCAGTCCGGTTCGACTCACACTTGCCAATCTAGCCGGATTGCACCACCTTCGCCCGACGTCCGCGCGCACCGTTTTCCTTCATCTGGGAACATGGACGAATGCGCATCGCGGAACACGTCGTCGACCTCATCGGCAACACCCCACTCGTCAAGCTCACGTCCGTCACGGGCGAAAACTTCGGCACGGTGGCAGCCAAGGTCGAATACCTCAACCCTGGCGGTAGCTCCAAGGACCGCATCGCCGTCAAGATGATCGACGCAGCCGAGGCTTCGGGTGAACTGAAGCCGGGCGGCACCATCGTCGAGCCGACTTCGGGCAACACCGGAATCGGCTTGGCGCTCGTGGCGCAAAAGCGTGGATACAAGTGCGTTTTCGTCTGCCCAGACAAGGTCAGCGAAGACAAGCGCAACGTCCTGCGCGCCTACGGCGCCGAGGTGGTCGTGTGCCCCACGGCCGTCGCGCCGGACAACCCGAACAGCTACTACAGCGTCTCCGACCGCCTCACCCGTGAGATCCCCGGCGCCTGGAAGCCCAACCAGTACTCCAACCCGGGCGGACCGGAGAGCCACTACGAGACCACCGGCCCCGAGATCTGGGCCGACACCGACGGCAAGATCACGCACTTCGTCGCGGGCGTCGGCACCGGCGGCACCATCACCGGCACCGGCCGCTACCTCAAGGAAGTTTCGGGCGGCAAGGTCAAGGTCATCGGCGCAGACCCCGAGGGCTCCGTCTACTCCGGCGGCACCGGTCGTCCGTATCTGGTCGAAGGCGTCGGCGAAGACTTCTGGCCGTCGGCATACGACCCGTCCATCCCGGACGAGATCATCGCGGTCTCGGATGCCGATTCCTTCGAGATGACGCGTCGCCTCGCCCGTGAAGAGGGACTGCTGGTCGGCGGTTCCTGCGGTATGGCCGTCGTCGCTGCCCTCGAAGTAGCCAAGCGCGAGGGCCCCGACGCCCTGATCGTCGTCCTCCTCCCGGACGGTGGCCGCGGCTACCTGTCCAAGATCTTCAACGATCAGTGGATGGCGTCGTACGGATTCCTGCGCACCCCACTCGACGGCAAGACCAACGTCCCCACCGTCGGCGACGTTCTGCGTGGCAAGTCGGGCGAGCTGCCGGACCTCGTTCACACCCACCCGTCGGAGACCCTGCGCGATGCGATCGAGATCCTGCGCGAGTACGGCGTGTCCCAGATGCCCGTCGTCGGTGCGGAACCGCCGGTCATGGCAGGCGAGGTCGCCGGAAGTGTGTCCGAGCGGGATCTGCTGAGCGCGGTCTTCGAAGGCCGTGCGCACCTTGCGGATTCCGTCGAGAAGCACATGAGCAAGCCGTTCCCGCTCATCGGTTCCGGCGAGCCGGTCTCGGCTGCCACGAAGGCGCTCGGGGACACCGACGCACTCATGGTCGTCGACGACGGCAAGCCGGTCGGTGTCATCACGCGCCACGATCTCCTGGGTTTCCTGAGTTCGGATTCCTGAGTTCGGATTCCTGCGCCGGCACCGGCGCCATTAGGCTGGGGACCATGAGTGAGCAACGCAGCAAGGCCGACAACATCAGCTGGCAGGGTTTCTCCACGAAAGCGGTGCATGCGGGTTACGAACCCGATCCGCTGACCGGTGCGGTCAACGTGCCGATCTACGCGAGTTCCACCTTCGCCCAGGACGGCGTCGGTGGAATGCGCAGTGGCTTCGAGTACGCGCGAACGGGTAACCCCACCCGTCGCCCACTCGAGGCGAACCTCGCCGCGCTCGAATCCGGAACCTACGGCCGAGCGTTCAGTTCGGGAATGGCGGCCACCGACTGCCTGCTCCGTTCGGTACTTCGACCCGGCGATCACCTGGTCATCCCCGACGACGCGTACGGCGGAACCTTCCGTCTCATCGACAAGGTGTTCACGCAGTGGGGGATCGAGTACACCCCGGCTCCGGTGTCCGACGTCGATGCGGTGCGCGCGGCGATGAAGTCCAACACCAAGCTGGTCTGGGTCGAGACGCCCACGAACCCGCTGCTCAATATCGGTGACATCGAGCTCCTTGCCGAGGTCGCCCACGAGGGCAACGCAAAGATCGTGGTGGACAACACCTTCGCGTCGCCGTACCTGCAGCAGCCGCTGCAGCTCGGTGCCGACATCGCGCTGCACTCCACGACCAAGTACATCGGCGGACACTCCGACGTGGTCGGTGGCGCTCTCGTCTGCAACGACGAAGAACTGGACACCGCGTTCGCCTTCCTGCAGAACGGATCCGGCGGCGTTCCCGGCCCGTTCGACGCGTTCCTGACGTTGCGCGGAATCAAGACACTGGCGCTGCGCATGGAGCGTCACAGTGACAACGCGGAGAAGGTCGTCGAATTGCTCGACGGCCACCCCGCGGTTGCCGGCGTCATCTACCCCGGACTGGCTTCGCATCCGTCGCACAAGGTCGCGGCCAAGCAGATGCGACGCTTCGGCGGCATGATCTCCGTCCGCCTCAAGGGCGGCAAGGCGGCGGCTCTCGACCTGTGCTCGCGCACCGAGATCTTCACGCTGGCAGAATCTCTCGGCGGAGTCGAATCCCTCATCGAATTCCCCGGTGCGATGACCCACGCCTCGACGGCCGGTTCCGCTCTCGAGGTTCCCGACGATCTGGTTCGCCTGTCGGTCGGCATCGAAGACGCCTCCGATCTGGTCGGCGACATCGAGCAAGCGCTGTCCTGATCTTCGCTCTACAGTAATTCGACTTCGAATCTGCAGTGCGCCTTCACACCTCACGAGGGTGTGGAGGCGCACTTTCTGGAGGCATGCGTGAATCTCGAACAGATAAAGGCTGCACAGCAACTGCTCGCCCCGGTCATGCGACGCACCCCGGTCGTGGCCTCGCGAGTGTTGTCCGAAACCACCGGCTTCGCCGTGAGCTTGAAATGTGAAAACCTGCAGCGCACCGGCTCTTTCAAACCGCGCGGTGCGTACAACCGCATTGCCAATCTTTCCGCAGAGGAACGGGCAGCGGGCGTGGTGGCGGCCAGTGCCGGTAACCATGCGCAGGGAGTTGCCTGGTCTGCAACAGAATTGGGAATCAAGTCGACCGTCTTCATGCCGACGGGTGCGCCGCTGCCGAAGTTGGTGGCCACCAAGGCATATGGAGCTCAGGTCCACCTGCACGGTTCGACTGTCGACGAAGCGCTCGTGGCCGCTCGCGAATTCGCGGACCGAACCGGAGCAGTTCTGGTCCACCCGTTCGACCACGAGGACGTCGTGGCGGGGCAGGGGACTGTGGGGCTCGAAATCCTCGAGCAACTGCCCGAGGTCGGCACGATCCTCGTTCCCACCGGCGGCGGCGGGTTGATCGCCGGAGTGGCCGCAGCAGTCAAAGCTGTACGCCCGCAGGTCCACATCGTCGGAGTGCAGGCCGAGACCGCGGCTGCCTGGCCGGCGTCGTTGGCAGCCGGGAAGCCGACCGCCTTGGCGTCGATGTCCACGATGGCAGACGGTATCGCCGTTGGCTGCCCTGGCGAGGTTCCGTTCGCCGAAGTTGCCGCCCATGTCGACGCCGTGGTGACGGTCAGCGAGGAAGCGCTGTCCAAAGCGCTCCTGCTGTGCCTCGAACGCGCCAAGCTCATCGTCGAACCGGCCGGCGTTGCGGCCGTCGCGGCCTTGATGACCTGCTCTCCGGAGGAGCTGGGACTGACAGGGCCGGTGTGCGCCGTGCTTTCCGGCGGCAACATCGATCCGCTACTTCTCACGCACGTCATCTCGCACGGTCTGCGAGCGGCCGGACGGTTCCTCGGCGTTCACATCACCATCGACGATCGGCCGGGCGCACTGGTCTCGTTGCTGGAAGTGGTTCGAGCGAACGGCGCCAGCGTGGTCGACGTCATCCATTCCCGTACCGGTGGCGAACTCGCGCTCGACGAAGTGGAAGTCTTCCTCACCGTCGAGACGCGTGGTCCGGACAACAAGGCGGAACTTCTCACCGCCTTCGACCGCGCCGGTTACGCAGTACGACTGCAGAACTGAGGCGAGTTACTCGTCAGGCCAGCCGCCCAGAACCGTCACGCGGTACTCCTGGTCGACCAGCCTGGCGGGTACGTCGAGTTGATGTAGCCAGTCGATGGCCGAACCGCCCATGCCGACCGCAACCCGACTGAATGCGGCGGCCTGGGCGCAGGAAGATGCAATCACCGACACCGTGCGCCACATCGGCGTCGCCGTCGATTCGCGGTGCAGTGGCTTGACGGTGCTGGCCGTGGCGATCCCGCAGTCGGAAGGAAGTGCTACCTGGCAGGTCGGGTCGCCGGGCAGGTCTTGCACCTGAATCTGCCAGCCGTCTTCCGGCGCCGGGCCGGCAACCGCGATGTCCCCGCCGAGGCCGACCAGCACGCCACACCCGAGAAGAGTCGCAGTGGACGCGGCACAGTGGTCCGCTGAACTGGCGCGGGCCGTCGCGGACAGATCGAGAACGACGTCGTCCGGGCTGTACACGCGGTTGTTCTCGACGCGAATCTTCCACCAGGAGTGAGGGTCTGCCGACCCGGCCGTCGGCGTGAGTTTGCCGTCGGTCAGTCGTGCGACAGCCAACGCGTCTTCGAGGAAGTGCGCGAACATCGGGGTCACGGCGACGCCGTCGACGTTGCTCGCGGCGCTGACATAGGTACGAATCTCGGAGTCGGCACGATCTCGATTGGTGGCGGCGTCGGCAGCGGTGAGGTACCCGCGAACCAGGCTGGCCGCGGAGGGAAGGACTTCAGGGTCGGTGACGACGACCCGGGCCTGAACCCCCCACGTGAGCCACTCGGAGGCCGAGCGCGGAGTACTCACGAACCGTTGGAGACGGCGTCCGGGGTTCCGAATCCGGCGACCACGACGGGCCGCTTCGCTACGGGATTCTTGGTGTGAGAAGCCGACGTGTCCGGCGCGAGTGCCGTGGCAGTGGGAGAAGAAACGAGTGAAAGTCCGCCGCTTGCGAGTGCTCCCGCCACAGCCGTGGCTGCGAGGGCGAGGCGAACGGGTCGATACACCGTAGTGCGTCCCCGGGCGGGTCGTGGCCGATCGTCGCTCATGGACTCAGCTTGCACGCCGAACCTGAGAAAAGCCTTGGCGTCTGTAGTCATTTGCGTAACGCCCGCCGAGATAAATGAGACATTGGTTACAGGAGTCGCGAGACTGAGCCGTGTCGAATGCATGTTCGAAAGAGTAGATGTTCGCACCGACAAGTTTCGGGTACGACCACGTACATGGATTTTCAGAGGTTTATCGGAGGTTCGGATGGCAGTCGGTGTCCTGGCGATCGCTGTGTCGATCGGCACCGCACTGGGCGTGATGAGTGGAACTCTCGGAGCGCCCGCACAAGTCGAGAAGAACGAGTCTTCGAATGCTGCAGTCTCACTTGCAGCCTGGAACGGACCGGCACGAACTCAGGACACACCTGAGGGAATCGTGCCTTCCGTACCCTCCAACTTTCCGGGAGCGACATTGGCGCCCGTGGGAGCGGTGGCAGTGTTCGCGCCGTGGATCAAAAAGGCCGGTGCTCTGTGCTCGGAGATCACGCCCGCGGTGATCGCCTCGCTGTACTCGGTCGAGAACGGATTCAAGTACGGACCCGATACCGACATCTCACCGGAAGGTGGGCGCGGGCCTGGCCGCTTCACCACCGCAGCGTGGACGGCATACGGCAAGGACGGTGACGGCGACGGAAAGATGGACATCCTGGGCGTTGCCGATCCGGTGATGACAACCGGATACCGGTTGTGCGATCTCGTGAAGCAAGCGCAGTCCTGGCAGAAGTCCGGTGAGGTCGAGGGCGATACCGTCGACCTCGCGCTCGCTGCCTACGACGTCGGGCCGGACGCAGTTCGCGAAGCGGGCGGCGTTCCGGCAGACAAGTCGGGCGAGGTTCCTGCGGAGCAGGCGGTCGCCGCTCCGTTTGTCGCCCAGATCAAATCGTTGCAGGACTCGTTCGCCCTGATGCTTGCGCCCTTCGACTACAACAACCTCGCCGCAGCGGTGGGCGGCGTCGTCGAGGCCGGTCTGAAGTTTCTCGGATTGCCGTACGTGTGGGGTGGCGGAAACATCAACGGGCCGTCGATGGGCGGGTTCGACTGCTCGGGGCTGACGTCGTACGCGATCCACGCGGCCACCGGGGTGACTCTGCCCCGGACCTCGGAGACGCAGTGGGGTGTCGGCGTCGAGATCCCGCTGGATCAGGCGCAGCCCGGTGACCTGTTGTTCGGCAACTGGCAGGCAGGCGGCCCCGGCCACGTGGCGATCTACGTCGGCAACGGTCAGATGCTTCACGCACCCACGTTCGGCGACGTGGTGAAGGTCGGCCCGATCTTCGCAGGCATGAAGGCTCGCCGCGTGGTGTGAGTGGGCAGGAAACTGCGAGCGCCGACAGAGCAAGAAGCGCCACCCGACCGAGTCGGGTGGCGCTTCTTTTCAGAGCTGGTACAGCCGATCAGCTGTGGTAAGGCTCCGCGCTCAGCAGCGTGACCTTCATGGTGCTGCCGTTGGGCAGGTTGTACTCACGCGTGTCGCCGACCTTGGCTTCGAGCAGCGCGCCGCCCAGCGGTGAGTTCGGCGAGTAGACCTCGAGCTTGGCGTCACGTGCGCCTTCTTCGCGGGTAGCGATCAGGAACGTCTCGGTGTCACTCTCGTCGCCGTCGTAGTAGACCTTGACTACGGATCCGGGCAGTGCGACACCGGACTGAGTGGGGGCCTCGCCGACCTTTGCGCTGTTCAGCAGCTCCTGGAGCTGGCGAATGCGGGCTTCCTGCTGACCCTGCTCTTCGCGGGCAGCGTGGTAGCCGCCGTTCTCCTTCAGGTCACCCTCTTCGCGACGCTCGTTGATCTCGGCGGCGATGACCGGGCGATTGGCGATGAGCTGGTCGAGTTCGTTCTTGAGCCTGTCATGTGATTCCTGGGTAAGCCAGGTCACCTGGGTCTCGGTCATCTCGATCACTCCCTAGTAGTCGGAGCCGGGGGCTCCCTCGACGATCGCTGCAACAGCAGCGAACAACGACGCAGAAGCACCACCAGGGATGCAACCTTGCCGTCAAACCTTGCGTCAATGCAGCAATACACGGTTCCACCCGGAACCGTGTATCGGGCAATTCTATCACGCATGACTACCCGCCCTGTCCGGCGTCAAACGTCCGGCAGGGTGGGTGCGTCCCGAGGTCAGCTCTTGGTCAGGTACTCCGGAACGTCGAAGCTGCAGCCGTAGACGTCGGCCATGCCTGGCGGCTGGGACGTCTTGACCTCGGTGTTGAACTCTAGGGTCTGATGTTCCGACGACGGGACGTAGACCTCACGTCGACCGGTTTCGGAGCCGTCCTTCGAGCGTGCGCGCACGATGCACATCGCTTCACGCGACGAGTCGTCGCGTGTGACGGTGAAACGGATCTTCACCGTGGAGTCGTTGGCGATGTCGAACGAGATGGTCTCGGTCTCGATTTCCTTGACCGCAAATTTTCCGTACGCGTAGTACGCGATTCCGCCGCCTACGACGATGACGAGAGCGGTCAGAGCCCACACCATCCACTTGCGGGGACTGCCCGTGCGAGTTGTGCTCGGGTACCGATCTTGGGGAAGCGGTTTGCTCATCACTCTGCTCTCGAAGACTCGAGTTCGCGTGTCGTGCAGCAACTGACTGTGTCCCGCCGGATTACCGAAGGGGTCACGGCTGCGCCAGGAACTCTCGGGTGGAACTATAGAGGACGTATCCCGTCGCGCCGTCGGTAGGTTTGTCGGCAGTCGGTACGTTTGACGGCAACGGCCCGGAGTAATCCGAGCGGTGCACAGCGTGTGATTCGAAGACTGCCGGTGACGGCTACAGGTGAACTGCCGGTGACGGCTACAGGTGAACTGCCGGCAACGGCTACAGGTGAAGTTGAGGTGAACGAACACGTGAGCGGATTCCGGCTCATGGCCGTCCATGCCCATCCCGACGACGAGTCGAGCAAGGGTGCGGCCACCACCGCCCGTTATGCAGCCGAAGGCCACGAAGTGATGGTCCTGACGCTCACCGGGGGTGAGCGTGGCGACATTCTCAACCCGGCCATGGACGTTCCCGGTGTCCGCGATCGAATCAGCGAAGTTCGCCAGGAGGAGATGGCCGAGGCCGCTCGCATCCTGGGCGTGAAGCAGCGCTGGCTCGGTTTCGTCGATTCCGGGCTTCCCGAGGGCGACCCTCTTCCGCCGCTGCCCGAAGGGTGCTTCGCCCTCGTTCCGCTCGAAGAGTCGACGCGCGCTCTGGTGAAGGTGATTCGCGAGTTCCGTCCCCACGTCGTCACGACGTACGACGAGAACGGCGGATACCCGCACCCGGATCACATCCGGTGCCACGAGGTGACGATGGCAGCCTACGAAGCCGCCGCCGATCCCGAGTACTTCCCCGAGGACGGTCAGCCGTGGGAAATCAAGAAGGTCTACTACTCGCACGGATTCATCCGTAAGCGCCTCGAACTCTTCCAGGAGGAGTACGAGCGTCGCGGTGAGCCGTTCCCGATGGCGGACTGGCTCAAGAAGTGGAAGACCGAACGCGGCGACATGATGGTCCGGGTGACCACTCAGGTCACGTGCGGCGACTACTTTCCCCAGCGTGACGATGCTCTGCGCGCACACGCGACGCAGATCGATCCCAACGGTTCGTTCTTCGCTGTGCCGCTCGACATTCAGCAGAAGATCTGGCCCACCGAGGAATTCGAGCTCGCCAAGACGCGGGTCACCACGTCCATTCCGGAAACCGACCTGTTCGCAGGTCTCGAAGAGGACGCTCAGAAGTGAATGCTCTGTCCGCCGAGGTAGTTCTCGGCACCACACAATTTCTTGCTCAGACGCCCAGTAACCCATCCGGCCCGGAGTTCGGAAAGTCCTCTCCGGTCGGCCTGCTGGTGATTCTTGCGCTGCTCATCGGTGTGATCCTCCTGGTTCGGTCGATGAACCGCCAGCTCAAGAAGCTGCCGGAGACGTTCGAACCGGATCATCCCGAACTCGATCAGCAGGCAGACGAAGGCACCGACCGGGGAGCTATCACTGCTCCGAGCCCGGCGGAACCCAACGTCTCTACCGAGAAGAAGCCCAAGCAAGAATCCTGAGACGAACGAGGTAGCGGCGATGGACCCACGGATGCGGAACAACCTGGGTGGGTCCTCGAGCCCTTACCTGCGTCAGCACGCCGACAATCCGGTCCACTGGCAACAGTGGGGCGAAGAAGCGATGGAGTGGGCGCGCGAGCGCAACGTGCCGATTCTCCTCTCGATCGGATACTCGGCGTGCCACTGGTGCCACGTCATGGCGCACGAGTCGTTCGAGAACGACGAGATCGCGGCCGTCATGAACGCGAACTTCGTCTGTGTGAAGGTGGACCGAGAAGAACGTCCCGACATCGACGCCGTCTACATGAATGCGACGGTTGCGATGACCGGCCAGGGCGGCTGGCCCATGACCTGTTTCCTGACTCCCGACGGTTCACCGTTCTACTGCGGCACGTACTACCCGCCGACGCCTCGCGGCGGAATGCCCTCGTTCACACAGCTTCTCGAAGCGATAGTCGACACCTTCACGAATCGGCGCGACGAGGTCGACAACGCGGCACAGTCGATCGTCACGGAACTTCAGCGCGCGTCGGGCGGGATTCCGTACGGCGGAGCACCCATCGACGCCGAGCTGCTGAACGCGGCGGGTCGGTCGATCCTCGGCGACGAGGACGTCCCGCGCGGGGGATTCGGTGGGGCACCGAAGTTTCCACCGTCGGCACTACTGGAGGGGCTGCTCCGACAGTACGAGCGAACGGGTTCGGGCGAGATCCTCGGCGGCATCGAGCGCACCGCCGAAGCAATGGCACGTGGCGGGATCTACGACCAGTTGGGTGGCGGTTTCTCGCGGTACTCGGTCGATGCCGAGTGGGTGGTTCCGCACTTCGAGAAGATGCTCTACGACAATGCGCTGCTCCTGCGGTTCTACGCGCACTGGGCGCGGCGCACCGGATCGGACCTCGCCACTCGCGTCACCGAGGAGACCGCAAGGTTCCTGCTCTCCGATCTGCTGACCGAGAACGGTTGCTTCGCTTCGGCTCTCGATGCCGACACCGACGGCGTCGAAGGCCTCACGTACGTATGGACGCCGACGCAGCTGGTCGAGATTCTCGGCGCGGAGGACGGGCAGTGGGCGTCGGAGTTGTTCCGGGTCACCGATACCGGAACCTTCGAAGAGGGTGCGTCGGTACTGCAGTTGCTCCGTGACCCCGATGACTGGTCGCGCTGGCAGACGGTCTCCGACGCTCTACGCGCCGTCCGGGCTCAGCGTCCACAGCCCGGCCGCGACGACAAGGTGGTGACGGCCTGGAACGGGCTGACCGTCACGGCCTTGACGGAAGCCGGACTTGCCCTGGACCGACCCGACTGGATCACCGCGGCGGCCGAGTGCGCAGGCGCTCTTCTCGACCTTCACCTGGTGGACGGTCACTTGCGTCGCGCTTCCCTCGGCGGGGCTGTCGGCGCCCCGACGGGCGTGCTCGAGGATTACGCAATGTTGGCCACCGGCCTCCTGGCTCTATACCAGGCAACGGGATTGGCGCGGTGGCTCGATGCGGCGCAGCAGTTGCTCGACGTCACTGTCGACCACTTCGCTGATCCGGCCGAGCCGGGAAGCTGGTTCGACACGGCCGATTTCGCGGAGTCGCTCGTGACTCGGCCCCGAGACCCGTTGGACGGCGCGACGCCGTCCGGTGCGTCGAGCGTCGCGGAGGCGCTGTTGACCGCGGCGGCGTTGACCGATGCCGAGCGCTCTTCTCGTTACGCCCAGGCCGCGGCGGACGCGCTGGCGAGAGCCACGTTGCCGCTCGAGCGTGCGCCTCGCTCGGCGGGACATTGGCTCGCTGTGGCGGAAGCGTCGTCGCGTGGTCCGATACAGGTGGCCGTCGTCGGGGAAGGTTCGCTGTTGGCCGATGCCCGTCGGCTTGCGCCGGGTGGTGCAGTGGTTGTCGGGGGAGCCCCGGATTCTTCACCGCTGCTTGCAGATCGACCCCTCGTCGACGGTGGTGAAGCCGCGTACATCTGTCGGGGATTCGTGTGTGATCGGCCGGTGACGACGGTGGTGGAACTGGCGAGTCAGTTGAACACGACGAGCCATACCGCGATGTAGTGGCAGATCGCTGCGACGACCGTCGCGGCGTGGAAGAACTCGTGATGCCCGAACGTCGTGGGCCACGGGTTTGGCCATTTCGTCGCGTACAGAATTGCGCCGACGCTGTAGAAGATTCCGCCGACGAGCAGCAGCACCATCGGCGCCACACCGACCTGGTGCGTCAGTTCACCGACCACGGGAACTATTGCCCAACCGAGGAGCAGGTAGAGCGGGACTCCCACCCATTTCGGGGCGGTGGGCCAGAGCATCTTGAGTGCGACGCCGGCGAGCGCGCCTGCCCACACGATCGCGAGGATGATCTTGCCGGTGTGAGTCGGGAGGCCGAGCATGGCGAACGGTGTGTAGCTGCCGGCGATGAAGAGAAAGATCATCGAATGGTCCGCACGCTTCATCCACGTACGGCCCTTGACCGTCTGCCACTGGATGCGGTGATACGTCGCACTGATGCCGAAGAGGCCGCAGATCGTGACGCTGTAGATCGCGGTTGCCCAAGCCGCTTTGGCGCCGACCTGAGCGCCGGCTACGGAGACGAGAACGATGCCCGCGACGACGGAGACACCGAGCGCCCACAGATGGATCCAACCGCGCATGCGTGGTTTGACCGGAAGCTCGTCGAGCCCGAATGCCGTCATGTGCAACCCCTCTCGTTCCGTACTGTTGCGAACCGCGTAACCTACGGTACCGTAGGTTACGCATCAGTAGCATAACCTACCTGCGGGTTTTCGACGCGTACAAAAAGCGTGACGGCGCTCGCATGTGGCTGTCACTGCCGGGCGTAGTCTTTGACACCATGGTGATGTCACGGTGAATCTGCGCGGACTGCTGTACAGCATCTACGAGCGACGACTCCTCAGTCATCTCGACGGTCTCGCGCACCCACGGCACGTAGCCGTGATGTGTGACGGAAATCGGCGATGGGCTCGCGAGAACGGCTTCACCGATGTCAGTCACGGGCACCGCATGGGCGCGCTCAAAATTGCCGAATTGCTCGAGTGGTGCGACGCCGCCGGAATCGAGATGGCAACCATCTACCTGCTCTCGACCGAGAACCTGCGCCGCGAGCCGGAAGAGCTCGACACCCTCCTCGAAATCATCACCGACGTCGTCGAAGAGATCTCCGGGCCCGGCAAGAACTGGAGTGTGCAGATCGTCGGTGCTCTCGATCTTCTGCCTCCCGAGCAGTCCAGGCGCTTGCGGGAAGCGGCGGCGGGGACGAGCGGCCGAACCGGGACACATGTCAACGTCGCGATCGGATACGGCGGGCGTCAGGAGATCGCCGACGCCGTCCAATCGCTCCTTCGCGACAAGATCGGTGCGGGCCTGAGCGGAGACGAACTGATTCAGGCCGTCACGGTCGACGGCATCGACGGGCATCTGTACACGTCGGGACAGCCCGATCCGGATCTGGTGATCCGCACCTCCGGCGAGCAGCGGCTCTCCGGATTCCTGTTGTGGCAGAGCGCCTATTCCGAGATCTGGTTCACCGAGGCGTACTGGCCCGAGTTCCGTCGAGTCGACTTTCTTCGAGCCTTGCGCGATTACGCGGCGCGCCACCGCCGGTTCGGCGCCTGAGTCGTCTCAGAGCTTGCGCAGCCGCAGCCGGTTGATCGTGTGGTCGGCGTCCTTGCGCAGCACCAGGGTTGCGCGGGGACGGGTGGGGAGAATGTTCTCCACCAGGTTCGGGTGATTGATCGAGTTCCAGATCTCCTTCGCCGCGATGGTCGCGTCACGGTCGGAGAGGCCGGAGTAGTGGTGAAAGTGGGCGTTCGGATCGGCGAACGACGTGTTGCGTAGCGCGAGGAACCGCTGGATGTACCAGGCTTCGATGTCCTCGATGCGGGCGTCGACGTAGATCGAGAAGTCGAACAGATCGGAGACCATCAGACGCGGGCCGGTCTGCAGGACGTTGAGGCCCTCGATGATGAGGATGTCGGGCTGGCGGATCAGGTGGTACTGGCCCGGGATGATGTCGTACGACGTGTGCGAATAGACCGGCGCCGCTACCTCTTCCGCCCCGGACTTGACTTCGGTGACGAAGCGCAACAGCTTGCGGCGATCGTAGCTTTCGGGAAAACCCTTGCGGTGCATGATGCCCCGACGCTGGAGTTCCCTGGTCGGATAGAGGAATCCGTCCGTGGTGACGAGGTCGACGCGCGGATGGTGATCCCAGCGGGCCAGGAGAGCTTGCAGCACACGAGCAGTCGTGGATTTTCCGACCGCGACCGAACCGGCGACACCGATGACGAAGGGCACCTGACGATCGGGATGCTTCTCGCCGAGGAAGGTCGCGGTGGCCGCGAACAGTCGTTGGCGTGCCGCCACCTGCAGGTGGATCAGACGTGCGAGGGGGAGATAAACCTCGGCAACTTCTTCGAGATCGATCTGCTCGCCGAGACCACGCAGGCCGTACAACTCGTCCTCGGTCAACACCAGTGGCGTCGACTTACGCAGTGTCCGCCACTGCTTGCGGTCGAACTCGACGTAGGGACTCGATTCGTTGGTGCGCGCCATCAGCCCAGCTCACCGGCACGTAGTGAACCCGGGGCCCGGCGGACGAAACAGCTATGCGAGCAAGCCAGGCGCGTGTGCGCACGATCCGAGTGCATAGTCGGATTGTGCTCGGTGCCACGTCCGGGACTTTCGCCGGGTGGCATTCCGGAGCGAGCGACTAGGCTCGGTGGTTATGGATCCAGACACACTTGTTCGCCAATACCTGCTGCTCGGACTGGGTTTCGACCGTCTCGAAGACGGGTTCGTCGACGCGTTCACCGGTGACCCGGTGCTGCGTAAGCAGATCGAGAGCGCCCCGAAGCCCGATCCGCGTGAACTTGCCCGCACGGCACGTGAATTGCGGGGCGAGTTGGCCGGAAGTGGTCTGAACGCCGAACGCGCCCACTTCGTCGACGTACACCTTCGCGCCCTGGAATGCTCCGGGCGCAAGTTCGCGGGTGAGGACATCGGCTTCGTGGACGAGGTCGAGGCGTACTTCGACGTCCGAATCGAGAAGGGAAACGAGGACGCCTACAGCGACGCTCACCGGTTGATGGGTGAAGTTCTGCCCGGTCCGGGACCGCTGGCGCAGCGGGTGCAGGCGCATCGCAAGGCCGACGAGATCCCCGCGGCGAAACTGAACGAATGCGTCGAGGCAATGTCGAGTGCGCTGCGCGATCTGGTCCGCGGCACGTTCGGGCTTCCCGCGTCGGAAACCGTCGAATACGAAGTGGTGGGGGACAAGCCGTGGTCCGGCTTCAACTACTACCTCGGTGACTACCGCTCCAAGGTTGCGATCAATTCGGATCTGCCGCAGTTCATGGCCAACCTGCCGCGGCTGATCGCGCACGAGTCCTACCCCGGCCATCACACCGAGCATTGCCGTAAGGAAGCCGGTCTGGTCGGTTCGGGCCAGCTCGAGCAGACACTGTTCCTGGTCAACACGCCGCAGTGCATCATGGCCGAAGGCCTCGCGGATTTGGCGCTGGAAGCGATTGTCGGCCCGGACTGGGGTTTGTGGGCGCAGGACATCTACGCCGACCTCGGCTTGTCTTTCGACGGGGAAAAGGCGCAACGGCTCTCCGCCGCGTCGGGGCAACTGCTGAGTGTCCGGCAGGATGCGGCGCTGATGTTGCACGACGAGGGGCGCAGCCTCGACGACGTGGCGCTGTTCCTCGAACGGTGGTCGCTGTCGACGCCGGAACGCGCTCGCCAATCGCTCAAGTTCCTGTCTTCGCCGCTGTGGCGGGCATACACCAGCACGTATGTCGAGGGATACCGGCTGCTCGGGGGCTGGCTGGACGAGGTGCCGGTGGGCGCGGAGCGCACCGAACGCTTCCGCAGGCTGCTCGACGAGCCGCTGGTCCCCAGCTCTCTGCGTGCTGCCTAGTGCCGGGTGGAGACGGCGGGAGCGAACTTCGTAGACTGGACGCATTCGTTTCCGCATCCAGCTTGGAGATTCCTCGATGACCGCTGTGCCCGGCTCCGACGTCAACTCTGCATCACTCGCCGAACTCGACCCCGAAGTCGCCGAGGCGATGGCTGGTGAATTGGCTCGTCAGCGCGACACGCTCGAGATGATCGCGTCGGAGAACTTCGTTCCCCGCTCGGTTCTGCAGGCTCAGGGCAGCGTCCTGACCAACAAGTACGCCGAGGGCTACCCGGGACGTCGTTACTACGGCGGTTGCGAGCACGTCGACGTCATCGAGGATCTGGCGCGCAACCGTGCGAAGGAACTCTTCGGTGCAGAGTTCGCGAACGTTCAGCCGCACTCGGGCGCACAGGCCAACGCTGCTGTTCTGATGGCACTGATGAACCCGGGTGAGAAGCTGCTCGGCCTCGACCTTGCACACGGCGGTCACCTCACGCACGGCATGAAGCTCAACTTCTCCGGCAAGTTGTACGACGTCGCGTCCTACGGCGTCAGCAAGGAAGATCACCGCATCGACATGGACGAGGTGCGCTCGATCGCCCTCGCCGAGAAGCCGAAGGTCATCGTTGCCGGCTGGTCCGCGTACCCGCGTCAGCAGGACTTCGCGGCGTTCCGTGCGATCGCCGACGAGGTCGGGGCGTACCTGTGGGTGGACATGGCTCACTTCGCCGGACTGGTTGCGGCAGGCCTGCACCCGTCGCCCGTCCCGTACGCAGACGTCGTCTCCTCGACCGTCCACAAGACCCTCGGTGGTCCGCGTTCGGGCCTGATCCTGGCGAAGAAAGAGTGGGCCAAGAAGCTCAACTCCGCTGTCTTCCCCGGTCAGCAGGGTGGACCGCTCATGCACGCCATCGCGGCCAAGGCCGTCACCTTCAAGATCGCTGCCGGTGAAGAGTTCAAGGATCGTCAGGCACGCACCCTTTCCGGTGCGCGCATCCTTGCCGAGCGTCTGGGCAACAAGGACGTCGCAGACCAGGGCATCAGCGTCCTGACCGGCGGCACGGACGTCCACCTCGTTCTCGTGGACCTGCGTAACTCGCAGCTCGACGGCCAGCAGGGTGAGGACCTTCTGCACGAAATCGGCATCACGGTCAACCGCAACGCTGTTCCGTTCGATCCCCGCCCGCCGATGACCACCTCCGGTCTGCGTATCGGTACCGCAGCGTTGGCCACTCGCGGATTCGGCGATGCCGAGTTCACCGAGGTCGCCGACATCATCGGTACCGCTCTGGCCGGCAACGCGGATCTGCCGGCGCTGCGGGCGCGCGTCGCCAAGCTCGCTCTCGACCTTCCGCTGTACGACGGTCTCGAGAACTGGGGCCTGCTCAGCAAGAACGTCTAGGAATTCCTTCACCGACGGCCCGGTCCCTTTCGAGGGGCCGGGCCGCTGGTTTTTTGCCAGTCGCGGATTGTGGCATCGGTCACATGACCGATGGTGGCCGAGTTCGGCGCTTCCTAGCCTGAGAGCATCACCCCTCCGGCGAAGGAAACCCCATGACCGAACAGAATCTGCATTGGCTCTCCGCTACCGAGATGGCGGCGTCGGTCGCGTCGAACAGTCTCTCGCCCAACGAGATTGCCGAAGCGATGATCCAGCGCGTCGACGCCGTCAATCCGTCGATCAACGCGATAGTCCAGTTCGATCGCGAGCAGGTGACGCGCGATGCGGCCGAACTCTCACGGCAACAGGAAGCGGGCGAGAAACTCGGCCCGCTGCACGGCGTTCCGTTCACGATCAAAGATCTGACGGCAGTCGACGGGCTGCCGACCACGTTCGGGATGAAGCCGATGGCCGACAACATCGCGACGGGAAATGCCGTCGTCGTGGACAGGCTGCGTGGCGCCGGCGGACTGTTCCTGGGAAAGACGAATACTCCCGAAAGTGGTTACTACGGAGGCACGGACAACCACCTGTACGGGCCGACGCACAACCCGTGGAAGCTCGGCAACAGCGCGGGCGGGTCCAGTGGCGGTGCGTCGGCTGCTGTGGCTGCAGGCCTCGGGCCACTCGCCGAGGGCAGTGACGGCGCGGGATCGGTGCGTATCCCGTCGGCGCTCTGCGGGGTCGTCGGGTTGAAGCCGACCACCGGCGTCATCCCGCAGACCATCCTGGCCGGGCGCTTCTACAACTGGGCGTATCACGGTCCGATCACCCGGACTGTTGCCGACAACGCGCTGATGCTCGACATCATGGCCGGGCCGGACAATGCAGACCCGCTCTCGATCGAGCGTGCCGAGACCTCGTACGTCGAAGCCTCGAAGGGCGACGTGAAGGGCCTTCGCGTGGCGTGGTCGCCGAATCTCGGTCTCGGCCATGTTGATCCGGAGGTGCTGGCGGTGTGTCTCGACGCGTTGTCGGCATTCGAGGAATTGGGTGCCCGGATCACCGAGGCGACCCCGCAGTGGGGAAATCCGTCGGAGTCGATGTGGAACGGCATCTGGGTTCCCGGTTTCGCTTCCGAATACGACTTGCTCGACTGGGAGAACCAGCGCGGCGAGGTCGACGACAACCTGATCGAGATCATGCACGAGGCCGAGCGGCTCACCGGTGTCGACGTCGGGCGGGCCGACGCATTCCGCGGCGTCATGTGGGACACGTGGACGACGTTCATGAACGACTACGACGTGTTGGTCTCGCCGACCCTGGCTTCGGCCACGTTCCCGCTCAGTCAGTTCGCGCCGTCGTGGCTCGAAGGTGCGTCGCTGCGTGAGCAGTTGCTCGATTGGCTCTTCACCTACCCGTACAACATGCTCAACAATCCGGCGATCACCGTGCCCGCCGGATTCACCGCCGACGGTCGACCGGTGGGGCTGCAGATCGCCGCACGTCACCGCCGGGACGCACTGGTCTTGCGGACTGCCGCGAACTTCGAAGCGGCACGTCCGTGGGCGGACAAGAAGCCGGCCGATTCACTGGTCGTGGCCTAGCTCACACGATTGGCTAGATTGGTGTGATGACGTCTGTACTGCCTGATCGCGGCGCTGGACCTGACATGTTCGCGCCGCGATCGCCGGCGGCCGGGGCGTACGGCATTCTCGGCCTGTGCGCCGAAGAACTCCGCGCACGTGGACTCGCGTACTCGGCTGCGGCGGTCACGTACCGAGACCCGTCGAGCGGAAGACATCGGGCTCTGGCGAGTTCCGGATACGACGCCAGGGTGCTCGAGTTCCTGCTCGAGGACTTCGTCGCCGATCGCAATCTCTTCGGCATCATTCGCGAGGCTTCGGGCGTGCCCGTGTTCTGGCAGGACGTGCCACGATTCGAGCAGGTCGAGATGGTCACCGATGTTCTGCGGCCGTCCGGGTACGCCGAGGGTGCGTCGGTCGCATTGGGGTTCTCCGGCCGTGAGGTGACCGGATTGCTGCACATGAGCTTCGCGGATTCCGGCGTCGTCGATCGCGTACGGGAGGTGGTGGCGGCGTCCAGCGCAGCCTGCTCGCGCGTCGTGGGGGACCAGGTGGCGCTCGATCGTGTCCATCTGAGCCCACGGGAGATCCAAGTACTGCAATTGGTGGCCAGGGGCGCGGGCAATGTCGAGATCGCCGAGGAGTTGTTCGTCAGCCGTCGCACCGTCGCCACCCACCTCGAGAACATCTTCGTCAAGACCGGAACCAATTCGCGGGTTCAGGCGGCGGTGCGCGCCGCGAAGTGGGGTCTGATCGAGTCCTGAGTGACGCCGAATCACACGAGTGGCATTTTGTTACCTGGCGTTCACCAGATGTGCGGCTCGTTCCGTGGCGCGAGTGTCCGATCCGCAGTACCGTCGGCAGTAACGAGTAACCAGAAGTTACTTGTGCGGGAGGTTCTGATCGTGACTGAAACACTCAGTACGAGAGGGCCGGCGCCCGGCCCTTGTTTCAGCTGACACAGCGTCACCTGACACCAGAGCCGTCCGGCCCAGCGAGCTGAGTTTGCGCGGGTGCCGCGCAGACCTAGGAGCCCAACGTGACTGCATCACGCTCCGTCTCTGCCCACTCGGCCCGGGCTGATCTATCAGCCGGGAATCATTCGGGAGATGCACTTCGCACGTACGTCTTGGATACCTCGGTACTACTGTCCGATCCATGGGCTGTCACTCGATTCGCCGAACACCACGTGGTACTCCCACTGGTCGTGATCAGTGAACTCGAAGGCAAACGGCACCACCACGAACTGGGATGGTTCGCCCGAGAATCGCTCCGCATGCTCGACGATCTACGGATCGAATACAGCCGCCTCGACCGTCCGGTGCCGATCGGCACCGAGAACGGGACGCTGCAGGTCGAACTCAATCACACCGACCCTGCGGTCTTGCCAGTCGGATTCCGCACGGACAGTAACGATTCGAGGATTCTGGCGTGTGCGCTGAACCTTGCGGCGGAGGGCAAGGACGTAGTCCTCGTCAGCAAGGACATTCCGCTTCGTGTGAAGGCGGGCGCGGTGGGACTACCTGCCGACGAGTACCACGCTCACGACGTCGTGCCCTCCGGATGGACGGGTATGACCGAGCTGGACGTCGCCTCGACGGACATCGACGAGCTGTTCAACGAGGGTTTCCTGGACCTCGACGAAGCGCGAGATCTGCCGTGTCACACGGGTCTTCGCCTGCTCGGTGGTTCGTCGAGCGCCCTCGGTCGGGTGACTCCCGACAAGCGCATCCAGTTGGTGCGCGGTGAGCGCGAGGCGTTCGGGTTGCACGGCCGCTCCGCCGAGCAGCGCATTGCGCTCGATCTCCTCATGGACGAGAGCATCGGCATCATCTCTCTCGGTGGTAAGGCGGGCACCGGTAAATCGGCCTTGGCTCTGACGGCAGGTTTGGAAGCCGTTCTCGAGCGGCGCACTCAGCGCAAGGTTGTCGTCTTCCGTCCGTTGTATGCCGTTGGCGGACAAGAACTCGGCTACCTTCCCGGTAGTGAGAGCGAGAAGATGGGCCCGTGGGCTCAGGCCGTTTTCGACACTCTCGACGGGTTGGCCTCGCCAGAGGTTCTCGAGGAGGTTCTCGCCCGCGGAATGCTGGAAGTGTTGCCGCTGACGCATATTCGCGGTCGGTCGCTGCACGATTCGTTCGTGATCGTCGACGAAGCGCAGTCGCTCGAACGAAATGTTCTGCTGACAGTGCTTTCTCGTCTGGGAACCGGCTCGCGAGTGGTCCTCACGCACGACGTCGCGCAGCGTGACAACCTGCGAGTGGGCAGGCACGACGGAGTTGCGGCCGTCATCGAAAAGCTCAAGGGGCACCCGCTTTTTGCGCACATCACACTCACGCGCAGTGAGCGTTCGCCGATCGCCGAGTTGGTGACCGACATGCTCGAGGAGTTCGGCCCCACTTCCTGAGAAGTGATCTCCCCGTGCGGACTTCGGTCTGCACGGGGAGATGCCTGGGTTTGAAGTTGTTCAGTTTTGCAGCGGTCCCAGTTCGTTGTCGAGAACTTCCTGCACGACACGCATCGCCGCCAGTCCGGCCGGCGCGCCGCAATACGCGCTCGCGTGGATCACGGTTTCGACGATCTCGGTGCGTGTCAATCCGTTTCGCAATGCCCCACGTACGTGGCCTTTGAGTTCGTTCTCGGCGCGCAGCGCGATCAGCATCCCCAGATTGATCAGACTGCGACTGCGGCGATCGAGTCCGGGACGCGTCCATACCGAACCCCAGACGTTGGCCGTCACGAAGTTTTGCAGTTCTTCGCTGTCCGTTCCCCGGGTGCGCTCGAAGGCGGCGTCGACGAAATCGGTCCCCATGACTTCGGTGCGCACAGCCAATCCGGCGTCGAAGGAGTCAGGCGTGGTGTTTTCGGACATGGCAGGTTCGCTCGCTTTCGGCAGGTGATTTCAGGCCGGAGCAAGCCTACTTCGTGTCCCGGTCCCGACGACTGCGCGGCCGACCGCGGTTACCACGCCCCACGCGACGTCTCGCAGACTGAAGTAGTCCCGCCAGACGCAGACCTTGCCGTCGCGCAGTTCGAAAGTTCCGCATACCCAGAACTCGATGCGCAACGGTCCGACAGTGAGGATGTCGGTGCGTTCGGTGAGCACCGTGGACTCGTCGCCGACGATGTGGTGCATCTCCGCCTCGAATTTCAGTGAAGGCTTGGTGACCAGACGAAGCGCTCGCACGACGGTCTTCTTGCCTCGCAGGGTGGGGAGCGAGACGTTCTGCCAGACGATGTCGTCTGTCATCAATTCGGCTGCGGCGTCCACGTCGAAATCGGTGAGGGCCGCGAACATTGCGTTCACCGTGGCTGTCGAACTACTCATGGGGTGTCCTTGGCTGATTATTCGGCCGGTGTTGCCCGGATGAAGGTACCGAGATGATCGTGATCGAAGTACTCCAAGGTTAGCGAGTTTCCGTCGAAGGTGGCCTTCGAGACCGTCCCGGCCGGTGCGTTCTCGCCGCTGAGCGGGAACGTGAAGGTGTTTCCGTCCCAGTGGGTCAGAGGGTACGTCGCGGCCGCGGGACCCATGGTCAAGGTCAGCGCACCGTTCTGCTGCGTCACGAGCGCGGGACCCCAGTACGGATTGCCGTAGTCGCCGGTCAATTGGTCTGTCGGTGGCGCGGGAGCGGGGGAGGCCGGCGGCGTCTTCCCGGCAAGTTCGCCCTCAGGGTCGGCTTGTGAGGCAAAGGACGCTTCGTACAGCGGGCGCCACTCGCGGGTGATCTTCCCGAACTGCACCAGATCGGCGAATTCGGCGGTCAAGGTCTCTGCGACGCCGGTGGGCGTGCCGTTGGTCAGAACGACTATGCCGACGTCAGCGGAGGGAATCGTCACGAAATTGGTCCCGGCACCGAGCAGGAAGGCGCCGGAGTGGCTGGCGGTCACACGGCCTGCCGCGCTGTCGGAAACGTTGAACCCGTAGCCGTAGAAGCCGGAGCGTTCCCCGATTTCCTGCGCATGGCGCGAGACGATTTCCGGGTTGACTGCGGGCACGAGCGCCTCCGTCTGAACGACCTGCTGCCCCTGATACCGACCGCCCGACAGCACCATGTCCAACCACTTGGCCATGTCGTTCACCGAGGAGCTGACTCCACCGGCGGGGGATTGGGCGTCGGCGTCCCGAACCGGCCCTACCTTGTACTTTCCGTCTTCGAGGATGTGGCCGACTGTTCGATTTTCTCGGGCTTGGTAATCGGCGAACCGCGAAGACGTCGATGTCATACCGAGCGGACCGTAGATCGTGTTCTGCGACAGCGTTTCCCAATCGGTGCCCGCCGCGGCTGCAACGGCCTCCGCACCGGCAGTGACGCCGAAGTTCGTGTACTCGTATGTGATTCGGAAGGGGTTGAGCGGTAGTTGGCGAAGTTTTTCGAGCACCTGGGCCCGGTTGTAGCCCAGGTCCTCCAGCCCGTCGCCGGCGTGGTCCGGTAACCCCGACCGATGCGTGTAGAGATCGGAGATCGTGAGGTGGTCGGTCACCCACGGATCGGCAAGCGCAAACCCCGGCAGTTTCGAGATCACCGGAGTGTCCCAGTCGACGGTCCCGATTCCGACTTCGTGGGCGACCACCGTGGCCCCGACCGATTTCGACACCGATGCCAGTTGGAACACGGTGTCGGCATCGACGGTGGCGCTCTTACCCAACTCGCGAACCCCGAATCCCTTTGCGTACACAGTCTTACCTCCGTGCACCACGGCCACCGCCATGCCGGGAACACCGGAACTTGCCATGAGGTCGTTCGCGAGGCCGTCGAGCTTCCCGACCGCGTCGTCGATTTGCCCGTCCGGGATCGGCACCCCGGCGTCGAGACCCGGGCTGGCGTCGCTGACGACCGGCCCGGGCGCCGAGGTGGTGTCTGAATCGGACGAGCATCCGGCGAGCAGGGCGACCGTCAGTACTACCGGAACCGCCGCTGCCGACAGTCGCGAGCTGTTTCTACTGGTGATGGACACGAGATTCTCCCTAGCAGGGTTGTCGTCGGTACCACTCGGTCAATCCAGTATCGGGGAACGGCGGGCTGATATTGGGACAAATCGGGAAACCTTGTAGCTACTTCGGGGTCTTGGTTGTCAGACTGCCGAGAATGGAGCCTTCCGTGACCGGCTTCCAAGGGAGCAACAACGCGACCAGCAGAGCGGTGATCAATGCTGCTCCGACCGTGAAGTACGACGCGATGGCGAAGCCTTCCAGGCATGCGGTCTTCATCGTGTAGATCAGACTGTCCTTCTGCTGCTCGAAGAGCGGACTGATGTCGCGGGAGCGGATTTCGATGACGCTGAGCACGGACTCACGAGCGAAGCCTTTCTCCTGCGCCGACATCACGGCGTCGGGAATGGCGTCGACGATCGGAGCCACCTTGGACGTGTAGTACGAGGCGACGATCGAACCGATGACGGCGACGCCCAGGGTCCCGCCGAGCTCACGCGTCGTGTCGTTGACTGCCGAACCTGCCCCCGCTTCGTCGAGGGGCACCGAGGACATGATGGAGTCGGTCGCCGGTCCCTGGACAATTGCGAGGCCCAGACCCATGAGGACCATCGAGATCACGACGGGTCCGAGGTAGGGCGTCTCGACGGTCGTCCGACCCGCCAGGTACATCCCGCCGCTGAGTACCAGGAGGCCGAACACCATCACTGCAGTCGTGCCGAGTTTCTGTGCCGCCAAGGTGGCGACTGGGGCGCCCACGGCGACAGCTGCAGCGAAAGGCAAAGAGTGGATGCCGAATTCGAGCGGCGAGTACTCCCGAACGCCCTGGAAGTACTGCGTGATCAGGAACAAGAATCCGAACATGCTGAAGTAGCTGACAGCAATAGCCAAGGCGGGGAAAGAAAACCGCCGGATTCGGAAGAGATTCATGTTCAGGATCGGCGCGTCGGTGCGCAGTTCCCATGCGACGAATGCGGCCAACAACACTGTCGCAGAGAGGTATCCCGTGATGCTGAATGTCGACACCCATCCGCGATGTGGTGCGTCGATGATGGTCCACACCAGAATGACGATGCCCAGTAGCGACAAGATTGTTCCGACGAAATCGAATCGGCCGACGTGGAGCGCCTTCGATTCCGGAACAACCAGCAGCACACCCACGATGACCAACAATGCTGCCGGAACATTCATCCAGAACACCGAGTGCCAGGAGAAGTGCTCGAGAAGCCAGCCGCCCGCAGTCGGGCCGATGGCAATCGCGAAGCCGGCCATTGCGGTCCAGGCCGCGATGGCGATGGCTCGTTCTCTGGCGTCGGTGAAGATGTTGGTGATCATGGCCAACGTAGCCGGAAAGACAGCTGCGGCAAAGACACCCATGGCGGCTCGCGCCATGATCACCTGTTCGAGGTTGGAAGCCAAGGCGCCGACGAGCGACATCGCACCGACGCCGATCAAGCCGATGATCATCACTCGGCGGCGTCCGAAGCGGTCACCCAGGTGGCCGAAAGTGAGTAGGAACCCGGCGAAGGTCAACGTGTACGCGTCGACGATCCACTGCAGGTCGCTGACGCTGGCGAACAAGTCGACGCTCATCGTCGGCAGTGCGACGTTGACCACTGTGTTGTCCAGCACGACAAGGAGTTCGGCGAGGCAGATGAAGATCAGCGCAGTGAATCGACGGGACTTGGTCATCATGGGCGCCGAGGGCGCCGGTGCAAGTGTGTGAGACATGTTTGTACGCCATCTCTGCTCCTGCGCGGACGGCAGCAGCGGTTGGAAGAAAGAGGGTTGGTCAGCTCGGGGCCGAGACCAGAGCCTTGAGGTGAGCGCCGATGCGATCGAGAGGCGCCGTGGTGTGCTGAGCTTTTGCCATCAGGGTTGCGCCTTCGATTGACGCGATCACGACGGTTGCCCACTGTGCTGCAGTCTCGGACGGCTGTCCCTGCTGCCAGAAGAACGATGTGAGAAGCGATTCCCACGAGGTGAAGGATTCGCCCGCAGCAGTTAATGCCGCCGGCGTCGACGCGCCCTCCACTGCCGCGGCTGCGACCGGACAGGAGGAGGTGAAATCGCTCTCTACCAAGCTGTTTCGAAATATCGTGACAACCGCGTCGATGATCTCCGGTGGGGAAGACTGAGCGATCATCGAACTGATGGCGGCACTGACGCCCCGGCCGAAGTAGGCAACTGCTTCGCCGGCCAGCTGTCCTTTGCCCTCGGGAAAGTAGTGGTACACCGACCCGCGGGGAGCTCCCGAGCGTTCGACGATCTCGGTGAGCGAGGTCGTCGCGATCCCGTGTTCACGGAAGGCATTGATGGCGCCGACCAGCATCAGAGTGCGGGAATCGGAGTCGGCCATCCCGCCATCGTATGCAATCGCAGTGCTGTTCGAATCATCTGGTGCCGCTGATTCTCTTGGTACTCCCCACTTGCGACGCGCTGCGGCGATCGGACAACGCGTCTGCGGGCCGGTCATGGCAACGAGGCGTCTCGAGGTGTGTTCATCACTGCCTCCCAGTATGTCGATCGGTATAGGAACGAATCTGAGACTAGATGTAACCGACAGACACAGTCAAGTGTTGTGTGCAGGTGGTGGGTATCGACGAAGATTCTTGGTGGCAAAACTCCCCGAACAGTGGTTATATCGTGCGGTATAGAGCTGTTGCTTCGAGCACCAGCTTCGGAGGAGAGGAAACGACATGCCGGTACCGACGTCAGTTGCACGAAAACGAAGAATCGAAGTCGCAGTCGGGAAGTATTTCGCCAATCCGCTGGTCACCGGATTGAATCGGATCGGTTTGATGCCGTCGTTGATGACCGAGATCGAGACGGTTGGACGCCGAACCGGTCTGACCCGCCGAGTGCCCGTTGCGATCACCTACGACGGTGACGAGGCGTGGGTCATTGCGCAGCATGGCACCGGCGCGGGGTGGGGTGCCAATATCTCTGCGACGCCGAAGGTTCGGATCCGTCGCCGCGGCGAGTGGGTGGCCGGACAGGCCCAGATCATGCCGGACGACGACGTGCCGGCGCGGGTGAAGACATTTGCGTCGGGGAAGATCAGATCGGCGCTGACGGCCTCTGCCTTTCGCGGATTGCAGACCGACCCGGTCAGTGTTCGCATCAAACTCGCACTCGATTCGTCAACCGATTGAATCAACGGGAGTTGAAATGGCCGGTGCGGAATGACCCGGTGCGTTCTCGTCGTTGACGAATGCAGCGGTGGCGCGATCGCCACTCCACACGACGAAGGAGCAGGATCATGCGCATCGGAATCATCGGAGCCGGTCAGATCGGTGGCACGCTCACACGTAGGCTCGCTGCGCTCGGTCACGACGTGCGCGTCTCGAACTCGCGGACACCGGACACGCTTGCAGAACTGGAAGCCGAGACGGGTGCGAAGGCAGTCCGCAGCACCGAGGCCGCCGAGGGTGCCGAGCTGGTCATCGTGAGCATTCCGCAGAAGAACGTGGTTGATCTACCGGCGGGGATTCTCAGCGGTGCGGTCGCAGGTGCCCCGGTCATCGAGACCAACAACTATTACCCGCAACAGCGTGACGGTCTGATCGCCGCCATCGAGGACGGACAGACCGAAAGCGGATGGGTGCAGGAACACCTGGGTGTACCGGTGTTCAAGGCGTTCAACGGAATCTGGTGGAAGCATCTCCTCGAGAAGGGGCTTCCCGAAGGTGCAGAGGGGCGCATTGCGCTACCCATCGCCGGCGACGACGACGCGAACAAGCAGGTCGTCTTCGATCTGATCAATCAGTTGGGCTTCGATCCCGTCGATGCGGGAACGATCGACGATTCCTGGCGTCAGCAGCCGGGAACTCCCGTGTACGGCAAGGATTTCGATCGCGAAGCGACGCTGAAAGCATTGGCCGAGGCGAGCCCCGATCGCACCGACGAGTGGCGGGCAACCACTACGGTGTAGGGAAAAGTGTGGCGGTTTCCGAAGTGGAAACCGCCACTCTTTTGTTTGTTCAGTCCTTGACCTTCGCCATCGCCAGAACGTCGAGACGCTTGTCGAGTTCTTCCTCGCTCAGCTTGTCCGGGACGAGTCCGCGCTCGATGACGACCTGACGGATCGTCTTCTTCTCTTTGAGCGCCTGCTTCGCGACGGCTGCGGCTTCCTCGTAACCGATTGCCGAGTTGAGGGGCGTCACGATCGACGGCGAAGATTCGGCGAGTGTCTTGAGGTGCTCCTCGTGCGCGACCAGTCCGCTGACGCACTTGTCGGCGAACAGTCGAGAGACGTTGGCCAGCAAGGTGAACGACTCCAGCAGGTTGCGGGCCATGACCGGGATGTAGACGTTGAGTTCGAAAGCTCCGGCGGCGCCACCCCACGCGATGGCGGCGTCGTTTCCGATCACCTGAGCCGCAACCTGAGTGGTTGCCTCGGGCAGGACCGGGTTCACCTTTCCGGGCATGATCGAGCTTCCCGGCTGCAGATCAGGGAGTGCGATCTCGCCGAGTCCGGTCAGCGGACCCGATCCCATCCACCGAATGTCGTTGGCAATCTTCGTCAGTGAGACGGCGATGGTCCGCAGCGCGCCCGATGCCTCGACCAGTCCGTCACGCGCGGCCTGCGCTTCGAAGCTGTTCTTCGCCGGAGTCAGCGCGTCGACGCCGGTCGACTTGACCAGTTCGGCAACAACTTTGGGGCCGAATCCATCCGGAGCATTGAGACCGGTGCCGACTGCTGTTCCGCCGATCGGCAGCTCGCCGAGGCGGGGGAGTGTTGCGTTGACGCGCTCGATGCCGGCCTCGATCTGACGTGCGTAGCCGCCGAACTCCTGACCGAGCGTGACCGGCACAGCGTCCATCAGATGGGTGCGTCCGGATTTGACGACGGTCTTCCACTCGGTCGCCTTCGTGGCAAGCGCAGCATGCAGATGTTCCAGTGCCGGAACAAGATCGGTGACCGCTGCTTCGGTAGCTGCGACATGCGTGGCGGTGGGGAAGGTGTCGTTGGAGGACTGCGACATGTTGACGTGATCATTGGGATGTACGTCCACACCGGCGGCCTTCGCGATGGATGCGATGACCTCGTTGGCGTTCATGTTCGAACTGGTTCCCGAGCCGGTCTGGAAGACGTCGATGGGGAACTGATCGTCGTGCTTGCCTTCGGCGATCTCGTTCGCGGCGGCGATGATTGCGTCGGCCTTGTCCGCGTCGAGGAGTCCGAGGTCCTTGTTGACCTGCGCACACGCTGCTTTCAGCAGGCCCATTGCGCGGATCTGGGTGCGCTCGAGCGGGCGCCCGCTGATCGGAAAGTTCTCGACTGCACGCTGGGTCTGTGCTCGCCACAGTGCGTCGATGGGCACCCGAACTTCGCCCATGGTGTCGTGTTCGATTCGGAACTGTTGATCGTTGCTCTCCGTCATGGCTCCACATTGCCACTTTTCGAGAGCGGGTAGGGGACTACGTCCCCCGTGAGCGGTTGAGGAGTGCAGGGACTCCCTAACCACTCACGGGGCGGAGCCCATCAGAACGTCGGGGGAACCGCGCCCTCTTCGCCGTCGAAGTCGACGGAGCTGTACTCGCGCAGCTTCTCGAGACGGTGGTACGCGTCGATCATGCGAACGGTGCCGGACTTGCTACGCATCACGATGGACTGCGTGCTGGCGCCGCCGCCGTAGTAGCGGACGCCGCGCAGGAGGTCACCGTCGGTGACGCCGGTGGCGCAGAAGAAGACGTTCTCGCCCGAGACGAGATCTTCGGTGGACAGGATCCGATCGAGATCGTGACCGGCGTCGATGGCCTTCTGACGCTCTTCGTCGTCGGTGGGGGCCAGCTTGCCCTGCAACGATCCACCCATGCAGCGCATGGCTGCTGCGGCGATGATGCCCTCTGGCGTTCCGCCGATGCCCACGAGCATGTCGGTGCCGGACTCCGGACGCGCTGCGGCGATCGCGCCGGCAACGTCACCGTCGGAGATCAGACGGATACGAGCGCCGGTGTCGCGAACGTCCTGGATCAGCTGGTTGTGACGCGGGCGGTCCAGGATGCAGATCGTGATGTCGGAGACCGACGCCTTCTTGACCTTGGCCACGCGCTTGATGTTCTCGGCGATCGGTGCGCTGATGTCGATGACATCTGCGGCATCCGGCCCGACAGCGATCTTCTCCATGTAGAACACGGCCGACGGATCGAACATCGCGCCGCGCTCGGCAACAGCCAGAACAGAGATCGCGTTGGGCATGCCCTTGGACATCAAGGTGGTGCCGTCGACCGGGTCGACGGCGAAGTCACAGTCGGGGCCGTCGCCGTTTCCGACCTCTTCGCCGTTGAACAGCATCGGCGCTTCGTCCTTCTCGCCTTCACCGATGACGACGATGCCGCGCATCGAGACTGAGGAGACGAGCTGACGCATGGCGTCGACGGCTGCTCCGTCGCCGCCTTCCTTGTCGCCGCGGCCTACCCAGCGGCCGGCAGCCATAGCACCGGCTTCGGTGACTCGGACCAATTCGAGTGCGAGGTTACGGTCCGGGGTCTCACGATGAGTGCTGCTGGCCGTCATGTGCGGTGCCTCCTGGCGCGGTCGCGGTCGACGGGGTGTGTCGACGCAGTGGTTTCTTCAGGCGTCATTGTCCCAGATGGGAGCGGCTACGTGCGCTGTCGGGTCGCCGCAGAGACGTTTTGTCTCGCTCGAGGGGGACCGGGAATCGTATCTACTGCGGAGTACCTGGATACTGGGGGTGTGGCATCGAAGAAACCCCGCATTCTCGAAGACAACAAAGACATGGTCTGGTCTCTCGTACCGTTGGTGCTGTTCTGCATCATCATTGCGGGCATCGCCAGCCAGTGCACGTTCAGTCCTGGCGGCCCGACACAGGGGCCTATCCCGAGCGTCGACGTGGACGCAGCTCTGAACTACGACGCGAAGGAACTCGGATTTCCCATCCGTAATCCCGGTGTTCCGGACGGGTGGACTCCGAACTCCGGCAGTCGCAAGATCATCTCCGGCGACGGCGGCGGAGATTCGAGCACTGTGGGATTCATCACGACCAGTGGTCGCTACATCCAGCTGACACAGAGCAACGCCGAGGAATTCCCGTTGGTGTCACATGTTGCCGGTGGACAGCGATTCGCGACCGGAGTCGAGACCGTCGGTGCCGATACGTGGAACGTCTTCGGCGGCGAAGGTGTCGAGTCGATCTGGGTCACGGACGTCGGGGATGTTCGCCTGTTGCTCACGGGCGCGGCGACGCCGGAAGAGTTCCGGATTCTTGCCGAGAAGGTCGGCGCAGCGCAGCCGATCACGCCATAGGATTTGCGGTCGGAGCGGACGCTACTCGTCCGCTTCGGCCAGAGCCTTTTCGACGCGGGCCCTCGCGCCGGCCAAGTGCTCTTCACAGCGCTTGGCCAACGCTTCGCCTCGCTCCCACAGTGAGAGTGACGCGTCGAGGTCCAGACCGCCCTGTTCGAGAATCTTCACGACGCTCACCAGTTCGTCCCGGGCTGCTTCGTAGCCGAGTTCGTTGATGTCGGTGTCGGTGTCGGTGGCGTTGCTCATTTTTCTCTTCCCATCACTGCGGCGCGAACGGCGCCGTCTGCAAGTCGAACTCGAATCTGGGTACCGGGTGGCGCGTCCTCGACCGAGCGCAGAACCTCCGGATCGCCTTCGGCGACAACACGTTGCACGACTGCGTATCCGCGGGCCAGCGTCGCGGCGGGGCCCAGCGTGGTGAGCCGGGCGCGCAGATGCTCGATCGTTCGGGACTCGGAGTCGATCAACCGAGTCACATCGCGTCGTCCGGCGGCTTGGAGCCTTTCGACCTCCTCGGCGCGACGGTCCACCGCGAGCAGCGGTGATGCCATGACCGGTCGAGTGCGCAACTGTTCGATCAGATGAGACTCACGCTTGACCCAGCTGCGCAGTGCCGCAGCGCTGCGGTCACGCAGATCCGCAACCAGGGCAGCTTCCGCAACCGCGTCGGGTACGACGCGCTTCGCAGCGTCGGTGGGTGTGGCTGCGCGCAGGTCGGCGACGTGGTCACTGAGCGGGCTGTCCGGCTCGTGTCCGATGGCACTGACGATCGGCGTCGTGCAGGCCACGATGGCGCGGCACAGCGCTTCGTCGGAGAACGGCAGGAGATCCTCGACGCTTCCGCCGCCGCGAGCGAGGATGATGACGTCGACTACCGGGTTGGCGTCGAGTTCCTTCAGCGCTTCGATGATCTGGGGAACAGCAGTCGGACCCTGAACCGCGGTGTTACGCACTGCGATGGCAACTGCTGGCCAACGACGATGGGCGACTGAGACGACATCCTTCTCGGCCGCACTGGCTCGGCCCGTGATCAGGCCGATCGTGCCGGGCAGAAACGGAAGCGGCCGTTTGAGCCGCGGATCGAACAAGCCCTCGGCCGCGAGCAAGGCGCGCAGTCTCTCGATGCGGGCAAGCAGCTCACCGATACCCACGGCGCGAATCTCGGTGACACGCAACGACACCGTTCCGCGTCCGGTGTAGAACGAGAGCTTGCCGAACATCACGACACGCGAGCCCTCGGTCAACGGCACCGGGGAGTTGTGCAACAACTGCGGTGAGCACGTGATCGACAGCGACATGTCTGCCGACGGATCACGCAGGACGAGAAAGGCCGTTCGGGTACCGGGGCGTGCATTGATCTGGGTGATCTGACCTTCGACCCAGATGCTGCCGAGCCGATCGATCCAGCCGGCGACCTTGGCGGAAACCGTGCGGACCGGCCACGGCTGCTCGGCGCTACTGGCGCCGGACGATCGCTGCGATGAAGCGGGGGGCGTTGCGGAAGTCACTTTGCCTTGGCTGTGGTGATGCGGTTGGTGAGCATGGTCTGGAACGGTGCGCGAGCGAGCGTCGCATTCTCGTAGTCCAGGACGGCGGTCAGCTCGTCGATGCTGAGCGTCCGGATGCGCGCACGGAGCTGTGCGAGTGTGAGGTTGGGGTAGTCGAGTTCGGTGACGATCTCGGGCTCTTCGGCAGGCTTGTCCGTCGTAGCTGCCGTGGATTCGGACTCGGCGCCGGGTGCGGGTTCCTCGATGGGGGCAGTCGGCTCGAGCGAGTAGAGCGCGAAGCGACCGGCGTTGGTCGGGGTGTCAGCGGTGGTCGATCCGGTGGAAGACGTCGGGTCAGCAGGCGCGTCGACGTCTTCGTCGAAGACCGCCCACTCGGGCTGTTCGTCCTCGGAAGACCAGTTGATCAGTGCAAATGCCTGATCGCCCTTGATGGCCAACGAGGTGATCGACTGCTGCACGCGCATGCTTGTCTGCAGCATCTGGCTCACGGCGGTCATCGGCAGGGCGACGGCGGTGGTGGGCAGCTTCTTTGCCTCTTCCATCGCGGTGACGGCGAGTCCCGCGGCAACGCGCGCCACGAACGGTGGTCGGATCATTCCCACAGCTTGCCGCAAAGCTCCGACAATCGGTAGCCGACTTGCCTGTGACGGCCGTACTCGTTTACTTCGGAACCTTCGATCGGATCCCGAAACCGAGGTGTTCACGTTTGCCGGAGTGTCTCACGTTCGAGGTGCCAGTAGGCTGGTCACATGTCTTCGGCTGTTCCTCTCAATCTCGGTATCGCGCACTCGGCTGATTCGCCGTCCACCCGCAAGGGCAGCGCCAAGCGCGTGCTCCTCGCCGAGCCTCGCGGCTACTGCGCCGGCGTCGACCGCGCGGTCGAGACCGTCGAGAAGGCCCTCGAGAAGCACGGCGCTCCCATCTACGTGCGTAAGGAGATCGTCCACAATCGCCACGTCGTCGAGACGCTCGAAGATCAGGGCGTGATCTTCGTCGACGAAACCGACGAGGTTCCCGAGGGATCGTTGCTCGTGTTCTCGGCGCACGGTGTGTCGCCGGCCGTCCACGACTCGGCTGCCGAGCGGAACCTGCGCACGATCGACGCGACGTGCCCCCTGGTCACGAAGGTGCACCAGGAAGCGAAGCGATTCGCCCGCGACGATTACGACATTCTGCTCATCGGCCACGAAGGCCACGAGGAGGTCGAGGGCACCGCAGGTGAGGCTCCCGATCACGTCACCATCGTCGACGGCCCGGATTCGGTCGACGCGGTCACGGTTCGTGACGAGTCGAAGGTCATCTGGCTTTCCCAGACCACACTGAGCGTCGACGAGACGATGCAGACCGTCGCGCGCCTGCGTGAGCGCTTCCCCAATCTGCAGGACCCGCCGTCCGACGACATCTGCTACGCCACGCAGAACCGTCAGGTCGCGGTCAAGGCGATGGCTCCCGAGTGCGATCTCGTGATCGTGGTGGGTTCGCGGAACTCGTCCAACTCGGTTCGCCTGGTCGAGGTCGCGCTCGGGGCGGGCGCTGCCGCGTCGTACCTGGTCGACTACGCCCGTGAGGTCGATCTCGCGTGGCTCGAGGGTGTCCAGACAGTCGGCATCACGTCAGGCGCATCGGTACCCGAGGTGCTCGTGCGCGGCGTGATCGAACTTCTTGCCGAGCACGGATACAACGACGTTCAACCCGTCACCACTGCCAACGAGACTCTGGTGTTCGCCCTTCCCCGTGAATTGCGAGCAGCGCGCACGTCCTGAATCAAGAAAATGCGGGGCACCTTCCATCTGGAAGGTGCCCCGCATTTTTGTGCTACCGGGCGCGTCTGTTCAGGGCTCTTCGCGATCGCGGTACCGAACTCGCGGCGGCGGATACGCGGGAAGATCGACTCCGGGTGGGCGGCGGCGAGGGGGCAGCGGCGGCGATACGTCGTCACCCGAAGCGAAGAAGGGCTCCATCCGCTCCTCACGTCTGGGCGACGGAGTGGGCTCGGGCGCCCGGCGGCGACCGTACGACGGGTAGTCGTCGTCTGCCACGGGCCGACTGTCGGGCTGGGGGCGACGCGTAGGCGGTTGGTGCGTGCGATCGACCCTGGGGGGCTGAGGGCTTCTCCGAGGCGGCAGCGGACGCTCGTCCTGGATTGGCTCGCGCCTGGGGGTGCTTCGGTAGGCGGGCTGCTCGTCCACCTCGGGGGCGCGGCGACGCGGGGGCCCGGGGACGGGCGCGTCCGAGACTCTGCGTCGACGCCCGGTCTCGGGTGCGGGTTGTTCTCGCGTGGCAGCCGCAGAGGAGTCACGAGTGGTGGCCGCCGAGCGGCGGGAGCGGGTCGAGCGCGCGGGCCCGGTGGGGCGCTGATTGAGCAGGAAGTATCGGAAGCCACCGATGATCAGCACGACCACGGTTGCGGCCAACATGATCGGAAAGCGGTTGACCAACGGGTACGCGATGTTGATCGCGATATCGCGCAGCGCGGTGCTGTTGTCCTTGCCGATGAGCGTGTGCCCGATCGGCACCGCAGCGAAGAGCAGCAACGGCGGTTGGGCCATCGCGGTGAAGAGTGCTTTGTTCGAAGCGGCAACCACAGCGAAGAGACAGCCCAGGAAGTAGAACGTCGAGAACACCGCGGTGAGCTCTCCGCCGCCTCCGGTGGCATCGATCAGTACGCCGACGGCGGTCACACCGGCAGCAATCAGGATCACTCCCCACCAGGGCAGGCCGGGGACGGTCACGATGAGCGATCGCTTGTCCAGCGGTACCCCGGAGCGAGCACGTTGGGTTGCAGACACATAACGACATTAGCGGTTCTTGCGTTGTCGGCCGTGTTTGTGCGGGTCGTGGCTGGCGCATTTATCGACGCGATGGCGCGATGGTTTCGGGTTCTTCGCCAAACGAACCGGACGGATTGTGTGCAGGGTCACCGGACGCTCGTGGGTTGGGGCACACCGACGAAGCCGTCAGCGTGGGAGATCGGCGGTGTCGGTGGGCTGCTCTACCGTCGGATTCATGAAGATTCTGCACACCTCCGATTGGCATATAGGTCGCACCTTTCACGGGGTCGATCTGTTGGCCGATCAGGCGAGTGTGCTCGGTTCCATCGCAGATTCCGTCCGCGAACACGGCGTCGACGTCGTGGTCGTGCCCGGTGACATCTACGACCGCTCGATTCCCAGTTCCGACGCGGTCACCGTGTGCAATCGAGGCTTCGAGGCAATCCGGGCGGCGGGGGCGGTCATCGTCGCGACGTCCGGCAATCACGATTCCGCGGTGCGGCTCGGAGCCGGGGCATCCTTTGCCGCTGCCGGCGGCTTGCACTTGATCACCCGAGTCGGCCAGATCGGTACTCCGGTGATGCTGAGCGATCAGTTCGGGCCCGTCGCCTTTTACGGGATTCCGTATCTCGAGCCGGAGATCACGCGCGTCGAGTTGGACGTGCCCCGGGCTCGTACTCATTCCGACATCCTCGGAGCGGCCATGTCGCGTGTTCGGCGAGATCTCGCTGAACGAACGGCTGCCGACCCCGCGACTCGATCGGTATTGCTCGCCCATGCCTTCGTCGTGGGCGGTGAGGCCTCTGAATCGGAACGCTCCATCTCGGTCGGCGGAGTGGAGACCGTCGCAGTGGGCGAGTTCGACGGCGTCGACTACGTCGCCCTCGGACACCTGCATTCTCCGCAGATGCTCTCGGAGAGTGTTCGATACTCAGGCTCACCGTTGCCGTATTCGTTCGGTGAGCGCAGCCACCGTAAGGCGGCGCTGCTGATCGAACTCGACGCAGCCGGCCTGTCGTCGGTGCAGCGCCTGGATCTCCCGGTCATTCGGGGGCTGAGCCAGGTAGTGGGGACACTCGACGAACTACTCACCGAGTCGAAATATGCCGATTCCGAGCAGTGCTATGTCTCCGCATTGCTCACCGACCCGGTCCGCCCGGTCGATGCCATGAGGCAACTTCAAGCCCGTTTCCCGTTTGCCGTTCATCTCGAATGGCAAAGGCCGGAAGGACAATCGGATCTCAAGTACCGCGACGCGGTTCGTGGTCGAACCGACATGGAGATCGCCCGCGGCTTTGTCTCGGCAGTGCGTAGTGACCCGTCCGAGCGTGAGGTCTCGTTGATGACCGAAGCGCTCAGCGCTGCCGCGCGCGCCGAGGAGTCCACGGTAGAACTGGGTGAAACCGCGTGAGACTGCACAAACTCGAAGTCAGCTGTTTCGGGCCCTTTGCCGACACGGTCGAAGTCGACTTCGACCGTTTGGGTGCAGACGGGTTGTTCCTTCTTCACGGCGACACCGGGGCAGGAAAGACCACGATTCTCGACGCGGTTGCGTTCGCCCTGTACGGGCGGGTGCCGGGCGCGCGCAACGAGGGCAAGCGATTGCTGTCGGATCACGCGCCGGCCGGTTCGGTGCCGCGCGTGGAACTGGAGGCGACCATCAGTGGTCGCCGAATCAAACTCGTTCGCAGTCCGGAGTATTCGCGCCCGAAGAAGCGCGGGACCGGTTCGATTACCGAGAATGCCAAGGCCACGCTGACGTGGTTGGACGGCCGCGGCGAGAACCTTTCGCGCATCCCTGACATCGGTGACGAGATCAACCGTCTCATGGGCATGAGCGCTGATCAGTTCTTCCAGGTGGTGCTCTTGCCTCAGGGTGAGTTCGCCAAATTTCTGCGCGCCGAAAGCGATGAGCGAGGCAAACTGCTCGAGCGTCTGTTCGACACCAAGCGTTTTGTCTCCGTCGAGGCATGGTTCGACGCCAAACGAAAGGCAAGTGCTACCGCGCTCGCCGCCAGGGAGCAATCCGTGCGTCTGCTGCTCGCGAAGGTCGAGACTGCCGCTGGGCTCGAGGTGGGCGCCGAGGCGCACCCACTGGAATGGTCGCGCAAACTCCTCGCCGAGGCTCAGGACACCCGCGATGCAAGTCTCGCCGAGATGGTGACCGCCAAAGATGCAGCAGCCGAGGCTAATCGGGTGCTCGCAACGGCGCAGCGAACCGCAGAGCTGCTCGTTCGCCGTAATCGTGCGACTGCTGAACTCGCAGCATTCAACACGGGCACCGCGCACCGATTTGCGATCGGCGCCGAACTCGAGACCGCCAGGCGGGCTGTGCAGGTAGCTGCTGTCGCCGACGATGTAGAGACTGCCCGCGTGGGTCTTGTCGCATCGCTCGAATCGATGAACACCGCGATGTCGACCTACTCGGCAACGGGCGGGCCGGAGATTTTCGAGCCGGGAGTGTGGCCACCCACCGACGATGAGCGTCAACGCGTCGTAACTCGGATCCGGACCTGGCGTGACGAGATCGTTCGTCTCGACGCGATGGCGGAGGACGCTCGCAGAGCCGATGCGGCGGAAGCCGAGGTCGAAAAACTCGGAGTTCGGCGAGACGCCCTGTCCGAGCGCATTGATGCCATCGCGGTTGAACGCACCGAACTGCCAGAACTGGTACGCGCGGCCGGCCGAAGATTGGACGACGCGCAACGCGCGCATGCCACTCTGCCCGGCCTCGAGGCGGCACTCGTCAGAGCGTCGGATGCTGCGACGGCGGCCCATGAAATCGTCTCTCTGCGTGCGCAAGCCGAGAAGATTCGTGTGCAGGTGTTGGATGCGCGCGACGTCCATCAGAGTGCTCGCGGGCGCTGGCTCGATCTCGTGCAGAAGCGTATCGAAGGCATGGCGGCGGAGTTGGCGAGTTCACTCGCGCCCGGTGACCCTTGCCAGGTGTGTGGTTCGCGTGAACACCCTGCCCTGGCGCAGTCGGACGTCGTCACGGTCACCGAGCCCGATCTGGAAGCCGCGTCCGCAGCCGAGCGTGCAGCGGAGAAAGCCCTGAGCAAGGTAGTCGACCGCCAGGTAGCCGTCGACCGTGACATCGACCGCGTGATCGCCCGCGGCGGGGATGGAGACGTCGAAGAACTCGACAGGCTCCGCGCCGCGGCTCAGAGCGCCGTCGACGAGGCGACACACTCTGCCGGTCAGGTTGGAGTGTTGGCCGACAAGCTCGCGCAACTCAACGAGCGTGACGGCGAGCTGCAACAGGAATCGGCTTCTCTGACTGCCGAATTGGCAGCACTGACCGAGCGAATGACGACACTGTCGGCCACGGTCGAGCAGATTCGAGCGGCGATTGTCGCTGCGGTGGGAGAAGATTCGACCATCGCTGCTCGGCGCTCGCGGTTCGACAGGCTTGCCTCCGCGGCCACGGCGGCATCTGAGATGCGTGACGAGGCCGTTCGTGCGCAGGCGCGATCGGCGGAACTGTCGACCAAACTGGCCGCTGCGGCGGCCGCTGCCGGATTCGATTCGGTCGAGGCTGCGATCGAAGGGGTGAGATCGCCTGCCCGAATCGCGGCGATCGAAACCGAACTCGCCAAAGCGCGTGACCTCGAGGTGGCCGCTCGCACCATCCTCGACGACCCCGAGGTCGTTGCGGTGGGCGAAATCGAGACAGTCGACGTCGAGGGTCCTCGCAGCCTCGCCGTTCAATGCGCCGAGGTGGTGAACTCGGCTGTTGCAGCCGCATCCCTGGCCGAGAACCGTGTGTCGGATCTCGAACGGTTCAGCGGACAACTCGAGAAGGCATACGAGGCGGTTGCGCCCGAGCGGGAACTGCACGACGAACTCGCGGCCCTCGCCGACGTGATCGCAGGCAAAGGTCAGAACAGTCGCAAGATGTCGCTGCGAGCGTATGTGCTCGCTTCGCGGTTGGAAGAGATCGCCGTGTCGGCATCGGTTCGGCTGCAGCGGATGTCCGGGGGTCGGTACGAGTTCGTGCACAGTGACGAGGCAGGTACTCGGGGTCGCCGCGGCGGTCTGGGACTCGACATCCGCGACGACTTCACGGGAGTCGTTCGCTCGGCGAAGACGCTCTCCGGTGGTGAATCGTTCTTGGCGTCATTGTCTTTGGCGCTCGGACTCGCCGATGTGGTTGCGGCGGAGTCCGGCGGAATCGTTCTCGACACGATGTTCATCGACGAAGGATTCGGCACTCTCGACGCCGACACCCTCGACTCGGTGATGGCTGTGTTGGACGAGCTTCGCGACGGAGGACGAGTGGTGGGCATCGTCAGTCACGTGGACGAGATGAGGCAGCGAATCCCGAGTCGCCTGCACGTCATTCGCGGACGTGCAGGCTCCTCGGTGAACGTGATTGCAGGCTGATCAGGCCTTTTTGTTCTCTACCTCTGATTCGGCGTCGGCGTCGTCGTCTTGATCTTCGAGGATGTCCGACGCGTCGCCGGCGGGCATCGGCTCGTTGTCGCTTGCGCGCTCGTCGATCTGCTCTCCGATGTACCGGATGACAACTGCTGCCACCGCGGCGACGGGCACTGCGAGGAAGGCGCCGACGATGCCGTACAGCGAGCTACCGGCGGCCACGGCAAGCAGTACGATGACGGCGTGGAGTTTCATCGACTTGCTCTGCAGCACTGGCTGAAGGACGTTTCCTTCGATCTGCTGTACCGCCAGGATGATGATCAGCACGATGATGGCGGTGGTGAGACCGTTGGCCACCAGCGCAACCAACACGGCCAGGGCGCCGGCGACAAACGCGCCGACGATCGGGATGAAGCCACCGATGAACGTCAGAATTGCCAGCACCGGTGCCAGTGGGACGCCGAGGATCAGCAATCCGGCGCCGATGAAGACCGCGTCGATGAGGCTCACCAGCGCTTGTGTCCTGATGAATCCACCGAGCGTGTCCCACATGCGGGTGAGGACCTCTTCGAGATGCCGACCGGCGCGACCGCCGCCGACAGCGTGCAGCCAGGGGATGAACCGCGGTCCGTCCTTGATGAAGAAGAAGGCGAGAATCAGAACCAAACCGAGCGTGACCAACAAGGAGCTCGCGGTACTCACGCCGCTGAAAACGCCTGAAGCGATGGCGGTTCCACTTTCCTGCACCTTGGTGATGACGGCGTGGACGGCGTTGTCGATCTGGTCGTCCTTCAGGTTCAGGGGCGGACCCTGGAGCCAGTCCTGAACCTGGTTGATGCCCTCGGTGGTCTTGTTCGCGAGCTCGGGGGCCTGGCTGACCACTGACGGAACGATGCCTGCGATCACGCCGGCCAAGATTCCGATCGAGAGCACCAAGGTGATGCCGGCTGCCGCGGCGGGTGGCATACCGCGCTTGATCATTCCGCGGGTCGGCGGCCACATGACTGTCGCGACAACGATAGCCAGAGCCACCGGCAGGATGATGACCCAGAGCTTTTCGATCAGCCAGCCGAAAATCCAGGCGCCCAGCGAAATCGACGCCAACACCAACGACCACTTTGCGAGCCACATACCTCCTTGCCCGATGATCTCGCCGCGGTCGCGCTTGCGCACCCCTGCGGACGTCCCCTTGTCTTGCTCGCTCACTGATCGTCCTTTCCGTCGGCGCAGGGATCTCCTCGCCGATGTGCGAATCCGGTGATCTAGCTGAGCTGATCGTAACGACTGCGTGCGATAACTCGTGTGTTGCGCTGCAATACTGTGTTTTGAAGCATGCCGATCGGACTAACATTTCCGTCATGAGAATCGCAGCAGCAGTCGGGGCAGCAGCAATCGTCGTTCTCGGGCTCACCGCGTGTAGCACCGAGGATCAGGACAACGCGCAGAACAAGATCAGCGAAGCAGTCACGAGCGGGCAACAGGCGCTCGAGACAGCCAAACAGTCCGCGGGCAACGCCATCGATCAGGGCAAGACGGCGCTGTTCGTCGCCACGTTCCGTGGGGCTTACGCGCCGTTGGCGGAGAATCGCGACGACGCAGACATCGAGGAGATCTTGACTACCACGTGTACCGAGGTCGCCAACGGCACGGACGAGGCGCAGGTCAAGACCAAGATCACCGACCTGGCCGAGAACAACGGCAACAAGCCTACCGACGAGCAGGCCGGCCACATTTACGAACTCGCGAAGGCCACCTGCCCCTGACGGAGATTCACCAAGCGCGGGATTCAGCAGCAGCGGGCGCCTGGGTTGGCGTCTGCTGCTGCGTGCCGGCGGCGCCAGAACTCTCGTTCGCTGATCACCGGTGAGTCGGCGTGGTGGCGTCGGGTGTGCTCGACGTAACGCTGATAGTCGAGATCACCCATCACCGAGCGAACCCACCACAGCGTTCCGCGGAACGCTGTGGTGAGTTTTGCCGTCATGGTCATGGTCAGTGCCCACCTCCGTGCGCGGCGCCGGGCGCACGGACCTTCCCGGCTTTGATGAGCTCGTCCCATTCCTTCTGGATTTCCTTCTCCGCGGGCGTCGGAATGAAGCTGGCGGGTCCGAAGATCTTCGACGGTTCTTCCGGGGACTCGGTGGTCGGCAGCCCGCCGGCTCGGATTGCCTTGGCACATACGATGATCCCGGCGATGACCACGACGATCACCAGTGACGCGAAGATGATCGACAGCGTGCCCTGGATGAAGGTGTTGCGAATGACGGCATCGATGGCCTCCGGAGTCTTCGCAGAACCGTGCGCTGTCTCGCCTGCGGCCTTCGCATCCTTGAACACGTTGTGCTGAGCCCAGTAACCGATCGCGGGGTTGTCGGAGAAGATCTTCTGGTACGACGCGGTCATGGTCACGACCAGGTCCCACACCAACGGCACGCCGGGGATCCAGGCCCATTTGAACAGGCCCTTCTTCATGACGATCGTCATGACCACCGTCAGGGCGATCGCGGCCAGTAGCTGGTTGGCGATGCCGAAGAGTGGGAAGAGTGTGTTGATTCCGCCGAGGGGATCGGTGACACCCATGAGTAGGATCGCGCCCCACGCAGCGACCACGATCAGCGAGCACAGCCACGCGCCGATGCGCCACGACGGGTCCTTGAACTTCTTTGCCGGACCGCCGAAGTTGCCGAGCGAGTCCGAGAGCATGAATCGAGCGACGCGAGTGCCGGCATCGATCGTGGTGAGGATGAACAGAGCCTCGAACATGATCGCGAAGTGGTACCAGAACGATTTCAGCGAGTCACCGCCGAAGACGTCGCTGAGCACTTCGGACATGCCGAACGCGAGCGTCGGGGCGCCGCCGGTTCTCGAGATGATCGATTCTTCGCCGACGGCCTCGGCTGCCTGAGTTAGTACGTCCGGCGTGATGGGGGCAGTGCCGAGGGGCAGATTGTTGACGTATTCGGCTGCGGTTTCCGGTGTTCCACCGGTGAGCGCCGCGGGAGCGTTGAGTGCGAAGTACAGGTGCTGATCGAGGATGCAGGCGGTGACCAGAGCCATGATCGCGACAAACGATTCGGTCAGCATGCCGCCGTACCCGATCATCTTGGTCTGGCTTTCCTTCTCGAGCAGCTTCGGCGTCGTACCGGACGCGATCAGCGCGTGGAATCCCGAGAGTGCGCCACAGGCAATGGTGATGAACAGGAACGGGAACAGTGAACCGGCAAAGGCCGGGCCTTCGCCGTTGGAGGCGAACGGCGTCACTGCCGGCATGTTCAGGGCGGGCCGTGCAACCAGAATTCCGATGGCCAGCAGTGCGATCGTGCCGACCTTCATAAACGTCGACAGGTAGTCACGCGGCGCCAGGAGCAGCCAGACCGGCAGCACCGATGCGGCGAATCCGTACGCGATCATCAGCCACGCGATGGTCACCTTCGAGAGGGTGAACCAGTCTGCGCCCCAACCGGTATCGGCAACCCAGCCGCCGGAGACGATAGCAAGGAGAAGCAGGACGACGCCGATCAAGGAAACCTCGGAAACCTTGCCCGGCCGCAGATACCGCAGGTACACGCCCATGAACAGTGCGATGGGGATGGTCATCGCGATCGAGAACACACCCCACGGGGACTCGGCGAGCGCATTGACGACAACAAGTCCGAGCACCGCGATGAGGATGATCATGATGACGAACACGCCGATCAATGCGGCGACGCCGCCGACGAGGCCGAGTTCTTCGCGGGCCATCTGACCGAGGCTGCGCCCGCGGCGCTTCGACGAGATCCACAGGACCATGAAGTCCTGCACCGCCCCGGCGAACACCACGCCGACGATGATCCAGATCGTTCCCGGAAGATATCCCATCTGAGCGGCCAGGACGGGCCCGACCAGTGGGCCCGCGCCGGCGATTGCCGCAAAGTGGTGACCGAACAGCACCCGACGGTCGGTCGGCATGTAGTCGGCGCCGTTCTCCATGATCTCGGCGGGAGTTGCGACGTCGTCGCGGGGCTTGACGATCTTGCGTTCGATCAACCGCGCATAGAAGCGGTAGGCGATCAGGTAGGTACAGATTGCGGCCAACACGAACCACACGGCGCTGATGTGTTCACCGCGGACGATCGCAATCATGTACCAGGCGCCCGCGCCGACCAGTCCGAGAACAAGGAAGACGACGCGCGCAGTCGTGGAAATGGGCGTCTTGTCGATGACGCCGACAGGTGGCAGGTCAGGATCGGTTTTCAGGTACTCGACATTTGGTTCCGGCGCAGTCGTCAAGCTCATCGTCGAACTCCGTCCACTAGTGCAGTGTGGCCGCCGTCACAGCGGGCCATCTGTCACTGTAGGACCAGAAGGGTGAATCCGCGCGATCTGAAACGCGGGAGTCGACCGACGTCAGAATCGGTGAGCGTCGGCGTCGATCCAATCGGTGAGCCAGCTCTGCGGCGGGGAGTCGAGCAGTTCACCCGGCATCAGCCAGTCGAACAGGTCGGCATAGGTGCGGGTGGTGAGACCGTCGACGCGGCGGTTGAGCATTCCCGGTTGTAATTGGTCGAACGAATCGATGCCCATCGACGCGATCATCTGTTGCGCGCTGGCGACGGTTGCCTTCTGGAATCGGTAGACGCGCTCGCTCTTGTCGGGGATGTCGAGTGCGCGGGTGCGTGCCGGATCCTGAGTGGCAACGCCGACCGGGCAGCGGTTGGTGTGGCACATCTGGGCCTGAATGCAGCCCACTGCGAACATCATTGCGCGGGCAGCCATCGTGAAGTCTGCGCCCTGGATGATGCGTTTGACGATGTCGGAACCGCTCGCCACCTTTCCGGAAGCGCCGATTTTCACGAGAGGGCGCAGACCAGTTCCCACCAAGGCGTTGTGCACCAGCATCAGGCCTTCGGTCAACGGCATGCCCATGTGGTCCTCGAATTCCACCGGACCAGCGCCGGTGCCGCCTTCGGAACCGTCGACGATGATGAAGTCCGGCGTGATGCCGCGTTCGGTCATCGCCTTGCAGATTCCGAGGAATTCACGACGCGAGCCGACACACAGTTTCATCCCGACCGGCTTGCCGCCCGACAGTTTTCGCAGGGTCGCGATGAAATCGACCAGTTCGACCGGGGTGCTGAACGCGGTGTGCGCGGGTGGCGAAATCACGGTCTGGCCGACGGGTACCCCGCGGGTTTCAGCGATTTCGGGGGAGACCTTGACTCCGGGAAGCACGCCACCCAACCCGGGTTTCGCACCTTGCGAGAGCTTGATCGAAATGGCCTTCACCTGATCGAGGCCGGCGCGCTCGGCAAAACGGTCAGGATCGAATCGGCCGTCCTCGGTTCGGCACCCGAAGTACCCCGAAGCGATTTCCCAGATCAGATCGCCACCGTGTTTGCGGTGATACGGACTGATCGCACCTTCGCCGGTGTCGTGGGCGAAGCCGCCTTTGGCTGCGCCGGCGTTGAGGGCCTCGATTGCGTTGGCGGACAACGACCCGAAGCTCATCGCGGAGACGTTCAGGAGAGCGATGTCGTACGGTTTCGTGCAATCGCGTCCGCCGAGGCGAACTCGGGGAACGGTGTCGGGGGCGGTCCGTGCGCGAATCGAATGCGTCATGAACTCGTAGCCGATCGCATTGACGTCGCGCTCGGTCCCGAAGGGCTCTTCCGCCAGTGTTCCCTTTGCCCGCTCGTAAACCAGATCTCGCGTTTCGCGATCGAATGGCATTCCATCGGTGGATGATTCGACGAAGTACTGCTGGATCTCGGGTCGAATCTTCTCGAGGAGGAATCGCGCGTGCCCCAGGACCGGATAGTTACGGAGGATGCTGTGGGACTTCTGAGTGAGGTCGTAGGTGCCCATCGCCGCCAGCGCGAGTGTGACGACAGCGATCACCCACCATCCGGGCGAGGCGACAATTGCGAGCGCGGCGGTGCCGAGACCCACTATCCATATCAAGAGCACGATCAGCATCCGAGTCACCTCGAGAGCGTAGGCGCTCACTGTGACACGGCAGCGGTAAGTCTCCACTAGGTTCTGCGATAGAGAACCGAATCCGACTCTTTGGGGGAATGATGACCGAACCGCAATATCCGACCGACCCGCAGGACCCGAAGGAGCAGCAGTATCCGAAGGAACAGCAGTATCCGGCGGGCCAGCAGTATTCAGCCGGTCAGCAATATTCAGCAGGCCAGGAGTATCCGACGGGCCAGCAGTACTCAGCCGGACAGCAGTATCCGACCGGTCAGCAGTACAGCGCGACCCAGCAGTACAGCGCCGCTCCCACGTACGCGGCGCCTCAGTACGGTCCGCCGAAGTCCAACGCGGGATGGGCCGTCGCGTCGATCCTGTTCTTCTGGCCTATCGCGTTCGCCGCGTTCAATCATCTCCACGACATCTACCCGAAGTGGGCGATGGGCGATCACCAGGGCGCGCAGTACGCGTCCGAGCGGGTGAAGAAGCTCGGTCAGATCTCGCTCCTCATAGCCGTGATCTGCTGGGTGCTGTTCATCGCGTTCTACGTCATCTTCCTGGTTGCGATCGTGTCGTCCGTCGATTCGTATACCTACAACTGATCACCTGCCGCGACGTGACGGTGGGGCGAGTACCCGTCACGTCGCTGCGAGGCCGTAGAATCCACAGACCGTGAGCCTTACCCTCGGAATCGTCGGACTGCCCAACGTCGGCAAGTCCACCCTTTTCAATGCACTGACCAACAACGACGTGTTGGCAGCGAACTACCCGTTCGCGACCATCGAACCCAACGTCGGTCTGGTCGAGCTGCCCGATCCGCGGCTGCAGAAGCTCGCCGAGATCTTCGGCTCCGAGCGCATCCTCCCCGCGACCGTGTCGTTCGTCGACATCGCCGGAATCGTCAAGGGTGCATCCGAGGGCGCCGGCCTGGGTAACAAGTTCCTGGCCAACATCCGTGAAGCTGATGCCATCTGCCAGGTAGTGCGCGTCTTCGCCGACGACGACGTCATCCACGTCGACGGCAAGGTCGACCCGGCCTCGGACATCGAGGTCATCGAGACCGAGCTCGTGATCGCCGACATGCAGACCCTCGAGAAGGCTCTCCCGCGTCTGGACAAGGAAGCTCGCAAGAACAAGGAGCTCAAGCCAGCCCACGACGAGGCGCTCAAGGCTCAGGCATTCCTCAACGAGGGCACGACGCTCTTCAGCGTCAAGGACAAGCTCGATTTCTCGTTGCTGCGTGAGCTGAGCCTGCTCACCACCAAGCCCTTCCTGTACGTCTTCAACGCCGACGAGTCGGTGCTCACCGACGAAGCGAAGGTCGCGGAACTGCGCGCTTCCGTCGCCCCGGCCGACGCCGTGTTCCTCGACGCGAAGGTCGAGCAGGAACTGCTCGAGCTGGACGAGGAAGACCGCCAGGAAATGCTCGACTCGATCGGTCAGACAGAGCCGGGCCTGCATGCCCTCGCGCGCACCGGCTTCCACACTCTCGGGCTGCAGACCTACCTGACGGCTGGTCCGAAGGAAGCTCGCGCCTGGACGATCCACAAGGGTGACACCGCGCCCCAGGCTGCCGGCGTCATTCACACCGACTTCGAGCGTGGCTTCATCAAGGCTGAAATCGTGTCCTTCGACGACCTCGTCGAGGCCGGTTCCATGGCCGCAGCCAAGGCTGCCGGCAAGGTCCGCATGGAGGGCAAGGAATACGTCATGGCCGACGGCGATGTGGTGGAGTTCCGCTTCAACGTCTAAATCCGCGGCTTCTGGTCGTCACCCCACGGGCATCTCGCTGAGCGTCCGACGGGTGACGAACCGCCGCGCTTTCCCCGACAACGGGTCGGTGAATTCGAGTTCCCTCGCGAGCAATTGGAGTGGGAGGGAATGATCGTCCGGCGCGTCGGGCAGCAGGTCGGGGTATCGCCGGTCGCCCAGGATCCCGGCGCCGAGAGCTGCCAGGTGCACTCGCAACTGGTGCATCCGTCCGGACTGCGGACGTAGAACCGTGTGCAGCACAGCACGTCCGGAGGCACTCACGCCCGTCCCTCGCGCCTCGATCATGGTCTCGGAGTTGGGTTCACGGCTGTCGTCGACGACGACTCGCAACTCGCCGCGTCGAGCTTCGATGTGGTTGCGGTAAACGAGAGGGACGTCGAGCGCTGGTGCATCCCGGCCCCGCCGGGTCGGTCGCGCCGACACCGCCTCGTAGACCTTCGTGACCTGACGCTTCTCGAACAGTGACTGGTACGCGCCGCGCGTCGCGGGGCGGGCCGAGAACATCACCACTCCTGCGGTGCCGCGGTCGAGTCGATGGATCGGGGTCAGATCTGGGTTGTCGAGACGAACCCGCAGGCGGATGAGCGCCGACTCACGCAGGTATCGCCCGCTCGGAGTGGTCGGGAGAAAATGTGGCTTGTCGATGACGACGAGATCGTCGTCGGTGTGCAGGATCTCCTCGTGGAACGGCACCGGGTCCTCCGCCGGCAACTCACGGTAGTACCAGACGAACCGGTGCGCGCTGAGTTCTGTGTTCAGGCAGATCGAGTGGCCGTCGGTATCCACGAACTCGCCGTCGTCGAACCGCCGATACAGGTTCTCGGCGTCCAGATGGTCGAACTTGGCTACGACGTACTCAGCGATCGTCGCCCACGGCCCAGAGAGCGGGATGCGTAGGCGCGTCGGGCCAACCCCGTTCTTGACGGGCAGCGGTGGGGACATGGACACGCAGGTCATCATCCCATCGACTACTGGTCAGCGGTGATTCGGTGTGGCCTCGACGGGGACGTCCCCGCGGGGACGCGGAACCGAACTCGCAGCGGTGGTCGGTGTAGATCGTCTACTCGAAAATCAGTAGCGCGGACGAGATGCGGGCCCGTATGGTTCGGCAGAGAAAGATCGCAGTCGAAAAGCACTGCGGGCCATACCTTCTGTAGCTCAATTGGTGAGAGCACCCGACTGTGACTCGGGCGACGGCGGATCGTAACCGCCCAGAGGGACCAGCTCAGATACGGTTGAGGTCGGGCCTCTAGGCGCAGAGGCCGGCGGCCCTTTGCCTGCACAGTTGTCGAACGAGCCTGAGCCGGTATTCCCTGAATCGCCGGACAGCATTCCAGTCACCCGCCATTTCCGCGTCGGCAAGTAGGTATTCGCAGTTGTCCAACTGATCCTTCAAAGACATCATCAGAATTCACCTCCGATCACCCGAGCAAGTACCTGTCCAGGATGCGGCCGACGGGACCCCGGGGACATCGGCCGTAGTACCTGTTCAGGTACCTGCTTCGGTGCGCGGTGGAGGCTACTTCTTGACCGCAGGTGCAGGTAGTGGCATGCCTCGCTCGGCCAGAACGGCTCGGAGACGATCGGGGTAGTCGGTGATGATCCCGTCGACACCGAGGTCGATCAGGGCGTGCATGGTGGCGGGATCATCGACGGTCCACGGGATGACCTTCATGCCACGCGCATGTGCGCTCGCGATCATGTCGGCTGTCGGATAGAGGGTGAAACCGGGATCCCCGACCTTTCCGCCCTGCGGAGTTCCTTGGACGGGGGAGTAGGCGGAGGCACCAAAGGTTGCCACCGCAGCGATGCCGTCGCCACCGAAATCATCGATGTCCAGACCGCCGAGCCACGGTGACGCTCCGTCCTTGCCTACCTGGAGAAAGTCGCCGTTCGTGAGCGCAACGACGGGGACACTCGGCGCGAGTTGACGGGTGAGCATGAGCGAGCCCCAGTCGAAGCTCTGAATGGTGACGCTGTCCAACAATCCGGCTGCCCGGATCGTATCGAGGACTACAGAGACGAACTGCTCACGCGGGGCGGTCTCGTGAGGCGCTCCCGCTTCCACCTTGGTCTCGATGTTGAGCTTGATTCCGGGTGCGTTGTACGACTTCACCAGGGCAAGCACTTCTTCGAGCGTCTGCATTTTCGCTCCCGGAACATTCTGCTGTTCAGGGTATCCGGCAAGGGGGAGAGTGCCGCAGTCCATGGTCTTGATCTGCTGCAGGCTCAGCGTGTTGACGAATTTGCCGACGTACGGGAACTCCGGGTCACCCGCAGTTGCGGGCTCGGTGTCGAGGCATTTCTTGTTCGAGATCTTACGATCGTGCGTGACGACAGCGATCCCGTCCTCGGTGATCTGGGTATCGAGTTCCAGTGTGCTGACGCCCATTTCGAGGGCATTCGCGAACGCGGCCAGGCTGCTTTCCGTGTACAGGCCGAGCCCGCCGCGGTGGGCTTGGACGTCGAACGTCGAAACCGGCTGGGGTGCTGAACTACCGAACGAACCGGACCAGTCGAGACTGCCGGTTGGCGATGCGCCGGCCGGGGCCGCCAGGGCGGTGAGGGGGAGTGCGACGGTCACGGCGGCACACGACAATATTCTGCTCAGTTGCATGAAAGGAACGTAGAGGCGTCGAATGGCTCGCCGGGGTTCGTTAGGTAAACTAACGGTAAAGGTCAGGCCGCGTGAATGCGCTGCCCGACGCCGCTCGCGTGGACCTTCATCCACGACGCCAGAAGCTCGCACCCGGTCAGTCCGCTCTCGTCGAGAGGTTCGATCGCGTAGCTGATGTGTCTACCGCCGCGAGGGTTCTTGAGCTGAAATCGGTTCAGGTTCAACTTCGTCGGCAGGTAACCAAGTACTTCGAGGAACGCGGTGCGAATACGTCGTAGATCGGTACGCCACTGTTTGGGACTGAAACGAGTCTTCTGCGCATTCTGGAAAGCATTGCTACGAAGTAGTTCCCAAACCTTTCCTGCCCACACGCGTGCCTGCGAGAAGGACATCCAGCGCGTCAAGTCTGCGATGTCGCGAATGTAGCTGTCGTCGCTGGCATTACAGATCATGTCCTGCGGGTGCCCGATCCACTTGACCGGAATCCACGGCTGGATCTCGGGTCCGTCGCCGGCAACTCCGTGTCCCTCACAACCTTCGATCACGCCTGCCGGTTGTTGAGGATCGGAGATCAGTCCGACTCCGATGACGTTGGCGCGGTTCAGCGTCGGAAGAGCCGAGCGGATCACGGTGCATCCCTGTGAGTATCCGATCAGCATGACCGGGCCGTCTGTCTGTGCGATTTCGGCGGTGAGGGCCTTCACACCCATCGCGGTGCTGTGCCGAAAGCTCAGGCCACCGTCGGCGACCGGACCGTACGATGCGGGATAAGCGACCCAGCGAGAATCGAATCGACTGTCGAGTTCGTCGGTGACGGCACTGAGGAGTCCGCGCACACGGGCGCCGTGGTCGCCGACGTGGGATTCGCCGGTGCCGCCAACTGCAAGAACGGTTACCTCAGCCATGTCAGCGATCATCCACGTCGATTCTGAGAGGTCTGCATCCAAACCCTGAGAAGAGACTGGCAATCCGTTGTACTGCGAAATCGTTATCGAGCGAGCACCATTTACCCATGACGACGCCGAATCGTTCATCCAGACGAAAAGTGTCCGTTGTCGGTGCGGGAAGCGTCGGCACCGCAATTGCGTATGCGTGCCTGATACGCGGATCGGCCGACGCGCTCGCCCTCTACGACACCAACAGCGCAAAGGTCCGGGCCGAAGTTCTCGATCTCAACCACGGCACCCAGTTCACACCGCCGTGCACTGTCGACGGAGGCGATGACATCTCGGTCACCGCGGGATCCGACTTGGTCGTCGTCACCGCGGGCGCCAAACAGCATCCCGGTCAGTCGCGGCTCGAACTTGCCGCGGTGAACGTCAAGATCGCGCAGACACTGACCGAACAACTGTTGGCGGTGTCACCGGACGCGGTCCTTCTCTTCGTCACCAACCCGGTCGACGTGGCGACCTACGCAGCGATCCAGGCCGCGGGACCGTCGTACCGCGGCCGAATTTTCGGATCTGGGACCGTGCTGGACACGGCCCGATTGCGATTCCTGCTGGCTACCGAACTCGGAGTCGCGGTGGAGAACGTTCATGCCTTCATCGTGGGCGAGCACGGGGATTCCGAGATTCCGCTCTGGTCGAGCGCAACCATCGGCGGAGTGCCGGCAACCTCGTTCGTGGGACCGTCGGGTGGCGTCCTCGGCCCCGACCTACGCGCGAAAGTAGCGAAGTCTGTAGTCGAGAGTGCTTACGAGATCATCGAGGGTAAGGGCGCGACCAACCTCGCCATCGGATTGTCGAGCGCATTCATCGCGGAAGTCGTGTTGCGGGACGAACAACGGGTTCTGCCGGTATCGACTTTGCAGAGCGGCGTCCACGGACTCGAGCACGTTTGCCTGTCCCTTCCCACGATGGTTGGTCGCGCTGGTGCCGGCCGAGTCCTCGAAGTACCGCTATCGGAAAAGGAGGCTTCGGGGCTCCGATCTTCTGCCCGGACATTGCGAGAGGTGCAGGAATCTCTGGGATTGTGAATATCTGTTCTCCTCGATATCCGACATATAGGATCAACAAATGATCAGCTTCCTGATTCGCGCCGCGATCTTCCTGGGTTCTGCCGCTGTCGGGCTTCTTGTTGCGTCGTTGATTCTTTCGGGCTTCTCGGCGCCCACATCCGGATTCATCGTTGCGGTCGTGATCTTTGCGATTGCGCAGTCGGTCCTGGCGCCGTTCATCGCCACGGTCGCAAAGCGCCATGCACCGGCATTTCTCGGCGGAATCGGATTGGTGTCGACATTTGTCGCGCTGTTGGTGGCGTCGCTCTTCTCCAATCTGTCGATCTCCGGTGTCTCGACGTGGATTCTGGGAACCGTCGTCGTGTGGCTGGTAACCGCCGTTGCGACGCTGGTTCTTCCGTTGTTGTTCGTGCGTAAGAAAGTTCAGGAGAAGAAGGCACAGTGACGCGCCCGAACATCGGTATGGACTACGCAGTCCTGGACTGCCCGGATCCGGCTGCATTGGCCAACTTCTACGTCCAGGTCCTCGAGTGGAAAAGTGTTCGCGACGAGGATGATTGGCACGTGATCGAAGGACCCGGCGGGGAGCGGCTCGCGTTTCAGCTCGCTCCGGATTTTGTTCCGGTGGACTGGCCGACCTCCGGTGTCGGGATCCATCTGGATCTGTTCGTGGATTCTCTCGACCCCGCCGAGGCTTGGGTGACGAACCTTGGAGCGCAGCGGGTGACCGACATTCCGGAGCATCAGACTTTCCGCGTGTACCGCGACCCGGTCGGTCACTATTTCTGCCTGTGCCTGCGGGACTGAGTGTCGACTCGCTCCGATCTCGTCGACCGTGGATAATTCCGAACACTTGTCACGCCCGAGAATTGGAGATCGACGATGGCTTCGCAGAATTCCAACGAATTCCTGGTAGAACGTACGACGATCGTCAAGGCAGAAGCACCGGTCGTCTTCGCGTTGATCAACGATTTCCATCAGTGGACTCAGTGGTCGCCGTGGGAAGGTCTCGACCCGGCGATGCAGCGGACGTACGCGGGGCCTGACGCGGGCGTCGGGGCTTCGTACGCCTGGGCGGGAAACAAGAAGGCGGGCTCCGGTTCGATGGTGATCACCGAATCCGTCCCGAATGAACGAGTAGTTTTGGACCTGGCCTTCCTCAAGCCGTTCAAGGCGCAGAACGTCACCACGTTTCTCATCTCGCCGAATTCCGGTGAAGTTCAGGTGACGTGGAAGATGACCGGAAAGAAGAATCTGTTCTTCAAGATCTTCGGTTTCATCTTCAGCATGGACAAGCTTGTCGGAAAGGATTTCGAGAAGGGCCTGTCCCAGCTGAAAGCTGCTGCAGAAAAGAGCTGACAAGCCGGTGGTACCGTCTCCCGGTGTTACGGATGACGCCCACCGATGCCCAAACCTTCTGGATTTCGGAGAAGATCCCGAACGATCAGCTGCTGCTCTACTGTTTCGACGGGCAGAGCCAGCACATGGACGAGCTACGACGCTCGGTGGTCGAAAGAGCGTCGCTCATTCCGGATCTCAATGTTCGGATTCGTGAATCGCCGTGGCACCTCGACTATCCGGTGTGGGAGCCCATGCCGGTCGACGCCTCCTTGGTGAGAGTGCATGAGCTGCCCGAAAACTCGTGGCTCTCGTGCATTCACGGAATCGAGAAACTACTCGAGAACCACGTCGACCCGCGCGAGTCCCCGTGGACGCTGCACCTGTTTCACGGCGTCACCGGCGTGCCGCGCTGCAGTGGCCCGGCGCTGATCGCAGTTCTGCAGGTCGCTCATTCTCTGGCGGACGGCAAACGCGCGTCGGCGATTGCTCGCCAACTGTTCTCGCCGCAACCGCCCGCGAAGCAGAAGACGGACGTGCGGCGTAGCGGATCAGCCGAGATTCTGGGCCGCGCCGCCCTGCGCCTTCCGGGCCAACTCGTTTCGCTGTTCCGCGACGGCCGGGCGGGGCACCGCGCGCAGTTACAGCTGCAGGCGGACACCGAATCGGGAGTTGTTGCGCCGCAGGCGGCGAGCCGTCCGAAGGTGCGCTCGAACATCCCTCCCGGACCGCACCGACTGGTGCGCATGGTCGTGCGGGACAGCGCCGATTTCCGTGGCGACGGCGTATCCGTCACAGTCGGAGCGATGACAGCCATCTCGGTAGCGATGGCGAACTACCTCACCGAGCGAGACGGCTCGGTACCGCCCGAATTGGGAGCTGAGGTGACCATCGCCAAGGCAGGTACACCCACGGCGCGCAATCACTTCCGCAATGCAGGTGTCGGGCTGTTCCCGGAAGTCGATGATCTTCGTGAGCGAGCCCAATTGATCAGGGAGTCGATGGACGAGCGTCGCGCACGTGCGTCCCATCCATCCAGCGCAGCGTCGGATCTCGCGCTGAACGCGGTTCCCGGCCCGCTGGTCCGTTGGGGCGTGCAGCAATACGATTTCACGGCAGTACCCGACGAGGTCACTGGAAACACCGTGGTGTCGAGTGTCGCGCGCGGTGACGCGGATCTGGTGCTCGGAGGCGGCGTCGTTCGGTTCACAGCGGGCTTCCCGAGTTTGTCGCCGGTCATGTCGTTGACCCACGGCGTACACGGGATCGGGGACACTGTGACGATCAGCATCACCAGCAGTCCGGCCTCGATTCCGGACATCGATGTGTACGAGCAGATGATGCACGACGCGATCGACGAGGTGCGCGAAGCGCTGTCGTGACGGCCTGATGTACTGGCTGCATGGGATTCACGCGCGCCGAACTGGAATCGTTCCGAGACGCCGAGATCGAGGATCTGATCGGGCCGGATTGCCGGCTGTTGTTCGTCGGTATCAATCCGGGACTGTGGACGGCGGCGACCGGCGCGCATTTCGCCAGACCGGGTAATCGGTTCTATCCGGCACTGCTGCGGGCAGGCATAATCGAGCATGCGATCGATCCTTCCGCGGGTATGTCGGACGCTGACACACAGCATCTGATCGATCGGGGAGTGGGCATCACCAATTTGGCGGTGCGGGCAACTGCGCGCGCCGATGAATTGACGTCGGAGGAACTCGCAACTGGCGGAGTTCGGGTCCGAAACATCGTGCGCGCAACCAATCCAGTAGTCGTTGCCTTCGCCGGGATCACCGCCTATCGAACAGCTTTCGGTGACAAGAAGGTGAAGGCCGGGCGTCAGGACCGTGATTTCGAGGGGGCAAAACTGTGGATCGTGCCCAATCCCAGTGGTCTCAACGCACACGAGACGGTGGACACCTTGGCAGCGAAATATCGTTCCGCCGCATCCGAAGCCGGAATTCTCTGAGAGAAGTCGCAGTTCCGTTCGGCCAGAACAAGGTACAAGTTAAAGTGCTTGTATGTCTGTTCTATACAACGTCTTTGTAGTGATTCACCTACTCGGCATGGCTGCCCTGGTCGGTAGCTACTTCACCGTCCTCAAGGCTCCTTCGATCACCGAGGTCATGGTGTGGGGTGCCAGGATGCAGTTCGTGTCCGGCCTGATCATCGTCGGGTTGGGCGAAGGCGCCCTGGACAAGAACTACATTCACGCGAAGATCGCTGTGAAGCTGGTGCTTTCGCTGGTCATCGTGGCGCTTGCCGAGATCACCCGGGCGAAGCAGAAGAAGGGCCAGCCCAATCCGAATCTGGTACACGTCGTCGGCGGGTTGTCGATCGTGACCGTATTCGTGGCCGCGCTCTGGACCTGACAAAGACACAAAAGAGCCCCGGCGATCGAAACTCGCCGGGGCTCTTTGCTGTTGACGTGTCTACAGACCCGGGCGCTTGCCGATCGTCAGGGTCACTTCACCGGTGTGCGCAAAGAAGTCGTTGCCCTTGTCGTCGACGACGATGAAGGCGGGGAAGTCCTCGACGTCGATCTTCCAGACGGCTTCCATTCCCAGTTCGGCGTACTCGAGGATGTCGACCTTCTTGATGCAGTCGAGCGCCAGGCGAGCGGCCGGTCCACCGATCGACCCGAGGTAGAAACCGCCGTGCGAGTTGCAGGCGTCGGTGACCTGCTTGGAGCGGTTTCCCTTGGCCAGCATGATCATCGAGCCACCGGCGGCCTGGAACTGCTCGACGTACGAGTCCATACGGCCGGCCGTGGTCGGGCCGAACGAACCGGACGCCATGCCGTCGGGCGTCTTGGCGGGGCCGGCGTAGTACACCGGGTGATCCTTGAGGTACTGCGGCATCTCTTCGCCTGCGTCGAGGCGTTCCTTGATCTTGGCGTGCGCGATGTCGCGTGCCACGACGAGCGGACCGGTCAAGGAGAGACGAGTCTTCACCGGGTGCTTGGAGAGCTCGGCGAGGATCTTTGACATCGGCTTGGTCAGATCGATCTTGACCGCAGCGCCCTTGCCGGTACCCGAAATGCCATCCGTCTCTTCGTCGAGCTGAGCGTCCGTGACCTCGGGCAGGAAACGGCCCGGGTTGAATTCGAGCTGTTCCAGGAACACGCCCTCCTGGGTGATCTTGGCCTTCGCCTGTCGATCTGCCGAGCAGGACACCGCAATGGCGACGGGCAACGAAGCGCCGTGGCGGGGGAGTCGGACGACGCGGACGTCGTGGCAGAAGTACTTGCCGCCGAACTGTGCTCCGATACCGATCTTCTGCGTCAGCTCGAAAACCTTCTTCTCGAGCTCGTGATCGCGGAAGCCGCGACCCGTGATGGCGCCTTCGGTGGGCAATTCGTCGAGATAGTGCGCCGACGCGTACTTCGCCGTCTTCATCGCGAACTCGGCCGAAGTACCGCCGACGACGATTGCAAGGTGGTAGGGCGGGCAGGCTGCGGTGCCGAGTGAGCGGATCTTCGCCTCGAGGAACTGCATCATCGAGTCGGGATTGAGGATCGCTTTGGTTTCCTGGTACAGGTAGGACTTGTTGGCGCTTCCGCCGCCCTTGGCCATGAAGAGGAACTTGTACGAGTTCTCATGTCCGGCAGCAGTATCGGCGTACAGCTCGATCTGCGCGGGCAAGTTGTTGCCGGTGTTCTTCTCGTCCCACATCGTGATGGGGGCGTTCTGCGAGTAGCGCAGGTTCAGACGCGTGTAGGCGTCGTAGACACCGCGGGCAATGGACTTCTCGTCGTCGCCGGGGGTGAGCACATGCTGTCCACGCTTGCCCATGACGATGGCGGTTCCGGTGTCCTGGCACATCGGCAGAACGCCGGCAGCGGCGATATTGGCGTTCTTGAGCAGATCGAGCGCGACGAACTTGTCGTTGTTCGACGCTTCGGGATCGTCGAGGATGCTCGCGAGCTGCGTCAGGTGATCCGTGCGCAGGTAATGAGAGATGTCGTGCAGCGCCGTTTCGGTCAGCAAGCGCATCGCTTCTGGCTCGACCTGCAGGAAGGTGCGGCCGTCCGGTCCCTCGACTGTCGACACCCCTTCGGTGGTGAGCAATCGGTACTCGGTGGTGTCATCACCGATCGGCAACAGGTCCTCATAGAGGAAGTCGGCCATCATCTCTCCTGAACAAGGGTGCGTGCGAAGGTCGCATTCAGGTTATCGTTGGGGGTTTCCTTCTCCGAATCGGGGCGGGTGTGAGCTGGAATTATCCGGATGCCACTGGCTCGATCAAGATACTTCGACCAGTTCGGAGAGCTCGACGCCGCGAAATTCGGCAAGTATTTCGGCCTGCTCGGCCACTGCTGCGCGGGCCGATCGTGACCACGTTCCCCACGGGGTGATCGCGACCTTCAGCGTCTTTCCGGATGCTCGTGGTCGCCACAATCCGGTGATCGTGCCACCGACTACCACCGTGCCCGGTCGCCCGAGGGTCGGCCACACCGTCTTCTGGGCGGTCGGATCGGGAACCAGGGTCTCCCGATCCTTGAGCTGTACATACGGATCGAAAGGCCCGAGCAAGCGCGTATTTGAATCGGTGGGGGAGCCGAACAAGTCTTCGCGGTCCTGTTCGAGAATCCACCGCTTCTCGCCGTTCACCTCGATCTCCTCGGCATCGATTGGCGAGTGGGCTTTGACGTCCCTGACCGGAGCATCGAGAAACGACGCGACGTGAGCAGGTGTCGCGGGGCCGTAGAACCGCAGATAACCCCGGATCACGTCGAAGCGGGAATCTGCGTCTGCGCCCGTGGCGCTGAATGGGCGTCGGCGCCAACCCGGAATGCGTTCGAGCACTGGGGGAGATGTGTCCGGCTGTAGCTCGAGGCCTGCCTGGAGTGCCGCGAGCCGGAACGGCATCTCGTACAGATGAGTGGCGTTGCACGGGCGGCAGAATCTCAGATAGGGCTCGGTCACTCGGTTGGTCAACTGCGCGGACATCTCGCCCTTGACGGTTGGTTTCGAGACGATGTCCCGCATCGCAGCAGCAACTGTTTGCAGGGCAGTCAGCGTCGGGATGCCGGCGGCCTTCAGGGGCCGATTCGCGTCGTAAATGCGCTTGGCTGCATCGGCTTCGCTGAACGGCGACGTGGCGGCGGCGACGGCAGGCAGGTCGCCCCGACGGTAATAGTGGGGGGCTCCGCGCAACGTCCAGGCAAGAGCGAGCTCAGTGGCGTCGACGCGGACGCCGCGGATCCGCAGGGCCCAGGCGGCTCCGTCAGGTCCGGTGTTCTGAATCCCGAGATCGAGAATGCTGCAATCGCTGTGATCGGCGTCACCGACAACCGCTCGGTCGAGTTGATGGCGGTGCCACCGGAAATTAGCTACCTGCGTGAGTGAGGTTGCGCTAGACATGATTTCAGTTTACTGGTGGGTAACCGCAGGATTTGGGGCGGTTGATCAATGCGGCGACAGAATTGGTCAAATTCGACCGATTGGCCGGAATTTTTTCAGTAGCAGACCTTATTAGTCGAAATAATGACCCCATTGTCGGAATCCTTTGCCAACTGGTCGTTCGTATGATTACTGTTACCCACGTCACGGATACATTACAGATGTGACGCAGCTGTCACAGCACTGTCGGGTGCTTTTGGCAGCTGACCTCTGACTTCTCTAGGAGATTCACATGGGTTCACTGATGTCGATCGTCGAACTTGCACTCAAGGGCATGGGCTCGCTTGGTGCCGGCGACCAGTTGTTCGAAACCTTCATCGGTTCGGTTCAGACGAACACAGGCAGCCTCAAGCCGCTCCTCTGATCCCGCTCGCCGGAATCGGACCGTTCGACCTCAAAATTCCGCTCGGGTGACCGAGACCTAAACAACTGTAGGAGTTTTCATGGGATCCTTCGAAATCGTGGGGAACGTCATCACGGCTGTCAACAACGTCGGCACCGCATTCTTCAATTCGCTGACCGAGCTCAGTGGCGGCACTGTTACGCCCAAGTAAGCTTCGTCTGACGAGAAAGGCTCACGCGCTCGGTGCGTGAGCCTTTCCGTGTCGACCGGATCGAGTTTTTCCGATCACGTCGGGTTTGCCTGTTTCAGGCGGTACCGTTCGAAAGGTTCCGCTGCCGAAGAGAGTGACCCGGATGATCGAGACTCGTGCGTTACGAACGGTTTTCCGTGTCTTCGTGGCGTTGGCCACGGCAGTGTGTGGGTTCCAGCTCCTCACCGCACCGGGTCACGCTCAGTCGGCGGACAGCAGGCTGGTCGACATCTCGGTGTACTCACAGTCGATGGGGCGCGACATTCCGTTGCAGGTCTTGCGGCCGGCTGATACTTCGACGCCTGCTCCGACGCTCTACCTACTCAACGGAGTAGACGGAGGAAAAGACGACGCGACGTGGTCGGTGCGGACCGACGCACCGAAGTTCTTCGCGGACAAGCACGTCAACGTGGTCACGCCTCTCGGTGGAGCATTCAGCTATTACACCGATTGGGAGCGGCCGGACCCCGGCCTCGCGAAATCCGGCAACAACAACGGGGTCAACATGTGGACCACGTTCCTGACGGAAGAACTACCGCCAGTCATTGATTCAATGTTCGCGACGACCGGCGAGAACGCACTGGCAGGCCTGTCGATGGCAGGCACGTCGGTACTGGATCTGGCTATGGCGGCGCCCGCGCTGTACAACAGTGTCGGGTCCTTCAGCGGGTGCGCGATGACGAGTCCGGGCATCGGGCAGAACTTCGTGAAACTCGTGGTTGCCGTGGGTGGGGGTGACGCGGAAAACATGTGGGGTCCGTACGATGGTCCGGGTTGGCCGGCTCACGATCCGGTTGTCAACGCGGACAAGCTACCTCGAGTCCCTATGTACATCACAACAGCAACCGGAATTCCGGGTCCGTACGACACACTTGCCGATCCGCGGATCGACAACGACGTCACAGATTTGGCGTTGCAACTTGTTCTCGGTGGCGGAATCGAGGCGGCAACTCACTACTGCACCACCCAGCTTGCGGACAGGACGAACGCATTGGGTATGAACAACATTCGCTACAACTTCAAGCCGGCAGGAACGCATTCATGGGGATACTGGGAAGACGACTTACACGACTCGTGGCCGATGATCGCCGCGTCGCTCGGCGTGTGAGGCCCCATCGAGCAAGCCTTCGAAGCGTCGTTCTCGTCGGCGCGCTCGCCTTGATTTCACTACTTGCGTTGCCCTCGACCGCGCTCGCCGACGAGACCCCGAAGATAACGAGTGTCACCGAACTGTCTTCGCGCTTGGTTCTTCTCGACGTCGCGAGTCCCGCCATGGGGCGCACCATGCAGGTGAAAGTGCTGCTTCCTGCCGACCGCTCGGAACCGCGCGGGACGCTGTATCTCCTGGACGGCAATTCCGGGCAGATCGAAGAGAACAACTGGCTGGCTCCGGCTAACGGCGATATCGTCCCGTTCTTTGCCGACAAAAACGTGAACGTCGTACTCCCCATCGGTGGAACCGGCACCATGTACACCGATTGGCAGGAAGACCACCCGAAATTCGGTCGTCTGAAGTGGGAGACATTCCTGACGAAAGAGCTTCCCCCACTGATCGACACGAGGTTCGCCACCAACGGGCACAACGCAATCGGCGGGATCTCGATGGGTGCAGAAGCCGCGCTGATTCTGGCCCAACGCTCGGCCGGGTTGTACGACGTGGTCGCGGGCTACAGCGGCTGCTACACAACCGTCGGAGGATTCGGCAAGGCGTTGACCGATCTTGTGGTGATCAACGGAAATGCCCGTTCGGAGCAGATGTGGGGTCCGGCCGGCAGCGAGGCTTGGCAAGAGCACGACGTTTTCGCCAATGCCGACAAGCTGCGCGGCACCAAGGTGTATCTCGCCTCGGGATCGGGACTACCAGGTCCGCACGAAACTCTCGATACTCCTGCCCTGGGCCGGGTATTGGTCGTTGGCGGGGTCATGGAACTGGGATCGAACCTGTGCACCGACCAGATCACGCAGGTGTTGCGCGATCGCGGAGTCGATGTCACCCGCAGCGCTCAACCGGTGGGGACGCACGGTTGGCCGTACTGGCGCGACGAACTCGTTCGCTCCTGGCCGATGCTCGACTCTGCGTTGTCGGCTTGAGTAATTCCTTGCGATGAGTTTCCGCTTCGGGCCGGGTCTATAACCCTGTACACCTGATTCGTAACCTCGTCGACAAGGACAGAACATGCCTTCCATCACTCCCTGTTTGTGGTTCGACAACCAAGCAGAAGAAGCAGCGAACTTCTACATCTCGGTGTTCGGTTCCGGGCAGATCCTGGGAATCGAACGGTACGTCGAGGGATCGCCTTCCGGAATGCCTGCGGGATCGGTGATGACCGTCAGCTTCGAACTCGGCGGTCAGCGATTCACCGGATTGAACGGCGGGCCGATGTTCACGTTCTCGGAAGCAGTGTCTTTCGAGATTCCGTGCGTCGATCAGGCTGAGGTCGATCACTACTGGTCCAGGCTGACCGAGGGTGGGGAAGAGGGCCCGTGCGGATGGGCCAAGGACAAGTTCGGATTGTCCTGGCAGGTAGTCCCGAATCGTCTTCTCGAACTGATGAAGGATCCGGATCGGGCCAAGGCGCAACGCGCCACGGACGCGATGATGAAGATGAAGAAGATCGACATCGCGGAGCTCGAACGGGCCGCAGACGCGTCCTGAACACGATCTGGCCGATGAGCGACAGCCTTCGTTAGCTGATGCTAGCCTTCCCTAATTCTCGCTGGAGCGTTGGAGGAGTGCTGGTAACCATGCGAATCAAAGTCTCTCGAACGAAGATTGCAGTCACCGCCTTGGCGGCCTCGCTCGCCGTCGCCGGACTTGCCGGCTGCAGCAGCGACAGCGCTGACGCACCCGCGGAGGCGGGAGCAACCGTCTCGACCATGTTCGGCGACGTCGAGGTCCCGGCCAACCCGCAGCGCGTCGTTGCGCTCGGTTGGTCGGACGCCGAGACGGCACTTGCCCTCGGAACACAGCCGGTCGGTGTCGCGGACTGGATGGCGTTCGGTGGCAAGGGCGTCGGACCCTGGATTGCGGACGAGTTCACCACGGATCCGAAGATCCTCGGAACCATGGACCTGAGCATCGAGGACGTCATTGCTCTCGACCCGGACCTGATTTTGTGGACGAGAAGCGACAACACGCAGGCCACCTACGACAAGCTCAGCGCCATCGCGCCGACGGTCGGGCCGCCGCCGGGTCTGTCCACTGCGTACGGGACGACGGTCGAGCAGCAGACCGAACTCGTCGCGAAGGCTCTCGGCAAGGAAGCAGAAGGAAAGGCGGTACTGTCCGGCCTCAACGCCAAGTTCGACGCTGCAATTGCCGCCAATCCGAGCTTTGCGGGTAAGACAGCGGCCGTCGGCGCCTACAGTTCCGATGGTTACGGCGCGTACGTACCCGGCGACGCACGCGCAGACTTCATGACGCGCCTCGGCTTCACGATCCCGACGGCGATCACCGAAAAAGCCACCGGAAACTTCTACATCCCGGTCGCCAACGAGAACCTGAACCTGTTCGACGCGGATCTCACGGTGCTGTTTCCGATCTTCCTCGACAGCAGTGCGTTTGCGAACGATCCGCTACTGCGCGCAATCCCGTCGGCTCAGGAGGGACATCTGTTGATCCTCGATGACCCGGCACTCGTCAATGCGTTCTCGAGTGGCTCGGTACCGGGGTTGACCTACGCAATCGACAACGCCGTTCCGAAGTTTGCGAGCACGCTCGGCGCCTGATCAGAGCTGTTTCGGGACCTGCCCGTCACTGTGAGCGTGTTCGCAAACAGTGGCGGGCAGTTCTCGTGCGCCGGTACACTGGGCAAAGTGAACTTTCAGCTAACGAGCGGCGGCCCAGTGGAGATCGGTCCAGTGGAGATCGAAGCGACCGCTCCTCGTTTTCCGCGGATGCATGCATACGTGGATATCGCTGTTGTGGTCGTGGTGCTGGTGGGAACCAATCTGATCGCGCATTTCACCACCGCCTGGGCAAGCATCGCGACGGTACCCATCTCTGCTCTCGTCCTGTTGGCGCTCACCAAGCGCCGGGGAATGGGTTGGGCAGAATTGGGGCTGTCCCGTCGTGACCTGCGGCGAGGTTCGAAGTACGCGCTTGCTGCCGTCGGCCTGGTCCTGACGGTTGTCGCCGTCGGCGCTCTGCTTCCGCTCACACGCACCTTCTTCATGGCGGATCGCTACGCCACTATTTCCGGCGCGATCATCGCGTCGATGATCGTGATCCCGCTGCAGACCGTCATTCCCGAAGAGTTGGCTTTCCGTGGCGTCCTGCACGGCACGTTGAACCGGGTCAGTGGATTCCGCGGCGTCGCCGCTGCCGGTTCTCTGATGTTCGGACTGTGGCACATCGCGTCGTCGATGGGTTTGACCAGCGGTAACGAAGGGCTGTCCGGCTTTCTCGGTACCGGAGTCGTCGGCCAGGTCGCCGGCATCCTCGGAGCCGTTCTCGCCACCGCTGCGGCCGGTCTCGTATTCACCTGGCTTCGTCATCGCAGCGGCAGCCTCATTGCGCCGATTGCTCTGCATTGGTCGTTGAACGGTGCCGGTGCGCTGGCTGCGGCTCTTGTTTGGCATGCAACTCTTGCTTGATCCCAATATCTGACAAAAAGGACAGCATTCGCCGCGCGACGCCGGGTAGTTTTGTGCTTTGCTCAGTAAGTGACGCACCTTCATCGAGGCCATGTCTTCCACATTTCCGGTCGTCCGACGGTCGAGGATGCGGCGCAGTCGCTCGTCTCGATCCCCGACGGCGTCTTGGCGATCGACGATGCCGGAACGGTCGTCTACTGCGGAGAATTCGAATCGCTCCCCGGAGACCTCGCGGGCGGCGAAATTCACGACCACCGACCGGGTTTCCTGCTGCCCGGATTCGTCGATGCACACATTCATTTCCCGCAGACCTACGCCGGCGACGCCTACGGCGGCGGCCAACTCCTCGAGTGGCTCGACCTGTGCGTCTTTCCCTCCGAATCGAGATTCGCTGATCCGGAATTCGCCCAGCACGCTGCCGAGGCCTTCTGCGCTCGCCGAGTCGCCACGGGAACCACGGCCGCGATGGTGTTCGGATCGGCCTTCCCGCACGCGCAGGACGCCCTGTTCTCGGAAACTCTGAAACGCGGCCTTCGAGTGGTCAGCGGACGTGGGATTCAGACCACCGGCCCGGCCTCCGCTGCCGCGCTGATCACCTCGGAAGAGGACGCGATCAGACTCACCCGCGAGGAGATCGACAAGTGGCACGCGGCCGACACCGGCGACGTGAACACTGCGCTCGTTCACGTCGCAGTGGTTCCCCGCTTCTCTCTCGCGGTGACAACACGGACGCTGAAGGACTTGGGGGAGTTGTACGACTCCGTCCGTGACCGGGGCGTCTACTTCCACAGTCATCTCAACGAGAACAATCGGCCCGGAACCGGCGAGGTGGCGACCACACTCGCCGAGTACGAGGTCGAGACCTATCTCGACACGTACGACGGCAAGTTCCTCCCCGGCTCACAGGTCGGCGGAAAGAGCTTCCTGGGTCCACGCGCGATACTCGCGCACTCGGTGCACTGCCAGGACTCCGAACTCGCACGAATGGCCGAGACCGGAACCTCGATCGCACATTGCCCTACTTCCCAGCAGTTTCTCGGCTCCGGCACCATGCCGTGGAAACGAACCGTTGCGTCAGGGGTCAACATCGCGATCGGATCGGACTTCGGTGGCGGCGACGAGTGCCTGCTCACCCGAGTCCTCGGCGACGCCTTCAAGGTTCACATCTCCGAAGCCGGCGACGACGGAGTGTCGATGCACCCTGCCGAACTGCTGTTCACCGGAACACTCGCCGGTGCTCGCGCGCTGGACATGGAGAACCGGATCGGCAACTTCGACGAGGGCAAAGAGGCCGACTTCCTGGTGATCGATCCGTCCGGGTGGCCGCCGCTCGCCGGGCTCGTCAACTACGGAACGCGTTCGGATGATCCGATACTCGCCCGCGACCAGACGCTCTTCGGGCTCCTGATGGCGATGCGCGAGCCCGCGATTGCGCACGTGTACGTGCAAGGGCGCCGGATATCGGGCTGACGTGTCCGCAACTGCCATCACCGGGTACCACCGAACGAGTTCGGGATTCCGGGCGTGGGTCGAGCGTGCGGCCGAGACCGCCGGTCGATTCGACGGCTACCTGAGCTGTGGCATCAGTGATCAACCGGAACCGGTGTCGCACGGCGTGTCCGTCACTTTCGACAGTGCCGACGATCTTCATCGTTGGCTGGAGTCGACTGATCGCCGCGATCTCGAAAGATCAGCTGCTGCAACGGGAATTCTGGCGCAGACGAGTGATCTCGTTCTGATCGACGGCGTGCTGCCGCCGCCCGGTATCGGTGTGTACGACCACGCCGTCGTCGTGGGTAAGGAGAACGAGTTTCTGCGAACGCAACGACACCTCATCGATCTCAGTTCGCGATTCTCCGGCTACGAGTCGGTGATGTTGTTGCGGTCGGTCACCGACTCCACCCAGTGGAAGTCCGTCCTCCGGTTTCGGACAGAGCAGCAGTTGGCGGTGTGGATGGCGTCGCCCGAGAGGGCCGCAGCACTACCGAAACTGCGGGCCGAGTTGGCCGAGGACTTCACCGAGACCACGCGGTCGACACCGTTCGGCACCATTCTGCGCACGGAGAACGGGCAGACTCGCGCGACGCCGAATTGGAAGACGGCGATGATCATCCTGCTCGTCCTCTATCCGACGGTGATGACGCTGTCGAGGTTTCTCGGGCCGCTGCTCGACGGGATCGGAGCGCCGCCGTGGCTGTCGATGTGGTTGAGCCAGATAGTCAGCGTCGGCGCCATGACGTGGTTCCTGATGCCGACGGTCACCAGGTGGTTCCGCCACTGGCTCGACCCGGTCGACGGCGCCGTTCCCCGCACCAACTGGCGCGGTGGCGCAGCGGTAATTGCGGTGTACGTCGTGACTCTGACGCTCTTCGCCTCCGTGAAGTGGCTGCAGTTCTGGGACTACTTCGACTGAATCCGGCCTCGGCGGAAGTAGGTGAGCGGTCCGAAGAAGTTGACGAAGATGATCGCCGCCCACTTCTTCTTGCTGCCGTTGACCGTATCGGCAGGGCGTCGCGCCAGGTCGGTCCACGCTGCGATCGCCAACAGGGACTGAATCGTTGCGAGCAGGGAGACGACGCGGCGCTGCGCGGGTGACAGCTCACTCCAGGATTTCTTTTTTGTGAGGTTCATGAACTCCACTGTGCCCTCGAACGTCCAATCGGTGTCGAGATCCGGTTGTTATCGGTGCCGGGAGTTCCTCAAATCAGTGTGAATAGCGTCACCATGACGACCGATAGGTACTGTCTCGCGGGCCGTCGGGACGGTCGTTTTCGGCGTAAAGATCTCGCTAACTCGAACTGTGGCTGAATGTTTGCGCCCGCACTAAGCTCGCGTGGCTACATTGCCGCGGGGGATTTGGCCAATCTGCTGGTACGCACTCTATCGGGAGCAACACCCATCCTGTTAAGTAAGGCTTGCCAATCTTGTGGTCGCCCTACAGGTTTGATGCTGTGCGGTAGCTGCTATCGGGAACGATGTTCGGAATACGTCAATAAATCGTCCTTAGGTGACAGTTTGATCACTGCCGGTGGGTGTTACCTGTGTGTATGTCCGCGCCCCGAAGGGGTCGAAATGTAACGTCCCGGACACATTTGGTGTCGCGGAAGTAACGGAAGGCCTCTACTCTTATCGCCAGCAGCCACTCACGTGGCGGCAATCCTCTGGACCGTATCTTCGACAGGAGCACATCGCATGAGCAGCGCAGAATTCTCGGATGCCTTCACCTTCCTCAACGACTTCTTCAGCAACGCGTCTGATCTCTTCAGCGCTCTGAGCTTCTTCACCTCGCTCAGCTGATAGCTTCCGGCCGCTAGGCCGACTCAGTGGCCCCCGAAGGCGATGCCTTCGGGGGCCACTGTTGTCTGTCAGGCGTCCAAATTTGGTGACAATGTGAGCATTGTTGACCAAGTGCATGGCGGGGTTGATGTGACTGTGGTGGAATGCGAGCGAAAGAAGATAGCTTGCCTGCCCGCCACTTCGAGCGGGACACGCCGATGATCGGAGCTTTGTGCACGTCTCGCGAAGAAACCTCTTCAAGTACGCAGCGGCTGGATCGGCGGCTGCCGGACTCGCTGCATTGAGCGGTACGACGTCGGTGGCCAATGCCGGTTCGCTCGGGACCCTGCTCGATTACGCCGCCGGTGTGCCGTCCGCTCAGGCAATCAAGGCCGCCGGGTATGCGGGCGCCATTCGATACGTCTCGGACAGGCGCCCGGGCGCCGATTGGATGGTCGGCAAGCCCGTACTGGCGCGGGAAACCGACGCGTTGACCGCGGCCGGACTTCAAGTCGTTTCTTGCTATCAATTCGGCAAGGGCGGAACGGCGGACTGGCGCGGGGCCCGCGAAGCGGGCAAGCGTCATGCTGCCCGTGGCCTCGAACTACATGCGGCGGCTGGTGGGCCGTCCGGTCGGCCGATCTACGCGTCGATCGACGACAACCCGACCAGTACTGAAATCACTACGCTGATCGCGCCGTACCTCGAGGGGTGGGCCTCGGTTGTCGGCAACGGAGCGCTCGGCGTCTACGGAAACACTCGCGTGATCGACGCAATGATCAGTGCCGGCGTCGGAACCTGGTTCTGGCAGCACAATTGGGGCTCGCCCGCAGGGTATGTGCACCCGCGGGCAAACCTGCATCAGTTCGAGATCGACAAGCGCAAGGTCGACGGCGTCGGCGTGGATCTGAACTCGATCCTCACTCGGGACTACGGGCAGTGGTCGTTGGCCGGTGCGGTCGGTCCGGCCCAGCCGGTCGGATCCTCGTTGCCGACAGGATCTATCGCACCATAGCGCCGAATTTGGCGAGCCAGGCCTTGGCGTCGTCGGGGAGGGTGCCCGCCGCTTCCGCGGCGAGGCACCATGCTTTTGCCATCGACAGGAAGTTCATCGGGTTGTAGGCGTCTTCTTCGCGAGACCACAGTCCGTTGCCGGCGTAATGCAGGATCGTGATGTTGGCGGCTCCGTGCTTGGATCCGTCACCCGGATCCTCCATCGGGTTGTCGATCTCGCACACGATCCATCCGCGCTGCTCGTCGACCACGAACCAGTTGGCTGGAAATTCGGTCATGCGGTGCCCCGGGAACTCCGTCATCGTGCGAGTGACCCACTTGCGTACGGCCTCTCGGCCATTGAGGGTGCCGAAAGCGTGTTCCACGTAGACGACGTCCTCGGTGAACATGTCCGCGAAGGCGTTCCAATCGCCGGAACGAGTGCACTCGACAACGGTGTTCTGGTAACCCGCGAAGGCGTCTTCGAGTTCGGTGCGTGTCCAGGTCATGAAAGGCTCCTCGGGTAGTCGTCGCCTCAAATTAGAACACGTTGCAGAATTGATTGTCGGCGATTCGATGGAGAAGAGTTCTGCGGTACCGTCGTTGGCGGGTCGGGGACCCGTTATGTGAGAGGGCACCACGTGGATATCATCATCAATTTCATCTACACACTTCTGTCGAAGTTGCAGACGGGCAGCATCGAAGGCTCTTCGGAGAAGTGAGTCCTCCGCCGGGTTGATTCCCTTACGAGACTTTCTGTTTGGGAATCAACCCGGCGAACACCATCGTCACGACGGCGGCGGCGATGGAGATCAGGAACGTGGCACGAAACGCCTCGAACGAGGGGATCACTGCGGTGCCGACGGTGATGGTCATTCCGGCCAGGACGACGCTCACGATCGCGGCAGACGTCGACGTGCCGATCGATCGCATCAGTGAGTTCAGTCCGTTCGCGGCTGCAGATTCCGTGATGGGGACTGCGCCCATGATCAAGGCCGGCATGGCCGAGTACGAGAGCCCGACGCCCGCTCCGATGAACATTCCGGCCACGGCGACCTGCCAGACACTCGACACCGTGAAATATGCGAAGGCGTAACCCAATCCGATGACGAGGGCGCCGAGCATCAACGTGATTCGCGGGCCGCGCCAAGCCGAAATTCGAGCGGAGACGGGCGAGAGCGCCATCATGACGAGTCCGCCGGGGGCCAGTGCGAGTCCCGCTGCAACCATGGACAGTCCGAGTCCGTAACCGGTGGACGTCGGTGCCATGAGCAGTTGGGGGAGCGTCAGAGAATTGCCGTACATGGCAAAACCGACGGCGATCGACGCGAAGTTGGTGAAGAGAACCTGCGGCCGGGCCGATACGCGGAGGTCCACCAGCGGTGCGTTGCGTCGAAGTTCCCACCATCCCCACACCAGGAAGCTGAGCGCGGAAACCGCAAGGAGCCCCAGGGTTTTCGCGTCGCCCCATCCCCGGGTTCCGCCCTTGGTGATGGGGAGTAACAGGGTGATCAAACCAACGGTGAGGCCGAGCGCACCGACGAAGTCGAAACGTCCCGGGCGTCGTACGGTCGATTCGGGAATGACGAACGCAACCAGTGCGATGCAGATCAGCCCGAACGCTGCCGATGTGACGAAGAGGAAGTGCCAGTTGGCATTCTGGGCGATCACCGCGGCGATCGGCAGTCCGATCGCACCGCCGACGCCGAGGGTGGCGCTCATGACCGCCATGGCGCCGGCCACTTTCTTCGGTGGAAGAACGTCACGAATGATGGCTATGCCCAATGGAATTGCCCCGACCGATGCTCCTTGAAGTGCTCGGCCGACAACGAGCACGATCAGTGAAGGTGCGATCGCGCAGATGGCCGAGCCCAGAACGACCATCCCGAGACTGACCAGCAGCATTCGTTTCTTGCCGAACATGTCGCCGAGGCGCCCGCTGATCGGCGTGATCACCGCGGCGGCGAGGAGTGTTGCGGTGACCGCCCACGAGGTGTCGGCGGGAGTGGAGTTCAGCAGGTGCGGCAATTGCGGAATGATGGGGACTACCAGCGTCTGCATCAAGGCGACGACGATTCCGCACAGTCCTAGAACGGTGAGCACTGGACCCGAGGATGCGTAGTTCGTGTCGGGGATTTTCTCGTCGACATTGGACGACCCTGCGTGAACGGACATGCGGCTCCCGCCATGGCGTGTTCTGATTGGTGCGTTCGCCCCAGTGTGCACGCTACACATCGTGTGTAGTCTGCACAATATGAGGATGGACCGGGACCCTGATCTGGTGAATATCGAGTACGAGTTGACTCTGCTCTCGCGTTACCACGCGCTCGCACAACGGGCCGAACTTCATCTGGACCGGTCGGCGTATCTACTGCTCGGTCGACTGGAATTGCAACATCCCATGAGCCTCAAGGAGCTCTCCTGCGCTTTCTCGCTCGACATCTCCACCATCAACCGGCAGATCGGCGCGCTGAGGCGTCAGGGCTTGGTGGAGCGAGTGGAGGATCCGGACGGAGGGCTCGCGCGAAAGGTCCGGCCGACGGCGCAGGGGCTGTCGAAACTTCGTGCTGATCGCGAACATTCGACAGCCGGTGTCGAAAAGGTCCTCCGCGAGTGGACGCCGGAGCAGCGTCTCGCGCTCGGTGACCTACTGCGGCAATTCAATACCTCGGTCGAAGCGCTGGAAGGCCGCGAATGGCCGCGACCGAATCAGGTCTGAGAGTGCGAGACGGATCGTAGTGAGCGGTCCGGATCGCTCGAATCCGATTCCGGCGCAATGACAACAAGTTTCGGGTGTTCTTCGGGGGCTGCATGATTTCCACGCCAGGAGAGCAGTGACCAACGTGAGAGACCGGACAGCGCGGACCCGAGACTGGCGAACGAGCCCGAACTCAGGACCGACGCCGTAGACCCGATGCTTCCGATCGAAAGAAAAGAGCCGACGCTACCGATCGACAGGATCGAGTACGCCGATCCGATCGAGAGAATGGACCCCTCGGATCGGATGGACAGTATCGATCGCGTCGACTTGTGTGACCGTATCGACTGGTCTGGGCCGGATTTCTTCTCTGGACGACCGTGCGTGATGTCCACTCGTAGATGTCCCATCTATCGGGTCTATCACGGTGATCGGAGATGCAAAAGGGACCCACCGAAATTCGGTGGGTCCCTTTCACAAGACTTCGATCAAGCTACCGCGAACATGCCCACGGTCGGAAGGAAGCTGCAGGTGATGCGATCTGCGCCTTCCGGCTGGGTGGTCAGCGAACCGCTGATCACCGAGAGAACGCGTCCGGGGCCGGTATCGGCGATAGCCGACAGAGTGGCTGGGCCGTCCGGGTTGATGCGTGCGGCGTTGGTCAAGTTCTGGGTGGCGCTGCGCTGGTTGTCAATGTTGACCCAGGTGACGGTCATCGGCACCGGCTGGTCGTCGACGGCGGGAGCCGTACCGAGAGCGGTGAAGACGAATCCGGCCTGACCGGCAGCGGGACCGGGAGGAGGCAGGTGAGCCGGGCCGGGAACGGCAAGTGCGGTTCCGACCGAATCGGCGGTGGCCGAGATGCAGCCCTTGCCAAGCGTCGGGTAGAGGAACTGCGCGATGACGGGGGCGTTCTCGTCCGGGATCGCCGGTCCGCCGCCGCCGCTGCCGTCGAGGAAGGTGATGACCTTCTCGAGGGTGGCCTTGATCTCGGGCGGAATGCCGGGGGAGTTCAGGATCGCGCGAGCCTGGTCGAGCAACGCTTGCTGCGGTCCGCCTGCAACATCGGCCGGACCTGCGGCGGCGCCGATGATGGCGGGCGCAAACGATGCGAGGAACTCGATCGGCACACTTTCGGGTGCGGGCGGTGCTGCCGGATCGGCCATTGCCTGTGCCGGCAATGCCAGTCCTGCTACTGCGGCAATAGCGACGGCGGTGAACGCCTTTCGCATACCTCGGGTTCGAAGCACTGTTTCCCCATCCTTAGTCATACCGCGCGGGCGCCTAGGCGAGCTCCGCGTTTGACGGCTCGAGGGGTCACTCTATGTACAGAGCCCCCGGGTTGTACAGCTGTTCAGTTGCTGAGCAGCTACGCACCGGGGGGAGTCTATGGCATGACCGGCCTCGATCGTGATTTACGGCGACCATACCTGTGACTGAAGTGATCTATGTGAAAGTTGATGCAACTGTTACGTCAGATTGCGAGGTTTGTTCACTCGAAGATCAGTCGAAACGAACCGAATCGTCGACGAGTACGTCAATTCGACGGGCAAGGTCGAAGTCCAGTTCCGTGAGACCGCCCGCCGAGTGTGTCGAAAGCGTGTACGTGACCTTTCGCCAGCGAACGTCGATGTCGGGATGATGATCCGCGGCCTCGGCGACTGCCGCGATGCGTTGAAGAAGCGCGATGGCGTCCGGGAATGTCGCGGAGTCGACCGTGCGAGTGATCGACCCTGGCGACAGTTGCCAGGCGGGCAGTTCGTCGAGAGCGTTTTGGATCGCGGAGTCGGACAACAAAGTGGCCATACTCCATCATGGTGCGATGAGTGATGCACCTGCAAGGGATCGGGAAGTTGTCGCCGGTGCGATCTTCCGCGAGGGAAGGCTGCTCCTCGCGCAGCGGACGAGTCCGCCGGCTTTGGCCGGTCGTTGGGAGCTGCCGGGCGGGAAGGTCGAAGAATTCGAATCGCCACAGAACGCGTTGGCGCGGGAGCTGCTCGAGGAACTGGCGGTCGAGGTGAGATGCGGCGCCAGAATCGGTGTCGACGTGCCACTGTCGCCGGGGTTGGTCCTGCGGGCCTACCGGGCGGAGTTGGTGTCGGGAGAACCGGTCGCGCTCGACCATGCTCAATTGACATGGGTCGACGCCGAAGAACTGTTGTCGATGGATCTGGTGGACAACGATCGAGCCTGGATCCCCGAGTTACTCGCGGAATTGAGCGCGCTTACGCCGCACGAGCCTTCTTGAGACCCGCTTTCAGTTCCTTCTTGGATGCGCCCTCGTTCTCGAGCTTCTTCATCCGCATGATGACGACGGGGCACTTGATGCACCGCGTCTTCTTGCGGCAGCACTTCTTCTTCGGCTTGAGCTGCGAGACCTTGCTTGCCTTGACTTTTCCCATGTGACGCTGCGGCTTTCCTGTTTCACTACGGCGGAGAGCCCGCTCTTGAAACGAGGTTAGCGTACCCTTAAATGACCTGTTTCTCCAGGTCGTAATCCTACGCGCATCGGCGTGGTGCAGATCACTATTCGCTGGTGGGGGCGGTGATAGAGGCCGCACAATGCAGGAGTATCAGCCCGGAGCGAGTAGTATTTACTAGGCCGCGGTGCCTTCTCAGGCGATTCGTGCCCTGATTCGGATCACACACTCGTGCAGCGGCCACCAGAAGAGCCGTGCGACTTGACTTTCGCGTGGCCGAATCAACTCAGCCAGGAGAGCCATCGCGTGACCATCACCAGCTTCCGTAACGTTGCCATCGTCGCACACGTCGACCACGGCAAGACCACCCTCGTCGACGCCATGCTTCGTCAGTCCGGCGCGTTCGAGGAGCGCGCCGAGCTGGTCGATCGCGTTATGGACTCCGGCGACCTCGAACGCGAGAAGGGCATCACCATTCTCGCGAAGAACACCGCAGTACATAAGGTCAACGAAGACGGTTCCATCACCGTCATCAACGTCATCGACACCCCCGGCCACGCCGACTTCGGTGGCGAGGTCGAGCGCGGCCTGTCCATGGTCGACGGCGTCGTCCTGCTCGTCGATGCTTCCGAGGGACCCCTGCCGCAGACGCGTTTCGTGCTGCGCAAGGCACTCGCCGCTTCGCTGCCCGTCATCCTGGTCGTCAACAAGACGGACCGCCCCGACGCCCGTATCGAAGAGGTTGTCACCGAGGCTCAGGACCTGCTCCTCGACCTCGCATCGGACCTTTCCGACGAGGCCGCCGAAGCCGCTGAGCTCGCACTCGAACTTCCCGTCCTCTACGCGTCCGGTCGCGAAGGCAAGGCATCGACCGTGCAGCCCGAGAACGGCAAGGCTCCCGACGCCGAGGACCTCACCGCACTCTTCCAGGTGCTGATGGAGTACGTCCCCGCGCCGAAGGGCTCGGTCGACGCACCGCTGCAGGCTCACGTCACCAACCTCGACGCATCCGCATTCCTCGGTCGCCTCGCACTCGTTCGCATCCACAACGGCGAGCTGCGCAAGGGCCAGACCGTGTCCTGGTGCCGCGAGGTCGACGGCGAGCCCGTCGTCACGAAGACCAAGATCACCGAACTCCTCACGACCATCGGTGTCGAGCGCGTTCCCGGTGAGGTCGCCGTCGCCGGTGACATCTGCGCCGTCGCAGGATTCCCGGACATCATGATCGGCGACACCCTCGCCGATCTGGAGAACCCGGTCGCACTGCCCCGCATCACCGTCGACCAGCCGGCAATCTCGGTCACGATCGGCACCAACACGTCACCGCTCGTCGGTCGCGTCAAGGGTCACAAGCTGACTGCACGCATGGTCAAGTCCCGCCTGGACCAGGAGCTCGTCGGTAACGTCTCGCTCAAGGTCCTCGACATCGGTCGCCCCGATGCGTGGGAGGTCCAGGGTCGTGGAGAGCTCGCGCTCGCCATCCTCGTCGAGCAGATGCGTCGTGAGGGCTTCGAACTCACCGTCGGTAAGCCGCAGGTTGTCACGCAGCTCGTCGACGGCAAGGTTCACGAGCCTTTCGAAGAGCTGACCATCGACAGCCCCGAGGAGTACCTCGGCGCCATCACGCAACTCCTGGCCAACCGCAAGGGCAAGATGGTCCAGATGTCGAACCACGGCGCAGGCTGGGTTCGCATGGAGTTCATCGTTCCTTCGCGTGGCCTCATCGGCTTCCGCACGGACTTCCTCACGGAAACCCGCGGAACCGGTATCGCCAACGCCGTGTTCGACGGATACGGCCCGTGGGCCGGTGAGATCCGTGCGCGCCACACCGGCTCGCTCGTCTCGGACCGCTCCGGCACGGTGACGCCGTTCGCCATGATCCAGTTGGCCGACCGCGGAACCTTCTTCGTCGAGCCCGGCGCAGACACCTACGAGGGACACGTCGTCGGTATCAACCCGCGTCAGGAAGACCTCGACATCAACGTCACTCGCGAGAAGAAGCTGACCAACATGCGTCAGTCGTCCGCAGACGTGATGGAGACCCTCGCAAAACCGATCAAGCTCGAACTCGAAGCAGCGATGGAGTTCTGCTCCAGCGACGAGTGCGTCGAGGTCACCCCGGAGGACGTTCGCGTCCGCAAGGTGCACCTCAACGCAACCGAGCGCGCTCGCGAGCGTTCACGTAGCAAGGCACGCGACAAGGCTGCTCTGTAGTCTTTCGTCGGTTACAACCTGACAGGCGGATGTGCCTTTCAGCCGAGTTTTCGGCGGAAAGGTACATTCGCCTTCATGGTTTCCAGGCGAAAGATCTGCCAGGGAATCGAGTTGCAAAGGGGCGACGCGGCCCCGTACGGAAGGAATTGTCTGTGGCCTCAGGACGTCGCTACCTGGCGTTGGCAGTGGCAGTGACGGCGTTGTCACTGACTGCATGTACAGCCGATCCGCCGCCTCCGGTCGAGAGCACCGAAACCGTCAAGCCCACACCGACTCCGGTCGTTCCGGCGATGAAGCAGGTCACTGTGGCAATCGACGAGGTGGGAGGCGGATTCAACCCGCACCTGCTCGCGGATCAGTCGCCGGTCAACTCCGCAGTCGGCAACCTCGTACTGCCCAGTGCGTTTCGCCCGATCAATTCGCCCACACAACCTGGCGCGACGGAGTGGGCGATCGACGATTCTTTCCTCGTTTCCGCTGAAGTGACGTCGGAGGCCCCGTTCACGATTCGCTACCAACTGCGCAACGAAGCCCAATGGTCGGACGGCGCTCCCATTGCGGCAGAAGACTTTCGCTACCTGTGGCAGCAGATGATCTCGGTTCCCGGTGTGGTCAATCCCGCGGGCTATCAGATGATCGACGACGTGAACTCGTCCGGCGGCGGCAAAACGGTCAACGTCGTGATGCGTGCGCCGTATCCGGCATGGCGAGAGTTGTTCACCGATATTCTTCCGTCCCACCTGATCAAGGACACTCCCGGCGGTTTCAGCACCGGCCTGAGTGAGGGGATTCCGGTGTCGGGAGCCCACTTTCACGTGCGCTCGGTCGACCGCGGCCGGGACGAAATCGTGCTCGAACGCAACGACCGATTCTGGGGCAAGCCTTCAGACCCGGATCAGATAGTTCTGCGACGCGGAGGAACGGCTGCGCAGTTGGCGGATGCGCTGCGTACCGACGATGCCCAAGTGGCGCAGGTTCATTCGGGTAGTGCCACGGATATTCAGCTGTCTGCAATCCCGGGTGTCAGGACGGCGTTCTCCTACGTTCCGCGCACTCTCGACATCAACGTGAACGGGCGAAGCAAGAACTTCGCGGATGTTCGGGTGCGTAAAGGTGTTCTGGGACTGCTCGATCCGGACCTGCTCGCCGTGGTGGCGGCAGGGAGTGAATCGGCGTCCGCCCCGGTGAAAGCTCAGATCCTCGCTCCGTCGGATCCAAGGTATGCGCCCACCGCGCCGCCGAAACCGACCAGGGAGCAAGCGCTGGGCGAGCTGACTGCAGCCGGCTACCTGACGGCACCGCCCACCGGAATCGTCACGGGCACTGGAACGGTCGGATCGATCGTCCGTGACGGCGCCCAGTTGACACTGCTGATCGGCGCTCCCGAAAACGACGACATCGCGATCGCCGTGGCAAACACCGCTGCCGACGAATTGCGTGACGTGGGAATCCTGGCGACCGTCGAATCGGTGGCGCCGGAGGAACTCTACGGCGAGGACCTGACGACAGGACGCGTCGACATGATCGTCGGTTGGAGCCGGGCAGGCGCCGACACGGCCACTTCGCTGGCCTCGCGGTTCAGTTGCCCGAGCGCACCTTCCACTCCGGCAACAAGTTCGGCAGTGCCCGCACCGACGCCGTCGCAGACACCGGAGCCCATCCGAACGACAAGCGTCGAGGCTCCGAGCAACCTGTCCGGGCTGTGTGATCCGGCGTTGCAAGGTCGGATCGACGAAGCGCTCAGTGGCATCGGGGATCTGGGGTCGTTGATCGCCGATGCGGAACCCAGGCTGTGGGATCTTGCGGCGGTTTTGCCGATCGTGCAGAGCCGAGCGCTGGTCGCGGTCGGGACCGGAGTCGAGGGCGTGGTCCTCGACGGGCCGGTGCAGGTGGGGATATTCGGAAACGCTACGGACTGGGTGAGGGTGGAAAAGTGACCGCGTCGGCGAAGCGACTTCTGTTGGTACACGCACATCCGGACGACGAAACGATCACCACCGGTGGCACCATCGCGCGATACGCGTCCGAAGGCGTCGAGGTCACAGTCCTCACCTGCACGTTGGGGGAGGAAGGCGAAGTGATCGGTGATGCGTGGGCCGGGCTCGTGGCTTCCGAGGCCGATCAACTCGGTGGCTACCGGATCGCGGAACTGAGCGCTGCTTTGTCGGCTTTGGGCAGTGCCGCTCCTCGCTTCCTCGCCGGTGCCGGTCGGTATCGCGACTCCGGAATGATCGGCACACCTTCGGCCGCCAATCCCCGTGCTTTTGTCAATGCTCGACTCGACGAAGCAGTCGGCGCGGTGGTCGCCGTCATTCGTGAGATTCGGCCGCACGTCGTGATCACGTACGACCCCAACGGCGGCTACGGGCACCCGGATCACATCCAGGCGCACGCGATCACGACAGCGGCCGTCGAAGCTGCAGGAACGACCGCGTATCCCGAGACCGGCGAGCCGTGGTCGACTCCGAAGTTCTACTGGACCGTGACCGAGCGCAGCGGACTCGAACGCGGCATCGCGGCGATTTCCGAGTTCCCGGAGAACTGGCGTCTGCCCGAGCCCGGGGAATTGCCGAGCGTCGAGGACACAGACGTGACGACGGCAATCGACGTTCGAGGCGTCATCGATGCGAAGGCGAGGGCATTGAGCGCCCACGCCACTCAGGTGACGGTAGCCCCGAGCCGAGCCGAGTTCGCATTGTCGAACAACGTGGTCCAACCGATCCTGACGGTCGAGCATTTCGTATTGGCCGCCGGCGCGCTCGGTCCGGTGGGTGAGGACGGCCGCGAGCGCGATCTGTTCGGCGGGCTGCACAGCTGACCTGGGCGTCGGCTCACAGGCATTGCGATCGACGCCGTAGTGGTGTGTGATGCGTGTCACCGGATGGGTGGTCCTTTCGGTAACAGCAAAGCCTGGGGGCTGAAGAAATGTACAACTGGGACCTGCAAAACCAGATCGTCGCCTTCGTCGATTCGTTGCGTCCGATGGCTGGTTATTACCACGACTTGTATTACGGGTCGCTCTACGCATTCGCAGATCAGCAGAGTCATTTGCTGACTCTGCTCGGGTTCCCGCCGGTTCCCTGATCAGCTTCGTGCTTTTCGGGCGCGAGCCGGGGTGCTTGTCGGGAGGGACCCCGCGCTCGCGCGATGACGACCGATAGACCACTATCAAAACCATGACGACCGTCGAGAACAACACGGACGCCTCGACAGGAACGTCGCTGTCGTGGCTCGACCCTGTCATCCTCGGCGTCCTGATTTTCGACGGATTCTTGTGCGCGGTGTTGTCCGTCCTGTTCTTGCCGACTCATCTCGGTACGACGGCATTTCCCATCAGCATTCTCGTAGCCGCGACCGCGAACCTCGTATTGGTGATCGCCGCCCGCACGGTTACGACTCCGGGTAGGGCCGCATTGCCGCTCGCCGGTTGGATCGTCGGGTTCTTGGTGTGCATGGTGGGCGGCCCCGGCGGCGACGTACTCGTGCTTTCGTCCCCTCTGACCTTCCTGCTGCTGGTCGGTGCGATCGCTCCGGCCGCCGTTTTCCTCTTCAAAGTGGCGATCAACAGACTTGCCACCCTCAGCTCGCAATAGTTCTCGGCGCGCGCGTAGGAAACTGACCCGTGCATAAGGGACACTCAGCCTGTGGCTGAACATGATTTGGCGGGTGCGACTATCGCCTTGACCGCAGAACGGCGTGTCGAAGAATTTGCGACGCTCCTCGAACGTCGAGGCGCGGAGATCGTGCGGACACCGGTGATCCATGTGCTGCCGTTGGTGGACGATCGAGACCTGAGGACTCAGACGTCCGCTTTGATTGCCGATCCTCCGGAATTGGTCGTGATCAGTACCGGGATCGGCTTCAGGGGTTGGCTTGACGCCGTCGCCTCGTGGGGTTTGACCGAGGAGTTCCTCGGGGCTCTCGCCCACACGCGCATCATCGCCCGCGGCCCCAAGGCGACGGGTGCCATCCGAGGCGCCGGACTGCGCGAGGAATGGTCGCCTTCGGGTGAGTCGTCCGAGGAAGTTCTGGCACATCTCGGAAGCGAGGGAGCGGCAGGCTTGCGCATCGCAGTCCAGTTGCACGGCACCATCACCGAATGGGAGCCGTTGACGGACCTGAGCGCCTCCCTCGCCGACATCGGCGCGGTTGTCACTCCGGTATCGGTCTATCGGTGGATCCGGCCGCCGGATCAGTCGCCGGTCCGCGCGTTGGTCGCTGCAGTTCGTTCCGGTGCGATCGACGCGCTGACCTTCACCAGTGCCCCCGCGGTCTCCTCGATGCTCAGCACGGCAAAAGAAATGGGCGAGCTGGAGCGGTTCGTCGCAGCGATGCGCGGACCGGTACCGACCTACTGCGTCGGACCGGTGACGGCCGCCCCGCTGGAACTCCTCGGTGTTCCGACCATCCAGCCGGAGCGATCGCGTCTCGGTTCGCTGGCGCGGCTCATCATCGACGACCTGCCCACACGTCGCCACCGCCCGGAGTGACGGCTTCGATCAATGCCCACGCGTTCTCGGCGGGGAGATCGATCACCTCGTAGCTTCCGGTGCCGGCGGGCGTCGCGGCGACGACGGTTGCCACTCCCGCGCGTCGTTGGAAGAACGTCTCGCGCACCGTCCATCCGATGACACCTTCGGATTCGAGACTGTGACGCTGGCGATCGAGCGAGCCGTTTCGGGTGATCAACCATCCGGGTAGTACTGCGTGGCCGAGGCCGTTGTATCGGTCGAAGGCGAGGGCGGTGCCACCGATGGCGAGTACGGCGACCCCGAACCACGCGTAGATCGGTACATCGAGTCCAGAAGCCGCGCACGCCACACAGACCAGGAACGCCACCGCGGCGAGGAACAGTGCTCGGGTGTACCGGCGACGCCGCGCGGCCGGGCCGTGCGGGATCAGCGGGGCGGACGCCTGGCGTGAGTCACCGATCACGGTGGCCATCACTCGCTCGGCTTCCCTGCGCGGTCCCTGCGGGAGCAGTAGCGAAGATTCCTTCTTCTCGGCGCTGACCCCGGTCATGATGGCGTCGAGCCGCGCGCCGCGGGCCAATCGCAGCAGGAGCGGTTCCTTGAGCGTCGTGCCGCGGAGGCGGGCGCGGTCGAGTGTGGTTTGCCGAGTCTTCAACAGGCCGTGACTGACATGCAGGATGCGGCCGTTGTCGGTGAGTTTCATGTTGCCGAACGCGATCAGGTACTGGACGCAGGCGAGTGCACTCGACAGCACCAGCAGCACGACGAGTGCGATGACGACCATCAGTGCGATGCCGAGGCTCTCGAGTGAGTCGAAGCTGTCGCTCACTGCCGAGGATTTCGCGACGGCAGTGCCGATGCCGTATTGGAACGAGATGCCGATGATGGCTGCGATGATGGCGATTCCGGTGAACGAAAAGGGGGCGTAGCGAACCCAACTCGGTTCCCAGTGACCGATTTCGGTGTCGACCGGTTCGGTGATGCTTTCGACCGGCGTGCCCGGGGTTTCCAGTCGCCGTGCTTGCTGGGCGCCGGCCAACAGTGCGGCGCGTAGGTCCGGAACCAGGGCGGTCGACAGGGCGTTGAGCTCGAACTTGTTCGAATCGTGGCCGCTCCCGGCGCGCTGGCCGGTACCGATGCGCACGATCGACAGTCCGAGCAACCGGTGCATGACCCCGGCCTCGACGTCGACGGATCGGATGCGGCTACGCGGGACGGAGAGCAGCTTTTTCTGGAAGACCCCGGTGCGCAGTTGAACGTGGACGGGTCCGATTCGGTACGTGGTGGTGAAATACCGCAACAAACCGAAGATGACGAGCAGAGTGACGACGCCGAGTCCCCACCAGTGGTTTCCGGATTGGCTGCCGAGAACTACGGAGACGAGTAGGACCGGGAGCAGTTTGACGACTTCGTTGACGGGGTGGACCAGAAGCATGCGTCGGTCGAGGCGGAGCCAGGGCTGTTCCTCTTCCGCGGCCTCGGCAGCTGCCGTTTCCGCCTCTACCGGGATCTCGATCGCGGTCGGGTCGCCCAACTGTTTCTCGTTCACGTCGCGTCTCCCACGTTGGTACCCGCGATCTCCGTCAGTTGAGCCACCGTGCGGTCGGCGACTTCCTGGTCGAGTGCGGAGATCTTCACGGCCCCGGCCGACGACGCTGTCGTGACCGTGACGGTTGCCAGACCCAACATGCGGTCGATCGGTCCGCGCTCGGTGTCCACGGTCTGCACGCGCGAGATCGGTGCGATGCGTCGCTCCTGGGTGAACCAGCCGGTGCGGGTGTATACCGCGGTGTCACTGATCTCCCATCGGTGGACCCGATACCGCCACGCCGGGACCATCAGAATGTAGGTGGCAGCGAAGAGTACGGTGACTGCGAATACGGTGCCGACCACCCAGGACGGGATTCCGGGCACCAAGACGGCACAGACGATTTCGGCGACGATGACGGGTACCCAGAACAGTGAGGCAGTGATTGCCCACAGCCTCGGGGCTTTGGTGCTGGGTCGCCATAACGGGTCGGCCATGGTCAGCGGTTGCGGCGCAGTCATGGGCACTACTTTGGTCGAGTGAGGGGCGATCTGTCGACATCGGCCCTATCGTGGAGTGTGGCGACCGCGAAGGGAGCACGTGATGACCGAACAAGATGCGACATTCGACCCGGAGGCTCCGGAATCAGATGCGCTCGAACAATCGACACCCGTAGATCCGAACGCCCCTGAAGAACCCGATCTGACCGACATTCCGCTCGACGCGCCAGTGGCTGACGTCGTGGATCAACGAGTCGAGGTTGCGGTCGACGACGACTACCGGCCGTCGTGATCGAGGCGGTGTCGGGGCGGTGAGGCCTCCTACTTCTGGCACCGGGTGGCACTAGTCGTCCCACATGGCGCATGATCGCTAGGTGAACCGAACTGGTGATGACTCCGGCAAACCCACCATGCTTCCGATGCCAGGTATTTCCGCGTCCGCCTCGTCCAGTCCGTCGCCCGGCCCGTCAGCGTCGGCGATGCGGCGAGTTCTCCGTCGTGCACGCGACGGAGCGACCCTGAACGTCGACGAGGCGGCAACGCTGCTGCAGGCACGGGGAACCGATCTGACCGATCTGTGTTCTTCGGCGGCCAAGGTTCGCGATGCCGGTCTGCTGGCAGCGGGTCGGCCGAACACCGTGACGTATTCGCGGAAAGTTTTCATTCCGCTGACCCGTCTGTGCCAGGACAAGTGCCACTACTGCACATTCGTCACGGTGCCAGGGAAGCTGCGTGCCGCTGGGCACGGCATGTTCCTGGAACCGGACGAGGTTTTGGACATTGCCAGGGCAGGCGCCGAATTGGGCTGCAAGGAAGCGTTGTTCACGCTGGGGGATCGCCCCGAGGCTCGCTGGCCGGAAGCCAAGCAATGGCTGGACGAACGCGGCTACGACTCCACCCTCGACTACGTGCGAGCGATGTCGATCCGGGTACTCGAGGAGACAGGCCTGCTCCCACACCTCAATCCCGGTGTGATGAGCTGGCAGGAACTCTCGCGGCTCAAGCCCGTTGCGCCGTCGATGGGCATGATGCTCGAGACGACCGCTACCCGGCTGTTCACCGACAAGGGTGAGTGCCACTACGGCAGCCCGGACAAGGACCCGGCGGTTCGGCTACGCACCCTGACCGACGCAGGCCGACTGAACATCCCCTTCACCACGGGAATTCTTGTGGGCATCGGGGAGAACTTCCTCGAACGTGCCGAGTCGATCATGGCGATACGCAAGTCGCAGAAGGCGTTCGGCCACATCCAGGAAGTGATCATTCAGAACTTCCTGGCCAAGCCCGATACCGCGATGCGCAATACGCCTGATGCTGGACTCGACGAGTTTCTCGCGGCCATCGCCGTCGCACGCCTGCTGCTCGGGCCGACGATGCGGATCCAGAGTCCGCCGAATCTCGTCTCGAACAGCGAGTGCCTCGCGCTGCTCGGCGCAGGCGTGGACGACTGGGGCGGGGTATCACCGTTGACCCCCGATCACGTCAACCCCGAGCGTCCCTGGCCGAATCTCGAGACCTTGGCCGAGATCAGCGCCGAGGGCGGCTTCACGCTGACCGAACGCACTGCGGCTCAGCCGGCATATGTCCTGGCCGGGGCTCCGTGGATCGATCCGCGTATTGCGGGTCACGTGCAGGCGCTGGCGGATCCCAAGACCGGTCTCGCCTTGCCCGACACCAAGCCGGTGGGTCGGCCGTGGCAGGAACCGGACGAGTCGTGGGAATCGAGCGGACGCGTCGATCTCAATACCGAGATCGACACGGACGGGCGCAACACCGAGACCCGCAGTGACCTGGGCAGTGCGTTCGGCGACTGGGAGACCGTGCGCGAACAGGTTCTCGAGCTCAGTGCTCCGATTCGCGTCGACACCGATCTGCTGGCTGCGCTCCGCAGTGCCGAACGCGACCCGGCCGGATGTTCCGACGACGAGTACCTGGCCCTCGCCACGGCGGAGGGCCCGGGCCTGGAAGCCGTTGTGGCACTGGCGGATGCGCTGCGCAAGGATGCCGTCGGCGAGGACGTCACCTACGTGGTGAACCGGAACATCAACTTCACCAACATCTGCTACACGGGCTGCCGATTCTGTGCGTTCGCGCAGCGCAAGGGTGACGCCGACGCGTTCACGCTGTCGGCAGAGCAGGTCGCCGACCGTGCGTGGGAAGCGCACGTCGCCGGCGCAACCGAGGTGTGCATGCAGGGCGGTATCGATCCGGAACTTCCCGTCACCGGTTACGCCGACCTGGTCCGGGCCGTCAAGAAGCGCGTGCCGTCGATGCACGTCCACGCGTTCTCTCCGATGGAGATCGTGAACGGTGCATCGCGCAGTGGTGAGAGCATCAGGGATTGGCTGACGGCCCTTCGTGAGGCGGGCCTGGACACCATTCCCGGTACGGCAGCGGAGATCCTCGACGACGAGGTGCGCTGGATCCTCACCAAGGGCAAACTGCCGACGGCGGAATGGATCGAAGTGGTCACCACGGCCCACGAGGTGGGGCTGCGGTCGAGTTCGACGATGATGTACGGGCATGTCGATCAGCCGCACCATTGGGTCGGGCACCTGAACGTTCTTCGCGGAATCCAGGACCGTACAGGCGGATTCACGGAGTTCGTGCTGCTGCCGTTCGTTCACCAGAGCGCGCCCCTGTACCTGGCGGGCGCTTCACGGCCAGGGCCGACCAATCGGGACAACCGCGCTGCGCACGCGTTGGCACGCATCATGCTGCACGGCCGCATACCCAATATCCAGACCAGCTGGGTCAAACTTGGCATCACCGGAACGCAGATGATGCTCAACGGCGGCGCCAACGACCTCGGCGGAACGCTGATGGAAGAGACGATCTCGCGGATGGCCGGCTCCGAACACGGTTCCGAGAAGACCGTCGCAGAACTGCGCGCCATCGCCGAGGGAATCGGACGTCCGGCACGCGAACGAACCACCACACATGCACGACGCGAAGGAGCGATTGCCTGATGGCTGACGTACTGGGGGACCGCAAGGTCGTCGAGGTTCTCGATCGAGCGGTGTGGGGGATCAACCCGGTTCTCGACCTCGCCTACAGCGATCCGCTCGGTATCAAACGTCGGACGTTCGAGCCGACCGATCCCGAGCGAAACGCTGCTGCGATGGTGTTGGACGCGGCCGCTTGGGTCCTCGACGTCGTCAAGTTCCCCGGGACGGCGGCGTGGTCGGTGATGACCGACGAGCAGCGCTCGAAGTGGTGGACGACCCGGTTGGGTGCACTCAACACCGTCGCCGTCGCGTTTCCCGGCATCTTCGGCGTCCTCCTCAATCGGTTGCCGATCCAGGACCTGCTGGCCTTCGCGAATCAGGCCGTTGTGCTCGTTGCGGTTGCCCGTGAACACGGAGTGACCGAACGGGATCAGCAGGTGGACCTCCTGGCGTCGGTGCTGTGCCGGCGTGAGACGAAGTCTCGAGAGCTTCTCACCGGAGAAGACTTCGCCGAGAAATCAGCCGGCGGCGCCGACGAGACCTGGCGCCCGTTCGCGCTCATCGGAACGTTGTGGCGCACGTCCAAGACTTTTCGTGCCATCACGGACGAGTTGCACAAGCGGCCGTCGCGGACAAAACCGTACGAGATCATCGGCAAGATTCCGGTGGTCGGCGTCGTGGCGGATTACCTCGGTGAGCGGGGCGCACTGGTACGCGCGGCCGCTCTGGGGGAGAAGTGGATCGCGATTCGGTCGAGGAACTTCACCGCAGTAGGCTGAAATGTGTTACCCCCGCCTGCTCAGAGTCGGTCGGCAGGGGGATAATAGGCTGTTCCCGCGGTACGTGAGAGTCGTATCGGATTTTCGGCCCCTTGCAACTGCGTGTTGCGGCGGCGATGCACGACAGGAAGGCAGGGAGATCGGCAGTGACCTACACGATTGCTGAACCGTGTGTAGATGTGATGGACAAGGCGTGCATCGAAGAATGCCCTGTCGACTGCATCTACGAGGGTGGACGCATGCTTTACATCCACCCCGACGAGTGTGTCGACTGCGGCGCGTGTGAGCCTGTCTGTCCCGTCGAAGCCATCTTCTACGAAGACGACGTCCCGGACCAGTGGAACGCGTACATCAGCACCAACGTCGATTTCTTCGACGATCTCGGCTCACCGGGTGGAGCGGCCAAGCTCGGCAAGGTCGACTACGACACGCCGTTCATCAAGGCGCTGCCTCCCATGGGTGAGGAATAGAGATCTTGTCTCGTACTCCGGTGGCCGCTGGGCTTCCTGATTTTCCGTGGGATTCGCTCGCCGATGTCACGGCGAAGGCGCACTCTCATCCCGACGGCATCGTGAACCTGTCCGTGGGGACGCCGGTGGATCCGGTGGACCCGGTGATTCAGGAGGCTCTGGCCTCTGTTGCCGAGGTGCCCGGATACCCGACGACTCATGGCACGCTCGCGCTTCGCGAGGCCGTGGCGGAGTCACTGGATCGCCGCTACAACATTCCCGACGTCGATCCGGCAGCGGTGCTGCCGGCCATCGGTACCAAGGAAATGATCGCGTGGCTGCCGAAATTGCTCGGTCTCGGAGCCGGCGATCTGGTGGTCATTCCGGAGTTGGCGTACCCGACGTACGAGGTCGCAGCGAAACTGGCAGGTGCTCGTGTCCTGCGCGCCGACGGCTTGAACAAGCTCGGTCCCGAGTCGGCGGCGATGATCTTCGTGAACTCGCCCTCGAATCCCACCGGCAAGGTGCTCGGCCTCGAGCACTTGCAGAAGGTCGTGGCCTGGGCGCGCGAGCGCGGCGCCATCGTCGTCTCCGACGAGTGCTACCTCGGATTGACGTGGGAAGCCGATGCGCTCTCCATTCTCGATCCTCGTGTCAACGACGGTGATCTGACCGGTTTGCTTGCGGTCCACTCACTTTCGAAGACGTCCAATCTCGCGAGCTATCGCGCCGGGTTCGTCACCGGTGATCCGGCTCTCGTGTCGGAACTGCTCGAGGTGCGCAAGCATGCGGGCATGATCCTGCCGCTACCGATCCAGGCGGCGATGACCGCAGCCTTGGGCGACGACCAACACGAGAACATCCAGCGCGAGCGGTACCGCGAGCGTCGTAGTGTGTTGATCGAAGCTGTTCGAGGCGCCGGATTCACCGTCGACAATTCCGAGGCAGGTCTGTACCTCTGGGCGACGCGCGGCGAGGAATGTCGAGCGACGGCCAGTTGGTTCGCCGATCGTGGGATCCTCGTTGCCCCCGGTGAGTTCTACGGACCGAGCGGGAGAAAGCACGTTCGGATCGCTCTCACCGCTACAGACGAACGAATCGCCGCGGCAGCAAAGCGCCTCTCCGCCTGAACCGTGTGCTTTCGCGGGTGTCAGGTTCCCTGATGTCGGTATCGGTCCGATGTAAGGTCGCGCTGTGACCACCTCAGGGACCGGCGGCTTGGACGCGGTACTGATTGTCGCCGTCGTTGTTGCCTCGATCGCGCTGATGCTCGCGTGGCTGAAGGATCGTCGAATACTCGGAGACCTACCTCTTTCGGCCGTTGTGCTTTGGCTCGTGGTGGCAGTGCCGTCAATTTTGCAGGCGCTGATGCCGGGACTGTTGGACATGTTTCGCCGTGATCCCACGTTGATCCGCGACGGTCAGTGGTGGCGGATCCTGACGTCGGTGTTCGTCCAGGACGGCGGCCTTGCCGGGACGGTTGCCAACCTTCTCACGTTGGCAGTGGTGGCGCCGCCTGCTTTTCGGCTCTGGGGCGCCGCACGCGGTTGGGCACTCTTCCTGCTCGGTCAACTGTTGTTCGGTTTGCTCACCACCGCAGTCTTCCCGTCGACCGGCGCAGGCAACTCCGGTGCCACGCTTGCTCTGGCAGCGGCGGCCGCGGGCATCGGCGTTCTGGTGCGCCCGCGAATGCCTGAGATTGTTCTGACGGTCGTGATTGTCGTCGGCGGCGCAACATTGGTGACGGTCGACGACGCACACGGATTCGCGGTGCTTTCCGGGGCGCTCTTGGGGGCTGCGCTGGTGACGCTGTTCCCTCCGCACTCGATGGACGCGCGTCGGGCAGGAGAAAGTTTGCGACCATCCGCGCTGTGAGATGCTGTCGTGGTGCTGCTGAGATCCTTGAACCCCCTTGCTGTTGCCCGCGGTGACGACCTCGACGACGCCGTGACGATCGGTGACACGGTTCTCTCGCGGAGTGCCATTCTCGGTGCCGCGACCTCGGTCGCGGAGCGAGTGGCGCAGGCCGATCGGGTTGCCGTATTGGCAACTCCCACAGCAAAAACGATTCTCGCCGTCGTCGGGGCGTTGATTGCCGGCGTCACCGTTGTGCCGGTCCCGCCGGACTCGGGGAAGGCTGAGCGAGAGCACATTCTGCGTGACTCCGGTGCCCAGGCGTGGCTCGGCGAAACGGACGACCACTGCGAAGGTCTGCCCGTGGTTCCCGTCCGATTGCACGCTCGCTCGTGGCACAGCTATCCCGAACCGGCACCGCAGTCCACAGCATTCGTCCTGTACACGTCCGGAACTACCGGCCCACCGAAGGGCGTTCTGCTCAGTCGCTCGGCTATCGCAGCCGGGCTCGACGCGCTCGCCGAGGCCTGGGACTGGACGTGGCGAGACACCCTCGTACACGGGCTTCCGCTCTTCCACGTGCACGGACTGATTCTCGGAATCCTCGGCCCCCTCCGGATCGGCAGCCGGGTGATCCACACCGTCAAGCCGACGCCGGAAAACTACGCAAGGGCCAAAGGCTCCCTCTACTTCGGTGTCCCCACCGTCTGGTCGCGTATCGCCGAAGACGAAGAAGCTGCCCGCGCGTTGTCCGGTGCCCGACTTCTGGTCTCCGGTAGTGCGCCGCTTCCCGTGCCTGTCTTCGAAAAGCTGCGGGAGCGAACAGGATTGACGCCCATCGAGCGTTACGGCATGAGTGAGACGATGCTGACCCTGAGCACGCGTTTCGACGGCGAGCGACGCCCGGGGTGGGTCGGCGTGCCGCTGCGCGGAGTCGAGACTCGTCTTCGTGACGAGAAGGGCAACGATGTGCCGCACGACGGCGAGAGTATCGGCGGCCTACAGGTACGTGGGCCGATGCTTTTCGACGGCTACTTGAACCGTCCGGACGCAACCGCCGAGTCCTGGACGGAGGACGGCTACTTCAAGACCGGTGACGTCGCCGTCATCGACGAGGGTGGGTTCCACCGAATCGTCGGCCGCGAATCCATCGACTTGATCAAATCCGGTGGATTCAGAGTCGGCGCCGGCGAGATCGAGACCGCCATCCTCGGGCACCCTTCGGTGTCCGAAGTTGCGGTGATCGGTGTCCCCGACGCCGATCTGGGGCAACGGATCATCGCCGTCGTAGTCCGTAAGCCCGGGACTCCCGAGGTCACCGAAGCCGAATTGGTCGAGTTGGTGGGGGCGGAGTTGTCGGCGCACAAGCGTCCCCGTGAGGTTCGATTTGCCGAGACTCTGCCACGTAACGCGATGGGCAAGGTTCAGAAGCGTGAGCTGCTCTAGCAGGTCAGTTTGCTGAAAAGTCGCTGCGACGCTTGAAGGTTCGTGAATTCGGCCGGCCTGTCCCGAAATGTGGGCTCGCCGGTTCTCCGACGATTCAGCGCTAGTTGGAATTTCTGTGTTCTTGGCTACACTACCGCCCGGTAGGGACAGTTCCAGTCGCGCGCATACCGTCGGTATGCCTGAGTGCGAGTGGCCTCGGAAGGGCAGATTTCATGGCGGGCGGACGGCATTCGAGTCCTGACAGCGGGCGGTCGATCGGGTTCTACGCAGTGGGTGGGTTGGTTGCCGTCGCGGTAGTCGCCACCGGGGTGGTGGTCTTCAAGGCAACACAGTCCGATTCCTGCGAGAGCGTCGACGAGTACTCGCTGGCAGCGGATCCTGCGATCGCGCCGGCAGTCACGGAGATCCTCGCAGAATCGTCGCCGGAGCAGACAGGCTGTTCACGGATCACGGTCACCTCTGCGCTGCCCGGGGACGTTGCGGGAACTTTGGGTAAGGGCGTGGACGCTCCGGACATGTGGATACCGGATTCGACAGCGTGGGTGGGCAAAGCTGCATTGACGGCCAAAGGGCCGGTCGCTGCCGCCGGCGGTTCGATCGCCACCTCGCCTGTCGTACTTGCCTCCGGCGGTGGCGAACAGTTTGCCAGTTGGCTCACGGCGCTACAGGTTCCCGATCTGGCGTTGGGCAATCCGTTGTTCACAGGGGTTGCGTCGGCGCCCATTCTCGGAGCTCTCGCGGAAACCGGGGCCACCTCCGAATCCGTTCGAGCGGCACTCGTACCCCATGCGCAAGCGGAGAGTGTTCGTACCGAAGATCAGCCGGTAGGACAGAAGATGCTCACCGAATTGGTCAGCTCCGGAAAGGTCGGTGTTTCGACCGAGCAACAGGTCGTCGAGTTCACGAAGGCCGAGTCGAAGATTTCCGCGACAGTACCGGCGACGGGAACCATGATCATGGATTACCCCCTGGTGGTCAGTGCTTCGGCACCGGACCGGCACTACGCCGCAGCCAAGAAGAGTGACGCCATCGCCGAGCTGTTGCACAGTGAATCTGCTCAGGAAGTGCTGACGCGCAGCGGGTTCCGTACTTCCGGCGGTGGAGCCGTCGAAGGTGGAGTCGGTGACGTCACGGCACTGACCGTGTCCGAACAGTCGGTGGCCGATCAGACACTGGGCGCTTGGGCTCTGATGGCCAAGCCGATCCGGACACTCGTTGCGATCGACGTGTCTGCGTCGATGGACTACCCGGCGGCAGGCGGCAAGACGCGCATGCAGTTGACCACTGCTGCTGCTCTGGCCGGCAATCAGGTCTTCCCAGACAGCGTCGCTGCCGGTCTCTGGGCGTTTTCCCAAGGTATGAACGGAACCCAGGACTTCCAGGAATTGGTGCCGATCAGGCGCTACGACACGATCGTCGACGGTGTGACTCAACGAAAGTTGATGGCAGATCAGGCGAACCGGCTCACCGAACTCAAACGTGGCGCCACAGGTTTGTACGACACGACGCTGGCCGCATTCCGTAAGGTTCAGGAATCGTACGATCCGCGAGCAGTCAACAGCGTCATCATCTTGACCGACGGCGCAAACGAAGATCCTGACAGCATCAGCCGTGAACAGTTGCTCGATGTTCTTGCACGCGAGCAGGATCCGGCGCGTCCGGTCATCATCGTCACCATCGGCATCACCGATGACGCAGATGCGGCGGCGCTCGCCGATATCTCCCGCGTGACGGGCGGTTCGACGTACATCGCTCGTGACCCCTCGGAGATTTCCGAGGTGTTCGTGAACGCATTGGCTCACCGAGGAACTTAGGCCGCATCCGGACTGGTCCAGGGTGCCGGAAGTGGCGGAGCCTCAGACGAATACCGGTGCCCGGTAGGTGTCGTCGTGGTGAAGGTGTGCCGGTTACCTGGTACAGGTTCGGCAGTCCAGTCCGAGGCCTGTTTCGCGTAATTGCATGCCGCACACAACCCGGCACCGTTGGCTGCGCTGGTGAGTCCACCCCTCGAGTGATCGCGAATGTGGTCGCGGTGGCGAACCGGCGCGTCGCACCACGGAGTACGGCAGCTTCGATCACGGAGTTCGATCAATCGCGCCAACCCCTTCGGGAAGGTTCTCGCCGTGGATTCCATTGCGGTCAGCGCGCCCGTATCGGGGCGTGCGTAGAGCTTTCGGACCGTTGCCACCGTTTCGGAGTCTTCGCTGGCCTTGGTGATCCATTCGCGTGCAATAGCGGCTGGTACAGGTCCGTACCCGTGGACGTACGCCGGGGCGGAATTGTCGCCCAACAATGACTGGTCGGAGACAACCAGATTCACGGTGACGGGTGTCGGTGTGGCGCGGCCGATTCCGGTAACTCGCTCGACCAGGAGATCAGCCATGATTTGCGCTCGGGTGCGCTTGTCCCCGCCGGCAAGTACGGAATCTGCGTCGCGCCTGAGCGTGGCGTGCACGGCGATACCTTCGGCCGCGGGAAGAAACACATTGAGCCAGCACATCGTGTCGGGCGCAGGCCGTGACGTCACTCGTCTGTCTCCCACGGCTTTGCGTGGCCGTCTGGCAACACTGTCGGAGTCTATTTCGGCAGCGCGTGCGCGGATTCTTTGTGTCAGTTGATGGTTGCCGCATCCGTCCAAGATTGCAGCGTCGCAGCAGAACTCGCGATCCAACGTAGCGCGATCCTGGGCGGTGAGACATGAAGTCTCGCGCATGAGGATCGTCGCCTGATGCTCACTGATGGAGCCGTCGACGAGTAGTCGAAGTGTGTGCGGCATCTCGTCGTTCAGTGCGCGGGCCAGGTTCAGATGCTGAGTTCCGAACCAAGCCGACTCTCGCCGTGCGAGGGCAATCTGCGCGTTGATTCCACGGCCTTGGTATGCGCGCGGCACTCCCCGTTCGCTGCGGTCGTTGCGGGTGAACGCGTCGAGATCGGCAGCCAGCAATGCCTGGGCACCAGCGCAACTGGCCTTCAACTCTTCCAAGGCGCGCAGAAGATCCACGCGTGCTGCGTTGTCGATGGATCGATCCATGCTGACGAGTGATGCTCGGAATTGTCCGATGGTCTCTTCGGATATCGCCTGTTTGGATATGGCCTGTTCAGATACTTGCGTCGTCACTTTTACCCCCCGGTAGTGTCGAACATACATTCGATACTAGCCTCGACAGCGAACGGACGCAACGCCTTTCTCCGTTGGCGTCTGAAAGTTCCGACAGTTCGGTTTTCATGGTTGACTGGTCCTCATGATCGAGCTGAGGGGATTGACCAAGGTTTACGGACCGACGAAAGCGGTGGACGATTTGTCGT
>NZ_JARJBE010000071.1:0-620 GCF_029269915.1 Rhodococcus sp. C3V
GCGCGACCCGAAATACCGTGCTCACGAAGCGTCTTCACAAACGGCAACGCCTCCGCCGGATCAGCCAACTGCACCGCAGCAACCGCACCGAGCCCACTACGAACCTCCGCCACCCGCGGATGCTCCGCCAACGGCTGCAGATGCGTATGCAACGACGCCTCCAAACGCTTCGACTCCGCGAGCAGATTCTCACGCTCGAGAATGTCGAGGTTCGCCATCGCCGCCGCAGCAGCACCGGCATGCCCGCCGTACGTGTACCCATGGCGCCACCACGAACCCGCATAGAACGGCTCCGCCACCCGCGGCGCGATGAACACCGCACCCATCGGAACATAACCCGACGTCAAACCCTTTGCCGTGGTCATCATGTCGGGCTGCAAATCGAAACGGGTGGACGCGAACCACTCACCACCGATCCGGCCGAAACCGGTCACCACCTCGTCGACGACAAACAGAATGTCGTGCTCACGGCAGATGTCACGCACCTCCGCCAGATACCCCTCCGGCGGCAGATACACCCCACCCGCACCGATGATCGGCTCCGCGAAGAACGCCGCGATCTTGTTCGCACCGATCTTCTCGATCAACTCGAGCAGGCTCTTCGCATCGTCCCAGCCGAC
>NZ_JARJBE010000072.1:0-606 GCF_029269915.1 Rhodococcus sp. C3V
GTGTGGATGATGATTTCTTCGAGTTGGGTGGTAATTCGCTCAATGCGACCAGACTCGTCAGCCGCATCAACGCAGACCGAGGCACTGACATACCGCTGCGGGCCATCTTCGACTCGCCGACGGTAGCCGAACTCGCTGCGGTTCTCGACGCCTCATCATCCTCGAGTAGGCCGGCCCTGACAGCCCGGGTACGCCCGTCGGCGATCCCGTTGTCACCGGCTCAGTCCCGGATGTGGTTCCTCAACCGCTTCGAACCTGAGTCGTCGGCATACAACATGCCAGTGGTCCTTCGCCTCTCCGGCGCCCTCGACGAATCGGCGCTTGCTGCGGCAGTGGGTGATCTGGTGCTGCGCCACGAAGTTCTCCGGACGGTCTACCCTGAAGTGGACGGCATCGGTTTCCAGAGAATTCTCTCGCCGGATGACGCGGCCGTGGACCTGACGATCGAGTATGTGTCCGAAAGTGCTCTCCTCGTACGAGTTTCCGAAGTCCTCGGCGCAACTTTCGACGTCACGTCCGAAATTCCCATGCGAGCTCATCTGTTCCAGCTCGACGAGTTCGAGTACGTCCTGGCGATGACGGTGCATCACATTGCGGGTGACGGTT
>NZ_JARJBE010000073.1:0-604 GCF_029269915.1 Rhodococcus sp. C3V
CTAGAAGCTCCTTCCGGTGGGCGCGGGGCATGACTATCGTCGCCGCACTTATGACTGTCTTCTTTATCATGCAACTCGTAGGACAGGTGCCGGCAGCGCTCTGGGTCATTTTCGGCGAGGACCGCTTTCGCTGGAGCGCGACGATGATCGGCCTGTCGCTTGCGGTATTCGGAATCTTGCACGCCCTCGCTCAAGCCTTCGTCACTGGTCCCGCCACCAAACGTTTCGGCGAGAAGCAGGCCATTATCGCCGGCATGGCGGCCGACGCGCTGGGCTACGTCTTGCTGGCGTTCGCGACGCGAGGCTGGATGGCCTTCCCCATTATGATTCTTCTCGCTTCCGGCGGCATTGGGATGCCCGCGTTGCAGGCCATGCTGTCCAGGCAGGTAGATGACGACCATCAGGGACAGCTTCAAGGATCGCTCGCGGCTCTTACCAGCCTAACTTCGATCATTGGACCGCTGATCGTCACGGCGATTTATGCCGCCTCGGCGAGCACATGGAACGGGTTGGCATGGATTGTAGGCGCCGCCCTATACCTTGTCTGCCTCCCCGCGTTGCGTCGCGGTGCATGGAGCCGGGCCACCTCGACCTGAATGTCTAG
>NZ_JARJBE010000074.1:0-580 GCF_029269915.1 Rhodococcus sp. C3V
AATAAGGTCATACTGGGATGACAGGGCCTCTGACCTGCACTATCTTGGAATTCATGACTTCTGGGGAGACTCACATGACCAAATTCCACGCACTACTCCGAGACCAGATTCGCAACGAGTTCAACGCTTCGCATCAGTACATCGCGACAGCGGTTTACTTCGACAATGCGGATCTGCCACAGCTGGCAAAGCACTTCTACAAGCAGGCTGTGGAAGAGCGTAACCACGCCATGATGATCGTTCAGTATTTCCTCGATCGCGACATCAATGTCGAACTCACCGGCGTCGACGCCGCGAAGGCCGACTTCAAGGATGCCCGCGAGCCCATCGCTCTCGCGCTGACGCAGGAGAAGACGGTCACCGAGCAAATCGTCCAGCTCGCGAGCACTGCCCGCGAAGAAGGCGACTACCTCGGCGAGCAGTTCATGCAGTGGTTCCTCAAGGAGCAGGTCGAGGAAGTTGCAAGCATGACAACACTTCTCACCATCGCGGACCGCGCAGGCGCCAACCTGTTCGACCTCGAAGACTTCGTGTCCCGCGAGATGAGCACCGTCGGTGACACCACCGGTGCACCGAGCGC
>NZ_JARJBE010000012.1:0-190714 GCF_029269915.1 Rhodococcus sp. C3V
ACTCGACAGGGTGTGGGAGAGTAGGACACCGCCGAACACACATTAGAGAAGCCCCCCAACCAGTACTGGTTGGGGGGCTTTCTCGTACCCAAAACACCCCACCACCACCAACACCCGAAAGCACCGCCGCCGGCACCCCCGACTTCGAGCGAACAGCACTTTCGTCGCCTCAGATCGACCCAACGTACCGTTCGCACCATCAAGGGCGGGCACGCCGCCGGCACCCCGGCATGGAGTGAACGGCACTCTCACCCTCCTCAACGAGGGGAACGGTACGTTCACTCCATCAGGGCAGGGATTGGGCGAGGACGATGCCGTCGCCGACGCACATAGCGACTTGTTAGCCAAGGTATAGATTGTGAACCGTCTCATAAGTCCGAAGTACTCTCCGATTTTGTGCCTTCGTCCCTAGCACTTTGGCCTAGGCTGAGTCTCATGGTGGGGTTGAGCAGCTCGAGGGTGTCGCATTTGCGACTCGTTCCGACGGAACCTGAAGAACTGCAAAGGTTTGTACAAGAAGCTGGCGGAGGGCGTGGGGGCATTCAGATTGCGCGATCGTTGCGTTCGAAGAGGCGCGCGGTACCGGCGCAATACGCGATACGTATCAGTGTCGACAATGTTTCCACTCAGATCTGGCGACGAATCCTCGTCGCGTCGGATCTGAATCTGGATGACCTGCATTCGGTGGTTCAACGGGCAATGGGGTGGAGTGACCGTCAATCGCACGCGTGGTCCAAGTCCGGCAGCCGATTTCCCGGCGAGGTCGAAGAGTACGTAGCTTCCGGGAGCAACGCCGAGCAGCGTCGGGCCGGCCGAGCGGCGATCGTAGAGTCCGCGGTACGCCTGGACGAGGTCATGGTCTCGCCTGGCGATGAAATCAGTTATCGCTACGGACGCTTCGGGAACTGGCGCCACACGCTGACACTTGAATCTTCCGAAGTACTGCCCGAAGGGTTCCAAGTTGTGTGTGCCGCGGGTCGCGGTGCTTGTCCGCCGGAGGAATGCGTCGGACCTGACGAGTACGAGCAACTCCTCGGTGTTCTCGCTTCGGAGAAGCTGCGCTCCCATGAATGGACCCTCGAATGGCCACAAACTGATTTCGAGCCGACACGATTCGAGATCGCTGAGGTCAATAATCGACTGCATAGTCCTAGACCGGACGAGATCGCTGCGTCGTACGACATTGCGAAGCTCGTCGAATGCCTGGGACCTTCGCGAGTCCCGGAACTGCATGCGGTCCTCGCCCGCGCTGGCATTGACGATCAGTCGGCAATCGGGGAGTTGGTCCACGTCGAGGCGGGCCAACGCATTCAAGCGGTTCTGGCTCTGATCGGTGTCGAAGGGATCGGTGCCGATGATTTCTTCACGACGGTCGACGCGATGCTCGACGAACCTGAACTGGGACCTGTAAACCTTCCCCAAGGGCGATCACTCTTCGCAGTGCTCAAGAAGTTCGGCCTGGTGCGAAAGCACAAAGGGCAGATTGTTCTGACGAAGCGGGGACAGTCGGCAGAGCGGGACACGTCAATGACGTGGTCGGTGATCGTCGAGGGAGTTCCGGTTGCGCCCGGCGGCTCGCAGAGGGCGGTGGAACTCCTTGTCCTCCTTGCCGTAGCCGCCGGCATGTCGCCGGCGGATCGTCATCGTTTCGTCGCGGGAGCGCTGGAGTCGATTCGGTCGTCGAGCATCCTGATGGCTGGAGCTCAGACTTCCAGACGTGACACGTCCGGGAGCACCGTAGAGGTGCTCGGATTGATCGGCGCTACGGGGTACGAGCTGGGGAAGTTCGGCAGCAAAGCGGACTCGCCCTGGGCTGTTCACCTCGCGAGGGCGATCTTGCGGCGTTAACTCGCGCGTCGACACAGACAACCGAAACGGGATTCGATCCGGCAATGCCGAATCGAACCCCGTTTCGTGTACCGGTAGAGATCAGATGTTCACGCCGTAGTCGCGGGCGATTCCGGCGAGTCCGGATGCGTATCCCTGTCCGACTGCACGGAACTTCCATTCGCCATTGTGGCGGTAGAGCTCACCGAAAAGCATGGCTGTCTCGGTGGATGCATCTTCGGAGAGGTCGTAGCGTGCCAGTTCGGAGCCGTTCGACAGATCTACGACGCGGATGTAGGCGTTGGTGACCTGTCCGAAGGACTGGAGTCGCGCATCGGCGTCGTGAATCGAGACGGGGAAGAAGATGTTGGTGACGTTGGGCGGTACAGCCGGGAGGTCGACGTTGATGACCTCGTCGTCGCCGTCACCTTCACCGGTGAGGTTGTCGCCGGTGTGCTCGATGGATCCGTCGGGCGAGCGAAGGTTGTTGTAGAAGACGAAGTGAAGGTCGGAAAGGACCTTGCGTTCCGGGCCGGTGACCAACGCGCTGGCGTCGAGGTCGAAGTCGGCACCACTGGTGCTGCGTGCATCCCAGCCGAGACCGACTGCGACCTTGGTCAGATTGGGTGCGGCCTTCGACAGAGATACGTTGCCGCCCTTGGCAAGTGTGACGCCCATTCAGGTTCCTCTCGTTCGAACGAAGTGGATTTCTTCGTTCGGGAGTTCTGTGTTGTCCGTTCGCGACTCACATTACCGTGAGCGGGTAGGTGCGGTTCGACCGAATAGGCACCTCACTCGAACAGCGCGCGAAGATCCTCGGCGTCGAGTCCGGTGCCCAGTGTGCCTTCGGCGTCCATGACATTCGAGAACAATGCCGACTTCTTGGCTTTGAGTGCCATGACCTTCTCTTCGATGGTGTCTTTGGCAATGAGGCGGTAGACCATGACGTTTCGTGTCTGCCCGATGCGGTGAGTACGGTCGACCGCTTGTGCCTCGGCGGCCGGGTTCCACCAGGGGTCGAGAATGAAGCAGTAGTCGGCCTCGGTGAGATTGAGGCCGAAGCCACCAGCCTTGAGGCTGATCAGGAAGACGGGGACTGCACCAGACTTGAACTCCTCCAACACTTCACCGCGATTGCGCGTCGAACCGTCGAGATAGCTGTACGCAGTTTTTTCCGCGTCGAGTCGGTTGCGGACAGAACCAAGGAACCCGGTGAATTGGCTGAAGATCAACGCGCGGTGTCCGCCCGCAACGACGTCGTCCAGTTGCTCGACGAGAGCGTCGACCTTGGCCGATGGGACGGGTCCGCTTTCCTCGTCGACCAGCGAGACGTCGAGACTGAGTTGGCGTAGTAGCGTCAGCGATTGCAGGATCGTGAACCGATTCTTGTCGACGTCGTCGAGCAGTCCGAGAATCTTCTGCCGTTCGCGTTGCAGGTGGGTGTCGTAGATCGCGCGATGGCTCGGATGCAACTCGATCTCGAGTACCTGCTCCTGCTTGGGCGGCAAGTCCGCAGCCACCTGTTCCTTGGTGCGCCGCACCATCAGCGGTTTGACGCGTCGTCGCAGTTGCGCCAATCGTTCTGCATCACCGTCTTTTTCGATGGGAGTGCGGTAGAAATCGGTGAAGGTGGTGGGGCTGGGAAACAGTCCTGGTGCAGTGATCGCGAGCAGCGACCACAACTCCAGAAGATTGTTCTCCATGGGTGTTCCGGTGATCGCGAGTTTGAACGGTGCGTTCACCGCCCTCGCACACTGGTGGACCTTGGACTTGTGGTTCTTGGCGAATTGGGCTTCGTCGAGTACCAGTCCGGACCAGCGGCCGGCGGAATACGCATCGGTGTCGAGGCGAAAGAGAGCGTACGACGTCACGACGATGTCCGCCCCGCCGACGAGTGCGGCCAGATCGGTTTTTCTGCGGCGCAGCGTGTCCGTGATGACAGCAGTGTGGAGGGTCGGTGCGAACTTCGCCACTTCGGACTTCCAGTTGGATACGACGCTGGTGGGTGCGACGATCAGAAAGGGAGGCGCGGCTGGATTCGATTGCCTTGCAGCGCAGATCATTGCGAGGGTCTGCAGGGTCTTGCCCAGGCCCATGTCGTCGGCGAGTATGCCGCCCAAGTTGTGCAGTCGGAGGAAATTGAGCCAACGGAATCCGTCGACCTGATAGGGACGTAGCGTTGCCGTCAACGTGTCCGGGACTTCGACGGGATCGATGCCCGAACTGCCGAGCAATCCTGCGATCTGCTTCTTCCAAGCTGCTGCTTGATGTTCGACCCTTCCGAGCGCCGTCAATTCTTCCCACAGTCCGGCCTGAAATTTGCTGATCCCGAGTTTGCCGGTAGGCCGATCGAGTAGCGACCGCGCTTCGGTGATGAGACGGTGCAGGCCGAGTAGTTCAGGTGCGTCGAGCCGAAAGAAGGCGCCGTCCGGTAGCAGTATGTGAGTCTCGCCCTTGCTCAGAGCAGAGAACAGTGTTGTGAACGGAACGCTTTGTCCCGCAACATCGACGGTGACATCGAGGTCGAACCAGTCGGATCCGCTGTCCCCGTCGGGGGCTGATGTGCTGAGGCCGATCACGACAGCGTCGTCTGCAGGCCGGTAGTCGGCGGGGGTTCCTGCAACCGTGAGGTCGATGGCGTCGTGCGCTTCGAGTTGGGGCAGGAGGTCGAGTGTGAACTGCATGGAATCGAGGCCGGTCAAAGTTCCCGCGAGAGTGGCCTTCGCCGCGGCCGCACCGAGGCTCTTGGCAATGGCATCTTCGGCAACGTGGTTGCGGATCTCGGACTCGTCGGTGGTTGTGTCTGCGGTAGAAATGATCAGTTCGTCGGCATCGACGGTGTACTTCCATGCCGATTCGATGTCGATGCGGTGGTTGTCCGCGTAAGTGGCCATCAGTTGTAGCCGAGGACCGGACACAGTCGGTGGGTTGTAAGCACCGTCGGAAGATATGACGGGAGCGAGGTTTCCGAGTTTGAACACGAACCGCGACGTGAATGCATCCCGATGCTCGGCGGGTATGTCGACCGATTTTCCGGAGTCGATCAACTGCCTCAATTGGTGAGTTATCGGCGTGTGCAGTGGTGCGAGAGTGATCGCGTTGGCGGCGTCGAGCGCGAAGACGCCATGTGCCGGCGTGCCGACCAGTCCCCAGTCGGAATGAGTCACGATGTGCCCATCGGTCTGAATTCGGGGAGTGAGACGGAGGTTGTTGTCTTCCGCTCCGTGGACGTCGAGGCAGATGTTGGCGTCGTAGAGTAGGGAGATGTTGCCGAGGCCGGCTTTCGAGTGAACGAGTGAAACGCCGACGCTGATGGCCTCACGAAGAAGCGACCAGAGTTGCGGGCTCGCGAACCCGGCAAGATCGATTTCCGCGGCATTTTGATTTCGGTAGTAGTTGCCGGCGCTGTGGAGGAGATGTATGTCGCGTAGAACCCGGAGGTGATCTGCGGGGAACTGAAAAGTGCTTCCGAGTTTGTTCCAGGCGAGCCCGCCGGAGATCCACCCTCTCGCTCCTGGTTGTACGGGTTTGATGATGAGCCTTGTCGATGCGCCCTTGGTTCGGGTGGTGAATTGAATGCCAAGTCCACGTGTAGTGCGGCCGGCCAGGTCTGGTCGGAGCAACTCCTCGAGCGCGCGGTCCCATCCGAGTTGTCGTGGCGTCGTGTTCGCCTCGGCCACCGCTGCGAGTACCAACGCGGCCACGTGTTTGCAGTTCATCCGCACGGGGCACGTGCAGATGCCACGCGTGAATGTGGCAGCACCGGCCGCGCTGTGACTTATCGAGATTGTGCAGGTGTACGGCTCCCGCGCGGTCCCCGCCACGGCGCCGGTCAAGGTGTCAGGGGTGTCGTTCCATGCGATGGATTCGACTGCATTCTGCCGCAGGTAGGTAAGTCCGCGTTCGTAGGTGGTTGTGCCCACGACAGCGCGAATTCGGTCGAGGTCGAGGGCCCTGACTGAATCCGGTTGCACGGGGGCCAGCCTAGTAGCGGCGACCGACAGATCTTGTCGTGGTCGTTTGTCCAAGAAAGTCCGAACTGCACGGTATGTTCACGGAATCATCTTTGACTGGTTTGGGAGTTTCATGAGGACTGAGCGGCGTGCGTGGATTCGATCTGCGCGCACAGGTGCGGTGTGTTTGGCCGTCTGTGCACTTTCTTTGCAATTGGGCGGACTGTCGACGGCAGCGCCGAGTTCCGGAAGCTCGGGTAGTTCGGGAAGTCTGGGCAGCGTCGAGGGAAGCGTGAGCTCGGGGTCGACGATCCCGGGACCACTTCAGGAGGATCCGGGCCCCAAACCGGACCTGCGCGACGACATCGTCGTCCCGGCCATCGTCGGCGAGAAGGTGACCGCACCACAGGCGATCAGGCTGACGGTGGCGTCGCCTGCACTTCGACGCGAGGTCGGCGTCGAGATTTTGCTACCCGCTGACAATTCGGTTCCGCGCCCAGCGCTGTACATGCTCGAGGGTGTCGACGCCGGAGAGAAAAGCAGCGGATGGATGACGATCGGCGGCGCCCCGGCGTTCTTCGCCGACAAGAACGTCAACGTCGTGATGCTCAATGGCGGAATCGCGAGCCTGTACTCGGACTGGGAGAATCCGGATCCGCGGCTGGGACTGCACAAGTGGGAAACCTTCATCACCGAGGAGTTGCCACCGCTGATCGACGCGCGACTCGAGACCAACGGAATCAACGCGATTGCCGGCAATTCCATGGGCGCGATGGGCGCAATGATGCTCGCCCAACGCTTTCCGGACATGTACCGCGGCGTTGCCGTATTCAGCGGCTGCTATTCCACGATGGATCCGCTCGGCCGAACTGCCGTCCAGGCCACGATATCGTCTCGAAGCGGAGATCCGGCCAACATCTGGGGTGTGCCAGGGGGACCGGAGTGGGAGGCACACGATTCGTTGATCAACGCAGAGAAGTTGCGTGGCAAGGAAATCTACGTGTCGACTGCAAACGGTCGTCCCGGGTCCGACGAGACGCTGCAGACTCCTGAACTGCTCGAGCGTCTGGTGATCGGCGGCGGCATCGAGGTTGCCGCCCACGCCTGCACCAAGATGTTCGACGCGCGGTTGCAGGAGCTGAAGATTCCGGCGCAGGTGGATTACGAGCCGAACGGCACGCACGCGTGGGCGTATTGGCGTGAACGACTGCCGAAGGCGTGGCCGACTCTGTCCCGAGCATTGGGCGTCTGACGGTTCGACAACAGTGCTCGGGTTGTGGATGCACCACAACCCGAGCGTTGGATCACTCGCAGGCGATGCCGTCGTTGTCGCGGTCGAGATGCGGGGCGTATCCGTTCTGGCCCCGGTACAACGGAGCTGCGCCGGCATTACGAACGGCTGTGCAGTTCTGGTAGTACCGCGCTGGTGCGGGAGTGTTCTGCGGCGCCGGCTGGTTCTGGGGCGCTTGCGGAGCGGGCGGCGCCGGCGGTGCGAAGACCGGGGGAAGGAACGGCTGGACTGCGTCGGCAGAGCCAGTCGGAATCATGCGTGCGATCTCGATCGGTAGGAAATCGAAAACCGTGGATGCCTGAGCGGCGGGCGCGGCAACCAGAGTGATTGCGGCGCAACCTGCGACGCTGAATGCCAGACGGCGGAGCTTCATGTGACCTCGTGTTCAACTGGGCAGCCCTTCCACTTCGGAGGGCTGTGCCGGCTGAGCATACTGGTCATAACGACCAAATGGTTTATTTCGGTAAGGGTGAAATCTGGGGTGAAAAGCAGCGTCCCCGCACCGTATTGCTCAGGTGCGAGGACGCTGCTGTAGTCATCGAGGGTTACGCGTCGACAAGTTCCTCGGCGAAGGGGTCACCGTTGCGGGGAGCGTCGAAGCGCTCCTTGTCGAGGATTCCCTCACGCTTTGCGACGATGACCGGGACCAGTGCCTGGCCGGTGACGTTGACTGCGGTACGGCCCATGTCGACGATCGGTTCGACTGCGAGGAGCAGTCCGACGCCGGCCAGGGGAAGACCAAGGGTGGAGAGTGTGAGTGTGAGCATGACTGTCGCACCGGTGGTTCCGGCCGTTGCCGCTGAGCCGATGACCGAGACGACGACGATCAACAGGTAGTCGGTGAAGGTCAGCGGAACGTCGTAGAAGCCTGCGACGAAAATCGCCGCGATCGCGGGATAGATTGCGGCGCAACCGTCCATCTTCGTGGTGGCACCGAGCGGAACGGCGAACGAGGCGTACTCACGCGGAACGCCGAGGTTGCGTTCGGTGACGCGTTCGGTCAACGGCAGGGTGCCGATCGACGAGCGCGAGACGAATCCGAGCTGAGTTGCGGGCCAGACGCCGGAGAAGAAGCTTCGAACCGAGAGGCCGTGTGCGGCAATCAGGATGGGGTAGACCACGAAGAACACGATCGCCAGACCGATGTAGATGGCGGCGGTGAAGACGCCCAGCGACCCGATCGCATCCCATCCGTAGGTGGCGACAGCGTTGGCGATCAGCGCAGCGGTGCCGATCGGGGCAAGGCGGATGATCCACCACAGGACCTTCTGGACGATCGCGAGCAGCGACGCGTTGAACTCGAGGAACGGCGCAGCCTTGGGGCCGATCTTCAGTGCAGCAATGCCGATTGCGCCGGCGATGACGAGCAGCTGCAGGACGTTGAAGCTCAGCGATGTAGTCGCCACGCCTTCGGCGACGGAAGTCTTTGCGCCCAGCCCCAGGAAGTTGTTCGGAACCAGTCCGGTGATGAACGCCCACCACGAGCCGGAGCTCTTGGGTTCCTTTGCTGCTTCGGCGGCGACATCGGTCCGTGAACCGGGATCGGTGATCAGGCCGACGATGATGCCGATGATCACAGCAATGAAAGCGGTGATCGCGAACCAGAGCAAGGTCTGCACGGCCAGGCGAGCTGCATTGGCGACCTGGCGCAGGTTGGCGATGGAGCTGACAATGGCGGTGAACACCAGCGGGATAACCGCAACGGTGAGCAGCTTGACGTAACTCGAACCGATGGTCTGCACGGTGCCGACCAACCAGTTGACGTTGCCGTCGGCTGCATCAGGCATTGCCCGGGCGACGAGACCGATGATGACACCGAGTACGAGACCGGCGACGATCTGCGGTCCGAATGCCGTCGCCCAGGACGGAAAACGGGACGTGGACTTTTCCGGCACGCCGGTGGAGGTGGAGCTGGGCATGACTATGCCTTTCGAAAATCAAGGGAGCGAAACGCAGCGCGGCACCAGAGGCCGGGCAGATTCGAAGAAATGTTTCCTGGTACGCGTCAGGTCAGAGCGAGCGCGTACACATTGCGCTCGCCTGCAGGCGAAGGTCGACGTAACGCCGACTGGTCAGGAACAACACTGTCCACACACTACTCGCAGCTTCAACTACTCGATCCCGAGGGTCGCCGCGGGAGTTCGCTTCGTGTTCGTCGGGTGTGCCCCGATCAGTCACTGTTGGTCGGTTGACTAGTCTCGACGATCAGTAGGTGCCGCACCGGCGCCTACGCGTCGGCAAGCGGAAGCGAGAGACCGATGAGCGTTCGGAATGCCGAGTACCCGCGTCCGAAGCATTTCCTGGTGCACCTCAGTGACACGCATCTGGTGGCTCAGGGGGAGTTGTACGACGCCGTGGATGCGTCGACGAGATTGCGGGAAGTGCTCAGCGGGATCGTGGCCTCGGGCGCACGCCCGGATGGACTGATATTCACCGGCGACCTGACCGACCAGGGACACCCCGACGCATACGCGGAATTGAAAGCCATCGTGGAACCCGTGGCGGCCGAGATCGATGCGCAGGTCGTCTGGGCGATGGGCAACCACGACGACCGCCCTACGTTCAGATCTCTGCTGTTGGGCGAGGACGCCACCGATCATCCCGTCGACAACGTCTACGACCTTGACGGACTGCGGGTGATCACCCTGGATTCGTCGGTTCCCGGTCATCACTACGGTGAGATCTCGGATCGTCAATTAGACTGGCTACGAACAGAATTGACGGTGCCGGCGCCCGACGGAACAATTCTGGCGCTGCATCATCCGCCGGTTCCGTGCATTCAGGATCTCGCGGTTCTGGTGGAGTTGCGCGATCAGTCCCGGTTGGCAGACGTCTTGCGTGGCAGCGACGTCCGGGCGATTCTTGCCGGGCACCTGCACTATTCGACGACGGCGACGTTCGCCGGCATTCCGGTTTCCGTGGCGTCGTCGACGTGTTACACCCAGGACTTGAACGTGGAAGTCGGTGGTCAGCGTGGTCGTGACGGGGCTCAGGGGTGCAATCTGGTGCACGTGTACGACGAGACAATTGTTCATTCGGTCGTTCCACTCGGTGCGCACGTGACGGTCGGTGAGCCCGTCGACGCGGCCGAGGGTGCCCGGAGGCTCAGTGCTGCCGGCATTCGAATCCTCGAGAGCGAAAAGGCGGCACGCTCGATCATCTGAGGTCGCAGGCGGTTTCCGGCACCCACGCGCAGTTCCGGGTGATTGCCGGGCGGTCGCGTACTCACTACCGTCGAGGTAGGTGCAGAGCTCCAGCAACAAGGACCGGCTAGCTGGACGGCAACCCTTCATGCCGATGGGGTGCCCCGGAATCACACCTGGCGATACGCGCGGTGCGTGTCGCAAGCGGCAGTCGCCACGAGAACCGTCAGTCGGGTGCTGACGGTTTCTGCGGTCGGCACTGTGCGCTCCCGAGTAGTTCTCGAACAGGAGTATGCGCCGATGACCTCCACCCCTTCTTCTCATCTTGCTCCGTTGCATCTCGCCGTAGCGCTGGACGGTACCGGTTGGCACCCAGCGGCCTGGCGAGAGCCGCACTCGCGCCCGAGTGAGCTGTTCAGCGCGTCGTATTGGACTGACGTGGTGACGATCGCCGAGCGTGGTCTGCTCGATTTCGTCACCATCGAGGACAGTCTCTCGGTGCCGGCCAACCCACTCGAGCCTGTCGACGACGCGGTTGACCGGGTGCGCGCTCGGCTCGACGCACATCTCGTGGCCGCCCGACTGGCACCGATCACGAGCAACATCGGCTTGATCCCGACCATCACCACCATTCACACTGAGCCGTTTCACGTGTCCAAAGCCGTTGCCACGCTGGACTACACCTCGCGCGGTCGCGCCGGATGGCAGGTGAAGGTTTCGGCGTCGGAATCCGAGGCAGCACAGTTCGGGCGCCGCGACATCCCAGCGCTCACCGATGCCGACCGTCAGTCGATCGTTTCAGGCGTCCTCCCGGACTTCGTGCGCGCGCTGTTCGACGAAGCTGCGGAGGCAGCCGACGTCGTCCGGAGACTCTGGGACAGTTGGGAGGACGACGCCGAGATCCGTGATGTGGAGCAGCGCCGATTCATCGACCGGGACAAGCTGCACTACATCGACTTCGAGGGAAAGTACCTCTCGGTCCGTGGACCGTCGGTGACTCCGCGCCCGCCGCAGGGGCATCCCGTCGTCACCGCATTGGCTCATCAGCGGGTCGCGTACGAGCTGGCGGCGCGGACGGCCGATCTGGTGTTCGTGACGCCGTTCGACGACGAGCAGGTCACGGCAATCCTGGGTGAAGTGCGAGCAGCCGAAGAACACGTGCAGCGCACCGGCGAACCGCTTCGGGTCTTCACCGACATCGTCGTATTCTTCGATGCTCCGGAAGAAACCGGAAAGGAACGGCTCGCTCGCCTCGACGCGCAGGCCGGCGCCGAATACCGTTCGGACGCGCTGACCTTCACCGGCACCGCGGCTGAGTTGGCAGATCTTCTGCTCCGGTGGCAGCAGTTGGGAATCGACGGCTTCCGGTTGCGGCCGGGCGTCGTCGTGGACGACCTCGACGCCATCGCCGGTGAGCTGGTGCCTGAATTGCAGCGACGCAACGTATTCCGCACCGAATATCCGCAGACGAATCTTCGCGGACTCCTTGGCCTACCCATCGACGTTCCCAACCGCTACGCCGCCGGTACTCCGGCCGCCTGACAGACGAGGAATACATTTTCATGAGTTCTCAGAAGCGTAAGCAGGTCATCCTGGGTGCCTACCTCGGCGGCGTCAACCATCACACTGCATGGTGGGATCCGCAGGCGGGCAGCCAGATCGAGTTCGATTCCTTCGAACACACCGCTCGAACCGCCGAGCGTGGGAAGTTCGACTTCTTCTTCCTCGCCGAAGGCCTTGCCCTTCGTGAGCGTGCAGGACAGATTTTCGATCAGGACATCATCGGTAGGCCGGACACCTTCACCGTGCTCGCATCGTTGGCGGCAGTGACCGAACACCTCGGTTTGGCAGGCACCATCAACGCCACGTTCAACGAGCCTTACGAGCTGGCAAGACAATTCGCGACGCTCGATCAGTTGTCCGGAGGACGTGCCGCCTGGAACGTCGTCACCTCGTTCGACGCATTCACCGGCCAGAACTTTCGTCGCGGCGGATACCTGGATCGTGCGCAACGATACGAGCGTGCGGAGGAGACCGTAGCGCTGGTGCGTCAACTCTGGGATTCGTGGCGCAATGACGACATCGTGGCCGACAAGGCATCAGGGCGCTTTCTCGCGCGACCGGATGCCGGTGAATTCGCTTTTCATGGATCGCATTTCGACGTGAACGGCCGATTCACAGTGCCGCGTAGCCCGCAAGGGCGCCCGGTTATTCTGCAGGCCGGGGTGTCGCCGCAGGGGCGCGATTTTGCTGCCGGCAATGCCGACGCGATCTTCTCACCGTACGGTCAGTTGCCCGAGGCGGCCGATTTCTATCGCGATATCAAAGCACGTGCCGTTGCGGCCGGACGTGACCCGGGTGACATCAAGATCCTGCCGTCGGCGAGTTTTGTTCTCGGCACCTCGGAGGCAGATGCGATCGAGAAGTACCGAGAGATTCGCGACCAGCAGGTCACCGGCCAGACCGCTTTGGTTCTGCTCGAACAGATCTGGAATCTCGATCTGTCGAAGTACGACCCCGAAGGACCACTACCCGATATCGCTCCGGATCCCGAGGCTCCGCCGATCATCCAGGGCCGCGCCTTCATTCACCAAGATCGTTTCGCGACCGTCGCAAAACTGCGCGCGGTAGCGGAGAGCAAGAAGTTGAATCTGCGCGAAGTGGTGATCGATCAGTTCGAGCGTGGACCGATCGTCGGTACACCGCAGCAGGTTGCCGAGAAAATAGATTCGTTTGTCAGCAACGACGGTTCGGATGGGTTCATCCTCGGGTCGCACCTTGTGCCGACCGGCCTCGACGAGTTCGTCGACGACGTGGTGCCGCTGCTGCAGGATCGAGGTGTTCTCCGCAGTGACTACGAAGGAACGACGTTGCGTGACAATCTCGGTCTGCCCATTCCGGTGCAACGGGAGCATGTGACAGCACGCTGATCGACCGAAGTAGCAAGGGCCCAGCCGAAATCGGCTGGGCCCTTGTTTCGTCTAGGCTTCCCAGGGCGCCGGGATGGGGTAGTAGCTCTCCAGGAACTCCGTGATCTTGCGTGTCCGAAGTTCCAGATCGATCTCCGGAGCGCTGCCGTCGTTGAGGCAGAAGAAGTCCATGGAGCGCTTGGCGAGCAGTGAGTCCATGTCGCGCAAACCGGCCTTGACCGTCGTGTCGACGTATTTGACGGCGGCGGACTTCTGCACCACCGACCGTCCACTCATGAGCGTGTAGTAGTGGTACAGCGAATTGGTCACCGAGATATTGGAACTCGCGCGGAAGGTGCTTGCTGCAGTGGCCGCGAAGTCTTCGGCGAACTCGCGTTCCATCTCGGCCATCACGCTCTTGCGTAGTGGCGTCGCTGCGTGCTCCAGATGTCTGGTGGTCATCAGACCGAAGCGGTCCTGCAGCAGACGGCGGTTGACGCGGGCCGCATTCTCGAACCCGCTGCGGTCGTTGTCGTTGTGTCCCAATCCGATTCTGGTGTCGGCCTCGATGAACATGCTGATCCCACCGGGGGAGAAGAACATGTCAGGGCCGACGGGGCGACCGAAGAACATGTCGTCATTGGAGTAGAGGAAATGCTCTGCCAGACCCGGAATATGGTGCAGCTGGCACTCGACAGCTTGAGAATTGTGGGTGGGCAACACACTTGGATCGGCGAAGAACTTTTCGCTGGGCATGAACGTGACTCGCGGATCGTCGGCAAGCCAGTCCGGACGATCGGAATCGGTTGCGACGAAGATCCGCCGGATCCACGGCGCGTACATGTGGATAGATCTAAGTGCGTATTTGAGCTCGTCGATCTGACGGAAGCGCGCTTCTGATTCGTCGCCCTCGCCGACGATGTAGTTCTGCATGCGCTTGGCGCGCTGAGCCTGAAACTCTTTGGAAGAACCGTCGACCCAGGAAAAGACAAGATCGATATCGAAGCTGATATCGGAGGCATGATCGGCGAACATGTTCTCGATGGTCGGCCAGATCCGGCCGAATCGCTCGACGGTTCCTCGGACAGCTTCTTCGGGGAGGACGGTTCGTCGTGTCAGTGAGTTCTCGACGGGTAGGACGATTTCTTCGTCGGAAATCGACCACAATTCGATCTGAACGCCGATGTTCGCGCCGTAGTTCATACCGCTTGCGACGTGAACCCTCGGACGGAACAAGCGGAAGATCCGTGACTTGTTGGTTTTCGACAGGGCACCGTCCGCGACAAGGAGCGCTGGACTCTTCTTCGCGTCGACGGTTTTGGAATAGAAGGGTGCGTTTGCGCATCCCTCGACAAGTGCCTGCCGCAGGTTCTTGCGTTCCGTCCAGCTGACCGCGATGACCGGGCGCTCGTCGTTTCCGCGGACGAGTAGATACTCGATTCCTGCGGCGTCGAGGATGTCGCGGATGAAGAGGAGATCTTCGACCATCGCTTCGAGCGGCGTGGTGGTCGTGATCGCGAGGGCAAAACGATTCTTGAATCGGACGGTCTCGGGTAGCTCGCCCATCCGTGCGCGTGACGCGGCCGACGCCGGTTCCACGGGATTGGGGCTGTCCTGCTCCGGGGGTACGAAGTAGATGTCGTGCGGAGCGGGAGATTCTGTAATGGGATGCCTTCCGATTCTGATCCAACTGTGTATCTGTCGCCCCGACGCTGCGAGAGCGTGGTGGCGACGAGCTCAGTCTATGCCGTCGGCGCCGAAAGTCGGACATGAGTGACGGGGATGGGTAGGGCGGGGCGAGTCGGGTACCCCGAGGACCGAAGCGAGAGTGAAGGAGGAGAACCGATGCGTGTGAAAGCGATGGTCGGAACAGGCGCGATGGCTGTTGCGCTGGCCGCCGGCCCAGTTGCGACAGCGTCTGCGGAGCGAACCGAGGCAGCGGGGTCGGAGGGTTCACCAGAGATGCTGACCTGCGAGGTGGTCTTCGATGCACTCGAAGACATGAGCCCGGAATGGACGGAAGAGGGGATCGATCAGGTCGAAGACTGGTGTGAGGCGATCACCGGCGAAGAAGACTGACCGTCAGCCGCGCGAGATCACTCGTCGCGACAGTCGCCACCGCCCGTCTTCGAGTTCGAACTCGTCCGCGTAGCTCCCGACGCCGCTGAGTTCGGGCGACGTGGCTGTGTCGACGTAGAACGTCCACACCGCATCCGCGCGGGCTGTCGTTTCCGAGGTCACGTCCACGGCGATCGCCGTGGTGACGTGGCGTGTGAATGTGCCCGGGCCTTGTATGCCGGCGGCTCGACGCTCGACTACTCCAGCAGCAATTTCTTCGCGGCCACGTCGTACCTGTGCGGGGATACCGCGATCGGGGTTGGCCGGCATGTTCCATTCCGCCTCGCGGGTGAACTGCTCCACGTAATCCTCGACCGAGCCGGTATCGGCAAGATGCGCGATGCGAGCGAGCGTTGAACGAATCTGTTCGGCAGGGCCCTCGGGTTGCATGCTGTCCTCCGTAGACGTTGGTGCGGCAGATCGCACGCTACAGCTCATGACGACAACGACGACGGCCTCGTCCCAGTGAGCGGCAATATTCTCCGACGAGGGAGCGGTGAACTTTGAGATCACCTCGAGTTCAACCGTATTCGAGCCCGCAGCGTAAATGATTGAGTGTTCACAGTAGGCAGCGCCATGACGACTGCCGCGCCCGTAGGCTTGACCGACTCACAGGAGATCGCCATGTCCGTCACCGAACTCGAACGTGTCACCCAGACCCCGGAGCAGATCTACGCTGCCGGCGGAATCACCGTCCACAAAGTAGGCGAGCTGATCGGCGCCCGCATCGACGGCGTCCATCTCTCCGGCGACTTGTCCGAAGAGACCGCCTACGCGATCAACTATGCGCTGGCAGCGCACAAGGTTGTGTTCTTCCGTGGGCAGCAGCATCTCGACGACACGTCGCAGTACGAATTCGCCGGAACCCTCGGCACCCAGACCACCCCGCATCCGACGGTGAAGTCCAGGGGCGACAAGCTGTTGGTGCTCGACCGAGCCGCCAACAGTTGGCACACGGACGTGACGTTCGTCGACCGCATCCCGAAAGCCTCGATTCTGCGAGCGACGACCATTCCCGAGTACGGCGGAGCGACCACGTGGGCGTCGACTACCGCCGCGTACGACCAACTGCCGTCTTCACTCAAGGTCTTGGTCGAGAATTTGCGGGCCGTTCACACCAATGCCTACGACTATGCCGAGGTTGTCGATCAGGCGAACCCGGTAGACGCGCAGCGCCAGGCCTACTACGCCGAATTCACCCGTGAGATCTACGAGACCGAACACCCGGTGGTGCGTATCCATCCGGCGACGGGGGAGAAGACCCTCCTGCTCGGTCACTTCTTCAAGGAGTTCGTCGGGCTCAAACCGTCGGAGTCGGTAGCTCTTTACCAGATCCTGCAGGCACGAATCATCAAGTTGGAAAACACTGTTCGATGGAACTGGTCGGCCGGCGACCTGGCGATCTGGGACAACCAGGCGACTCAGCATTACGGTATCGCCGACTACGGGACTCAGGCGCGCAGTGTGCACCGAGTGACATTGGCCGGCGACGTCCCCGTCGACGTCCACGGCGAGCAGAGTCGAATCCTCCAGGGTGACGCCGCGGAGTATTCGATCATCGCGGACATCGATCGGCTTCCCGGCTTCGCCGCGAACTGATCAGTCGTGCTGCGGGTGATCCGGCGGGAACATCTGTCCCCATGAGTGACTGCACGCTCGGCACGTCCATTCCGGGGTGTCCGGTCCCACGACGCAGCCAGTTACGGCGAGCCACGGTAGGTGATCGAACGGATGGACCGGCATCCCCGGGGCACACTGAGCGGTTCTGTGTGCACCGCAGTGTGGGCACGGTGGATTTTTCGCCAGCATGTAGTCGATGAAGTTGGTGTGCCCAGACGTGGCCATCCTTCCGGTGCACTTGCGGCACAGGACGGCTGGGTAGTCGTCACCAGGTTCAGCCTGCCTGAAGATCCGTGATGCGGAATGAAAGTGAAGGCGATCGCTGCTGTTGAACTTTCGCAACGGCATCGGTGAGCCGCAACCTGTGCAGTTTCCCCGCTCGTTCATCAACGTTCGGGCGTGGGCAGCTGTGGACGTCGGATCCAGCGTGTCGATGTCGCCGAAGTAGTGCGCATAGTGTGACTGGCCGGCCGTGAGAATCCCGTCGGCCAGTGCGTCGTCGACCGGCCCAGGATCCGTGGGAAACGTGATGGACCATCGTTGTTCGAGTTCTGGAACGGTGGGCAAACCGTGGAGTTCGTACGGGCGTTCATCGACTTCCATCCGCGACGTGCCGTCGAAGGGCGCAGCCACGGTCTCGATGCAGAGCAGCGTGCGAGGAGTGGTGTCGAGAACAGTGATCAGCAGGTCGCCGATGGCCATCTTTCCGCGCATGATCCAGGGATCGACACGGGCACGGGGTTCGAGAAACGCGACCACGGCATCGAGCCACGGCGTGCCGAGTGCGATGAATACGTGCTGACCGGAGCTCCGCGTGATCATCGAACGATTCTCGCAAGGGCTGCCGACAACGTCAGGCTTTGACCACCTTGCGCCCGAGCAGCGATGCAACCAGTCCGTCGACGAAGGTCGCCTGACGGCCGAGAGGATCGGAATCCGCTCCCGCAACGCTGCCGATCGAAATCGATCTCGTCAGGCCGGTCTCGCTGATGAATTCGGCGGCGAGGTGCGCTTCTCGGAATGTGAGGCCGCCCAGATGTGTCGTGTCGTCGACGCCGAGAACACGCCCGTCGATGATGTCCAGATCGAAGTGGACGTGGACGCCGTTCACACCCTGGCCCGCCGCGGCGAGAACGCGAGGCATCAAGGCCGCCATGCCATGGCGATCGATCTCGTCGATCGTCACCAGCAATACCCCGTACTCGTCGAGTGCGCGCTTGTGATCGACCGTGGCGTTCTTGACGCCCACCAGGACGGTGTTCTCCAAACTGGGGCCGTGCAGATCCGCCGCCGACGACAGCAATTGTTCGATGTCACCGTGGGAGGCGAAAATGATTGCACCCAAATCGGTTCCAGGTTCGGTGGCGATCGGAATTCTGGTGTTCTGCCAGGCTTCGGCAGTGAGCCACAGCGGCAGCGTTGTGAGATCCGCAGCGGCATTCTCGGCTTGAATGCAGTCGAAACCGATTCCGGACATGTCTTCACGTAGACCGTGATCGAGGAGATGGCTTGCCAGGCTGGTAGTTTCGAGGTCGATCAATTCGACGGTCGCATTGGCATCGATCGGTTCGGTGCCCAGAACGTAGCGCTTTTCGACGTAGGGCGATGTCATTGCCATCAAGAGCGCGCCGTAGTCGATCGTGAAGTCGACCGTGCCACCCAGTCGGTATTCGTCACCTGTTTCTCCGGCGTCGACGAGGAGGTGATCGCTGCTGGCGCTGATCACTTTCAGGCGCGGATCTATCGGGGTCAAGCCTTCCGGCGAGATGTCTTCGCGGCCGATGGACAAGATCAGGCGTCGGCTCGGCTTGTCCTCGTTGTCGAAGACGGGGCGTCGGCCGAACGCGTCTTCCCCTGAGACTCCATACGGCCGCGACGGCTTGATCTTGGCCTCGATGATGTCCGCGGTGAGAGTGAAGGCGTCGTTGTTCAGCAGTTCGTACAGTCCGGGGGGAGTAGGTGATTCGGCCAGAACGATGCTGGCACCCAAACGCAGATGGTTGATCCCCTCGGGCATCGTTCCGGTCTCGAGGAGTGGCAGAGAGAACGTATTGCCGCCGGAAACGATCGGCAGTTCGATCGAGAACCGCTTCGTGATTTCGTCGGCAAGGTAGACCAGATTCGACAGGTTGTCGACGGTTGGCTGGATGCCGCCGACGCACGCGAGATTCGCGCCGATTCCGATCAGTCTGATGCCCTCGATGGGAAGGATTTCGGCGACTACATCCAACGCCTCCGCCGGCAGGATCCCTTCGCGGAGATCTCCGAGGTCGATCATCAGCACGATGTCGTGGATTACTCCTCGCGCCCGTGCTGCTCTGCCCAGAGCAACAATCGTCGTCAACTCCGAGTTGAGGCTGATGTCCGCGTAGCGGATCGTGTCGTCGATCTCGTTCAACGACGGTGCGCGGATCAGCATCAGGGGAACGGTGATGCCGTCGCGGCGGATGCGGGCCAGGTTGTCCAGGCGGGAGTCGGCGATCTGTGCGACGCCGCCGCGGACCATTGCTCGCGCCACCTTGGGGGAGCCACATGTAGATTTGCTGACGCCCGCCACCGCAATACCCTTGGCATTGGACGCTTCGACGAGGACGCGCGCATTCTGTTCGATACGACGCAGGTCGACGGTGATGGTCGGTCCGGTCATGATCTCCCCGTTTTCTCCGAAGGTGGTTCACGATCCGGGCATTCCAGACCGGACGGTTGGCGTGAGCTGTGCAACTTTGCTCCAACTGTTGTGTCGCAGGACACTTACGTGCAGTATGAGGATACAACAGTTTCCTACCAGGCACTCTAGAGGAGCGTCGATGGCTACTCTCGTCAAACACGTACTTCGGCGCAAGCCGGCTTTGCAGATAGACCAGGAGACCGGCGCAGATACCAACGGCGGTGAGCTGACCCGCAGTATCGGTTTGGCGCAGTTGTCCATGTTCGGCATCGGCGCCACGATCGGCACCGGTATTTTCTTCGTCCTCTCGCAGGCGGTCCCGGTTGCCGGTCCGGCAGTGATCATCTCCTTCGTTGTTGCCGGTATCGTCGCGGGACTCACGGCGATCTGTTACGCGGAATTGGCCGGAGCTGTCCCAGCGTCGGGCTCGTCGTATTCCTACGCTTACGCGACGCTCGGAGAGCTTCCGGCCATGGCCGTCGGCGCGTGTCTGCTTCTCGAGTACGGAGTCTCGGCCGCGGCGGTGTCCGTCGGATGGTCGCAATACTTGAACCAGCTGCTTGGCAACCTCTTCGGGTTCCAGATTCCCGACGCGTTGTCACAAGCGCCGGAGCAGGGCGGCATCATCAATCTGCCCGCAGTGATCCTGGTGTGCCTGTGCGGTATTCTGCTCATTCGCGGCGCCAGTGAATCGGCCAAGGCCAACGCCATCATGGTCTCGATCAAACTCGCGATTCTGCTGCTCTTCATCGTGGTCGGCATCGCCGGATGGAACAGCAATCACTTCGCCGACTTCGCACCGTTCGGATTCAGCGGCGTCATGTCCGCCGCCGGAATCATCTTCTTCTCGTACATCGGCCTCGACGCTGTGTCCACCGCCGGCGAAGAAGTGAAGAACCCTCGTCGCAATCTCCCTCTCGCGATCCTCATTGCACTTGTGTCCGTCACCGCGATCTACATCGCCGTTGTCGCCGTCGCGATCGGTGCACAGGATTCCGCATCGTTCGAAGGTCAGGAAGCCGGACTGTCCGCGATCCTCGAACAGGTGACCGGATCTACTTGGCCGGGAACGCTTCTGGCCGCCGGTGCGGTGATCTCGATCTGCAGCGTCACGCTCGTGGTCATCTACGGTCAGACCCGCATCCTGTTCGCGATGTCACGCGACGGCATGATTCCGTCGATCTTCCACAAGGTGAACCCGCGGACTCTGACGCCGGTGCCCAACACCATCATCGTCTGCGTCGTCATCAGCATTCTGGCCGGTTTCATTCCGATCAACTTCCTCGCCGAAATGACCAGCATCGGAACCCTGGTGGCGTTCCTCGTGGTTTCGGTCGGGGTCATCATCCTGCGGCGCAGTGACCCGGACCTGCCGCGCAGCTTCAAAGTTCCCGGCTATCCGGTGACACCGATCCTCTCGATCCTGGGCTGCCTGTGGATCATCAAGGACCTCCGAACCGTCACGATCTACGTGTTCCTCGTCTGGGTGACCGTCGCGATCATCTGGTATTTCGCCTACGGTATGAAGCACTCGCGCCTCGGGGCGAAGAACCGCGCCGAACTGGGATCGGAGTCCGAGTCATGACGCTGCTCGCGGGATACGCACCCGACGGTGACAGCTCCGGAACCGTCCATCTGGCAACGCTGTTGGCGCGCTCGTCCGGTGAACCGTTGGTGATCTGCGCGGTGATACCCTCGCCGCCACCGCCCGGAATGGCGCGTGTCGACGCCGAATACCACCAGCAATTGCGAGCCGAAGCCGAAGCGGCGCTGGCGAAAGCGCGGGCCGACATGCCCTCGGACGTCGACGTGACCTATGTCGTGCATGAGGCGCAGTCGACGTCGAGTGGCCTGCTCGATCTTGTTCACGAGCACGAAGCCAAGATGATCGTCCTGGATTCGTCTACGGCCGGGGTGTTCGGTCACGTGGCTCTCGGCAGTGTCACCTCCCGCTTGCTGCATAGCTCCGACGTTCCGGTCGCGCTGGCGCCGAGGGGATTTCGAAGCAAGCCCGGTGAGGTGGTTCGCCGCGTCACCGCCGCGTACTCGGGCACACCCGATCAGGACGATCTGGTGCTCGCCGCCGCGACTGTGGCTGCGCGTGTCGATGCCGGACTCAGATTGGCGGCGTTTGCAGTTCGTGCGAACGCGCAGTACACGACCACGCTCGGGACCGAGGGAGATTCGCCGATCATCTCCGAGTGGGCCGAGGTGGTCGAGCGCGAGACCAACGCTGCCTTCGAGCGCGTGCGTGCACTGCCCGAAATTCCCGACGTCATGGAATCGGTTATCAGCCATGGTCGTAACTGGGCCGAGGCGCTCGAGGGCGTCGAGTGGGACCGAGGTGACGTTCTGACTGTCGGCTCGAGCAAGGCAGGTCCACTGGCGCGGGTGTTCCTCGGCAGTCAGGCGGCGAAGATCGTGCGGTACTCACCGGTTCCGGTGGTGGTGGTCCCGCGATCGGCGTCGACCCGAATAGTCGATCAGGCCGAAGCGGAATAGAGATCAGGGCCGACGAGCGGAGTGCTTGTCGGCCCTGATCTTTCAGATCGAGCGGGCGAAGAGCGCGGGCTCGGAGCCGGGGACCTGAGAGACCTGCTCTCGGGCAACCAGATGGCGAAGGTGAGCTGCGCCCTCGGAGAGCGCCATCGTCTTTCCCATCGGGGAGATCTCGGCCCACGGCTTGTACCACTTCATCTTTGCCGCGACGTCCCACACGGTGAGCTTGTCGTCGGCGAACTCCTGGAGCAGGTGATCGAGTCGTTCCTGGTGGTGCTCGATCAGCTCGCCGGCGCGACCTCCGACGTCGTCGATCGGAATGCCGTGAGCGCCGAGACCGCGGGTGATGTTCATGTTCTGCACTCGTGCGAGCGAGTCGAGGAAGTCGGCGAGGGCGTCACGCTCGTCGAGGGGGTACACGAAGTTGCCGACGTGCGGTGTCGTCTTCTGCAGGACGTGGTCGCCGGTGAACATGACGTCGGCGTCGTCGAGGTAGAAGCAGACGTGACCAGGCGTGTGGCCGGGGGTGTAGACAACGCGGAGGCCTCGGCCGGTGAGTGCGATGATCTCGTCGTCCGCGAGAAGGCGGTCGGGAGCCGACTCGGGGCCCACCGGAGACTCACCCGCGGCAGCCAGTCGGAAGGCATCACGGTCAGCTGCGGGCGCTCCGGCACGTTCCATGTTGTCGAGCTGGTACGTCATCCACTCCTCGTTACGCGCAGTGGCCATCTGATCGAACAGGTAGTGGTCGTCCTCGTGCATGGCGATCCAGGCGCCGGATGCCTCGCGGACCCGTCCACACAGTCCGGTGTGGTCCGGATGGAAGTGCGTGACCACAACGCCCTCGATGTCGGTCACCGAATGTCCGATCTCGGCGAGCCCCGCGTTGAGGCCCTGCCAGCCGTTGTCGTCAGCCCAACCAGCGTCGACCAAGATCAGTCCGCCGGGGGATTCCATGGCGTAGACGAGCGTGTGCCCGAGCGGGTTGTCCGTGATCGGGACAGGAATCTGAAATATGCCATCACCGATGGCTGCCGCACCGTTCATATCAAGTACCTCTTAACGATAAGGGAACGCACTCTTAGTACTTCATGTTTACCGTGCGCTCGTTTGGTTGGTGACACAGGTCCTGCCTGGCGGGAGTTCGGCATGTTTTCGGGCGACTTCGGATCGGGGAGAGTTTTATCGACCGAGTGGTCTCTTTGGGTCGAAAGATGTTGCTGATTAAAAGATTTCACACGTTGGTTGCGTTGGGAGCGTCGTCGGTTGGCTGATCCGTCGAGCAGTCACGCACTAGCCTCCGAGGGACAGGCGCGCTGTGCGGTTATCGAGAAAGACGGGTCATGCGTTTTCAGGTTCTGGACATCATTTTCAACCCACCCCATCCAGTGACCGGCGAGGAAGTTGCCCCGTCCGATCGGCTCAACCGCGTCGTCGAACTGGCGGTTCTCGCCGAAGAACTGGGTATCGATTCGTTCTCGGTGGGTGAGCGCCATGCCGGGCCGGTTCTTTCGTCGGCGCCAACCGTCGTTTTGGGGGCGATTGCGCAGGCCACGGACAGAATCCTGCTGTCGACAGGTGTCACGGTCCTTTCGCTACTTGATCCGATCCGAGTCGCCGAAGATTTCGGAACCATCGATCAACTCAGCCGGGGACGCCTCGAGATCGTGATCGGCAAGGGCAACGAGGTTCTTCAATACCCGCTCCTCGGTCTCGACATCGCCAAGCAGTACGAGTACCTCACCGAGAACTACGAACTCCTCAAACTGCTGATCAGCGAGGAAAACGTCAAGTGGGTGGGAACGCACCGGCCTTCGCTCGAGGACGCGACGACGCTACCGCGTCCTTTCGACGGCCCGTTCCGTATCTGGCACGGATCGGCTACCTCGTTCGAGGCCGTCGAACTCGCGGCGAAGTGGGGCGACCCCATCGTCACCGCCAACGCCTTCCAGCCTCGTGAGAACTACAAAGTGCTGATCGACCACTACCGCGAGCAGTACCTGGCGTACGGACATGACCCGGCCAAGGCGTATGTCGGTTCGGGTTCGGGCGGATTGTTCCTCGCCGACACGACCGAGCAGGCCATCGAAGAGTTCCGTCCGATCTACGAAGGCGCCGTTGCGCAGGCCGACAAACGCAAGCACGATCCCAAAGCTGTCGGGAAGTCGACGAGTTTCCGGACCATCGAAGAGGCCGTCGACCGCGGGCCGGCGTTGGTCGGGTCTTCGGAGCGGGTCGCCGAGAAGATCATCGATTACCACCAGAGCTACGGCCACGATTTCCAATCGGTGTCGGTCAATCACGTGCTCGACTTCGAGCATCAGAAGGACACCCTGCGCCGATTTGCGGAAGAGGTTATCCCGCTGGTGAAGGCCGAACTGTCGACGACGCTGTGGACGTCGGTCGACAAAGATCGGGCGAAGGGTTTCACCGCCGTCGATTGAGCGGCCAGATCCCGGTTGCACCAACTTTTACTGGATGTTTGGGCGGGTTGCTCTCATTGTGTCATTTAGGGGTGTGCTGAGCGCACCCCTCCTGTGCTCATAGTTGGTGAGCAGTAGTTGATCTATGTGTCAGCAGCCGATTCGACACCGGCGAGCCGGATATGGCTGGGTCAATTCGTGTTTCTTGTACGCGGGCCGAGGAGCAAGACCCTTGCACCGAACCTGTCGAGCTCCGAAATCGGACCGCTATCTGAATCGGCGTCCGACAAATCGCCTGAATCCGAGCTCAGTAAGAAGCTCGGAGACCTTGCCGTGCGGATGCTCTTGTCAAATTGTCATTCCCGACGGAGGCAAATCGTTTGGGTGTTGCGTAATAGGATCTGTCGGACGGTTCAGGGATGATGTCGATGAGAATCGACGCATTGTCAATCGGTTCGCTCTTTCCGACGGAGGTATTTCAGTGACAAGCGCGATACGCCTAGCAGGGGGCCATCGGCTGCCTGCTGATCACAGCTGGGTTGTTCTGGATGTCGAGACGTCGGGAATGCGGGCTGCGTCGCATCGCGTACTGAGTATTGCCGCGCTGGTATTGCGCGAAGACGGATCGGTCGAGCGGGAATTTTCAACGCTGCTTGATCCCGGTTGCGATCCCGGACCTGTCCACGTACATAATCTCACTCCAGACCGCCTGGCTGGCGCGCCTCGTTTCGAGGACATCGCTGACGAGTTCGGCGAACTGTTGTCCGGCCGAACAATGGTGGCGCACAATGCGTCATTCGACTATGGGTTCCTCGACGCAGAGTTTCAACGCGCAGGTTTTGGCACCCCGATCGAGAAGCGGCTGTGTACTTTGGCGCTCTCGCGACGCCTGGAGCTCGACGTACCCAATCACAGGCTCGCAACACTGGCCGAGTATTGGAAGATAGAACAGGTCAATGCGCACGACGCCTACGACGATGCACGGGTACTCGTCGAGGTCTTCGGCAGGAGCGCATCTCTCGCGGAAACGCTGCAACTTCCGCTTCCAGTGGTGGGGTGTAAGGACCGCCGGGCCACGGTCCACTCTCGCGAGATCAAGCGAGTGCCGTCGTCATTCACCAACCCCGGACGCCTCGATCTGACTCACGGCCTGGTCCAAGGAATGAAGATAGCGATCAGTGGTCCGACATCCGCACCCCGGGCTACGCTGGCTGCCCGCCTCACCGACGCGGGATTCGAGTTCACAAATACCGTGAGCCGACAGACGAGTGTTCTGGTGTGTGACAACACTGCATCTCAAAGCTCGAAAGTACGTAAGGCCGAGTCGGATGGAATTCCCGTGATCTCGGAGCAGCAGTTGGAGCACTTGTTGGAACGTGCAGTGCCGGGTGAGATCAAGATTGAGGGCGCTTCCGTGGGAGTGAGCACTGTTGAACCCGTGCCTGACACGACGACAGCGCCGGAAGTCGAGGTCCAGCGCGAGGTGGTTCTGGTGCCGGAGATGATCGTATCTGCGCAACCTCGTCCCGACGAATCGACCTCCGGGGTACGGCCATCATCGATCGCGACTGCATCCCCGCTCGCGAATCGCAAGGCGAAGGCGTGGCAGGGGCGTCGCGTTCTGATTCTCGGCGGTACCCATCTCGACGGTGTGATCATGCGGTCGCGCATCCTGCAGCTCGGTGCTCGTCCGTCTCTCAACTTCACAACCGCGGTCACCGAGGTTTTAGTGTTGGAAGGCGGTGAATCCGACAAGCGGATGGCGAGGGTCACGGATCGAGGGCTTCCTAAGATCACGGAATCCGACGTCAACGAGGCGTTGGTCTCGGGTGTAGTTCCCGCCCACATGAGGCTCGAATCACGCTTGTCTGCACCGATTTTGATGCGTGGCGAGGTCGTCGATCTTCCTGCCGCTCAGTCGTCGTGGTCGATCAATGTTGCGTGGCGGGCAGAAAACGTTGGAGACGAATTCGACGTCGATGTGGTTGCCTTTCTCCTTGACGGAACCAACAAGGTCGATTCGGATCAAGATTTCGTCTTCTACAACAACACCGTGGATGAGGACGGCGCAGTCGAGCTCTCCGTCGACGGTGACAGTGAGCAGAGTGTCCGTGCAGATCTCGACTCTTTACCTGCGGAATGTCAACGTGTTGTCATCGCAGCAGCAGTCGATGGTGACAAGACGTTCGGCGACTTAGGAGCAGTCTCGGTCAGCATTGATGGTTCCGACGGAACATTTGCCACATTTGTGCTCGATCTCGGAACGGTCGAGCGGACCATGGTTCTCGCCGAGATCTACCGCCGCGGAAATGTTTGGCGGCTTCGGGCAGTAGGTCAGGGGCATAACCACGGACTCGGTGCTATGGCTGTCGGCTACGGTGTCGAAGTGGATGATTGACCTCGATTTGTTTCTCGAGACGGTGGAGTGAGGTCCAGTCGCATTGCGGCGGCTGCTTCGGCGTCTACATCCCGATGCTGGAGTAGTTCGATCAGGTCTTCTTGTCGCGGTTGCCCAAATGCCAGGCGGTAGAGGGCAACTCCGGCTTTGGATTTCTCCAGTCGAGGGCCGTCGATGCTCAACTCATAGGGCATCAGTTCGCGAATCACCTTGTGAGATCCAGAGTAGATCCAATCCGGTACCAGTCCGCCGAGTTCTTCGTCCGGGATGGCGTATGCGGCCGTCCAGGGGTGGACGTCGTGAGCACCCAAAATGCTGATCCGGTGGCGCTCGACTAGGTTGCGCCGCACAGCATGGCCGCGGAACCGGTTGACGCGACCGTCGCGTTGTTCGAAGTCAACGGGGTTCGACGGTGTATTCCAATGCACCACATGATGACACCAAGGGTGGAAGTCGATTCCCTCTTGGCCGGCGCTGGTTGAGATGACGATGAACGGCCAGAACGGACTGTTGAATGCATGGCGAATAAGGGCCGGTCGAAACGACTCGTCGCTCTCGGATTTACCGCCGTACTGTACGGCAAGGTGAGTTCGGAAGCGGATGTTATCGGCTTCGTCTATGGGGTCGTGCGACAGGCTCTGACCCACTCGAAGTGACATCGCTTCGGCTGCAGAATTAGCGATGGCGTAGATCTGATCGACGTCGAGAGGCTCACTGTCGTGGGTCGGCATCAATTGTCCGAGAAATTCGTCGAGGACTGCTTGGAGATTACCGTCGGCGCAGTACTGCAGAACCTGTCGCCAATACGGTAAGTCCGGATAGAGCCGCCGCAGAAGCACTGCGGATTGCCAACGATTGAACGTTGATCGGAGTCCTGACGCGATAGTGGCAGCAGCTCCCCAGATGTCGCCTTCTGCAACGCCTGGGGCAATCCGTAATCGTTTCAGCGACCGCCACGCGCAGTTCGCCGGAGAGTGCGCCGCCAGTTTGGCAGTAACCTCGACGAGATCGGGCGGTATCCGACCGTCGGTCAGCGTTGTGGTGCTCTCGGCGAGGGTCAGGAATGGATCGAGTTTAGTTGCCTCGTCAGTTGCCTCGGCATCTGAGTCATGGTGCGACTGTAAGACATTGCGGAGCCATCCTTGATCGTCCGAGCTGAAATCGAACACGTCGAATTGCTCTCGATCGATATGCATCGGCCACGACCAATAGAAGTGTTGTGCCCCAGTCGCAGTCGATGTTTCGCGACCACGCGGAATAATCGGCTGAAGTCGCTCCGCCACAGTGGCTTCGAATGACACGGTATCAACCGGGTCGACGTGGTCTCGAGCAAGGGTCAGTGGATCCGACATTGTTGCGAGGTGTGGCATCGGCCAGAACAGGGCAAGCGTGGTCATCTGTGGATTGGATCCGCGGTATTCGAGTGGTGAACCGATGGCCCGCAGACTATCTGGATCATTGGGAACTACCGAGGAATATCCTTGCATCAAGCGATGTTCCGCGTGATAACTCAGAATTGATGCGAGGGCGGGAGGAGTTGACGACCAGCTGGAGAACACCAGTCGCTTCGTTATCTGTGCCAGATTGGGATCAGCAAACGGACCGCCGGGGGTCAGGTACGGAAGGCTGGGCGGGATCCACAGCAGTTTTTCCCAGCCCGTATCGACGGTATCGTCGCGGAAATTTCGAGTCCGAGCGTTGCCCGCTTCGATCTCAGCGAACTGTCTGACAGCAGCGGCGTCGACTCTGCTGATGTCGAGTAAACGCGACTCGCTACTGCCGACGGTTGTAGCGTACTTCCGACCGAACTGATAGTTGCTCATGAAGTTGACGAAGTAGGGAACGGACTTCCAGTAGTCCACGCTGAACTGGGCGTCGAGTTCCCTGGCGAGGCGGCGCAGGGCCGCGTACCCGAGTAATTCTCGAGGTTCGATTCCAGAGATCGTGGACCTGCGTTCCCGAACCATTGTGTTGGCTGAATTCGCCGGGCGTTCCACGCGACACATCAAGGACAAGAGGAGGTTTCGTAGGTTTGACATCGTTTGCGTGGCTTCGCGATCCTCGATAACGGCATTGCGGAACTGCTCTAGCAGCGCCATGACGTCACTGGATTTCACCAGCTTCGAACCATCAGCGAGGAAATCAATCGTCTTGGTGAAATCGGAGTAGTGATCGGCACCGGAATCGTCGGCCTCGGTATAAGGCTTGTATGGCGTTGCAGACAGAAGAAGTACCCGTGTCCCGTGGTGACCGAACAGATGGCGCGCAAGTTCGCCGGCGGACGTCGTCTCGTCCATCAACTCTGTGAACCGCTGAAACTCGTCCATGATCACAAGATCGGGCGCCAGTGAATTTACGCTGGCATGAGCAAGTTCGTACCGCAAATCTGCAATGAGGGTCGTGATGGCGGAGTTTCGACCGGGATCGTTGATCGGCTTTTTCATCAGGTCGAACAACCTGTCGGCGATGGACGGTTCGCCGGCGTTAATCGTGGCAACAAACGCTTCCAAGATCGACGGATCAATCGAATCGCCGAATTTCTCCTCGAAAACTGCGACGTCCCTTTCGAAGGTATCGAAGGAAGCGACGGAACCCTGCAGGATCGTCAGCGCAGCCACGCGTTGGGTGGCTGAGAACTGGAACTCGCGATCGAGCAACAGAAACAGCAGTTGCCTCTCATCGGAACGGCCGGTCCTTAGTCCCGTCTTGAATGATGTATCCGGAGTCAGTGAAACAAGATTGACGGGTACGCGCAGGTTGTCTTCTACGGAGTCCAGTCTGCGGTTGTGAGTGGCGAGCAGTGTCAACCGGCTGGTGTGTGTGATGTCTTTGTTGTCGGTGACATTGAGACGTTCGAGATTCTGTCGCGCGAGGTCGATGTTGGAGCAGATGTACACGATGTTGATCTCGGTACCGGGCGGGCCTTGTTGAAGGTGTTCAATTGTGCGCGCAATGATTCCGCGCGCCACCATCGACTTGCCGAGTCCAGTTTCGTCTGCGACGAGGAAGTGGCGACTGGGATCCGGTTTGTAGAACTGCTCGAATACATGGTCAACGGTGTCCCGCTGAAAGTCGCGTAGTCCGGAGAGTATTGTTTCGGCGCGGAATTCCTTGTTCATGCGTTTCTCCGATTCAGAACCGTTGCGGCAGAGTAAATATCCGTCCAAAGTGCGGAGAATCCTGGAGGCAGCAGGTCGCGACGTGTGTCGTCGCGATGGAGTCGGCGAATGAAGCCGTCCATATCGGTGAGGACGGCCGGGGCCGTCGCCAGAGCGAGTAGGAGTGATTCGAGAATGCCGGGGAGCGGTCCGGATTGGGAGTCTTGACCGCGGATCATCTGGTCGAATGCTCCGCCTGCACTGTCCCCGCCATTGGAGATGGACAGCATTAGCGCAATAAAGCGCAAAACATCCTCGGGCTTCTTCAGCTGCGATGCAAGGATTTCGTCGAGGCGCTCGTCGGGCTCGTTGATCAGGTTGGCAACAACCACTGTGCCGCCGCTCGATCCGCCAGGTTCGGTGACACGAACTGCGAGGAACTGCGTGATGTCGACCAGCGTCAGCCCGGGACTGATGAAGTCAACGGGTTTGTCGGCCGTCATGGTAACTGCCGATCCGGGGCGGGTGGTCAGTTCGATCGTGGCGGTGTAACCATCGGGAAGTTGTATGGCTACAGCAGTTTCGATCAGCAAATCGAAGAATTCTCCGGCCGGTTGGACCGTCGCGGTGAACGGAGTTGATGCAACAGCTCGTAAGGTCTTGTCGAGTTCACGGCGAACGGCATCGGCTTCATCCGGTTCTGCGCCACCGGTGGCTTCGTACGGGCTGATGATGGGTCCGAGTCCGCCGCTGCTAAGCATGGCATTGATCCCGAATTTCTTTTTTGCGCCGGTCATTTCGACCAGAATCTCGACGTTTTTGCTGAATGCCGCAGCGGTTGCATTTGCAGAACCGATGAAAAGTCTTGCCGAGTGGTTGTATTCAACTACAAAGGCCTTAGCGTGTAAACCGCCCAGGACATTTGCCGAGTCTGATTCGGGATCAGGAATTCCTGCGTCAGAGTTGAGCACGTACGACGCCTCGAACCAGCTCAGGGTGTCTGGGCGGAGCTGTTCCAAGGATTCTGCGCGGCTGATGACATTCGCGAGTACCCGTTCACCCGGAATCACAGTGTCGAAGCCGTCGTCGCCCAGGAACGGTGAAATGGCGAGGTGCCGTGTGCCTTCGAAGTTTGGTGATGGTTTATGGCCTGGCACGCCGAACAGGTGGAAGGCGATATCCGAGAGTCCCTCCGGCGCAGTCCACTCGGCAAACCTGACGTCGTCGGCCAATGCATGCACACGTCCGCGTCGAGTCGGCTCCAACGGCGAGACAGTGGCATCGTCAGCTAGGTATTGAAGCAATGCCCTCAGCGGCCTGTTGGTCTTGTTTCGCGCGCTCCCCATAGTGCCGTCGAGTGCCACAACCATGTCCCAGGAATTGTCCCGCGTCAGGTTTCGGCTCTGAACGAGGAGTCGGAAACTGACCGCGTCTTCGTCATCAATGTACTTGGCCAACCAGATCTTGGGGTGAAAGAGTGTCCCTGGTCTGCTGCGCACAGCATGGACTGCGGGCTCGAGGAAGGCCATGAGTGCATTCGTTCGCTCAGGAACTCGAATGTGTCCGGCTTGATGGAATATGTCGATAGCGTTGGCGCAGATGCGGATAGACGCCAGCATTGCAAGGGGATCCGTCGCATGGGACGGTGACGCAAAGGCGAGTGCAGGTACTAGTGCGGACTGTAGATCGAGGGTGAATGTGGTTCCCACCAAATGATCGAGCCGCGAGCCGGCCGGTGGCCGCAGTTGATCGACCAGAGTGGCTCGTTCGTCAGGCGCCAGCATTGTTCAGTCCTTCGGAAATATCGCTGAGTATTTGTGATGCTTGTGGCCAACGGAATTGGAGTCGGCTTGCCCCGGACGCACCCTGCCAGAGTCGCAGTTGTTTCTCATTGGTCAGACGTGACTGCGCGCCCTTGTTCTGAAACTCGCGATCGCTGACTAGTCTTCGCAGATCGACGGAATCTGCCGGAGTTCCCGCTCCAAGATCGTTGATACCGTTGATCCAGGTTTCGACAAATTGCCGCGTTCGCGGTGATATTGCCGGGAAACGGCTCCACAACCGTGACCGGTCCCATTTCGGTGCAAGCGGATGATTCCAGTACTGCTCGCTCCACTGAGAGAGTTCGCTACGGTATCGCTGCGCGGGTGCCTCCACGCTTGTCAACTCATGACGCTCATACGCTTCGCCAACCATCAAGTTGTAGAGCAGTGACGCACCGTGCAGGGCCAGCGAGAACAGCTCGGTGTCTTCAACGAGGTCGTGAAGTTCTTGCGGTGCTGATTCCAGATCGAGATCCCAGAGGTAGTCGACGTCGAGGTCAGGCATCGTCGGTTGGCTCAGTAAATGCGCGAGCAAGGAACTGTCGCAGGTCACGACGATCCGCTCGCGAAGCCAGTTGGCCTCCGCCACAGAGAGATCAAAGCCCTGGTCTGTCACATCCGCGGGGAATGACTCAGGCAGAGGGAGCGTCGACCACGGTGAGGTGTCGTGCATCTCGTCGTCATTTGGCTCCCCCTTGCGCGACTGTGGCAGGTGCTGTGGGCGGGTGTCGTGGCGAAGGATCCTGTAGGTCTGCAGTGCATTCCAGTAGATCGCGGAGGGGAGTACCCGCACCGCTGCGCCGGCGACCCGTCCGATCAGCCCCTGAGTGTGGCCGGCCTCGCGGAGTGCGAGCAGTACCTCGCGTTGTTCCCGGTCTGCAGCTTTGACCAGCGCTGCACCTGATTTGCGCAGCGCTGCTCGTTGGAATGTCCACGGAATCAGGACCAGATAGCGGGCCCGCGTCTGGACTGTGGAGATTCCGGGGAACAGGAGGTCTGCGAGTCCGTCTCGGATCTGACCGATACCGAGATTGTCGAGGGTTCCGGGTTCGCTGAAGAGCGCAACCAGTTCACGCATGCGTCGTTCTTCTTCAGCGGACGTATCGAGCCAGGCGATCAGGGACATGGGTGATGCACAGCTGCTTTCACTTCACTGGGGATACTGGATGATTGCTGTCAGATTACTGCAGGTACTTCGGTTGCGGAACATTCCGCTTGCGGTTCGGGTTCTTCCGTTTCTTGGCTTTTGGTTGGATGCTTTGCTTCGCCGGTTTTTTCGCCGGAGACTTCTTGGCGGCATTGAGTTGACGCTGAGCGCTCAGCGCATTCCGGCGAACCTTGAGCTCTTCGTCGCTCTCCGACTCCTCTGACGCGTTGAGCGGTCGGAGTGCATGTTCAGCTAAGTAACGATGTGCATTCGCGATGACAGATTCGAAGTTGAGGCAACGTACGCACCGCAGCGGTTCTCGCCTCCCGACATTGCTGGTCGATCCGCACCATGCGCACACTTTTGCAGGGGCATGTTGTCTGCGTGTGGATCGTCGGAAAGTGGGATCTGATGGGTTGGCGACGGCAACGTCGCTGGCACCCCACTTGGGGGTTCGTGCATCCGCAGTCGGGTTACCGGTATGAAGATTCACCCCGCGTCGTGCACGAACCATCCGGTTGCCTCTATCAGACCAAAGAACTACTTCTTCGTCTTGCCCAACAGCTCGGACCTCTTACCGCTCCAAGTGACGATCAGTTCGTCTCGGGCCCGGCTCGAAGCAACGTAGAGCAATGAACGCTCCCGCAGCATCGCTTCGTCACGATCCTCCGGCGCTACCGCGCGCAGCGATGCGGCAGACGGCACGTGGGCATCATCGACACTCGCGAGTACCACCCGTGAGAACTCCATGCCTTTGGATCGGTGCATGGTTAGAACCTGAACGAACCCTGGCGTAGGGGGATTGTTGTCCAAGGCGCGCGCCTCAACGCTTCGCTCGCCCAACGCGCGGACGAAGCGTGCTCGATCGTCCTGGCTTCGGGTGAGCACAGCAATGGTCTCGGGATCGAGTCCGTCTTCGATCCACTCATAGACGTGCTGGGCGACTTTGTCGAGTTCCTCTGTCTGGTCGTTGCATTCGATCAGCTGCGGTACCGGTCCGCTGCGAGCCGAGCGGTATTCGGCAGTTGACTCGGCACCTGTCTCGAGGTCCTTGTATTCAGCGCCAGCCAGGATGCCGACAGCAAAATTCAAGTTCTGCGCCGTAGTGCGGTAGTTGAGAGTCAGTCGTCGCGAGCGGCCGACAATCTTGATTCCGAGTCGACCCAGAACTACCGGGCGTCCATAGATTCGCTGATGTGAATCTTCTGCAATGAAGAGATCATTCGGTCCTTCGTCGACCAATGCGCGGAGCAGTGCCCAGTGTGTGGCATGGAGATCCTGGGCCTCGTCAACGAGGACGTGGTCGGCGAGTCGACGTTTGCCAGCTTCGTGAGAGAGGCGCAAGGATTCTGCGGCGAGTGCCAAGACTTCGGGGAAACTGATGGCCCCTTCCATCCGGTTGTGGCGGCGGTACCCCTCGACCAGCTTCCAGACTGCGATGCGTTGCGGACGAGTGAGGCGCACACCGCGTCCCGGCCGCGCTACCTTTGCGTACTGCTCGAGTGTCGTGACTTTGTTTGCGAGTACAACCGCTACGTACTCGTCTTCGAGGAACGAGGGAGTCGCCAGGTTAGCGTCGAGGCCACTGTCGACAGTCTCGATAACTTCGCGCCAAACTTTGTCAGAGCGGTTACGTCCGCGCGTATCGACGCTGGCACCAAGAACTGCCTCGCACGCCTCGTCTACGTTGTCGGCCTGATCGAGTACCGCCTTGGCGAGTGCATCGACGCCTTTCACGTAAACACCGACTGCACCGGGCTTCGTCGCAATGTCGACGCCGGGATCAAGCGCCTTGAGATCGCTTTCGAGTCCCATCGCCAATGTCTTGTTGTACGTAGTGAGGATGATCCTGGCTTTGGGGTTCTGCCGTGCCAGCTTCCGTGCTCGGTGGATGGCGACGACGGTCTTGCCGGTGCCGGCGCCGCCGGACAGACGGAACGAGCCATTCTGGTTCGCGTCCGCGTACTTTCGCTGTTCCGGGTGGAGGAAGGTTCGCCAAGCACCGAAGTCACCACTCTCGATGACCCGACGCAGCTCCTCGTTGTCTTCGATGAATGCGAACTGCAGCTGAGACGCCGGGTGCTTAAGAGCTTCGAGGATCTGCTCGTCTTCGTCGAGGTTCTCGTCAGGTAGTGCAGCTTCGTCGAGGCCGTGCTTTGCACGGATGTCTTCGATACTGATGCCGGTGATGAGGTCGGTGAGAGCGCTGCCCTGCCAGGCCACTGCGTTTTGTGCGATTTCGAATACGGCATCTTGGCTGGATGCTTCGAATGCGAGTTCTGAGATTTCCGGGTCGAGGCCCAAGCGTGTTTTGAGATCGTCGAGGGCGAAACCGAGACCCTCGAGGTACCTCGCCAGCGGCGCAGCGGGCTTGATCTTCTTGAGGGTGCCATCTGGGTCGGGGACAGCGACCAGCTTCTTCCGGTCATCCACGCCGTCGAGTTCGCCAATGATGCCTTCGAGCACACCGTTGACGGGATTGACCCGTAGGACTGACCGCTCGGCAAGGCCATTCGCCTCATCATGCGGCCAAGTGCCCATGTAGATGTAGGTGGTGTCGCCGAGTTTGTCCTCCACCTTGAACAAGATTGCGCGGTAGTGCTTGTCGACGCGGGCCGTGCGCACGCGAGGATCTTTGGAGGCCTGGATCGGTTCGATGTGCAGGCCCGAGCCGGTGTCGTCTGTGTTGAGCTTCTCGATGAAGTCCATCACCTTGGCTTTGACGGACCGGTCGAGCTTTCGCATCGCCTTGTTGTTCGATGCGATAACCAGATGTGCCACGTCAGAACTCCCCGCTCGTCTTCAATGCTTCCAAGATGGATGCCACCTCGGGTGAGCACAGTGTCCACCCTGCTTCGGTAATCGTATTGGCCACGTCGTCGTCATGCTCGAACACCACGCCGACTCGGCTGGAATGCCACGCGAGGTCGAGTACCTCGCCCTCATCTGTCTCGTACCCGAGTTCAGGTGGTGTCAGGGTCGGAGCTGCAGTGCCGAGGGCGTGAACCAAACTGCGCTCAGCTTCGGAAACCGCGTTGTGCAAGGCCTTCTGCCAGATCGGTGACAACTGCTCGGGCTCCGGTGCCGATGTAATCGGTGCTGCGATAGGTGCACCGTCCAGCAATGTGCGAGTCGTGATCTGGTGCCGGCCTGCTAGTCCGAGCCAGTTCGAGAGACGCAGCCATTCTTTCCACGCACGACCTTCATGGGCTTCGAGCGCGTCGTTACGGTCGTCCAAAGCAAGAACTGCAGTCGCAGATTTGTCGGCACGCGACGTCACTGCGACTGTCACAGCCAACGGGCCTTCGGTCAACGACCAGCAGATATCCGTGCCCGAGATCGAGAAGGGTTTCCCTCCGTCAAGTGCAGCGAGCGCAGAAGCCAGCATCGATTCTGCGGTCGACTGAACCCGATTGTCAGTCCGCAGAAACAGGTACGGCATGGATCGGCTCAACGCAGTCCACGAATCGAGGTCAGGGTCGGCGACAAACGCCAGTAGCTGAGAAATGGGGTCTTTGGTGAGGAGTCGCAGTAGTCCGGGCTTCAAATTGAAGCTCTTCGTCGCGAACTGTGTCGACTTGCTGTTCAACCATGAGGGCTCGTACTCGTCGTTGTTCTTGAACCGTTGTAGATCCTCGTGCCCGAACGACCAGACGATGTGTCCTGATTCGCGGAGCCCGGCGCGTTTACCGGCGTCGTCGGTCACGCGGTTGTGTTGAGGCGATGCGTGATAGCGGCGACCGTCAGCGAAAAGAGCGATCTCCGGGATAGATGTGTCGGAAGAGGTCAGCATGAAGTCAGGCAGGACAAATCCCTTCTGCACCTGCGGGGTCAACGACCACCGGCGAACAGGCTTGCCTTGCAACGTGATTGTTGCAGACGGCCCGTAGGTACCAGGCTTTTCGACCACTGTTGCGCCCATCCCGCGAAGGCGTCCGATGAAGGAAGTGTAGAAGTCCTTTTCGAGGTGCGACTCGTCGCTGGCGGGAGGCGGGGGTGGTGCATTCTCAGTGAGCGAGGTCAGCCAGTCGTCGATGTCGGGCTGGGCGCGTCGGCCCTCCACATCGAGGATCTTGTCGAGGACCGTCAGAGCCGTCATGCGCGAGACCTTGTCCATCTCGTACGGCGCTGCGAAGGGGAGCAAACAGCGGTGGCAAGCGAGACGATCTTCCTCGCGGCAAGGGCATTCGCGCACCACCTTTCGGGCTGCGACCAGAACTTCCCATACTTTGTTCGGATCGGCGAACTCCGCGAGATAGCCTGTGCCTCCGGGAACCGTGTCGTGAATCAGAAGCGCTCGGCGGTCTGGCGCGCGGAGAGCGTCGCTGATGGTGACCACGTCAAGGTGTTCGGGAGAACCGCCAATGACCTGTCGGAGTCCGAGAAGCATTGCGGCACTCAAGCTTGGGTGCGCGAAGGTGTCGTATTCGAGCTCCGGAGGCAAGTGCAGCAGCACACCCTGAGTTCGCAAAGTACGCGACAGCGCGATCTCGCGAACGTCCTCGTTCTTTGCCTTCCTCAACCGGCACCAGGTGCGATGCTCGAACTGGTTGTTGGTTCCGGCCTTGCCGTCGAGCTGCCCGCATGCCGCGCACACACGGAAAAGGCCGGTGTGTGATTCTTGTCCAGCGATGATGCGCTGCTTGCCCTGTGAGGTACGTTTGCCGAGGTTGAGCCAACGAATATCCATGCGGCGCAGATACTCTGCGCCGAAATCTCGGTCGGTGACGTACCAAGATCGACCAACCTGAGCGGGGTCGATATCGGCCGCCACAGTGACGGTGAACGGTTCCTGATGACGATTGTCCCGACCGTCGTTGATTGTGGCTTCGTCACGACGCACTTCCGCAGATACACGCGTCATCTCGACCACTTGCAAGCGTTGACTGACGTCAACGATTGCAGTGCTCTGACAACGAAGGCACGACGCGATAGGGGCGAGAGTAGCCCCCGCCGGTGTAATTGCAACCCACCCGCACTGCGGACAGACCTGCCAAGTGTTGATATTGGATTCGCCGGTACCAAGATCGACGGCATCGATCTTGACGGCTAATCCCTGCGCGTAGAAGGTGGCGCCGGGGGCAAGCTCGGTGAGTGCGACGCGGGAGCCGCGCTGGTAACTGAGTTCGTCACTCATAAATGCCGAGCTGTCGGCGTCGATCCATGTGACGCCGACGTCCAAAGTGACGCTGTCGTCGAGGAGTGTGTAGTTGGGGAGAACCCCGTAGCGCTCGAGTACCGAGATCCAGTAGTCGAGGGTCATGGACACAATCTGTGCACTCAGCAACTTGATCGACCCTTGCGCAGTGCGCAGTGCGCGGCGGTCGTCCTCTGTGGCGGCTGGAGAATTGAACCTGCGCTCGAACTCTGGCAGCTGCTCGGTGACGGTGTCGCGCCGAGTAGTCAGCTCGGCCAGATCCCGGTTCCACCGATGGACAGTTTGTTGAAGGTGCAGAGCCAATTCGCTGTGACCGCCGTCGGCTGCCGGCGTTGCCCACGTCTGCAGGGCGCTGATGGCGTCGTCGCTGAGCAGCCCGTCGAATTGTCCGAGGAATTCTGCAGTCAGCGCGGGTGCTTCGCTGTCTGCGATAGCGATGAGGTTAGCCATCCAAGTGCCGTCGTCGAAGCTGCCGAGGACAGCTCGCGCTTCTTTGAGTGCCACGGTCTGCGGATCGCGGGCAAACCGGTCGATGATGTGTGCGACGTACTGACGCTGCAGGATCTCTTCAGCACGCAGGAAGGTGGCGGGTGGGCGGACGTCGCCCTGAATGACAGACAGCGGATCGAACAGCTTGGGTAGGTGTTCCCCTCGACCGCGTATGTATGCCAGGACAAGTGAGTTTCCGGTCAGACGGCCGGCGCGGCCGACTCGCTGAAGGTACGACGAGACTGTTCGGGGCATTGACCCGAGCATGACGGTCGACAGGTCGCCGATGTCAATACCCATTTCCAACGTTGGTGTAGCGACCAGAACGTTCGGTGCTTGAGGATCTGCCCCGCCATTTTTGAATGCGGTTTCATACGCGAGGCGCGTAGCGGTGGGTAGGAGCGACGTGTGCTCGCGCGCGACGACGCGTTTCATCTTGGTTGAGCTGTAGAGGCGTCGGTAGAAGTTGTCGGTTCGTGCTGAGCGGCGCAATGTTCCGGGGCAGCGCACCAATAGGCAAGGTGCACCCGTCATTTCCTTGGTTGTTGTGGTGCTGCCGGGGACTGGTGCTTGGCATACGTCGCAGACGAGAAGGTGCTGTCCGTCAAGGAGCGCTTCGATATCGGGAGCCGATACCTGCACCATTGTTGGCTGCAGCCCATAGACGGTGAGGCCGGTTTCGCTGGTGATGGTATCCAGGATGCGCTGCTCGGTCAGGAGTGTGAACAGCGATTTGGCGAGATGCGTTCCGTCATAGGGAGACACACCAAGGCACTGGGAAGCCCACTTTGCGTACCACGAAGACGGTGCGGTGATCGAGTCGAACCCCTCGGGAAGGGAACCTGGCCCTGATCCGGAGGCTGGAAAGGTAGGCGCTGGACGGCCTTTCGGGAACGCTGGCATTCCTTCACCCTTGGGTCGGCCGCCCCAGACGTGATATCGATTGGCGTTCTTCTCCAGGTAGCTGCGCAGCCACTCGTGTCGGATACCACCCTGGGTTCGGATGCGCTCGACGGTTCCGCGTACCCATCGGGCCAAGGCGACCGGGTCGATTTCTGGTTGTCCTGCTTCGCCTAGACGCCCTTGTTCACCGCGGGGATCGACGAACATTCCGCCTTGTTCGCCTGGAATTGCAGCGTCAGTGAGTGCGAGTTGCAGATGCTCGGTGTTTTCGACAGCCAGACGACCGAGTGTTTCAGCCCGCCCAGGCAGACCTAGATAGACCTCAGCGACCACGCTTCCGGTGAGCTCGAGTGTTCGACCGGTTCGGGACTGCAAGCCGAATTCAAGATCGATGTCGAACTGCAAGCGGCGCTTGGCTTTTTGTTCTGCAGCGCGGCGGGAACTGTGGTGTGCATCGGACTTCCAGAACGCTGTGAAGTCATCGCGATCGACGATGTCCGGTGGAAGCAGCTGGTAGCGACGGGTGGGATCGTTCTCGGCCCGTGCAACCACCGACTGAGTAAGCTCCGTCAGATCGATCGGTGTGGGGCCGAGGGCTCCGCGCAGAGTTGAACGCAGGCTCAGGCTGTGTGAGCGGGATTGCACGAATCCGGCGCGGTGGGCTGCATCTTGGACGCTGTCGGTGAACATCAGCGCCTTCTTCTCGCCGGCGTCGAGATCCTTGTTACCGAACATGTTCGACAGGGTCACCGAGAGTTGTGTTGCGACAGCGCTACCGAGGAATCGGATACCGTCGTCGACGCCGCAGGACGGGCACGCATCCTTCTTCGACAGCTCATCTGCGTCAGGTCCAGTGAGGGTCAGGATCGGAAGTGCGCGGGCGTCGAGGGCATCGTCACTGTCGGCGTCGGGTGCAGCGTCGAGGATTTCGCGATCATCGATGTGAAACCAGCGGAGCCCTTCGATCTTGTTTTTGTCGGTGTGGAGCTGCGCCTCGGCAGGTGCGGAGATCAATGCGCGGAAGCGAGAAGCGCCAGCTGCGTGGTCGGCGCGTATTGCCTCGTCGGTGACGTCGAGGGCCGTACCTGTCGGCGCGAGACGTGCACCCCATCCGGAGCGCCCACAGTGTCGGCAATAGACGGCGGGCAGGAACAATTCATGTTGATCGGCGACAGTGCCGTCGTCTGACCAGCGGTAGCCGGCAGTGGCGTGAACGAGGCGGTCGACTCTGCTGAGTTCTCGTACCCAGAGGTGGACATCAATATTCAGTGCGCTGGGACCGACCTCGGCCCGAATATGAGACAGCAATGCGAAGAAATAGTCGAGGAACTTCTGCTGAGCCGCCGCGACCCGGTGAGCATCGCGCTCGAGTGTTGGCGCGGTGAAGACTCGCGTTGCCAGATCTGCGAGTGAGATTGCGTCGGTGGCATGTTCGAGGACTGCCGCAAGTAGCGGGTGCGATTTGACTAGCTGGAGAACGTCCTCCTTGTTGCTCATCACCTTCAAATCCGCATCGGTCAGGCCATGGTCTGAATCGGAACCGTCAGTCCGTTCGAACAATTCGGCCAGGACTGCGCGGGCGATCACAGGATTGATATCGGGGACGGTGTCGCGACCCTCTTCAACTGCCTTGGCGATCTTGTCAACTGCATCGCCGACAAGAGGGTCGATCGGTCTGAAGAGTCGATCCAGATCGGGGCGCCGATCTGAGAGCCATTGCTTGGCAGTCGTGCGGGTTTCGCCGATGACGGAATCGCTGTCGAACTCTTCCCCGAAGACGGTGTGCGCGAAGCTGAACATCGACGTGGGATCAGACTTGGATCCCAGGGTCGCCGACGTCGCGACGGGAGTGATCTTGCCAAGCGGACGCGCTCGGTCGGCATCGGTGGCCTTCGACGCTTCGGTCCAGTAACTCTTGACTGTGAGGCCGAGTCGGCGAAGCAGCATCGCGACGTCCGTGCCTTGAGCACCGTCGTATGTGTGGAACTCGTCAAGGACGATGTACTGCAAGGATTCTGCCGATTTCCGCCACATTGCTGCGTCCTCGGGGCGGAGCAGCAACTGGTCGAGCATCTTGTAGTTGGTGAGCAGAATATCCGGTGGGGTGTCACGCATGATCGATCGATCGGTGATCAGGCCGTGTTCCGATACCTGTGTTCGGCCGGTCTTCTGCTCGCCGGTGTAGAGACCGGCCGTGACGGCTCCCAACTCCGGATTGCTCGTGATGAGTCGAGCCAGACGTTCAGACTGGTCATTCGCCAGTGCATTCATGGGATACAGAATCAAGGCCTTGGTGCCAGTGATCCCGGCCTGCTTGGCGCGCAATATATGGTCGACTATCGGGTACAAGAAGGCTTCAGTTTTGCCGGATCCTGTTCCGGTGGTGACCATGGTGGGCAATGGCCGATCCTGGAACTTGGTTGACAGCCGTTCAAAGGCCTTGGCCTGGTGACCGTATGGCGTGAACCCGTCTGGTCGCCAATCGAGCGGCAGTCCCCAGTTGCCGCCAGCAGGAGCAAATGGTAGCCGCAGCCGCGTATAGGGGCCCTTGAACATGCCGCCTTCGGGATCACCGATGAAGTCCGTCAGCGCTCCCTGCGCGTCAGGATCGGTGAGCGCGAATGTGGTCGCGAGGTAGTCGGTGAGACCCTCGCGCAGATGCTCGGCCTGCAGGGTTGGTAGCAGTGCCCCCATGATTGGTTCCTTCGAGTATGCGATGCGGCGTGAGGTGGTGGATCAGGCTGTTACAGAAGGAGATCGCTGAAGTGCTTATGTGCCAATGCCATGTCGTGCTCGCGGTCAACACCGACAAACGGTTCTTGGTAGGTCACGCCATCGACGGTGAGATCTGCGGACTTGAGGAAGCCCTTCTTTCGGTACTCCGATGCGAGTTTTCCGGGAAGCTGGCGTCCAGTTGCGTCATAGAGGGCGTCGCGCTCGTACTTCTGAAGGACCGGGAATTGTGTGCGATAGATCGTCAGCAGTTCCTCGATTGTGATGCCGAGCATGATGGCGACAATTGCGTCAATCTCGACCAGAGCCTGCCGGCGGTCGGCCGCCCGACGAAGAGGTGTCGTCAATTCCCATTCTGGCACGATTGAGCTGATCGGCGCTCGACCCGAGTAGTCGACACCGGTATGCGGCACCCATGAATCTTGTTGCCACAGTGGGGTATATAGGTGTTCCCATAGTTCTGCGTGAGGGCGTACTTGACAGTTCAATCTGAGAGTGCGCAGGACTAGCTGATTTTCGAGTGGGTGATTTCGAACATGAGGAATGTTCGAAAGGACTCCAATCTTGATATTGGCGACTCCTGTAACTTTCATGAGAAAATCTGAAACCAATGATGAACTGAAAGCTGAAGCGAGAGCAAGGTCTCGTAGATTTGGCGTCGTGAGTGAGAAAAGGCCGAGAACGTGCGCAGGACCTGGCGGGAGCAGCGCAGCATGAAGCGTACGCACCGTCGCGGAGTCAGCCATCGCTCGCCAGGCGAGCCGGAAGTAGCTTGAGCTAGGAGACTCGTTCCACTTTGGATATGCGGAGAGGTACTCATCGTGTGGTTTAGCCACTTGATAATTGGTGCGAGGAATGTAGTTTGCAGCAATCGTATCGAAGTTGAGTGGAACGTAGAGGTGCTCTCGTCCCGGACTTGCGTCTGGTTCCTGATTGAGGGGTGTCGCGACCGTCAGGTGAGGGCCTTGCAATATGACGTCCTCCCAACGGGAAGGAACGAGCGATGCGGATTCGAAAAAGCCCCGCTTGCGGTCAGTAGTTTCATTCCAGCCAGATGTCCATACGAAGTCAATGTCGCCTAGTCGTGTTGTAGAGGCGATCTTGTTTAGCACCTCGGCGCTGGCTGCATTTACTGGATAGAGCATTCTCGCGTCGGTGGCATTGGTGCCGGATTCATCGATAAGTGCTGCCCAAGTTGCCAACTCGCTGATGGTCACCGCAATGATGCGTTCGGAATGCGGTCGCAGATCCCAATTGTCATTGTCGTCCTTTACGCCAGGTGTTGCGCCCGATCCGTCGTGCAGAAGGGACCGCGTGACAGTTTCTGGGTGGTATAGCGAAGAACCCTGAAGGAATGAAATGTCGGAAGGAGGTCCGTACACGTGTACCGCATATGGTCGAGTGTGCTGAATTTCGCTAAATAGCTTTAGTTCATTCCGAAATTGCCAGTGCCGACGCAGGCGTTTATATGTTTCTCGCCTTAACCAGTTCGCCCGGACTTCGGTGAAATGACTATCGGGATGTATGAACCCGACTATTCCGCGGTCAGACATGGTCCTCCACGAATGCTCCATAAAACAGCGGTAAAGGTCAGTGCGTAGCCCCGTGAGTATCTGGCGGTCGGCTGCTGAACCAAGATTTTCTGTGATCCCAGATTGCCTGGCCCGTTCGTTCAGGTACTCAGTCATCGCCCCGGGTATCGCAAGAGTTTGTACACGCTTGCTGTTTTTGATGATCTCGGCGGGCCGTTCGGATAGCTGCCACCAAGGATCGAACTCAGCGAGTGTCCCTGCTTCGTCCCAGTCGGGTCTTACCCAAGGCGGATTACCCACTTGTAGGTCGAAGCCGCCATTCAAGAACACCGGCGCGAAGTCGAGTTCCCAGTGGAAGAAACCTTGGCTCTTCGAGGTCGCGTCAGCGACGGTCAGCCACGGAAACTCACGCGTTGCATCATCAAACTTCTTCGCCCCGCTGAATAGCAGTTCATTGGATTCGGCTGCATCCAGCTCGACCCAGCTCATCTCGGCAAAGACATTGAGCTGGCCAGCCTTCTCCTTCGCTGATTCCCTAATGGGCGTACCCAGGATCGCTTCAAGGCCACCGATCCACTGATCCCAGTCTGGTGCTTCGATTTCCGACGTTAGCGGCCAGGACCAGAGCGCAGACCATGCGTCCATCACTCGACGAAGTCGCCGGTACGCGCCGTTCGGATCCTTCAAGACCGTCTCAATTTGTTCGCGCGTCACAGCAGGATTGCGCTCGGTCTTTGCGGCACCCCAGATCTCGATGTCGCGGCGAATCTCGGCCTCGGCGATTTCCAAGCGCCTCGCCGTGAAGTCCCACAGCGTTTCGACGCGTTGGGCGAGCGCGCCGAGACGTTTCACGAGCGTCTTGCTGGGGTTTCCTCGAATAGCATTGCGCCACAGGCGCAGTTCTTCACGCTTCTCTGATGCATAGGTTTTGGCTTCTGCAGTGTCGACTACGGCGCCCCAGCCTTGTGATGGGACCAGAAAGTGATGGATTCCTGCCCCGATTTCCTCACCAAGTGGCACGTCTTTCGGGACAGTCGTCAGCCAGGCCTTTTTGGTAAGGTGGCTCGGTGAATAGACCGCTCGTCTTGCACCGATCAGGGAGTTGCCTCGGCGTAGGTGCAGACCGAACCAAGGCGCTTGCAACCCGGCCACCATTGTGTCGAGCCAGAGGGAGATCTCGGCCAGCTCCACGGCCGTAGCATTGAGGTCCACCCCATACACCTGGTGGAGCGCGATGTGTGCCTTGACTTTTTGCAGCTCAAACGGAACTTTATCGGCATCGATCCGCTTGCCAAGGTCCTCCTGCTTACGTTTGAGGTATTCAGCTGCTAGCTGGCGCACCGCTTCGATGGCGAATGCTCCGGAACCGAGAGCAGGCTCGCAGATGGTGAACTGCAGGATCTGCTCGGGGGTAGTGCGGGTGTCGTTCTGATCCAGCAATTCTTCGAGGGCCTGCGACACAACAAATTTCGTCAACACCTCGGGGGTGTAATACGAGGCTGACTGCTGGCGTTCGCGACCAGCCAGACGGAAGACGAAGCTGCCTTCTTTGTGTACGACAGGGGTTGGTTCTTCCCCAGGTTCACTGGTCAGTACGAAATCAGACTTCGATAAGTGGTCTGCTTTCGTAACTGGCACTACCCACGATCCCTTTTCAGAATCGCCGTTCTTGGCGACCTCGTAAAGATCTTCCCCAGCGAAGAAGCCGGTGTAGGACATCAAACCCTCATACACAGCGCCGAGCTGGTTGATACCTAGTTCGGCATAGCTGATGAAGCCACGATCGGCGCCCTTGCGGCCTTTCGACTCTTTGGAGAGAAGTAGGTGCTCAAGCACTTTCTGTGTGGCCTCGTTACCCAAGCCGACATCATCGATCAGCGCGGTCGCCTTGGGGGAGAAGAGATCAGCGCGCAGGCTGTTGAACTCCAGTCCTGGAGCTGGGTCATCGGCGACGTGGTCGGGAGCATGCGGGGTATGGCCACGGTCTACTAGACGGAATAGTGTCGCGAGAGACTCATACAGGTGGGTTCCGGACTGCGCCTGAGGTGAGACCAATTCCGTGAGGGTCAGCTCGCGCAAACGATCCAGGCCATAGCCTTCGCCATACTCGGGTGCGCCGGTAGGCAGCACACGCATCTCGGGTGATGCCTCTGCGTACAGCAGGAACAGAATTCGGTAAAGGAAGCGAAGCGAGTGCTTCGCGAGTTCCTGCCCGTTGATGCCGTCGAGCGTCAGCTTCTGCTCGGCGCGACGGTTCACCACGTCGTTGGCGATCAATTCGATGGACAGTCGAATGCCCTCGCGAAGATCCTTTGATACTCCAACCGTGTGCTTGACGGAATCTTCGAGAACGCCGGTCCACCAGATATTTCCGTCAGCGTCGGGGACGAGTGACTGCCGGCCGAATATTGCTAGTGCTCGGTCGATTTCGCCGCCGCGCGCTTCGTGACGCCGTTCTGCGACGACGAGGAGATCCACTGCGAGGTAGCGACCTTCCGCCCACCGTTCAGCTTCGGCGAGTAGTAGCCACTGGCCGGCTTGCACTACTACGAATGCTGGCGGTTCGTCGGTATGGAACACCTCTGATACGGCCTTGGATACGGCGCGAAGCTGCTTGTTTTCAACGATTGCCGGATCGATAAGCTGACCGGTCGTGGGATCGAGTAGATCGTTGATCGATTCGACAGGACGGGCCTGCAAGAACAGGACCTGGTCGACGCCAGCCAGTGCGGCGTTGGGGACATCAACTTCTGTTCCGGCCCGCTCGCCGTGAAAGGGAACGAGAGTGCCTGCAAAGCCAAGTGATTCGCGAATCAGGGCGTGCGCTGCTGTAGCGGCATCAGGATCTTCGGCCAACGCAGCGATTCGAGTATGGAGATCTCGGCATGTGGCGAGGAAAGCCTGCCGCACTGTGTTGCGGCCTTCCTTGGCCTCCGCATCCCAATACTTGCGGAGTTCGAGGACCTTGCCCTGAAACGACTCTTTGACAGAATCGGTCGTGAAGTAGTGCTCGCTGATCCAGTCTTCGCCGACGACGATGGAATCGAATGTAGCCACGGTTACTGGTCCTTCTCGGTGGAAACCGCAGCGGAGGTATCTGCGGGAACGATTACGAGCAGTGGGCGCACCAGCTGCTGGGTGGGGGCCATCATCTCGGCGAGGCGTTGCTCTTCCTCGATGCGTCGAGCAAGGCGGCTGATCTCGGACTTCTGAGTACCAAACAATGCGAGTTGTTCAGCGTCGAGGTTCCATCGATCGGCGCGAATACGCCATTCGGCGAGGCGCTTCTCTGCGCTGGTTTGCTGGGCCGACAAGGTCAGCGACATTGCATTCTGTGCCTCGGTGACCGCGGTGGGTATCAGCAACTTGTATTGCTCAGCATTCTCGACGCCACCGGGGTTCGATGAACCGGGTCGAAGCCCGGTCTCCTCTGTGAGGAAACCTAGATCCGCGTGTGTCTGGACCACACAGGACGAAGGATTGTCTTGATGACGGAAGACTGCCGTCGAGAACACCCTGGAGATGAGTTGTCCACGACGGTTCATCAGCGTGCCCATAAGCAGCACCGTCGGGGCTTCCACATCGCCGCGGATCACGAAAATTTGATTGCGCCCCAACGCACTCAGTGCGCGGTCGCTGGCCCAATCGAGGACTGGGTGCAACGGGCCGAGGAAATGGGCTTCGGGCCACGTCGTGTTGTTGACGCCCTTGCCTTCCTTGGCTATCCGCAATTGTGTGTTGCCGACTGTTGTCGATGTGGCGAGCTTGAGTCGTTCGAGAATGCGACCATGTTGCAGATAGTTCTGCGGCAACTGGCCGAGCCGCTGACGAAGATCCTTGGGAGGTATCAGCTCAGCGATCTGGTGCGTGCTGTTGATCGTCCAGCCCACACCACCCTCGTCAGGGTGATGTCCCGGTGCATCGTGAAACGCGGCGTGCAGAGCTTCATCCAGGAAAGTGATGTCGTCCTTGTACAGGCTTTGCCTAGGAGCATCGGAGATCTGAGTAGGGGAGGCGTCTTCGGCGTCGAACTGCGCGAAAAACGCATCCAGATCATCTCCGTCGGCAACGTCCTCGGCGCTACGGACAACTGCGTCGATGTTGGTGCCCGTGGCCAGAACTTTTCGAATTTCTGATTCTTCTTCTCCGACAGTGTGTTTACCCATGAGAGAAGCGACGTCACCGAGGGCTGAATGCGCTTCGTTTTCACGTTCGAGAAGTCGGGACAGGATTCGGAGATCACCAGAGAAGTCGGGATCGGATGGCTCGAGAATCAGCGAGGAGATTACGGGAGGAAACTTCTGCCCATACCTGTCGACACGGCCGTTACGCTGCTCAATCCGGATGAGGCTCCACGGAATGTCGTAGTGAATCAGGTTGTGGCACTGGGCATGTAGATTCACGCCCTCCGATGCGACGTCACCTGTGACGAGAACGCGGATAGGTGAAGTTGCCAGCTTGAAGCTGTCGACGATTGCCTGTTGTTCTACGTCGGAGAGACCGCCGTGCAACATAGCGATGTTCTCAGGCTTGAGTTTCAATGCTGTCGGCAAATTTTCGGTGAGCCAATGCAATGAGGCAACCCGTTCGGCGAAAACCACCGCTCGCATTTCCGACTTGGGTCCAACTCCGATCTCGCGGAGACGATCGACTAGCGCGGAAAACTTCCCGGCTTTTTCATTGAGGGCTTCGGCGTTCAACGCATTCAGAGTGACCAGTGCGTCGAGCTCGAGTCGCTGTTTTGCGTCGTGCTGATCGAGTTTGGCGCAACGCTGCTTGATCGTTTCGGCGAGAGCGGCGGGGGAGGAGAGAAATGCCTTTGCCAACGTCCACCCGAAAAGAGCCTTGGTATCACCTGAGTAGGGAGACGAAGTACCGGCTTTGGGATGTAGCCACGTGCGCGAAAGCTCTGCTGCAACGTCGTCTTCCGCCGCCGACGGTGAAATTAACTTGTGTACTGGCGCCGCGCGTTCAGCCCAGTCGCTTCCGACTTCTGCAGCCACCTCAGGGTGGTGGCGGTGACGTCGGATCAGTAGCGTGTCGACGTCCTGCTTCGTGAACGAACCGTCAGGGGCAACCATCGTTGGGTCGAGCAACCGCAACAATTCAACGAACTGTTCTTTGCGTCCATTGTGAGGAGTGGCTGAGGCAAGGATTAAGGCCTCTGTGTTGGGCGCCAACACCCGCGCCAATGCATTGTTCTGGCTGGTCGCGTTGGTTAGGTTGTGAGACTCGTCGATGACGATAGCATCCCAATGCTGGCGCTCCAGATGAGCTTTGTACCGTGGGCTTTTCAATGTATCGATGGAGATTATGGCGCGCTTGAAGTAAGTAAAGGGGTTGCGAGTTGCAGGCAGTTTCTGACGGACCTTTTGAATGCCGGCAGAGTCGAGCCGAACGAATGGCAACGCGAATCGGCACCACAGTTCATGCTGCATCTGCTCCAGTACATGTTTTGGCGTCACAATGAGGATCCGCTCGCCACGCCCCCGCCGGACCAACTCCGACAGAATCATTCCGATCTCGAGAGTCTTTCCCAAACCGACCGCATCGGCGAGCAGAATTCGAGGTCGAATGTGTCGCGGGTCGAGGGCTTTCGCCACGGCGGCGCGCTGGTAGCCGAGGGAATCGGCAAGCATGTGGTTCGAGACGGTCAACGACTGCTCGCCGCACGGTACCGGCGTTTTGCGAGTAAGCGCTTCGAGCCACAATCGACTGTTTCGGTATCCATCCGAGTCGTCCGCGACTACCTGAACGTGCTTGGGGTCCTGGACCTCGATCTTGTCGAGACTTGAATAGAACGCAGCGGTGGTGTCCGCGACCAGCTCGGACAGGCCTCGCACTCGGATCAACCAGCCGTCAGAACCCTGCTCGGCGGAGGTGACGAGCCACTCCTCGTCGCGCACCACGACAATCGATCCGGGTGCGACATTGAGTTCTGCAGCAGTGGACGTCATCTGCGACCGCTCCGTTCGTTTGACCACCATGTAGGTGCTATCCAACCACTCGGGCAAAATGGTATCCGTATCAGGGATGTACGGACGGTTTCTGTCGGACCGGGGTGTAATACTCGATATCGATTTAACGACAATACGAAGAACGTCTTCGAGGCATCGTCCAAACAAATCCGGCTTCAATCGTGGTGATTGTCGGTAGGTGGTGGCCTTGTGCGTCTGCTCGACTGAATTGGGAAAGAGGTGAGAACCGGTGGGGGACCCGTCGTTTCTGGAAAACTGGCTGAGTGACGAGGAATTTCGCCTCAGTCGTTTACTGGAGAAGGTTTCCCTCGTTATCGAAACCAACCTCAGTGAAGATGAAGTCCGGCGTGCTCAAGGCTTCTACGGTAAGCGCGCCGAGGGCATGCTTCGGCGAGGTTTTTCGCACGCTGACGTCATCAAGAAGTACCCCGCACTCACCCTCACGATTCTGGTCGGACATGCCGCGCTGGCATACGAGCAGGGGCGCTACTGGGAGGATTTCTGGGACGAACTCGGCCTCGATCGTGACCCGAACTTCGAGAATGTGCTTCGTGGTCAGCTTCGCACACTCTTGAAGCGCTACCAGCTTGCCGAGTTCGAGGATCTAGGGAACGACTACGTTCGGTTACTCACCCTGCATGCCGGAGTGCCGACGTATTGCCTGGGGGACTTGGTCGGAATCATCGGGTCCCACCTGGTGGGCGGCAGGGATGCATCGGGAGCGTCCCTAGTCGAATGGCTCAATGAACCCGGCAAGCAGTCACGAATGAATCCGTTGGACGTTCCTGTCCGGAACTTCATTCTTCGCGGCGGTGATTTTTCGCTCGATATATTGGACCGGATCTTCGAGTTCGTCGAATACACCATTTCCCAACCGGATTCGTGGGACGAGCTGATACTCGATACGTCGACAACAGGCTTACCTACGATGATGCTGGACGGGCTCATCGATCATCTGCGAGACCACCCCATTGGCGGCGTTTCATCTGGGAACGCATCGTCGATACGGCGTCGCCGCAAACCGACACTGGTGTACGACCTGCAGGACGATCAGGTCTTTGTGTCCATCCCATACCCCACAGATGAACCTGAGGTGGCGTGGCGCGTGTCCTTCGACGGTGACACACGCGAGGTTTACGCGGAGCGTGGTTGGGGCGTAAGCGGGGATCAGGAACACCCCCCGACGTTGGTGCCGGTAGGTTCTCCGATTCGTACTATTCAGCTGCAGCACCATCCGAGCAATGAAAGTCACCGGCTGCCAGTCGTGGACAAACGGGATCCGTTGATTCTGTTCGCGGCGGATGGTCGTTGGATCCAGCAACGCGCAACGCTACCCAAGGGGCAGGTGATCGCGCTCTTTCCCCGAGACGCTCAGCTTGTTGATGCGGTTACTGACAGCCCGATCGAATCAGGGGTCGAACCGAGTTCACCCGTCGGCTGGCGAGGTTGGACCACGGCTTTCGTTGACCTGACCGAACATCACTCCATTCGCCTTGCGCGGACGCAGACGGCCGAAACTGGAGTCGCACGAAGTGTGAGGAACTCCGCCTCGCCGACCTTCGCATTCGGTGAGTCCATTCTCGGGTTGAAGGCACTCAACGGTTTGACCGTCTACTCAACCCGTCCCGAAGTCACATTGCCTGCCCACCACAATGCAGCTGCAGTTTCCTGGCGGGTGCGCGTTCGTAGAGAAGGCGAGACTGCTTGGTTGGTGGACGAGGAATGGGTTACGGAGTCTGAGACAACCTCGCTGGATCCGTTCTCCGACGAGACATCCTCGCTGTTAGGGCTTTTCGAGATCGTTGTGACCGGCCCACTCGGATCAGACATTCGTCAGAAGGTATTCCTGGCAGAAGATCTCGCTATTTCATTCGACCGAGATTTCCGGTACCCAGTGGTGGGTGGCCTGTCGCCGATAACCGCCACGGCTGACAGCGTCGGAAAACTCGAAGTCGATCGGGTACGAGTGAGCTTCGACGTCGCGACGCGAGACGCCGAGATTCGTGTGAGCGATGAGAGCCGCAACTTCCGTTTGGTGATGACACCTCCCTACGTGGAGATGCGGTTGGACCCAGTCGGGAAGCCGGCACAGTGGCGTACTTCCGTGCAGGTCCTCACCCCGGGCGACTTGGAAGACTACTCCGTAATCGCTGCCCGAATCCCTGGAGATGTCTCTGTCTCCTTCGCGCTGCTCGCGCGCAATGGTGACTTGCTTCAAGAGGTCACTCCGGATGTACCGTCCGACAACACGTTCCAAGTCCTCTCGCGTACATTTGTCGACGCGGTTCGGACGGCTGCGGGAGACTGTCGTATCGCGGCACTGGTAGACGATTCCGACGGCACGACAACGAGTGTGGCACTTGCCAATATTCGGCCGGCGGAACTGTGCAGCGGAATCGCCGTCGTCGATGGAACGTTGATCTTCGAGGATCTTGCAGCCGAGGACGACCTCGCGATCTATTTGTGGTCGACAACAGCGCCCTGGCTACCGATGCGAACGCTCGAAATCAGTGAAGGCCGAGTTGTGCTGCCGGAGGATCTCGTAGATGCGGGGCCTCTCCTGGGACAGGTCTTTGTCGATGATCCGTGGGTGACGATCACTCCGCCGCGCTGGCCGGATTCCTCAGCAATCAGAATCGAACAGCGTGGGTGGGTTCGTGACGCCAACGGAACCCGGGACAAGTTGGCTCGGTTCCTTGCTGGGGAAGGCTCGCCGCCCACCTCAGGATTAGCGATGCCGGAGACCTGGGCTGCACTTGCGATGCTGCGCGAAGATGCAGAAGACGTCGCAACGCAGAGATTGCGTGCGGCACTTGTTCGCATTCTCGCGATCCACCCTCGGTCGGCCTTGGAAGCGTTGGGTAGCAGCACCATTCCTGCCGAGGAGATGGTGGCACTGCTGATTCGGACAGGTCTCGTGAATCGAAGCTTCAGCGCCGAGTACACGCTCAATGATCTCCACACCAACCCTTGGGTCGGTTCGATGGTTGAAATCGCTGACCTTCCGTCCTTGTACGAACGGCGTGATGCTGTCGGGGAGGAGCGGGCCGAAACAATCTCCTATCTCTCCGAGCAGTGCGGTCCGGTGCTGTTCGAGGTATTGCGAGGCAGCTCAGAGGCTCTGAATTCGGGGTACTTCGATCTGAATGTCGCACGCGTACACTCGCTTTCCAAGCCCACGGTCGACAAGATGTTCGAACACTTCCGGCTAGTTCCCGGAGCTCTGCTCGATCTCGATACCCGTGTGGACGCAACAATCGATGCCTTTCACCGCCGAGGCGAGTGGATGTCATCTGGAGCGCATCAGATGCTCGCCTCGGAATCGTTGAAGTCGCTGCGTTTGGTTCGACAATCGTCGAAGGCGATCTACAACGTCATCTCATCCCGAAGTGAGGCATTGGACGGAGTCGACACAGTGACGCATCCGTGGATGCTGTTGTCGATGCAATCTTTGACCCTCGCAGCACTTGCACGGCTGGATGCCCACGGAATGCTCGCATACTCCCCATTGACGACGGGGTTGATGGAAGCCTGGGCACGTATGGCATGGCTGTGCCCGAAACTCGTTATGACTGACCTGCTGATCGCTGAAGCGCTGGTGACTTATGCCCATTACGGGGACTTGATCGGAGTGGAAAATGAGTGATCGTCTAGACCCGCTGGAAACAGGGCACCAGATCGAAGACGGGTACAAACGCTATCTCAAGACGCTCTTAGCGCCGAGTGATCCTGCGATCGCGCACGCGTTCTCCGGCGCTATCGACAACACAGATCTGTTGACCAAGGGGCCATTGCTCGAGCTGACACCGCCGTACGCGGCCGGCAGCACTTTGCAGGAGATGGTCAACGACGGCGTACTGCACCCGGAATTCGTGGGGATCAACAGCCGCGTCGTCCCTTTGGATCGACCTCTGTACGTGCATCAGGAGACAGCGATCCGCAAAGTTGTGGCTGGGCGCAACCTCGTCGTCGCGACCGGTACGGGTTCTGGCAAGACAGAGAGTTTTCTGCTTCCCATCCTGAATTCGCTGATTGCGGAGCGTGCGGCAGGGACATTGGGACCAGGAGTGCGGGCATTGCTGCTCTACCCGATGAACGCGCTCGCGAATGACCAGCTCGGGCGTCTCCGCGAGATGTTGAAGGTGCTGCCAGACATCACTTTCGGACGTTATACCGGCGAGACGCAGGAAACTGCAGCAAGAGCGGAATCCCTGTACAAAGCCACGAACCCAGGGCAGGAGCGACTGCCCAACGAACTGCTCAGCCGTCAGGAAATGCGCGAGAACCCGCCCAACATCCTGCTGACCAACTACGCGATGCTCGAATACCTGTTGCTGCGTCCGACCGATCTTGATCTATTCGACGGTCCGCACGCGGGAACGTGGCGATTCATCGCACTCGACGAGGCGCACGTATACGACGGTGCACAAGGCTCGGAAATCGCGTTGCTCTTGCGGCGGCTCCGCCAACGAGTATCTGCAGGAAATGATTTGCAGTGCATCGCCACCTCAGCATCTCTGGACGGTGATCCAGCGGAAGCAATGACGTTTGCACGCAATCTGTTTGACGCCCCATTCGAGTTTGTCGACGGAGATGTCAACCGTCAAGATTTAGTCCGAGCGACGCGTCAAGCGCGAGCGGCCACGCCAACATGGAAGATGACAGACGAAGAGCTCTTCGAATGGGCTGCCGCTGACGGTGACCTCACGAAACTCGAGACCAAGACGTCTTCAGGCGATGCTGCGGACGCATTGCATAGTGAATACCGGATCGCTGAGCTTCAAACGCACCTACGGGCTGAAGACGGTGAAGCGATTGGCTTACCTGTCGCCGCACAGGACTTGAAAAGTCGCCTCTGGCCGCATGATTCTGCGGCCGAAGCGAAGCTGGAAGCGCTTGTTGCGCTTGGAAGCAAAGTTCACGACGCCTCTGGCAATCCTGTGTTGTCGGCCCGGTATCACATGTTTGTGCGTGCTACTGAAGGCGCTTTCATCAGCTTTGCTGACGAAGGTCCGAAGGTGATGCTTGGCCGTCACGAAATCGATCCGGAAACCAGCCGTGCAGTATTCGAGTTCGGTACCTGCCAACGTTGTGGTGCTGTCCACTTGGCGGGTGAAGTGGAGAACCGACAGCGCCAGCAGTTCTTCATCCCGCCAATGGACGATTCATCTGTGCGCTGGCTTGTGCTGGCAGATGGAGACTCCGACAGCACAGTGGACGAGGACGAAGCGACCTTGTCCGACGAGGAGGCCAAGGAAGAGCCGGGTATTCGGTACCTGTGTACGGGATGCGGTCATCTCGGTGATACCGACGCAGGCTGCGGTCATTTGGACTGCGCCGGGGGCGCGGTGCGTCGTGTACGAGAACACAAGTTTGCGACCAGAGTAATGAGTCAATGTACCGAGTGCGGTGCCCGCGCAAGGCAAGTGATTCGCCGTCTGCGAACTGACACAAATGCTGCTCCGGCTGTGATCACCACCGCGCTGTATCAACAGCTACCACCAGCAACGGATTCGACGGTCGAAGAGGTTGGTGAGGGTCGCAAGCTGCTGATGTTCTCGGACTCGCGGCAGTCTGCAGCCTTTGCGGCGCCGTATCTCGAACGAACCTACGGACGATTGCTTGAACGTCGGTATCTCACTCAAGCATTGCAAGATAAGAAGTACGAGGACGACGATCTCACGGTCGAAGACTTGGCGTTGGTGGTCCGCAAGAAGGCTAAGGACGCCAGCCACTTTCCCGAGAATGCCGGTCGTGTGGCCATGGAGAAAGCCGCCAACGAGTGGGTGGTCGGCGAACTCATGACTATGGACCAACGACAGTCGTTGGAAGGGCTCGGACTCATGCGTGTCTCGCTGGCACGTTCGAAGAAGATAGCGCTTCCAAAGGCATTCGGTCGACTCGGACTCACAGAGGATGAGAGCTGGGGCCTACTCGATGAACTGGTAAAGACTGCCAGGCTTCAGGGCGTCATGAACCTGCTCGACGAGGTCGATATAAAGAGCGAGCGATTCGAGCCGCGGAATATGCGGATTCGCATGCGGCTGATGGAGTCCGACCGAACGAGGAAGGTCCTCAGTTGGCTGCCCAGCGGCCGTGCAGGCACGACGAACAACCGTGTGAAGTTTGTCGACAAGGTTCTTCGTGCTGTGGGCGTCGATGCGCCTGTTGACAAGGTTCTTGATGGATGTTGGCGTTTCTTGCTCGATGCCGGCTACATCTCGTCTGAGAGCGACAAGTTCGCGGCAGACGTCTATCAGATCAATCACGCCAAACTGTGCGTCCATAACGGTGTCGATGTGGATTGGTATCGCTGCGATGCATGCCGCCGCGTGACGGCGTTCAATGTGCGGGGTGTGTGCTCCAACAGCAGTTGCCCAGGGACGTTGGAGCCGTATCTGATCCCGTCTGTCGAAGCTGACAGTAACCACTACCGCAACATCTACCGGACTCTCAATGCCGCGCCGATGTCGGCGATGGAGCACACCGCACAGTGGGATGCCAAGGAAGCAGCCACTATCCAGAAAGACTTCATCGACGGCAGAGTCAACGTTCTGTCATGTTCGACGACATTCGAGCTCGGTGTCGATGTGGGCGACCTTCAATCTGTCGTCATGCGGAACATGCCGCCGAAGACCGCCAATTATGTCCAACGGGCCGGTCGAGCTGGTCGACGTGCGGCGTCGGCGGCACTGGTCGTTACGTATGCCAACCGCAATTCCCATGACCTGGCGAAATACCAGAGCCCTGAATCCATGATCGCAGGGAAGATGCGTATCCCGTGGGTGCCTATCGAGAACGAACGAATCGGCCGTCGGCATGCGCATTCAGTTGCTCTGTCCGCATTCTTCCGGTATGCGTTCCAATCGGCCGGGACTACGTGGAAGTATGCCGGAGAGTTCTTTACCCCACCTGAGGCGCAACAGGATTCGCCCGCATCGACTGTGCGCGCATTCCTCACTCCTGTCCCCGCGGAAATCAAAGATGCATTGCGACAGATCTTGCCGCTGGAAATCCAGGAGGAGATCGGCGTCGAGACCGGCGCGTGGGTAGAGTACTTGGACAAGCTGCTTACGTTGGCCGAGGAAGACGTTCGAGAAGACCTGAAGGTCTTCCGGCAACTGATCGACGATGCGAAAGAGATTGACCAACTTGGCTTGGCCAACAAGCTGTTGAAAACCCTTCGGACAATCGAGAATCGTCAGTTGCTGGGATTTCTCGCGAACAAGAACATCTTGCCGAAGTACGGATTCCCTGTTGACACAGTCGAACTGCGAACCCTGCACTGCCAGGAGCCGATCGGCAGCAAGCTGGAGCTGTCGCGCGACCTGAGCCAGGCGATCTACGACTACGCGCCTGGCAACCAAGTTGTTGCAGGCGGCAAAGTCTGGACGTCACGTGGGTTACATAAGCTGCCCAAGAGGGAACTCGACGAGCTCAAGTACAGGGTGTGTCGCAACTGTGCCCGATTCCAATGCGGTCGCGAACTCGATGTCGATGAGAGGTGCCCGAGCTGCGATGCTCAGTTCGACAAGATCCGTTCCTTCGTGATTCCCGAGTACGGGTTTGTTGCGGATCGCGAAGCGCACGATGTTGGTACGGTGCCCCCTGAACGGCGTTGGCACGGAGCAAGTTACGTCGAAAATGTAGGCGACCAAATCGACATCTTCACATGGAACTCTACGGGCGGAATGGAAGTATCCGCACGGGCTGGAACGAGAGCCACGTTGGCAGTCATCTCAGACGGTGATGGCGGCGGCTTCTACATCTGTGATTGGTGCGGGTGGGGTAAACCGGTTGGCGGAAAGCTCTCGAGTCGGAAGCATGAACGGCCGCATACTGGTCAAGCGTGTGATGGCCCACTTCGAGTTGTTTCGCTTGCACATCGATACCAGACCGACGTTGCCGAGTTCACGTTCGCGGACGTTGCCTACAGCAAGGAAAGCGAAGCACAGTGGATGTCGGTGCTGTACGCGCTATTGGAAGGTGCGTCGGAAGCCCTCGAGATCAGCCGAGACGATATTGACGGAACGTTGTCGTGGAGCGCCGACGGGCGACGAAGCATCGTACTGTTCGACACCGTCCCGGCAGGTGCGGGTGCAGCGAAGAAGATCGCCGAGAACCTCGGTTCTGTTCTGGAAGGAGCCGTTGAACGCGTCCAGTCATGCGAATGTGGCGAAGAAACTTCTTGCTACGGATGTCTTCGTTCGTACAGAAACGCACGACACCATGAAAAGCTCTCGAGGAGAGGCGCTCTGGCGATCTTCCGACACCTACAGATCGACGGTGCGGATTCCACTGGCGCATGGGGGCAGGATCTAGAAGGGACTTCAGCGTCAGTTTCCGAGTTGTTGTTGGCACTCGCTTTGCTCGGGGTTCATAAGCCGGAGATGGGAATCGAAATGGGCGACATCGGGTGGCCTGTCGAAGCAGTATGGCGCCAACCTGCCGTCGTCTTGGTTGAGGGAAACGATGGAGAGCGTGACACCTGGCTCAAGGACGATGGCTTTGTAGTGGTTCATGCGGAGGAAACGAACGCAGACCTGCTGGTCGGCATGCTCGCGCGAAACTAGGTGGGACCGAGCTCTCGCGACAATTGGTCGTAGATGAGCGTGCTTCCTGATGACTGCGTAATCGGGAGTGGAGGTTCGGCGATCGGGGTTGGCACAGGCGCCCCGATCGCCGGGAACGATTCGAGCAACACAGCGATCAAGCGTTCTGCCATCTGCTGATCCAACTGAATGGACTGGCTGCTCTTCGGTGAAGACTTGCGATGGTCCGAACCGAACGTGCTGAGATGGACCAACCGCGCTCCAGACTCGTCGTCAACCAGGTTGTAGAAGCAGTCAACCTCGCTACTGTGTGCGCGAATCGACTGTGTCCCGGGCTCGATGGTGCGGATGCGTGCCATGTCCGAATCGTATAGAGCGTCCCGGGCTGCAATCAATTGAGCACCGGAATGCGCAGAAGTGCCGTCGATGCCTCGGGGAAATTCTGCTTCGTTGAGTGGCAGGTTACGTAGCGGATTTCATTACTGCTAGGGAGGTATATATCTTCTCCGCGGTGGATCCAGGCGGATTCGCTGCGCCAGGAAGTAAGCGCAATGACTGGCTGCCTGAATCCCTCGATTCGCGACTTTTCCATCGACGAATCCAGGCGAATGCACGCAAAGCATCGACCTTTGGCCGTAACCTACGCACAATGCCGAATGCCCGATTGGGGCAACTTCTGGAGAGACGCAATGACCATCACGAAGATAGCCGCATGTGCGGCTGCGACGCTTAGCGTAGCGGCGCTAGCCTTGACCGCGTGCACATCCGCTGACAATGCATCGACCGCAGTTAAGACAACGATGACGACTGCGAAGCCCGCGACAACACCCAAAACTTCGGCACCCAAAGTTACATCCAAGCCAGCGCCGGTGTCGTTGGGTCTCGGTGAGCAGGCTCAGAGCAGTTCCGGAGCGGTCACGTTGCATGGAGTCGATTACCCGGTTACTGCCAGTGGCACCGCAAGCCGGATACAAACAGCCGGTAAACAATTCGCCGTTGCTGATCTCGAGGTTTGCCCGAGTTCGAGTACCGGAATTTCTGCATCGAACTTCAGGCTCGCCGCATCGGACGCTGTCACATATACGTTCTGGAATGTTCAGGTCGGAGCGCAGGACCCGAACCTCACCAATCAGCTCCACAGTCCAGCAGTCGGCGTCTGCGCTCGGGGATTCTTGACATTCGAGGTAGACCCGGGAAAGACATTGTCGCAATTCATGCTTGTGGATGGTTCGCGATCCCCGATCATTTGGTCGTTGACGTAGCCGTACGACAGACACCGGTGCGGTGACGTATACCCGCAAAAAGTCTCGAGCACCTCATTCGAGCAAAATGATCTCGATAATTGGTGATCCTATGCTTTGTGGTCGTGACCGAGATTTGGCCAGCTGGTCGCGGAGGTGTCGGTCCTCCTCTGTACGGTATTGCGAAGTTAGCGCAGAGAATCCGTTCGAGATTTTCGGCGGTGCTCATCTTTTTCGAATCTTTGTAGCGAACAACAGTAGTGGTTTAGGTGATACCAGGGTTCGACCTTCGAGAGGGACATGGTTGTGAAGATTGTATTTCTGCACGGAATCGGTGACGGCGATCCGAAATCGAGTTGGCTCGAAGGTCTCGACCGCGGTCTCGAACAGGCCGGTTTCGGCGCGGTCAATCGGGATATGGTCATCGCACCTCACTACAGTTCGTTCCTCACAACAAACGGTATTGGTGCGAAGCTGCCCCCGGTGACGTACAAACCGCGCGACGACTCGGCCAGTCGCCGCGGCTTTGAGCGGCGCCAGGCGAGAGTCCAGCGGATTCTGGGTCTCGAGGGCGGGGTCCGTACCTTCGGTTTCCATCGTGTGCCCGGGCAGGTTCTCGCTCCACTGCAGCAGGCCGCGATCGGATCGCTATCACTCTTGGATCTGCAGCAAGTACGCAAGTACGTTCGGGAGGAACCGGTCCGCGGAGCGATCCTGCGGCACATCCTTGACCATCTGCCCACCTCTGGCGAGATCATTCTGATCGGCCACAGCCTGGGCAGCGTCATCGCGATCGATCTTCTCGACCACCTTCCTGAAAATGTCCATGTCCGCAGGTTCATCACCATCGGTAGCCCGGCGAATGTGCAGGCCGTTCACGACAGCAGCGAGCGATTGCTCAAGAAGTTTCCGTACGGCCGGGTCGATGACTGGTCGAACTTCCTCGATGTCGGCGACGTCGTCACCGGCGGCAGGGGGCTGGCGACCACCTTTCCCGGCGCCCAGGATTTCGTCATCGACAACGGCGCATCCCATGCCTCTGGGGCGTATCTCGGACATCGCGCCCTCGCCATGCTGGTTGCAGATCTTCTGTACCCCTCGAAGGAAATCGCCATCCGCACATCGGATATCGCGGTTCGTCTCAATGACAACGAGGCCTCGGTGTTGTTGATGCTGCACTACGCGCATGCGGTCCACCGCAACCTCAAAGACAAAGCGCTGGCCGAACGCTACCGACATGCACTCGACATCGTCCAGGACAACATCGTCGCTCAAATAGAGCAGGCCGCGTCAGTGAGTGGACAGCCCGTCGCAGTCGAACTACAGCAACTGAGCAATGGTCAATTGCCGATGATTCCGCATCGATGGGAGATCCACGAAGTGGTCGGCGAGTTGGTGGTGCTCGCGCTGACGAACATCATCGATCCGTATGAACTCGAAATTGGCAACGCCCCCCGCGACGCACTCGCCGACATCGCCGTCGAATTGGGGTTCGTGCGTCAGCTCGGAAAGACAGTGAGCACCGCCCTCGAAGACGTCCAGAAATGCTTGGACAGTCGCGGTGGCGTCCCCTGGGGCAGGGTAATTACAGCCGCAGTCGGTCTCGCCTTGGTCGCGGCCGGACCTGTCGGGCTTATGCTCGCAGCGCCGGCTGCCGCGGCAGGTGGCGCCGCTATCGTCGGCGGGCTTGCAGCATTCGGGCCGGGAGGGATGATCGGTGGTCTCGGAATGCTTGGTGGTTTGGCCGGAGCGGGCGCCGCGGTGGCCGCGGGCGCGGCGGTAGGCGGCGGTGCCCCCGATCAGCCGATCACGGATTCGACAACGTTGATCCTGCGGGTATCGACCGAGCATGCACGCAAGATGCTCGGCCTTCCTCATGACGAAGCGCTCTGGTACCAGTTGGCGGATGTGGAGACGAAACTCTCCGCCCGAATCAACCGCCTGACGGCGTTCAGCGATCCGAAGTCGGGGCAGTTGACTCAGCTGCAGGCAGCCAAGTCGACAATCACGAAACTGATGGCATTCATGCTCGATCGAGGATTGGCGCCGCGAGCCATCGAAGCAGCAACTGGAGAGAAGCCCTTAGCTGACATTGAAAAGGAACTCGTCGACTTCACAGCGCTGACGTAACGCGTTTCAGTGGCTGGTGAACGTCATTTAAGTCGCGAAGGTACTTGCCTCACTTACTAGTGATACGGAATTGACCACACTCTTGCTTCGATTACCGGCGGACAGGTTGCGGAGCCAGTGTCGGTCTGCGCAAAGATCAATGAAGCGCACTGGGCCATTGGTCAGTACGGATACGCAGTAACGCGCAACTCGCTTCCTCCTGTCAAGGCTCTCGATCGGTCAATCAGCGTCGGAACTAGTCGATACGCCGACCACTGTCGCGAGTGCCGCCAACACAAAGGAGTGCTACCGAAAACTGGTGAACGCCGAATCCGAAGCGGGAAAGCTGGCTGCGCTCAACTTCTCGTTTGGGCGGTCGTTCGGGGGCTCGGTGCTGGCGCGATGTTGTCGATCACAGGCGAGAGAACTCGCAACTCCGTAACGAGTTTTCTCGTCTGCCGATTATCAATGTGAGTCGAATCGCTACCGCGTGAAGGCGGCACGATGCGGAGAATGCTCACGGCGATGATCGCCGGAATTGCTCGTTCGACACAACAGCGTGCGGGAACACACAGGAGACTGACATGAAGAGAGCGTTTATCCTCGCTGTTGGCACATTGCTCTCGTCGTTCAGTCTTTCTGCTTGCGGCGGCCCAGGCACAGACTTGCCGTCGACAACCCCATCAAGCTCATCGTCAACAGCCGTCCCGGCAACTGAGTCCGTAGTACCTCCCCCAAGTAGCACACCCGAGGTCGCGCCGATCACCTTCGTATGCGGCGATCTCTCCCTGTACCAGTCGGGTACCGCGTTGTACTCCGATGGCACCACTGGCTACGAGGCATCCTGCGACACCTATGTGCCTCCGGCAACTACACAAGCTTCGGAAAGGGTTCTCCGGTACTGCGATTACCCGGGAACTGCGGTGTACACCGATGGCTCGTACTCCACGACCGATCCGGCCTGTGCGGAGATGCGTGCGGAGGCGAACACGAATCCCGGAGGTGGTTACCCATATGACCCTGACGAAGACCGGAACGGTGATGGTGTCGTAAACGGATACGAACGCTGCGGTGTTAAGTGTGGCAAAGAGCCGACCAGCGGTGATATCCAAACGCAGCACGGCTGCGAGCAGGGCTACATCACCGGACCTGCTTGCGAGCCGTACCCAGGCTGATCTTGGGGCGGCCTCGCCCGCAATCCCAGTCGTCTGGTTGGTACAGCGACATCTAGGGGGGGCGTTGCGTCGTTGAATTACGCCGACGAAAGTAGCTGTAGGCGAGGGATTTTCGCGATTCAGGCGCGTTGCACCATTGAGGTGACTGAATATCGTCGGGGGGTAAGGCTATGGTGCTGCCATGACCGAAGCCCAGCACGAGTCGATCACGCGGACCAATGCCGCGGGCGTGGCGATAGTTGAACTGTGGAGGTCGATGCGCGCGGCGATGCTTCATTTTGAGGGTCCGGTCTATCTGGCCCTCACGGCGGCCTCGTTCCTCGGCGTTGCGTTGTGCGTCACGTGGCGTGGGTTTTCATTGGAGATGCTGGTTGTAGTAGCGGCGGTACTGATGGGTGGTGTCGGATGCTTCTTCATCGCTCTCATGTCAGACGACACTCGGTGGAAACAGTTGGTGCGTAGGTTTGCAGAACTACGCAGACTTTGCTTTGGTGCTTTCTCGGAAAGCTGGTTTCGTACTCCAGTCCTCACATACGTTCGACCATTTCCGGTGGCGGTGTGCGCACTTGCAGCGAATATTGTTGCCGAATGGCGATGGCGAAGTCCATTTTTCGCCGATCTGATAAGTGAATCGGGCCCCACAGAGTTTTTCACTTCAGTCGTCGTCTTGGTGGCTGTCTACGTCATGATGTTGTCGTTTGCTTTAGTGCTCACGCTCGGAGTGTTGGACGCGTTTCGGTGGATGTGGAGAGGAATCGTCCGGCCGGTTTGGAGGGATATTGCGACAAGCGCCGGGTCGTCCAACGGTGAGAGCGAGCAAGTGGAGGTCTGGCTCTTTTCGGTCAAATTTTTCGGCTTAACCGGAGGAGTGAGCTTCAGTGTCTGGCTTTTGATTTGGCTGACTCGGTGGCCCTGGATCGCCTGGCCCGTGGGTCTGATTATATTCACGTGCGCAGTTGCTGCGGTATTGACGAGTTTGAGGATGGATCAGAGTCACGGTCCCTTGGCTCTAGTGGCTATTTCCGCTGGTGCGTGGCTCGTCGAGTTCTTGATTCTTGGTGATGGCCTGCCCACAGACGTTCTGTCATGGGCGATATTGATGCTGAATATTGTTTTGGCGATGTTCTTCGTTCTCCGTCTGATCGCCCATTCTCATCGTTCAATCAGATGTGCGAATTAGTCTCTCCGTGTTGCTGGACTTCCGATCACACTCCACGTCTCGAGGTCTTGGCGGAAGCCCGGTGCAGCTTGCTAATTCGATGTTGGCTAGCGGATGTCCAGTGCCTGGTCCGCCCACATCTCGATTAGCTCGGGGCGTGTTTGCGCCGTTGTCGCCCAGGAGTTGAGCGACTCGTCGTAGCGGTGATATCGCAGCAGGTTAAAACAGCTGACCGAAGGATCTTCCAGCCAGCCTTCGTGCATGAGGGTCGAGACGCGTACTGATCCTTCAACTGTGCGCGGCCGCCGGCCTCGGAGACTCCGGCAGCCCACATGAATGCCGCGATGAGAGACACCCCGATGCCGGGGCTTACAGGCCATCCCGATCAGGTGTCACGATGGATTGCCAGCAGAGTGCGACTCTTCACACAGTAATCGAGGACGGACTTGATTGTCCTTGAGGGTCTTCGCCCTCGGGAGCTTGCACGGCAGAACACATTGGGGAATCGGCGTCCAAATCGGCGACTGCGATGAGCACTCTGCCAAGCCGCATAAAGGAATAGCAGGCCAACCTGTCGTGGTCTGATTGATGAGTTCGCTGCCAGGCCGAAGGTCATTGCGCCGGCAGTGTCGATCTTTCCGTCGTCGTTCCTACCGCGCAGTCGAATTTCATTCGGTCGCTTTCGGTCGTCCCCGAGAAGCGACGACAAACGTAAGCGTGCGTGCATCTCAGCAATCGCAGAGATGCACGCACGCAATATGAGTCGCTGCTTGTTGCCTACTTGCTGGACGTCGAGGTGACTGCCCTGATGGCGAGTTCGCCGTCGGCGGCGTCTGCATCATCGCCGCAGGCGCAGTCACAGTCTCCGCCGCAACCTCCGGGATTGCAGTCTCCGGCGTAGCTGTCGTCATCCGCGTCGCAGTCGAGGGACCCGCCGAAGGATTCAGCAAAATCGTCGTCGAGTTCGTGAGTGAAGTCGTGAATTTCGTCGATCAGGTTGAGCAGATGCTGCGGCGCGAAGGGGTCGGCGTCGAGCATTGTGGAGACCAGTAGGTGGTCGCCACTGAAGGCGAAACGCAGGCGCGGCCATTCCTGCGCGAGTTCGATCAACCGTGTTGCAGCGTGAGAGGGATTACCGAGGCCGGTCAGGACCGAGGACCAGACGTTGATCTGAGGGCCGTCCTCGGCGACGGTCACGTAGACGACAAATCCGTGAACCGGCACGACGATGTCGCCGTCGTCATCGGTGGCAGGCTCGCTGCCCAGCAGTTCAGCGAGAGTCTGAACGCACAGGCGAACCAATTCGTCGCGCTCGTCCGTCACCAGGGCAAGCTTGCCGTCGATGTGAAGCGGCTGATCGGCTGTGTCTTGCTCGCTCATGGATCCTCGTCTCCTGTGTCCGAACCCCGTACGGGCGGACACTGTTTACTGCGGTTGTTGTCGTGACCAGGATAGTCGGGGCCCCGATGCTTATCCGCCCCGGCGAGCGGGCCTTACCCCTTCGGCCGCCAGGGTGGCGGCGGTCATATTGCAATCGGGACTGGGGGCAGCGTTATAGTTGCCCAGTGCAACACGACGGAGCAATGGCGCTCACCGGTCCACCAGCCGTTCATGACGAGCTGGTGCACCTGACGCGGCAGTTGATGACGGGGGATCGGCATTCCGATGACCACCCGTCGATCGCCCAGCATTCGTTCCTCTCCTTCATCGGCCGCAATGACGGATGCAAGGCCACGGAGATCTCCGAAGTCTTCGGCGTCAACCGCTCGACCATCTCGCGCCAAGTGCGCGGGTGCATCGAGGCTGGCTGGGTGTATGCCGATCCGGGATCCGTTCGTCAGGGCAATCCGCTGCATCTCACGGCGGCTGGCCGCAAATACCTCGACGCCGCCGACGCGCGTCGGCTCGACCAAGTCGCCGGCAGGCTGCACGATTGGACCGAGTCCGAGGTCGCAGACTTCGCCCGCGCACTCCACCGCTTCAGAATCAGCATCGAATCGCAGACCAACGGAGATGACACCCTGTGAGTGAGTACAGCGCCAAAGCCCAGTTCACCATCTCCGACAATGAGTCTGTGGTGCACACCGTCTTCACTCACGCCGAGCGCACGCCAGATCTGACGGTGTTCTCCCGACCCAAGGGCGAGGGTTGGGTAGATGTAACGGCTAAAGAGTTCGCCGAGCAGGTCACCGGCGTCGCAAACGGGCTCATCGCCGCTGGCGTGCAGGCAGGCGACCGCGTCGCACTCCTCTCTGCGACCCGATACGAGTGGACGCTGTTCGACTTCGCCATCTGGGCCGCCGGCGCGGCTACCGTTCCGATCTACGACTCGTCGTCTCAGGGGCAGGTCAGCTGGATCCTCGAAGACTCCGAGGCCGTCATCGCGATCGTCGAAACCGGCGCGCACGAGCAGCTGTTCCAGGACGCGCCAAGCACTCTCAAAGCAGTCATGCAGATCGACGACGGCGCTGTGGAGAAGCTGACCGCACAGGGTGCCGACGTTGACGACACCGAGCTGAAGAAGCGACTCGCGGGCATCAAGGCCGACGATCTTGCGTCACTCGTCTACACCTCCGGCACGACAGGCCGTCCCAAGGGATGCATCCTCACGCACCGCAACTTCCTGTCCGAGGTGCGCGGGATTCTCACGGCATCGATCGGCAAGGTGGCGGTTCCGGGAAACCGAGTCCTGACCTTCCTGCCGCTCGCTCACGTGCTGGCTCGCGCGGTGTCCCTCGCGACGTTCGAAGCTGGCGCTTCGCAGGCACACTGGTCCGACTTCGCCACCATTACAACTCAATTCGAGCGCTACAAGCCCAACACCATCCTCGGTGTTCCGCGTGTCTTCGAAAAGGTTCGCGACGGCGCAGCACGCAAGGCGGAGTCCGGTGGAAAGATGCCCGGCGCGATCTTCGCCTTCGCGGAAGCCACCGCCAAGGAGTACAGCCAAGCTCTCGACAAGGGCGGTCCCTCGCTGATCTTGAAGGCGAAGCACGCAGTCGCAGACAAGCTCGTGTATTCGAAGCTTCGTGCGGCTCTCGGCGGCGAGTGCTGGTTCGCGATCTCCGGCGGCGGCGCCCTCACTCCTGAACTGGGGCACTTCTTCCGTGGGCTCGGAGTTCCGATTTACGAGGGCTATGGCCTCACGGAAACCACAGCGGCGCACTGCGTCAACGTCCCGGGTGCTCAGAAGATCGGAACCGTCGGACAGCCGATGGGCGGCAACGGGGTACGCATCGCCGAGGATGGCGAGATCGAACTCAACGGCGGGGTTGTCTTCAAGGGCTACTGGAAGAACGACAAGGCCACCGAAGAGACATTCGTCAACGGCTGGATGCGAACCGGTGATCTCGGTGAACTCGACAGCGACGGTTACCTTTCCATCACCGGACGCAAGAAGGATCTTCTGGTGACGGCGGGCGGCAAGAACGTCTCGCCCGGCCCGATGGAAGACCGTATCCGTTCGCATTCCATCGTCTCGCAGGCAGTTGTCGTCGGCGACGGGAAGACCTACATCACGGCGCTGTTGACCGTCGACCCTGAGGTGTTCGAGAAGTGGAAGTCGGAGAACGGCAAGCCTTCCGGCGCCACCGTCGCCGAACTACGTGATGACAAGGACCTTCGAGCGGAGCTGCAGAAGGCCGTCGACGACGCCAATGCCGCTGTTTCGCATGCGGAGTCGATCAAGAAGTTCGTCATTCTCGATCGCGATCTGACCGAGGAAGATGGTGAGATGACAGCGACGCTCAAAATCAAGCGCAATGTCGTCGTCGATCGGTTCTCGAAGGAAATCGAAGGAATGTACGCGAAGAGCTAGGCGCGTTTGGGGAACTGCTCGCGGTACGCCATCACGTCGTCGAGGCGGAACCTGCGGTGGGTGCCGCGTAGTTCGATCGGGAGTTTCCCGGCGTCGGCGAGTTTGCGCACATACGTGTCCGAAACGCCGAGGATCTCTGCTGCCTGCGAGGTGGTGAGGAGTTCTGCAACTGGCCCGAGGGCGACGCTGTCCCCGGCAGCGAGGTAGGTCAGGAGCTGCACGACGGCGTCGCCGACCGACGGAGGAATCTCGATGCTCACGCCGTCGAACACCAGCGTGGTCGTGTCCGTCGAGGTTGCGGCTCTCTCGGCCAGAGCTGTCTTGATTCGCTCGGCAGCGTCACCGTCGACTGCGGAAACGATGTGGTCGATGCTCACGCGTTGTATCTCCGATCGAAGGCAGTGTGTCGCAAGCATAGACAGCGGTAGTGTCCGTCGGCACGCTGGATGGCGCTGTGTGCGTTGCATTACATGAGTGTCACGGGTGGAAAACTATTTACCCACGTAGATCGGAATTCGAAGGGTTTGGCGCGCAAAGATATTCGACTCGACGCATATGTAACTCACCAATCTTGGTGTACCCGCAAGTAACATCCTGAGCGTGGCTAGACGATCGGTAACGGTGAGATTCGACGTAGAGGAACTGAGGGCCCTAGAGACCCTCCAAGAGCTCACGGGGGCGGACATTTCCAGCGTCATACGTGAAGCTGTGATCGAACATGCGCGTCGATGTGTTGTGCAGGGAAAGCCCCGCGACATCACCGAGCGACGCAAATCGCTGACCTTGCAGGAAGCCTTCGCCAAGTACTCCGCGTTGTGCACCGACGAGGAGCGGGAAGCGTCGTAGCGCTCTGTCGATGCGGCGGTGAGCGGTTGAGTTCACAGTGATTCTGACTGTGGCGCTGGGTAGTTCGTTCGAGGAATATTGCGGCAACAGAAGTGTTGCGTAGACCTCTGACAGGAGCTGGCCAGTGACGGACGTCCTCGAACTCTCCACCGATGTATTGGTGATCGGTGGTGGCCCCGCCGGCGCGTGGGCGGCGTTGCGTGCGGCCAAGGCCGGTGCAGACGTCGTCCTGGTCGACAAGGGATACTGCGGAACGAGTGGCGCGACGGCCCCATCCGGAACGGGTGTTTGGTACGTCGAGCCGGATTTGACAGCCCGTGAGCTGGCCAAGGCCGGACGCGAGGCGCTCGGCGGATATCTGGCCGACCACCATTGGATGGACCGCGTCCTCGAGCAGACCTACTCCAACATGGATCTCCTCGCGGTGGAGGGTAGATATCCGTTCCCTGTCGACCCGAGCACGGGCAAGCAGATCCGTACCGGCTTGCAGGGACCTGAATACATGCGACGGATGCGCACCTGGATTCGTCGAGCCGGCGTGCGGATCCTCGACCATTCGCCGGCACTGGAGTTGTTGGTGGACGGCGAGGGCCGAGTTCGCGGAGTCGCCGGATACCAGCGTCACGAACACCAGGACTACCGCGTCTCGGCAGGCGCGGTAGTGGTCGCCAGCGGAGGTTGTGCGTTTCTGTCCGGTGCGCTGGGCACCAACGTCGATACCGGTGACGGTGCATTGATGGCAGCCGAAGTCGGAGCCGAGTTCTCCGGCATGGAGTTCTCGAACGCGTACGGGATCGCGGCGGCCGGATCGACGATCACCAAGACGGCTTACTACGCGTACGCGACGTTCTTTCACGCAGACGGAAGCGTGCTCGAAGGTGCCGGTTCGGCGAAGGGGAGGTCCGTCATCGCCAGCACGTTGCGGAACGAGCCGGTCTTCGCGCAGATCGATCGGGCCGACGCTGAGGTGCAGCGTCGAATGAGGCTGGGGCAACCCAACTTCTTCCTGCAATTCGATCGCCGCGGAATCGATCCCTTCACCGACAAATTCGAGGTCGGCATGCTCGCTGAAGGCACGGTGCGCGGCACTGGGGGAATCAACGTCGTCGATGACGATTGCGCGTCATCCGTTCCAGGACTGTTTGCCGCCGGGGACGCTGCGACCCGCGAGCGAATCTGCGGAGGGTTTACCGGCGGGGGAAGTCACAACGCCGCGTGGGCGATGTCTTCTGGTTCGTGGGCGGGAACCGGTGCTGCGCGCTATGCGCTGTCGGTCGGACGTGGGTCTACCAGTGGTCTTCGCGGAGCCGGAACCGTCGGATTGCGTAATCCGGTACGAACCGGGTTTGCTGCCGACGATGTGGTGAAAGCTGCTCAGGCGCAGCTGATTCCCTTCGACAAGAACTACCTCCGCAGCGGTGATCGAGTATCCGCAGCGCTCGGTGAGCTCGAATCGCTGTGGGGTGCAGTGAGTGCGGATCTGGGCGCGGATCCAGCAGGTCGGATGGCGGCGCGGCAGGCTGCCGCGATCACGGCCGTCGGTCGCTGGATGTACCACTCGACGTTGGCGCGGACCGAGACTCGGGGAATGAGCAAGCGTGACGATTATCCCGAACTCGATGGAACGCAGCATCATCACGTTCTCACCGGAGGTTTGGATTCGGTGTGGACCCGAACGTCGGAACCTGTCGGGTCTGCATTGGTGGCGTCATGATCGAGCTGGTGTCCGCGCCTGACTGCATCGGTTGCGACAAGTGCGTAGACGTTTGTCCTACAGATGTTTTCGACCGGACGCCCTCGGGCGTCCCGGTGATTGCGCGCCAATCGGATTGCCAGACCTGCTTCATGTGTGAGGCATATTGCCCGACGGATGCGCTGTATGTGCATCCGCAATCCACACCATTGGAAACGGCCGATGTGATCGAGGACGATCACATCGGCCGCTACCGAGAGAAGATCGGATGGGGCAAGGGGCGGGCACCTGGGTCGCTGACTGCGGTGGGCCCGGAGGTGCCCCGTCCGGTCACGACCTGACGAGAATCTTGACTGCAGTGTCGTTGTGCTCGATCAGAGTGGTGAATCCTTCGGAGATCAATTCTTCGAGCTGAATACGACCGGTGATGAATGGCGCCAGATCGACGACACCGTCCTGGACCATCTTGATGACCGCTTCATGGTCGCGTACGTACGCGATGGTTCCGCGTAGGTCGATTTCCTTGAGGACCAGCTTCTGCATGTCAATGGTCGCGGGCTTGCCCCAAATCGACACGTTGACAACAACTCCAGCAGGCCTGACCGTGTCGAGCATGGTGTCGAGTACTGCGTTGACGCCTGCGCACTCGAAACCGATGTCTGCGCCGATGCCTCCGCTGAGTTCGAGGACGCGCGCTTTGACGTCTTCGGTGGTGGGATCGATGACGTAGTCGGCGACTCCACTGGAGAGGGCCTTGGCTTTGCGGGCCTCGCTGAGTTCGGTGACGATCGTCGTGACACCCAGACCCTTGAGGACTGCCGCAACGAGGAGTCCGATCGGTCCGGTTCCGCCCACGATGGCGACGTTGCCGCTTTCGGCTCCACTGCGTACGACGGCGTGATGGGCGACGCTCAACGGTTCGATGAGAGCTGCCTCGTCGAGCGGGATGTTGCCGATCTTGTGGATCCAGCGACGGTCGACGACGACCTTCTCGCTGAGTCCGCCACCGCCGCCGGCCAAGCCGATGAACCCCATCTTCGTACACAGGTGGTAGTTGCCCGCCTTGCACGGGGCGCACTCGTTGCAGACGAAGTACGGCTCGACGACAACACTTTCACCGACCTCGACGTCCGTGACACCTTCGCCGACCTCTTCGACGGTGCCGGAGAACTCGTGGCCCATCGTGACCGGCGCATTCTCGTGTGAGAGAGGATGCGGGTGTCCGGGTGCGGAGATGAAGATCGGTCCCTCGAGGTACTCGTGGAGATCGGTGCCGCAGATTCCGCACCATGCGACCTTCAGCTTGACTGTTCCTGGCCGCAATTCGGGCTCAGGGATCTCTTCGATCCGGATGTCTTTCTGCCCGTGGAACCGTGCTGCCTTCATTGATCCGCACCTCACTTCGTTGTGAATCCCCTGGTAGATCGACGTTAGGCCGATTGTTGGCGTGGGTGAAGGGTTGCAACGGAATGCAATGGGGTGGAACCGATCGGTCCTGGGGAGCGTCCAATACTGTGAGCGGGCCGCGAATGAGGGGAGTGCTGTGGGAGTGAGGGGTGCAGTGGTCTTGGTCGCGGCCGCGCTGTTGGTTGGGGGTTGTTCCTCGACGGTCGAGGGGCATGCAGTACGAGCCGACGAGGCTGTTGGGCTATTTGACCCTTGTAGCGGCATTAGCGACAGCGCCTTGCGGTATGTCGGCGTTGATCCGGCGACTGAGGAACGCGGGATTCTTGGAGTTCAGATTCCACGATTTGAAATCTGCTCATGGGATGGGACGGGAATTTCGCTGAGCGTCTGGTCAACAGACCACACTCTCGACGAAGTCGAAGCGAACACCAACAATGCCGATGTAAGGGCTGCGAATGTTCATGGCGGCCCTGCTATCAAGTTCGGGCAGCGTGACGATGCGACCGGACAGATTTGCTCAGTAGCTTGGACGACCAATCAGGGGGTGCTGATCGTTCGGATCGCCCCAGATTTCGGTGAGACGCCGATCGACCCGTGTGGCCTCGCGTCGACGATTACCGACAAACTCTTCCCGGAGCTCCCCAGATGAATCGCTCGCTTGATGAAGGTGGTGCTACGCATGAGTTCAAATGAGGACTCCGGGGCCGAGGTTTCGTTCTCGCTGGATCCGGACACGGCGCGATTGCTAGTTACGGCATGCGGCGAATACCAAATGACGTTGGAGCATTTGTCTGTTGCTGCTGCGAAACTGAGTTGGGTTGGTGGTTTAGGGACGCTCGCATCAGGTCGAGCGCTTCAGACGAAGTTCGAGGAGAAGGCCGTCGGTGGCCACGATGCGCTCGTCGATGTGTTGGCGAGTCATATCGCGGTCGTGGAGGCAATGCAGGCTCAGTTTCAAGCCTGCATCGACAACGCATTGGATCAGGAGTCGTCGAACGTCTCGACTTTGAGGTCGGTCGACCTGCCAAATTGAGGCAGCGAAGTGTCGCTGGAGTGTCCGGGCAGCGAATGAGGGGGAGTGCTGTGGGAGTGAGGGGTGCAGTGGTCTTGGTCGCGGCCGCGCTGTTGGTTGGGGGTTGTTCGTCGACGGTCGACGGTGAGGCTTTCCCTGTCGATGTGATTGGGATGTTTGATCCGTGTGAGGTTCTCGGCAATGAGGAATTGGAGAAAGTCGGAGTCGACCCGGCAACAAAAGAGGTTGACATCGTTGACACGCATATCGATGGTTTCAACATTTGCTCGTGGAACGGTGGGTGGTACTTCTTGTCTCTGACATCGACCGATCATCCGCTCGTAGAGGTCGAACAGAATCCAGTCATGCGCGACCTTCATCGAGCCCAAATCGCCGGGCGCGAAGTCCTGATATACCAGGAACGCAATGACAAAACAGATTCTGCTTGCAACGTCGCGTTCGCGACCTCTCAATCCACCGCGATGATCCGCGTCGGCGCCAAGGTCGGTGCGGCGCGCGCCGAGACGCCGTGCACGCTGGTGGAACGAATTGCCGAGACAGTGATTCCATTGCTCCCGTGACAGCGGTCCTGATTGCAGCTACACCCTCGAACACAGGAGTCACATGTCGAATTTGTATCTTGATGCCAAAGTCGCCGGCGAGCTGATCACGGCTTGCGCTGAACTCCGCGCGCAGTTCGAGGCAGCACTGAACTCCGCCGCACTACTCGGTCAATTGACAGGGTTCGGAACCCTAGGATCCGCACAGGCACTACAGGCTAAGTTCGAGGAGAAGGCCGTCGGTGGCCACGATGCGCTCGTCGATGTGTTGGCGAGTCATATCGCGGTCGTGGAGGCAATGCAGGCTCAGTTTCAAGCCTGCATCGACAACGCATTGGATCAGGAGTCGTCGAACGTCTCGACTTTGAGGTCGATCGACCAACCGAACTGAGTCAGTGGATGTGTTGCTGCCAATCGGCCGGGACACGACCCTTAGGCCCCGGCGTCGGCTGATCTACGGGATGTGAAGTGGGCGCAGCCAATTCAGGTCCGTCGTACGCCTCGTTGGTTTCGAAGCTCCAGAACCAATCCTCACCGGGTTCGTAGCTCTGCATGAACGGATGCTTTGTCGAGGCCGCATGCTTGCTCGCGTGCTGTGACGGTGAGGAGTCGCAACACCCCACGTGACCGCATTGCGCGCATCGACGCAGGTGCACCCACCAACCGCCGCTCGCATCGCATTCAACGCATCCCGCGCCACTGGGCGGCACACTCGGATCGATCCCCGCTGGAAGTCCGTCGGTCATGGTCCACCCTCTCGCTGACTGAAGTCGGTCATTTCATCGTGCGCTTTGCCTACCGGCCGTGCAAGGTGGCTAGTCGTCGCGCGTATCCCGCGGTGGGCCCGCGATGGGCAGCAAAACTCTGAACCGGGTGTTACCGGGCTCCGACGTGACCCGAAGCTCACCACGATGCTTGCCGACCACAATTCGCCACGAAATATCAAGGCCGAGACCGGTTCCCTCACCAACAGGCTTAGTCGTGAAGAAGGGTTCGAAGATCCTGTCGATGACGTCATCGGGAATCCCGGCGCCGGTGTCGCAGATCTCGATGCACACGCGGTCGCCATCGCGGCTTGTCCGAACGGTGAGTGTTCCCGATCCGTCCATGGCAGACACCGCATTGTCGATCAGGTTGGTCCACACCTGATTGAGTTCGGCGGCGTAGGCGTCGATCGGTGGCAGCGCGAGGTCGTATTCCTTGACGACTTCGATTCCGCTTCCGATCTTTTGCCCCAACATGATCAACGTGCTGTCGAGCAATTCGTGGACATCGATGGTCTGGAAGGGAGCGCGGTCCATCTGAGAATACTGTTTCGCCGCACCGACGAGCGTCGAGATTCTCGTTGTGGAGTCGGCGATCTCGTTCATCAGGAGTTCGGATTCGATGGTGTAATTCAGCCAGCGAATTGCGCCTTCTAGCACCGACTCGTCTACGGCTGCAGCAACATTCTCGAGCCAAGCGGTGTCGAGACCAGCCTGCACGAAGGTCGGAGCCAGATCCCAACCCTCTCGAATCGAATGATCTTCGAACCATTCACCCAACGAATCCTCTCGATCCGAGGCTTCGAGGGGAGTGAGCGTCGGCGCCTTGGCGACAACCTCTGCAACTTCCTCTTGAAGTCGCATGAGAGTGACGAGGGCATCGCGGTCGTAGGTGCCCGATGCGACCATTCCCAGTTTGTGACGCATGCCTGCGACACGCTCGCGCAAAGAGGCTGTCGCTCGAACCGCCGCGGCTGCAGGGTTATTGAGCTCGTGAGTCAACCCGGCCGACAGTGATCCGAGTGCAAGGAGTCGCTCTCGCTGATCGATGATCTGCTGAGTGTTCTTCTTGCCGAAGAAAACACCTTCGAGTAGATGAACCGCCATTGGAAACCACTCGCGCATCGCGTTGCCGAACTTGTCGGCGTCCAGGACGAAAAACGTCGAAGGAGTCGTCACTCGCATCGACCCCGCGTAGACCTGCGGTACACGATCGCCGAGATACGCCGTCCAGCCTCCCGAGTAGACGCCGCGCTGGGTGGTCCTGTTGATCTCGATGTCTTCGCCGCCCGACAGCTTGGACAGCACCACCTCGCCCTCGATGAGGACGTAGAAGCAGGTGGCAGGCTCACCTTCGAGGTAGACCTGACCTCGATCGATCTCGGTGATATGGCCTGCCTGGCACAGTGATTCGAGCTGATCGTCGGTGAGCTTCTCGAACAGGAACAGGGTGCGAAGCAAGTCTGGGCTGCATTCAGGAATGGACATCGAATCTCCCTATTGTTGAGCGAGATAGCGGTGGACGAACATCACGGCCATCGCGCCCTCTCCGACGGCCGACGCGACGCGCTTGGCCGATTCGGCGTGTACGTCCCCGGCGACAAACACTCCGGGGACACTGGTTTCGAGATGATGTGGTGCGCGGTCGAGCGGCCACCCGTCCGGGGTGACGCCTTCGGACGGAAGGTCCGGGCCGGCAAGAACGAAGCCATTCCCATCGCGGACCACCACGTCGCCGAGCCAGTCGGTGAGGGGAGCGGCTCCGATGAAGATGAACAACCACTGAGCATCGACGGTGTCTTCTTCTCCGGTGGCTCTGTTACGCAGTGTGATTCGTTCGAGGTGATCGTCACCCTCAGCGCCGACTACCTCCGTGCACGTGCGCACGGTGATCTTCGGATTCTTTTCGATCTGCTGAATCAGGTAGTAGGACATCGAGGCTTCGAGCGAGTTGCCGCGAATGAGAATGGTGACGGACCTAGCTCCGCGGGAGAGATAGACCGCAGCTTGGCCTGCCGAATTGGCGCCGCCGACTATGTACACATCTTGTTCGCTGCACCGAGCGGCTTCGGTGACGGCTGACCCGTAGTAGACCCCTCGGCCGGTGTATGTATCGAGCCCCGGCGCCGACAGTTGGCGATAGGAAACACCTGTCGCCAAGATGACCGAATGGGCGTCGACCGACGAACCGTCGTCGAAACGCACGGTGCGGGCCGAGCCGTTGATTTCCAAACCGGTGACGTCTCGCGCGGTGATGACCTCGGCGCCGAACTTGGTTGCCTGGCGTCTTGCGCGATCGGCCAACTGTGCGCCGGAAACTCCGTCGGGGAAGCCGAGGTAGTTCTCGATTCGTGAACTCTGGCCGGCCTGACCGCCGGTCGCTCGCCGTTCGATGAGGACCGTCCGAAGTCCCTCCGAAGCGCCGTACAGGGCAGCTCCCAGACCCGCAGGGCCGCCGCCGATGACAACGAGATCGTAAAAGTCTTCGGAGAGAGTAGTACTCAACCCGAGCTTGTCGGCGAGTTCGGCGTCGGTGGGCTCGACGAGTACATCTCCATTGGGTGCGATGACGACGGGAAGCCGCAGTTCGTCGGTACCGGCAGCCGAGAGCAGTCGTTGGCCTTCCGGCTCGTCCGACATGTACCAGCGATAGGCAAGTTGGTTGCGTGCCAAGAACTCTCGAACGTCGGAGGATCGCTCGGACCAACGATGGCCGATCACCTTTGTTTCCTCGGCGGGGTGATGACTCGAGCTTGCCCAGGCATCGAGCAGCGCATCGATGACGGGGTACAGCTTCTCTTCCGGGGGATCCCACGGCTTGAGGAGGTAGTGGTCGAGGTCAACGACGTTGATGGCGTCGATCGCAGCATCAGTATCGGCGTACGCGGTCAGTAGAACGCGCCGAGCTACGGGATACAGGTCCATTGCCTGTTCGAGGAACTCGATTCCACTCAAACCAGGCATGCGGTAATCGGCGACGATCACAGCGACTGCATCGCCGCGAAGTTTCATTTCACGCAAGGTTTCGAGAGCCTGGTCGCCGGACTCCGCGCGAATGATTCGGTACTTCTCGCCGTACCGTTTGCGAAGGTCTCGAACGACGGCACGCGAAACACCAGGATCGTCGTCGACGCTGAGGATCGCTGGTTTGGCCGGGGCTTTCGGTGCGCTCACTCGGTGCCTTCCCGAAGTCGTAGTCAACCTCTCCAGTATGCGACTGCTGAGCTGAGCGTCAATCGCTGACGATGCGCTCTGAGTGAACCGGCGAACCTGAACTGGGAATTTCAAGATTGCGGGAACCGATCGAGCCTCCGGTGCATCCAATACAGTGGGTCCACATCAACGGGGGGTGTCATGCGGGGGTCGGTGGGGGTTGGGCGACTGCTCATGGCTGGGGTGTTGGTGTGGGCTGCGGCAGGATGCAGCTCAGTCGTGGAGGGGGCGGCTGAGCCTGCATCCGGCCAAGAGGGTTTGTTCGATCCGTGCAACGACATTCCAGACTCGGTTCTGGAAGAAGTGGGGCTTGATCCGGCGACCGAGGAAGTTGATATCGCCGGCGTCGAGCAGCCGGGTTGGAAAATCTGTTCGTGGACTGAGTCCTGGTATTACTTGTCGATTTTTTCGACCGAAAGTTCCATCGAGACCACCAAACAGAATCCGAACTACGTGGGATTCAAGCCCGTGACGATCGGCCAGCGAGACGGCGTCGAGTTCCATCTTCAGGCGGATGCCGACCTTGTCAGATGTTTCGTCGCCTTGCCTGCTGCGCAGGGGGCGATTTGGCTCAGCGTCGATACCAAACTTGCTCTTAAGCCCGAAGGGTCGACATGCGAGCTCACGCAACATTACGCGAACCTGCTCGATCAACGTCTCCCCAGTTAAACACGTGTTCTATCGGCCGAATTGAGGATCTAATGTCTGAGACCCATACCTGGCGAACTCCAAGTGCCCACAGCATTGACCTCGACCCAAATGTTGCAGCACAGCTTGCCGTCGCGTGTGAGGGGTTTCTTGCCGAGTTGCAAGACATGGCAGGCAACTTGAACAGACTTACTGCCTTGGACTGCTTTGGGACACTTCAGTCGGGAAAAGACATGGCTGGCAAGTTTGCCCAAAAGGCCACCGGTGGTGCCGATTCACTCGAAAAGTCTCTTCTCAGTCATGCGCTTGTAATCACCGAGATGCGGGACTTCTTCCAGCAATGCGTCGACCGCTACGGCGAAGTCGACGACTCGAATGCCTCCGCACTGGCAAGCGTCGAGACCCCTCGATAGACACAAAAAATCTCGCTGAGCCGATGGCATTCGACTCAGCGAGACTTGGGTAACGACTAGTTGGTGGGCAGGGCCTTCAACGACTTGACGGTGGCGTCGACCGCACGCGCAGCCTCGGCGCCCTTCTTCACGAAATGCGTGCTGAAGTAGTCGACGTGCTCGGCGTGCTCGTGGAAGTGATGCGGCGTCAAGACCACCGAGAAAACCGGAACGTCGGTGTCGAGCTGCACGCGCATCAGACCGTCGATGACAGCCGTCGCCACGAAGTCATGCCGGTAGATACCGCCGTCGACGACCAGACCTGCGGCAACGATCGCCTGGTAGCGGCCGGTCTTGGCCAACCGCCGGGCGTGCAGCGGGATCTCGAAAGCTCCCGGTACCTCGAAGAAATCAACCGTGTCCTTGGGGTAGCCGAGCTCGACGATCGCGTCGGTGAATCCGTCGCGTGCACGGTCGACGATGTTGCGATGCCACGTCGCCTGAATGAACGCGATGCGCTGTCCCTGGATCTCACTCATAACCATGAAACTAGCGCACTGGGAAGCATCGACGCGACCACCCGTCCTAGTCCTGCTGACGGGGGAAGGCGGTCGAACGACCCCAGCCGGCGTCATTGGTGAGGTGCTCGAGGAGAGGCTGAATTCGATACGGAAGGGGATTGGTCAGAGCGATGGTCGTGGTCGAATGCGTGACGCCTGGAAGTGACACGATCTGCTCGGCCAACTTCTGCAGGGCCGCGTGCGTCGAGGTGGCGACGCGAACGAGCAAATCCTCGCGACCGGTCGTGGCGTGAATTTCGATCACCTCGGGCAACTCGGTCAGACTCCGAGCGACTGCACTGATCTTGCCCTGCTCGAGTTCCAGACCGACAAATGCCTGAATCGGGATACCGACCTCGGGGAGATTGAGATTCGGCCGAAACCCGGTGAGAAGTCCGTTGGATTCCATGCGCTTCATTCGCGACTGGACGGTGTTGCGGGCGACGCCCAACGAGTTGGCCAACTCGGCCACACTCATCCTCGAGTCCTTGCTGAGCAGACCGAGCAACTGGACGTCGAGCTTGTCGATGCTGAGCACTTTGTGAACCTCTCCTCAGTGATATGAGTCACTGGATGATCGAATTGACTAGTTCAAGAGATTTGCATTGACCAAATCGTAACTCAGGCAGAGCATTGGTTCCACGAATTGCTCAGCGGGATTCTCTTTGGGTTATTTGTCCCCAATAGTACCCAACGGCCAATTCGTCCCAATATTTCGACTGCGCCCCGTTTATCCTTCGGAAAGGTCTATCCCACAATGACTCTCACCGCCGAGCCCGTGAACTCCGTTGTTTCCCATGACGACACTGCGGGCGTGTTCGATCGCGCCGACTACCTGCGCGATTACCCCCACGAGCAGGTGAGCTTCTTCCAGGATCCCGCGAGCGGCCTCAAGGCCATCGTCGCCATCCACTCCACGACGCTCGGTCCCGCGCTCGGCGGAACGCGCTTCTACCCGTACTCCGACGAATCTGCCGCAGTCACAGACGTTTTGCGCCTCTCGCGCGGCATGACCTACAAGGCTGCGGTTGCCGGCGTCGACCTCGGCGGCGGCAAGGCTGTCATCATCGGCGACCCCGCAACGGCCAAGACCGACGAATTGCTCGGCGCCTACGCAAAATTCGTCCAGACCCTCGGCGGTCGCTACATCACCGCTGGTGATGTCGGAACCAACTCCAACGATCTCGACATCATCGGTCGTAACACCGACTACGTCGTCGGCCGCAACGCTATGGTCGGCGGTTCCGGCGACAGCGCTCCGATGACGGCCCTCGGCGTATTCCAGTCGATGCGCGCCGCGGCACAGTCGCATTGGGGCACTCCGTCGCTCGCAGGCAAGACTGTTGGTGTCGAGGGCACAGGCAAGGTCGGCTACGAGCTGATCAAGCTTCTCCTCGCAGACGGCGCAACCGTGTTGGCGACTGACGTCAACGCCGGAGCGCTCGATCGCGTCAAGGCGGACTTCCCGCAGGTGAGCATCGTCGACAGCATCATCGACGCTGATCTCGACGTTTACGCACCGTGTGCGATGGGCGCAACACTCACCGACACGACCGCACGCTCGATCAAGGCCGAGGTTGTCTGCGGCGCTGCCAACAACCAGCTCACCGTGCCCGAGGTCGAGAACATCCTCCGCGACCGCGGCATCACCTGGACCCCCGATTACGTCGCCAACGGCGGCGGCCTCATCCAGGTTGCCGGCGAGCTGAAGGGCAACTCGGCCGAAGAGGTCAAGCTCAAGGTCGAGAAGATCTTCGACACGGTCACCGAGATCTTCGCGAAGTCGAAGAACGACGGAATCCTCGCCGGCGAGGCTGCTGACGCGGTCGCCGAGGCTCGGATCGCCGAGGTAGCTCGCGTAGCCAAGGGCTGACATCCCTCTCGCAGTCATGTAGCGCGGCCGGTCCCGACTAGTGTGGACACCAGACGAGCAGATTTTGCAGATCTGGACCACATCAGCCGGTAGACCGGCCGCTATGCGTCGGACGCCGGAAGGGCTTACATGACTGAACAATTCGCAGTGTGGACCGAGAACGACGTCGAGCAATCGGCCCGTTGGGGTTCGACGAGCAACGCCCCGGTGCCCAAGCGCATCGTTGTCGCCGACGACACGATGAAGGCCGACGACGCCTATCGCTTGGCATGCGAAGGCACGGCGTTGTTGTGGCGCGGAGATTTTCAGAACGCTCGCCAACTGTCGAAGGCCGTCGCGTCGCGCATCGACCGCAAGCCGCGCCGAGCGTCCGACGACCCAGCCAAAGCCTTCCATCTCCACCGGCAGACCCAAGGACGCCGCGCGCAGATCCTCGGCATGCTGCTCATTCCCTTGGATGCAGATCTGTCGATTCCACTCCGGCGAGCCCCGGACGCGCAAGTCGCGTTGACCGAAGCTTTCGGGATTACCGGTGAGCCTTCGGTTCGCTCGTTGCGTGACATCCTCGGCGCGATCGGCGCTCACGAGTGGCACCGCAAAGGTGTTTTCATCGAGGCTCTCGACGCACGAGTGCATCCCGCCTTCGGAGTGTTCTCACCCGTCCGCGGGGAGTATGTCGATCTTGTCGCGTCTGCGCCACTGCCGTCGACGGAATCGGCTTTCGACATCGGCACCGGCACCGGCGTTCTTGCTGCCGTCCTGGCGCGGCGTGGAGTTCAGACGGTGACGGCCACCGACCAGGACCCCCGGGCACTGCAATGCGCTCGTAGCAACCTCTCGCGGCTTGGCTACGGCGATCAGGTGACCGTGGTGGAAGCAGACCTCTTTCCCGAAGGCACCGCTCCGTTGGTGGTCTGCAATCCTCCCTGGATTCCGGCCAAGGCCACCTCGCCCATCGAATACGCCGTCTACGACCCCGCTGGAGCGATGCTGAAGGGCTTCCTGACTGGTGTCGCAGCGCATCTGGACGACGGGGGAGAAGCGTGGCTGATCCTCTCGGACATTGCCGAACACCTCGGTCTCCGAACGCGATCCGAACTACACGACCTGATTGCGGCCGGTGGGCTCACTGTTGTCGATCGCATGGACGTCAAGCCGACGCACGCAAAGGTCAGTGACCGAACCGATGCGCTTCACGCTGCCCGGGCACGAGAGACGACCTCGCTCTGGCGGCTTCGCCGTCGCTGAATTCATTCTCAGTCAACGGTATTTCCTTGCCATGAAATGGTAATGAACGAGTAACAAATCGGGTCTAGCTTTCTTCGCAGTCGCACATCGTCACGCACTCCGGAGGAATCTCGATGGAAAACACTCTTGCCCGCAACGCAGCCGAAGATCTGACGAAAGGTCTTGGCCGACGCGGATTCATGAGGGCAGTCGCTGCCCTCGGTGCGGGCGTAGGAGTTGCCGGTGTGGCTTCGGGATGCGCGCACTCGAACGCGTCACCGGCTGGATCGTCCTCCTCTGCACTACCGTTCGCCGATGGCATTCCGATTCTGCAACCGGGCAGCGGAAACGTCAGTGGCGATCACTATCTGAGTTCGGATCCGTCGGACGTCATGTGGGGTTATGTGCCCAACATCCACACCCGCGAGGTGATGCGGATGAAGTCGGGCCAGACCGTCACGATCGACGCCCTCTCGCACGAGGGAATTCTCGAGGATCAAGGGCGCAATCCTCTCGAATACTTCGGTAGCAAAGGCGTTTCCGAGAAGGACGTGCTCGAGGATGCGATTGCCGTTGCGGCCGAATACAACCGAACCGAACGAAACTTCGACAAGGACGGACCGCACGTCGTCACCGGCCCGGTCTTCGTCGAAGGCGCCCAGCCTGGAGACGTACTCAAGATCGAGACTCTCGAAGCCATTCCCCGCGTGCCGTACGGCGTTGTGTCGAGCAGACACGGCAAGGGCGCTCTCGCCGTCACAGCAGACGGAACCGCTCCAGCGGGAATCACTCTGGACGAAGTCATGCCGCCGGTCGCCACAGACGGGCGCGCAACAAAGGACCCGTTGAAGTACGGCGGTGTTTCCACTTTCACGGCGATCGAAGACGGCAAGGGCGTGATGCCTTTCGGACAGTCGAAGGTGCGGTTTCCCCTGCGGCCCTTCATGGGAATGATGGGAGTTGCCTATTCTGCGGATGCAGACCCGACATCCCCGTCGTCGAACTCCATTCCTCCGACCCTGGGCGGCGGAAACATCGACATCAGGCATCTCGGTGTCGGATCAACCTTCTATTTGCCGGTATTCGCTGAAGGCGCCCTCTTCTACGTCGGTGACCCCCACATGGCCATGGGTGACGGTGAGGCGGCGCTGACGGCGATGGAAGGATCGCTGCGCGGCACGTTCCGACTCAGCGTGTGCAAGAAGGATTCCGGTGACGCTCCATCGGTGGCTTTCGGATACCCGTTCGCCGAGACCGAGGAGGCCTGGATTCCGATCGGCCTGTCCGACCCCAACGGTTCGGTCGATGGGCAGAACAGTGACCTCAACGGCGCCATGCGGCGCGCGGTGGTCAACGCGCTCGACTTCCTCGAGCATGATCGCGGAATGGATCGAGCGACGGCCTACGCCTATCTTTCTGCCGCAGCCGATTTCACGGTCTCGCAGGTTGTCGATCGAACCGTGGGCGTCCACGGACAGATCTTCAAATCCCACTTCGAATAGCGGGAAAGGCGATCCGTGTTGTCAGGACGGATCGTCGAAGAGGCTCTGTTGCAAGGGATCGGCAAACAAGCCCATTTGCTCAGGTTGCGGCTTTGCCGGCGTCTCGGTTCGAGAATTGGGTAGGACCACCAGTCGCAAGGCCCCCCGCAGACGGTCGACCATGAGTTCCCACCCGCCGACCTGATCCTCGTATCCCGCAGCCTCTTCGGCGTCTCCGCGACTGTGGGCGTCCACAGCCTGACTACGCAGCTGAATCTGCCATTCGTTGCTGATGTGGAGGAGCTGAAGAATCAGATCGCGATCACGACCACAGACATCGGCTACCGCGTCGAGATCCTCGGCCACGTCCAGATCGAGGTGCAGCAGGGTCTCGAGTTCGGGAGGAAGGTCCTCGGCCGTCAGATCGGGCTGCAGCGAGGAGGAGTCACCGCTCTTGTTCGCGAAGAAGAGGTCTCCGCCGACGCGTGCGGCGAACTCGTCGTCCACGGTACGCAGGAACGACGTCAGGGCGGCGCACGTATCGGTGAGTTGCTTGGGAACGAATGGCGAACCCGCCACCTCGAGGAACACCGACAGACGGTCGTCGATCAAGACGAACTTGATGCGCGACCACTTGCGGTTGAGATCGGCGATGACCTCGGCTGCACGGGTGCGGTTGCTGATGTCCTGAACGAGTGGGGAGAACAACTGCACGTCCATGGACTCGGAAAGCGGACCGACGAACATGACAGTCGAACCGACACGAATGGGTATGTCGCCGTCGCTGTCTCGCTCGGGAAGAGTGCCGAGCATGGGAAGCAAAGCGAGAGTGACCAACTCCTTGAGGTGGTCGATGTCGTTGGGCATGTAGGCCGCGGTGGGGTCGAGTGTCGGAAGTTCTGTCGACTCGACGACCGACGGATCGAAATCCGGAGTCTGCTCGTTGCCGGTGAGATCGCTGGATAGAAAAGCCGGGTGGTGCACACCGAACACATCACGGAATGCAGCGACAGTCATCGCTGCGAGCTGATCGGCCCAGTTCTGCGCCTTGTCGACGCAGAAGGCGGGGGAGTTGTTCGGATCCTCGAGATTCTCGGAAGGCGGATTCCAGCCGAGTGCGATCAACTTTTGTTCGTCGGCATCTTCGAGTCGATAGCGCGGATGAAGGAAGTCGTTGGAAGGAACCTCGCAGCGGACTGTGTTCTCGTCCCACACGAGGAACTGAACGCATGGCGCTGCGCCGTCAGCTGGATCGAAGTCGCCGGTGGACGATTCCACGGCAAGAACGTCGCCGTCGACCATGATGGAAATGTGATCGCCGAGGCGACGTTGAAATTCTGCCCACGCCCGGTCGACACTGACATCGAGATCGAAGCCCATTGCGCTCATCAGCCACCTCCTTCCGCAAAAGCTCAGACCTATACGGTATCGCGAGGCTCCGACAATGCTGCTGTCCTTTTCCGGTCGACCGGATTGCAGCGGACCACGAACCGTGACGACGAGGAAGGTAGTTGCAGGTAGATCGGTTATTCGAGAGCGGCGACTGAAGTGTGCCTGTAACCGCCGTCACGCCAGGCGGTGTGCGGGCGAAAGAGCGAGGGTTATCCGGCGAGAACGGGCGAGACCTCGACGACGGGCGGCGTGGACCCGGTCGTGACAACGGGGGTGGTGCTGGTCTTGGTGGTTGTGGCCGTCGCGGTCGGTGACGAGGTCGCGGTAGCCGACGCAGTTGTGGTGGATGAGACGGGTGTTGTCGTACTGGTGGCCGTCGTAGTCGAGGTGGCGGAGCTCGTGCTTGTCGCGGTCACCACAAGCGGCTGATTACGAGGAGCAGTCGTCTCGTCGGCGATTCGCCAGGTCGGCGTCGGCGGGATGACAACCGTGGGGACTGCAACCGAGCTGTAGAACGCGGCCGGTTCGATCCCGGCGACGGACTCCACGGAAACCGACGAGACCAGAGTGGGAGGCTTCACCACAGGGCCGCCGGCACCGAATGCGCCGGCTGCTCCGCCGAAAACGAGGCCTGATGTCAGAGAAAGAGCGGCCACTGCGACAGCGCCGATCATGACTGTTCTGTCTTTCATGCACACCTGTCCTTCGGGAGCAGTACGGAAGTACTGTAGGCGAAAAGATGCCGCAATGGAGTATCAGGGTCTGCTGGGCGGGACGCGAATCTGTGTGGCGTAGAACACAAAAGGCCCTGGGTGCCGACGCGGACGTCGGCACCCAGGGCCAGGTCAAGCAGTGAATCAGGCGGGGATCGTCAGTACCTGACCGGCGTTGATGAGATCCGGGTTCGGGATGCCGTTTGCATCCGCGATGCGCTGGTACTGGTTGCCGTCACCGTAGAAACGCTCTGCGATCGCCCACAGGGTGTCGCCGCTTTCGACGGTGTAGCTCTGCGCTGCCGGAGCGGCGGGGGCAGGCTCGGGCTCGGGTGCCGGAGCGGGCTCCGGGGCAGCCTCGGCGGCCGGCGCTGCGATTGCAGTGTCCGAAGACCACAGAGCATTTCCGCCGACGGACAGAACGACGTTGCGATCGTCCTGAACCGAGAGGGAGGCACCGTCGTTGCCTGCGGTCTGCGATGCCCACACGGCGTCGGAGTCCTTGTAGATGACGAAGTTTCCGTCAGCCTGCACCTCGGCGCGGTTGGCGCCGGATCCGTTGGTGCCTGCGGCCCAAACAGCCTGTCCGCCCTCGGACAGAACCAGGTTGCCGTCGTCCTGCAAGGTGAGGGTGTATGCGCCGTTGTCGGACTTGAGTTCCTGGCCGACTCCGAGGCTCTGACCTGACTGCAGTGTGCTCACGCTGTCCCTTTCCAAATCTGTTGCGCTGACTGTGCCTCCACGATTCCGCTTTACCGTCCAGTTACCTTCTGGCCGTTGGTCTCGTAGGCGACCGAGTGTACGTTACCGAAGAGTACAGAGAATTGTGCAGCGTTGGCGGATTGCGTGTCGAGCGTTCGGATCTTGCTGATATTAAGGCGTTTTGGGCGAACGCGCCGCGACATCCTACGCGAAGTTGCACCGTTGCGATGCACTTTCTCTTGAACGGCAGGTGAAATCGGCGCGCTCTCAGCGCATTGTCAGTAACCGCTAGGGGTGTAGCGACTTGCGCGTCTCGTCGTGGAGTACGGCAAGCAGTTCACGCTCGACGTCGGCGAACTCGGGCGAGGTGATCATGTCCAGTTCGCGTGGCCTCGGCAAGGGAACGTCGACGACGCACCTGACCGTTGCCGGCCTCGCCGACAGAACGACCACGCGATCGGACAGATAGATCGCTTCACGAATATCGTGGGTGATCATCAGCACGGTCCACCGGTACTGCTGCCACACGTCTTGTAGCCAGGCCTGCATCTCGGTGCGGGTCAACGAGTCCAGTGCGCCGAACGGCTCGTCGAGCAGCAGGACAGGTTTGCCCTGAACAACGGTGCGCAGCATCGCCGCTCGCTGGCGCATGCCGCCGGACAGTTGTGACGGCCGGGCGTCCTCGAATCCGGACAGTCCGAACGCCGGGAACAACTCGCGAGCGCGCTCGCGTGCTTCCTTCTTGCCGACTCCCTGCACTTCCAAACCGAGGGCCGTGTTGTCCAATACCGAACGCCAAGGGAACAGAAGATCTTTCTGCGGCATGTACGCGGTATGCACCTCGGTGGCTGGTTCGGATTCCGTTGCGCGCGTGCCCACACGGACCGAACCCGCGGTCGGGGATTCGAGCCCGGCCAGGACGTTGAAGATCGTGCTCTTGCCGCAGCCGCTCGGCCCGATCACCGACACGAATTCGCCCGCGTCGGCACCAAAGGACACCGAATCGAGCACGAGACGCGATTCTCCGGCCGTGTCGAACCTCTTGGTCAGGTCCTGGATTTCGACCATTGCATCCTCGACCATCGGGTCAGTCATGTCCGCGACCTTTCGTTCATCGCCCATGGTGCAACGATGCGCTCGATGGCGAACGTCAGCAAGTACAGCGTGACGCTGATCAACGCGGTCACAAGTACGGCCGCCAACACCAGGTCGGTGCGGAAGGAGTTCTTCTGGGTGCTCATGTAGATACCCAAACCGGAAGTAGCGCCGACGTATTCGGAGAACACCGCACCCACGACCGCATACGTGATGCCGATGCGGAGGGCAGTGAAGAATCGCGGAATTGCCGAAGGAAGGCGAACGTATCTGAACTCCTGCCAGCGAGTGCTGCCCATACTGCGCAGGAGAGCGCCCGCTTCCCGGTCGGCTGCGGCAAATCCCTCGATGAGTCCGATGGTCATGGGGAAGAACGTCGCAAGGGCGATCACCAACACCTTCGGCAACAACCCGAAGCCGAACCAGATGATCATCAGCGGCGCGATGGCGATGATCGGCAGCGTCTGCGAGACGACAAAAAGTGGTACCAGCGCGCGTGACAACCACGGCGAAAAGTCCACGACCACGGCAAGAATCCAGGCCAACACCAATGAAACAGTGAAGCCGACCAACGTGACCTGCAATGTCGACCAGGCGTGGCCGGAGATGATCTCGCGGTTGTCCCACCCCTGGGACAGAACGCGCCCCGGAGACGGAAGTACTTGCGGCCGAATCCCACTGATCTCGACGTAGATCTGCCACGCCGCCACGAGGAGCACCACCACGGCGAGCGCGGGAAGCGCCCGCCGCATGGTCGAGACCAACCGTCCGCTCACGTCAGGACGCGTCGAGATACTCATTGGTGAAGTACTCCGACCAGTCCGGCTTCTGGGTCAACGGCTTCCCGTCGGGTCCGGCGAGCAATCCGTTCTCGAAGAGGAATCCCGAGTAGCCCGACCAGGTTTCGAGATTCTGGGCGCCCACGACGCCGTTGGCGTCTTTCATGTAGTCGGCGGCGAGCATCCGCTGACTCTCACGCACGAGGTCTTCGTCGGTGAAAGCTCCGGGGTTCGCGTCGATGAGATCCTGCGCGGCCCGGTCCGGGTTGTCGGCAGCAGTCTGATATCCGCGTTGAACGGCTTTGACGAACTTGCGTGCCTCGTCGGGATGGTCTTTCAACCACTGCTGGTTGCCGTTGATCACGATCGAATATGCATCGGGGAAGCCGTAATCGGTGTACTGGAAGTACCGCATCGGAGTTCCGTTTCGCTCCGCTTCGAGGCCTTCCCACGCAAAGTAGGAGACGGTGAAGTCTGCCTGGCCCGAGTACACGGCTTCGTACGCGGAAGTTCCGAGCGTGACCGTCGTGAAGTTCCCGGTCCCGCCGTCGTTGCGGATGATCTGCTGCAGCGTTTCGACTTCGCCGGGATCGCCGAACCCGGCGTACGTCTTCCCGTCGAGATCACGTGGGCGCGTGATGTCCGCACGATCCGCCTTCACGCCGATGCCGGTGGCGCGGTGCTGAAGTGGCGCGATGACGGACGTCGTGGCGGCGCCGGCTGCACGGGCGAACGTGGCCTGACTCTGTGTGCTGATGCCGAACTCGGCATTGCCGGCATCGACCAGGGTGTCGGGCGAGGTGTTGTTGTACGGCAGGATCGAGACGTCCAGGCCGGCGTCCTCGAAGTAGCCCTCTTGGAGTGCTACGTACAAACCGGTGTGGTTCGTGTTCGGTGTCCAGTCGAGTGCGAACCGAATGGTCCCGTCGGAAGAGCCGGTGTCAGAGGCGCATCCGGTCAGAACTGTGAACGCGGCTGCGATCGCGGCAGACGTGGCAAGCGTGCGGCGCAGCGCCGCAAACGACATCACGACGCCGGCCAAGGCTGCTGGTGGAGTGCGGAATCCCAGAACATCAGCTCATAGCGGCTGGCGATGCGGAATGCTTCACTCATCGCCTCACGCTCTGTCTCGGTGGCAGCTTCGGCCGCAGCATCGACCAGTACGCGGGCCTGCGCCACCGACTCGTGGAATTCGGGTGCGTCGTAGGTCGTGACCCACTGTGCGTACGGATGCGACGGATCGGCGTCGAGTACCTCGCGCGCTGAAGCGGCAAGATCGCGGCCGACCTCGGCGTAGATCCAGAAGCAGGGGAGTACTGCCGCTGCGGAGACCGGGTAAGGCGCAGTTGCTGCAGTCGCCGTCAGATACGAGACGTATCCCAGGCAGGCCTGCGAATGCTTGAGCCTTCCCGATCCCGCTGGAAGAATTCCACCGGTGAGAAGTCCGTCGTGAAGCGCAGATTCCACTGTCGCTGCCGTGGACGCGGAATTCGACCAGAAGCCCGCGGACTGCGGATCCGGGGCATGGGCCGCGACCAGGGACAACGCTTTCGAATACCCCTCGAGATAAAGCTTGTCCTGCTCGATGTACGTGCGGAACGCGTCGAGAGGCAATGTTCCGTCGCCGAGGCGGCGGAGGAACTCCAGTGAGTCGATCGACTCGCGGAGGGCCTTCGTCTCGGCCCAGAGTCGATCTGTGAACCGATCCGTCGACGGCGCTGTGGCCACCGAGTTTTCGGCAGAATTGTATGCAGGCTGCGTAGTAGCCATGACATCCCTTCGTCAGCATTACCTGATCAGGTTCCCGGGTGTGTTCTCAGCCCCGCCCATGCGGAGCACCCCGTGTCAGAACTAGGCGACCTTAACACCGAGGGGTTGCGTACTCGGCGCACACCCGTCCGAGATTGGTAGGTTTGGTCTTGATTGCCACACGCGCGGGTCGGGAGGGGATTCAGACATGGAGACCGACGTTCGACCAAATCTCGGCGAGGACGGAACTCTGGTGATCCGGGCGCGAGGCGGAGAAGCCCGCGGGTATCCGGATGGCGGTGTATTCGCGTGGAAGGGCATGCCCTACGCAGCGGCGCCGGTGGGTGAGCGGAGGTTCCGAGCGCCACAACCCGCACAGCCGTGGGACGGGGTGCGCGACTGTCGTGAGTTCGGGCCGATCGCGCCGCAAGGCCAGAGTCCGGCGGTTCCGATCGATCGGGCCTTCAAAATCGACGAGGACTGCCTGTCGATCAACGTCTGGGCCCCGCGACCCGACGCCACGCCGCGACCGGTGATGGTGTGGATTCACGGCGGCGCCTACTGCCTCGGGTCCGCCGCCCAAACGATCTACGACGGCCGTCATCTGGCTGAAACCGGTGACGTCGTTCTCGTCTCCTTCAACTATCGCGTCGGCGCACTCGGATTCCTGGACCTGTCTGCATTCTCCACCGCGGATACTGTTTTCGAATCGAACTGTGGTCTGCGAGACCAGATTGCGGCACTCGAATGGGTTCGAGACAACATCGACGCCTTCGGTGGTGACCCGAGTGCGGTGACCGTGTTCGGTGAGTCCTCCGGCGCAGGATCCATCACGACGCTCATGACCTGTCCGAGCGCCGAAGGCCTGTTCCATCGTGCGATTGCCCAGAGTCCGCCCGCGACCTCCGTCTACGGGGCCGAGCGCGCCAAGACCGTGGCGGAGCGGTTTCTCGAACTGCTCTCGATCGACCCCGAAGACGCAGGCGATCTGCTGACCACGGATCTGGAACTGCTCGTCAAGGCAAGCGATGATTTGGTCAACGAAATTCCGACCCGGATTCCGGGAACTTTGGCGATGGCACCCGTTGTCGATCGCGATCTGGTGCCGCACTACCCGGTTGCGGCTTTCCAGAAGGGTTACGCGCACCGAATCCCACTGATCATCGGTTCCAACAAGGACGAGGCGTCGATCTTCAAGTTCATGAAGTCTCCGCTGATGCCGGTGAGTGCGCAGTCCGTCGAGGCAATGCTCCAATTACTGGCCGACGATCACCCCGACATCTCCGCGACCAAACTTGCCGAGATCATGTCGGCTTACCCTGACCATGCGAAACCGAGTGGCGCGCTGGCACTGTCACGGGACGCTGCGTTTCGCATGCCGACCCTCTGGATCGCAGACGCGCACTGCAGGCATTCCCCTACATGGGTCTACCGCTTCGATCACGCGACGCCGATGCTCAAGGCGGCGCGGATCGGCGCGGGCCACGCGACCGAATTACCTTATGTATTCGGCAATTTCGGAACCCTGAACGTCGACCCCACGTTTTGGCTCGGCGGTCGGAAGGCCGCGATGGAGGTGGCCGGCCGTATCCAACGGCGATGGTTGGCCTTCGCCAGGCATGCCGTGCCGGCGGCCCTCGACGGCTCGAAGCACTGGGCGCCGTACGAGGAAGAGAAGCGGTCGACGCTGTTGATCGACTCCGCCGACACCCTCGTCAGCGACCCCGATCACGGATTGCGCGTCGCCTGGGGCAACGACGTGATGGGGTTCAACTGACGTCGGTCGAGTGCCGCGGACGATCCAGTTCGCGAAGCACCGGCAGAGAGGCACAGACTGCGGCGATCAGGATGATCGGAATCGACAGGGCCACAAAGGTCGACGCGATTCCGAGTTGATCGAGCAGCGGGCCGACCGCGAGGTAGCCGAGCGGGCCGGCGGCGTAGGCCGTCGACGTCATGACACCGACGACGCGTCCACGCATGTGCTCCGGGCTGTGCGTCTGCATGGCGTAGTTGGCGATCGGGCCGACTGGTCCGTAGACGAGGCCCTGCAGTCCGGCAAGTACGAGGATCACCCACAGTGGAGGTAGGAGCGCCATGGCCAGCATCGCTATGCCGAGAACGGCGACGGCAAAAATCATGATCAGCCGCCGGGACATGATCGGCGCCAGTGGGGCGTACGCGAGAGAGCCGATGATGCCGCCGATCGCCAAGGCCATCAACACCGATCCGAGTTGGGCCGGTTGATCCAACTCTGTGAAGTACACCGGGAATACGACACTCTCCACAGGCATGTAGAGCGCGACGACTGCCATGTCGATCAGCGCCAGGGTGCGCAGCAGTTTGTTGTTCCAGACGAACCGAAGACCGTCGAGTGTGCCGTGCCAGATCGATTTCGGACGGTGTTCGTGTTCGGGCACTCCGGCGCCGGGAAGCCGGATGAAGGCGACCACGACTATCGAGAACACAAAACCTGCCGCCGTGACCCAGAGCGTGTTCACCGCTCCGATCGTTGCGATGAGGACACCGCCGATGCCAGGGCCGATCAGATACGCGACGTTGAAGTTGGCCTCGTACACACTGTTGGTTCGATCGAGCTTCCACTTGGCGGTCCGAGTCGCTGCAGGCAGCATGGACTCCCTCGCCGCCATTCCGGCGGGGTCGAACACGGCGCCGAGTGCGGCCAACGCCGCAATCACCGGGATCGTCAAGCCCGCGGTGGCCGCGATGATCGGAATCGCTGCAACGGACATCGCAGAGAGAGCGTCGGAAATCATCGACGTTCGACGGCGTCCGAACTTGTCGACGAATGTCCCCGAAAACAGGCTCGACACGAGTAGCGGAATGGCTGCTGCGCCGGCAACTATCGCCGCGTCGGTAGCCTTACCGGTTCGTTCGAGAACCAGCCAGGGGAGCACGACGATGGCGATACCGTTGCCGATCGCCGAGAACAGCGTCGCGAGATTGACCAGTACGAGAGGGAGATAGCTGGGGATAGCTACGTCCGTGGACGCAGGTGGACGCCGATCTGCTGAGGCGACCACGTTCTTTCCTTCCCCGAGATGGTGCCGCCCAGGATTTCGACGACGGCACCATCGACGCTAGCAGCGGGGTCTGCAGGTTCGCGACTGGTTTTTCGCCGGCCGTTCTCGTTCGGTTATGCCTGGTAGACGGGGTTCTCCGCAACAAACTTCTCGACGTACGAGCACGTCGGAAGGATCTTCAATCCCTCGTTCCGGGTCTGATCGAGCGCTTCACGCACCACGATGGCGGCAAGCCCGCGCCCACGAAACTGCGGATAGGTCACCGTGTGGTGGAAATCACGGACGCCGGAATGGTCCGAGTACTCGGCGAAACCGGCGAGTTCGCCGTCGACTCGGATCTCGAAACGCGTTTCCGCGGGATTGTGCGCCACTGTCTCGGTCATCTTCGGGCTCCGTTTCGAAAGGGCGGCCGGTTGCGCCGCGCCGCGTCTACGTTCTCTGGAGCACGCTACCTGGCAGGCCGTCCGCAATATCGGTTGCCGACGTGGGATCCGTTACTTAGCGCAACTACAACTGGACGACCGTTCAAGGGGCCTTCGTCGCCATGGAGAACGAACAAAACTGGTCTGTACGTGCCGATTTGCCCGTACTTTTGTGCCCACAACGGGTGATACATATGCATCACGATCGTAACTATCCCAATATGTGGGACCGGTCACAAAGTTTTTTGTCGTCTGTTCGGATGGATTAAGTGGAGGGCCTGAAACGGGCAAATTGCAGGTCAGCGGCGCGCTGGTTGCGTGTCGATGATGGGTGCGAGTGGCCGGAAACCCCAGGGGTATTGCGTTGGTCATCAGATCGTTTCTCGGACGTGATCCCAAAGACCCGCTCGGGGGGTTAGCGTTTGAATCGTCGGGGATAGAAGAAGCGTTACAACTTCGCCAAAAAAACTTTGGCGTCGCTGCTCAACGGTTCGATTTCGAGTCTTCGTCGGACAACTTCGAGGAAGGAACGCACATGATTTTCGGGCAGCGTGAGTCGAACAGTTACTTTGCCGCAATTTTTTCGTACGACTTCCTTGACGAAGGTCTGGGATACGAGACCATCGCACGGATTCACCGAGGCGAGATCTGCGAATGGATTCGTGATCTCGAGGCTTCCGGGTTGTTCTCGGCTGCGGAAGTCCATGCCGCTGAACTGGCATGGCGCGAAAATCCACGCCTGCTCCTCGACGCCCTTCTCGAGGACGCTGACGAGGTCTCTGTCAAGCGCTGGGAGATCGCGTGGACGAGGCTCGAGCGTCAGTCGCCGGCAGCCGGAACCGCGGTGGCAGAGCACGGCTGATCCGGTCGGGCCGAGTCGACTGCTCAGTCTGCGTCAAGATCAACCGTCTGCGTTACATCAACGGTCGACGAGTATCACCTCGTGATCTGTAAGCACGGTGAATTGCGCGCCCGCCGTGGTCAGGGTCGCAACCGTCCGCGCAGTCACCTGTGGATCTTCGAGTAGCGAATCGCCGCCGTGCGGCACTATCGCGAAGTCGATCAGCGCGAGCCCGGACCAGATCGGGTCGATACCGCACGTTGGCATGACTTCAGCGGGGTCGTCCGACGCGTCCAGCCCGATCAGAGTCGGAGTCGCCAGGCACGCTCCGGCGCTGTATCCCGCATAGGCCACGACGCCTGAACGAACCAGCATCTCGATGACCCTGTCAGCGCCACTTCGAGCTAGCTGAGCTCGCAGGACGAACGTGTTTCCGCCGCGAACCCACAGGCAGTCGAATTCGCGGAGCCGGAGTTCCAGTGCTTCCGATGCACCCAGGAAGTCTCGGACATCCACTTCCTCTGCGGTGAAGCCCGCTGCCCGTAGCGGAGTCAATTCGCTGGTGACGGCTGAACTGCGGGCATTGGCGGGCCACGAATCTGCAGCCGCGGCGATGACCGCGATGCGAGCGCCGCGGCCTACGAGATCGACAAAAGCCTCGCGGTGGTCGCCGAATCGGTAGGACGAGAGAAACAGTTTCACTTCTCAGTACCTTCGCGACCTACCCACCCAGCCCTCAAATCGTGAACGCCAGATTGTCGACGACGCGTGTGCCCACCGTGGTGTCACCGCGAAGCGAGATGTCGGTTCGGTGATCCGACGCGTGGACGCGGCCACCGGCAATTCGGGTGAAGAGCGGTGAGCTCATCGAGATGGTCGTGGTCGCCGGACCGTCCAACTCCGGGACGAGTGTTGCTCGCGCGTCGACCGAGACGTGAAGTGAACGGGCAAGTGGCCCTTCGAGTTCGAAAGTGATCCGTGCTCCCTCTGGCGCCTTTCCTCGTTTTCCGACGACGAATCCGAGCGCGCTGGTGATTTCGCCGAATGCAGTCTCCGCGCGCAATCCGCCTTCCTCACCCGGAATGCCAACTGCATCTCTGATGTCGAGTTCGTGCATCCAACAGTCGAAGGTCCGAATACGCATGAACCGGCCATAGGGCGCAAGACCGACCGGTGTTTGTGTCTCGGCGTCCCAGTCCGCGCTGGTCATCGAGCGCAGCGCTTCGGTTCGTTCGGCGGTGATCTCGCGATATCGGGTCAGCAGGTCCGAGTGCGGTGTCCGCCGCAGGCCTTCGACCCAGCGCTCGTTGAACGCCGCAATCTCGTTGTGGACGTGGGGCAATGCGTGCACGTCCAGATTGATCGACGGCGGATTGATGCCCGAGAGCAGTGATTCCGTACCGATCAGATGGGACACGATGTCGTGAACCGTCCACCCCGGAAGGTTCGACGGTGCCAACCACTGATCGCCGTCGAGTTCGGCCAGCAGTGCGTCGATGACTCTCCATTCCTCGGTCAATGCGTCGACTACTGAGTCCTGGGGCCAACCACTCATGTGGACATCTCCTGTTTCGGACGGTGCGGTTCTCCTCACTGTATGTCCCGGCGGATAAGTGAGCGGGCATTCCCATGCTTCGAGTCGGTGTCGCCAAACCTCCGAGGGTGGCAGAGTTCCTGTGGTAGACCAGGATTGTCGACGCCGAATCAGGCTCACGCGGCGTTGTCGTCACCGACAGAGGAGTCTTCGTGTTTCCAGGAAATTTTGTCCAGTCCACACCGGACAAGCCCGCCGTCATTCGCCCTGCGACGGGTGAGTCCATCACCTATCGGGAACTCGACGAACGGTCGACGCAGTTGGCGCGATACTTCCGAAGTGTCGGTGCCAAGCCTGGGGACCACGTCGCTCTCATCTCGAACAACGATCTCCGGGCGTTCGAGGTGTACTGGGCAGCGTTGAGATCCGGCCTCTACATCACCGCGGTGAACTGGCATCTCACGGCTGCGGAGGCTGCCTACATCGTCGACGACTGCGAGGCGACAATTCTGGTGGCGTCGGGGCAGGCGTCCGCAGCAGTTCCGTTGGACGAGAAGCTGATTCCACGCGTGCGGCACCGATTGGTGTACGGCGGCGCCCTCGAGGGCTTCGACGACTACGAAGACGCGGTCGATGCGCAGTCCGCTGCTCCACTCGACTCGCAGCCGCGTGGGGCTGACATGCTGTATTCGTCGGGAACGACCGGCAGGCCGAAGGGGATCAAAGGAGATCTCCCGGAGGGTGAGGTGAACACCACCATGGATCCGTACACCGCGGTGTTCGCACCGATGTACGGGTTCGATTCCGACACAGTCTATTTGTGCCCGGCTCCGGTCTATCACGCGGCGCCCCTGCGTTTTTGCGGCGTGATCAATTCGGTCGGCGGAACCGTGATCTTGATGGATGCATTCGAAGCCGAAACCGCGCTGGAGTTGATCGGTAAATACGCTGTGACGCACAGTCAGTGGGTACCGACGATGTTCGTTCGAATGTTGAAACTTCCGAAGGAGACCCGTGATCGTTACGACGTCTCGACGGTGAAGGTCGCCATTCACGCTGCTGCTCCCTGCCCGCCCGAAGTGAAGACGGCAATGATCGACTGGTGGGGGCCGGTGATCTACGAGTACTACGCCTCGACCGAGGGTTCGGGCGCTACCTTCATCAACAGTGAGCAGGCCTTGTCGCATCCGGGTTCCGTCGGGCGTGACGGAGTGATGGGGATCGTGCACATCTGTGACGACGCCGGGCGCGATCTTCCGGTCGGCGAGATCGGTACCGTGTTCTGGGAGCGGGAGACTTTGCCGTTCCGGTATCACAATGATCCCGAGAAAACGGCTGCCGCGCAGCATCCGGATCATCCGACGTGGACGACGAGTGGAGATATCGGCTATATCGACTCCGAGCGTTTCCTTTATCTGACCGACCGCGCCGCGTTCACGATTATCTCCGGTGGTGTGAATATCTACCCACAGGAGTCCGAGAACATCCTTACTTTGCACCCGAAGGTGTTCGACGTGGCGGTCATCGGTGTTCCCGACGAGGAAATGGGTGAGCAGGTCAAGGCGGTTGTCCAACTAGCGGAGGGAATCGAGCCTGGTGCCCATGTCGCCGAGGAATTGCTGGAATACGTTCGCAGTCAGGTCGCACATTTCAAAGCTCCGAGAAGCATTGACTTTGCCGACGAATTGCCTAGGACCGCTACAGGAAAGCTCGTCAAGCACAAGTTGCGGTCTCAATATGTGAGCAATTGATGCTCTAGTGAAATACTAGGACATCAGAGTAATTCTGCGAGATAGTCGGCAAGGACCTGCGCGTGACCGTACGGCAGGTCCTTGCTTGCTGTCAGTAGAACAACGGGTCGAGCATCCGAGGACGGTGCGAGGCGTACTGCAGGTTTTCGCGTTTGAGGCCGCGTGGCCGGAGTCGGTCTACGCGGAGTCGGACGGCGTTACATTCGGAAGCCGGTTCGTAAACTCGCTCGACGGTGATTATTCGGCGCGTCATTCTGATGCCTTTACGTCTTTCGGCCGTTTCAAATAGTGGAATAGTCCGCCATTCCGGTGTGATCGGCCTCACAGTAGGCTTCTTCAGGTATGTCCAAACATACTGTTCGGACTCGATTCAGATGGAGAAAGTGCGTCGTCGGTTTCCCTACGCCGCGTTAACTCTGGCTACTATCAGTCACCATTCACCCAAAAGCGGGTCATCTTCCGCTCATCACATGCTGGTTGCCGCTCGTCGCAGCAGGCGAACCACCAACCGCAGAAGGTAATGGAAAATGGAAACATCGAAGAGCGCACAAGTGCGTCCGTCGGTCGGCGTCCCTCGAGAATCGAGTGATGGTGAGCGTCGGGTCGCATTGGTGCCGAAAATTGTGTCCGCTTTGATCGGCAAGGGTGTCGACGTGGTCGTCGAGTCCGGGGCCGGTCTCGGGGCGTTGATTCCCGACGAGTTGTACACCGCTGCCGGCGCGAAGATCGGCGATCCGTGGACTGCTGACGTGGTCGTCAAGGTTGCGCCTCCGTCGACAGAAGAGATCGCCCGGATCAGTACCGGCGCGAAGCTCATCGGTTTCCTGAATCCGCGTAATGCGGACAACCGCATCGCCGAGTTGAAGGCCGCCGGCATCGAGGGATACGCCGTGGAGGCGATTCCTCGTATCTCCCGCGCGCAGGTGATGGACGCGTTGTCCTCGCAGGCGAACGTGTCCGGGTACAAGGCTGTTCTGTTGGCAGCATCGGAGTCGACGCGGTTCTTCCCGATGCTCACCACCGCTGCGGGCACGGTGAAGCCTGCGACGGTTCTGGTCCTCGGAGTGGGTGTGGCAGGTCTGCAGGCGCTGGCGACAGCCAAGCGTCTCGGTGGCCGCGCTACCGGGTACGACGTGCGTCCTGAGGTCGCCGACCAGGTGCGTTCGGTGGGTGCACAGTGGCTCGACCTCGGAATCGATGCGGCGGGCGAGGGTGGATACGCCCGCGAGTTGACCGACGACGAGCGAGCGAAGCAGCAGCAGGCACTCGAAGATGCGATCAAGGGCTTCGACGTTGTGATCACCACAGCTCTGGTTCCGGGTCGTCCCGCGCCGCGCCTGGTGACCGCTGCCGCGGTCGAAGGCATGAAGCCGGGCAGTGTCGTGGTCGACCTCGCGGGTGAAACCGGTGGTAACTGCGAGCTGACCGAGCCGGGTCAAACCGTCGTCAAGCACGGCGTGACCATTTGCTCTCCGCTGAATTTGCCGGCGTCCATGCCGGAGCATGCGTCCGAGTTGTACTCGAAGAACATTTCCGCGCTGATCGAACTCATGTTGGTGGAAGGTGCCTTGGCGCCTGATTTCTCCGACGAGGTTCTGGCCGGTGCGTGCGTCACCCGTGAAGAGAAGGGCGCCTGATGTACACATCACTACTGGCGAACATCGCGATCCTGGTGTTGTCCGGGTTCGTCGGTTTCGCTGTGATCTCCAAAGTTCCGAACACCCTGCACACCCCGTTGATGTCCGGTACGAACGCCATCCACGGCATCGTCGTCCTGGGCGCGTTGGTCGTCCTGGGCAAGGTGCACGATCCCTCGATCGGGCTGCAGATCATCTTGTTCGTCGCGCTCGTCTTCGGAACCGTGAACGTTGTCGGTGGTTTTGTCGTCACGGACCGCATGTTGGCGATGTTCAAGGCCAAGCCGGCCGCCAAGTCTGTGTCGAAGGATGGTGACCAGTAATGGAATACCTGGTCAATGCGCTCTACATTGTCGCGTTCTCGATGTTCATCTACGGCCTCATGGGTCTTACCGGCCCGAAGACCGCAGTCCGCGGCAACCAGATCGCCGCGGTCGGCATGCTCATCGCCGTCGTTGCAACTCTGATCTCCATTCGTGATGCGGAGATGGGGAACTGGATCCTCATCGCTGCCGGCCTTGTCATCGGTGTCGTGCTCGGCGTTCCGCCGGCGCTCCGGACGAAGATGACGGCCATGCCGCAGTTGGTGGCACTGTTCAACGGTGTCGGCGGCGGCACGGTCGCGTTGATCGCGTACGCGGAGTTCCTGGACTCGGACGGTTTCACCGCATTCCAGCACGGCGAGTCGCCGACGGTACACATCGTCATCGCGTCGCTCTTTGCCGCGGTGATCGGATCGATCTCCTTCTGGGGCAGCGTGATCGCGTTTCTGAAGCTGCAGGAAACTCTGCCTGGTCGTCCGATCGGAATCGGCAAGCTCCAGCAGCCGCTCAATGCTCTGCTGCTCATTGCCGCCGTCGCGTTCTCGGTGATCATCGGTATCAAGGCGATCTCACCGGAAGGCCCGACCAGCTCACTGTGGATCGTCGGCGTGCTCGTGCTCTCGGGCATCCTCGGACTGATGGTCGTGCTGCCCATCGGCGGCGCGGACATGCCCGTCGTCATCTCGCTGCTCAACGCTCTGACCGGTTTGTCAGCTGCTGCTGCAGGTTTGGCGCTCAACAACCAGGCGATGATCGTCGCCGGCATGATCGTCGGTGCTTCGGGCACCATCTTGACCAACCTCATGGCCAAGGCCATGAACCGGTCCATCCCGGCCATCGTTGCCGGCGGCTTCGGTGGTGGTGGCGGTGAAGCCGCATCCTCCGACGGTGTCGTGCGCACGGCAAAGGCGACCTCGGCCGCCGACGCGGCCATCCAGATGGCCTACGCCAACCAGGTCATCGTCGTACCCGGATACGGACTTGCCGTCGCGCAGGCTCAGCATGCCGTCAAGGACATGGCGAAACTGCTCGAGTCGAAGGGCGTCGAAGTCAAGTACGCCATTCACCCGGTCGCCGGCCGTATGCCCGGTCACATGAACGTTCTTCTCGCAGAGGCGGATGTCTCGTACGACGCGATGAAGGAAATGGACGACATCAACGACGAGTTCTCTCGTACCGATGTCACCTTGGTGATCGGTGCGAACGACGTCACCAACCCGGCGGCGCGCAACGATCCGAGCTCACCGATTCACGGAATGCCGATCCTCAACGTCGACCAGTCGAAGTCCGTCATCGTGCTCAAGCGCTCGATGAACTCCGGTTTCGCCGGTATCGAGAACCCGCTCTTCTTCGCCGAGGGCACCTCGATGCTCTTCGGTGACGCCAAGAAGTCGGTCTCCGAAGTAACCGAGGAACTCAAGGCGCTCTAGCGCTGGTACTCGGAAGGGGCGTCCACTCGCAGCTGCGAGTGGACGCCTTTTTTCGTGGCCGTGTGTTGCAAAGATGTCGTGTGTTGCAACGACTTCTTGTGCTGAAACGACTTCTTGAAACGACAAAGGCGCCTGGTCCGAGACGAAACTCGGAACAGGCGCCTCTGGCGACGTTTTACGGAACCTCGGGGGTTTCGGGGTCGGAAGAGAAGCCGGAAAGTAGTTCGATCAACTTCTGGATCAGTTCGAGCGGGTTCAGATCTTCGAGGCTCACGGTAAAGACTCCTTCGCTGTGGAACTACTTGATTCGGACATTTCAGAACATACGTCATGCCCAACCGTGGCGGGAGGGCTATCGGCGAAAATCTCTGAATCCCAAAGATTTAGGACTAAAGTCGGATGCTCCGGTGCCTGGAGAACGCGATGGCTGCCGTATCCGGGCGTAGCTCTTCACGTTTCGCGGCGATGGGCGATCGTGCCATCAAAATGGCTGCGGCACAGGCCCATACCAGGGTGATCAGAATGCCAGCTATCACTCCGAAAAGGCCGCTCAGCTCGGCGGCGAGCGCGCTGGCACCGATCGCAGCAACTCCGACGAATCCGAGTCCGGCGACCACCGGACGCCACTGCGGGGCGGAGATCAAGATCGCCGAGCAGTACAGCGCGGTCGCCGCTGCGACGTGACCGCTGGGCAGTAGGTCCTGGGGCACATCGGGGAGCCAGGAACCGAATGCCGCGTTGGTGAGATTGGCGCCCATTCCGAGGAGCAGGATCGCGCCGATGCCGTATGGCAGTCCGCGGACCATCGAGACGACCGCCAGAGCGGTAGTGGCTGCGAGTACGGCGGTGACGTCGAATCGGCCTACCGTCCACTCGGCAAGTGCGCGCACCTGTTCCGGGACGCTCAAACCGGGCGAGGTGGGTCGCACGAAATACAAGACGCCCAGCGCTACGACGGCAATCGCGGCAAGGACGAGGAAGCGAGTGGTTGTGGAGGGCGCGGGGTGCTGGGTGGAGGTCGAGACGGTCACGAGTACCAGCATCCCTGTTGAGTCTGTGCCGATCGTGAGGATCAGCTGTGAGGTCTGTAGGCGGTCGGAGAATCGCGCCGAACGACACCCGCACAACCCGCTGCGACCAGGACGCATGCAAACGGGATCAACATTGCTGTGGTGAGAGGCACAAGCTTGGTGACCCACCCGATGGTTGCCGGCCCGGCGAGGAATCCGATGTATCCCATGCCGACGACGCGAGACATGTTGGTGCCGGCCGAACCTGAGCCCAGATTTCCGGCCGTGGTGAAGATCTGCGGAATGCATCCCGACAGGCCGGCGCCGAACAGGGCCCAACCGAGCAACGTCAGTGGTAGCCAGCCGGATACCACGACGGTCAGCATTCCGATGGACGACAGCAACGCACCGTAGCGAACCACTGCCACCGGGCCTACCGCCGCGCTGATCCGATCCGCGGTGAACCGGCCGACGGTCATCATGGCGGAGAATGCGCCGAACGACAGTGCGGCAACGGCATTCGAAACACCGAGATCCTCCTTGACCTGCAGCGCGCTCCAGTCGTTTGCCACTCCCTCGGCCAGCATCAGAACAAAGGCGAGGGTTCCGAGGGCAAGTACGCGAGCCGAGAATCTGCCGTGTGTCTTTCCGGTAGTCGACGCGGTTTCGGCATGCACGTCGACGTGAGGGAGAAGGGGTCGCGAGCACAACCAGACTGCCAGCAAGCCGATTGCCGACGCGATGCTGAGCGTGACATACGGCGGAAGATCCAGTGCGAGAGTGCCGAATCCGATGACAGAGCCCAATACGCCACCGACCGAGAACATGCCGTGAAAGGCCGCCATGATCGGGCGTCGGTACAACTGTTCGGCCTCGACGGCCTGCGAGTTCATCGACACGTCCAACGCGCCGTTCGCAAAGCCGAACACGACAAGTGCAGCGCCCAGTTGCCAGGTGTTCGTGGCAAACCCCGGGCCGAGAGTGGCGAATGCCAGCCCGCTACCCGCCAGGACGACCATGCGTCTGCTGCCGTATCGATCTGCGAGCGGGCCGCTCAACTGCATGCCGGCAATGGCTCCGACTGCAAGAAGGAGAAGAAGTGAGCCGAGCGTCGAGTGACTGATCCCCACTCGGTGTTCGATGGACGGGATGTGGACGACCCACATCGCGAGGAGAAATCCGTTGATGCCGAAAATGCCGAAGATGCCGGCGCGGGCGCGCACCAGGGCGGAGGTGGGGACTGCGCGGTCGGTGGGGTTGACGCTCACTCGTTCCTTTCTACAGGTGAGTCAGCAACAGGTCCGGGTTCGCGAGCATCTCTGCGACAAATGAGAGGAATCTCGCGGCCTGCTCACCGGTCAGCACGCGGTGGTCGAACGTCAACGTCAGTGTCACGACGCTCCGCACTTCGATCTTGCGCTCGATCACCCACGGACGCTCGCTCACCGAGCCCAGACAGAGAATGACGGCTTCTCCCGGATTGAGAAGCGGAATGCCGCCGTCGACGCCGAAGACTCCGACATTGGTGATCGTGACGGTGCCACCCGTCAGGTGACGGACGTCCGTCTTTCCCTCACGGGCAGCAACGGTCAGTTCGGTCACCGCGCGTGCGAGTTGGACCAGGCTCAGTGTCTCGGCGCTCTTGATGTTGGGCACGGACAGTCCACGTTCGGAGGCGACGGCGATGCCGAGATTCACGTCATCGTCGACGGCGGCGTCGCCGCGGGCCTCGTCCCAATGCGCGTTCACCATCGGGTGCGAGGCGATGGCGGCCACCATTGCCTTGGCAGCGAGTGTCAGCGGAGTGAGAGACAGTCCGGTGAACGCCTCCGAGGAACGGAGCCTGCCGAGCAGTTCCATCGAAGGCGTGACATCGGCGGTGAGGAAGACGCTGGCCTGCGGAGCGCGGGTGCTGGCAACCATCGCCGACGCCATCTGTTTTCGTATGCCGGACGAGGCCAGGCGTGTCGCGTTATCCGAAGGCGACTGCACGGTAAGCGCGTCTGCGACGTCAGCCGCGGTGACGGCACCGTCGAATCCGCTGCCGGTGATTTCGCTCAAATCGATGCCGGCTTCGCGGGCCGCGCGCCGCGCCGCGGGGGTTGCGGGCCGACGCTCGGTACTCGCCGCGGATTGCGAGTACGGCGTGATCTTGCTCCGTCGGCGGCTCGGTCTCTCGGTCGCGGGTCCGTATCCGACCAGCACGCTCGGAGACTGAGAATTACTTGGAGACGGAGAATTTGAAGACTCCTCGATACGGATGATCGGGGTACCCACCGGAACGGTAGTGCCAGGTTCGACGAGGAGTTCTCTGACAACACCGACGTAGGGCGACGGCAGTTCGACAAGAGCTTTGGCTGTCTCTACCTGGGCGAGAACTTGATTGAGTGCCACAGTGTCGCCGACGCCGACCGCCCACTCGACCAGATCGGCGGAAGTCAGGCCCTCGCCGAGATCCGGTAACCGGAATTCGTGCGCCGTGCTCATGCTGCCAGCGTTCGGTCGAGCGCCGCGAGGATCCGGTCGGCGTCCGGAAGGTGAAAACGCTCGAGCTTGGCGGGCGGGTAGGGGATGTCGAATCCGGTGACCCGCAGGATCGGTGACTCCAACTGATAGAAGCAGTGTTCCGCGACGTGTGCTGCGATTTCGGCGCCGACGCCGAGAAACTTCTGCGCCTCATGGACGACGACAAGCCGGCCTGTCTTGTTCACCGACGCCTCGACCGTGTCGAAGTCGATGGGGGAGAGTGAACGCAGATCCACGACCTCCAGATCGTGGCCTTCTTCTTCGGCAATCCGCGCGGCCTCGAGTGCGGTGGCGACCATGGATCCGTACGCAACCACCGTCGCGTCGTCTCCAGGGCGAGCGACGCGGGCACGGTGGAGCGGAAGCTCGGGCGCGGCATCGGTATCCACGTCGGCGGTGTCCCAGTAGCGCCGTTTGGGTTCGAGGAATATCACCGGGTCGTCGCCGGCAATGGATTGGCGGATCATGTGAAAACCGTCGATCGGATTGCTCGGGTACACCACCCGCAGTCCCGCGGTGTGAGCGAAGTACGCTTCCGGCGACTCCGAATGATGTTCCACCGCACCGATTCCGCCGCCACTGGGAATCCGAATCGTCAGTGGCGCAGAGGCAGCGCCTCGGGTGCGGTACTGGATCTTGGCCACCTGCGAGACGATCTGATCGAAAGCCGGGTAGACAAACCCGTCGAATTGAATTTCGCAGACAGGCCGATATCCGCGCAAGGCAAGACCGAAAGCTGTTCCCACGATCCCTGATTCGGCGAGGGGCATGTCGATCACCCGGGTGTCGCCGAAGTCCTTCTGCAGGGCGTCGGTAACCCGGAATACGCCGCCGAGACGGCCGACGTCCTCGCCCATGATGACAACGCGACGATCGTCTTCGAGTGCGCGTCGAAGGCCGGTGTTGAGCGCGGTCACCAGATTCATGACGGTCATGACGAAGCCCCTTCCAGGCTACGGAGATGCGCGCGATGCTCTTCGCGTTCAGCGTCGATCAGTGGGTGTGCCTCGGCGTAGACGTGATCGAAGAGCGCTGACGGGGGCGGATCGGCGAGCGCGATGGTTGCGCGTCGCAGTCCAGCGGCGACGTCGTCGGCGGCTGCCGCGATGGTGCTGAGTTCGTTTTCTCCGAGAAGATCGCGACGACCGAGGAGCAGACGCATTCGCTCGAGCGGATCGCGGCTTCTCCACTCCGACATATCCGTATCGGTGCGGTACCTGCTCGGATCGTCGGAGGTCGTGTGCGGGCCCATTCTGCAGGTGATCGCCTCGATGAACGTCGGGCCGCTGCCTTCGCGTGCGCGATTGAGCGCCGAGCGCGTCACGGCGAGCACGGCAAGGACGTCGTTACCGTCGACGCGGATCGCCGGAATACCGTAACCGATCGCCCGATGCGAGATGGGTGTACGGGACTGCAGGGATACCGGTTCACTGATGGCCCACTGGTTGTTCTGGCAGAAGAAGACAACGCCGACACGGAAACTGGCGGCAAATCCCATCGCCTCGGCGATGTCACCCTGACTTGTTGCGCCGTCACCGAAGTAGGCGATCGTTGCGATCTCGGCGCCGTCCAGGTGGGCGCCGAGCGCATATCCGGTGGCGTGCAGACCTTGGGAGCCGACGACGATCGCCGGGTTGGTGACGCTGAATTGTTCTGGATCCCAACCGGAATGGGAGATTCCGCGCCACATGGTGGTCAGCAATTCGGGGGGAACTCCGCGGCAGTACGCGACGGCATGTTCGCGATAGCTGGTGAAGGCGAAGTCGCCCGGGGCGAGCGCTCTCGCGGAACCGACCTGCGCGGCTTCCTGACCGAGCATCGGAGCCCACAACCCGATTTCACCTTGACGCTGCAGGGCAACAACTTCGGTGTCGATGCGGCGACTCACGACGAGATCGCGATACAACGACAGCAGTTCGTCAGGCCCGATGTCCGTTATCAGGCGGTCGAATTCGGGACGGCACACCCGTGCGCCGTTCGGTTGGATGAGTTGGACCGGATAATCGAGGTTGTCGACCATCTTCGCTCACCTCGGTTTCTGCTCATGCCCGGCGCGCCTCGTGAGTACGCCGCACAATCCCGATGTGTCGTATGCAGTTGTCGCTCTACCATCAGGATCCCCCTGATTGGGAAATCCGCAAGTATTTTCACTGCCGTATCAAGACCTGAGCTGCGAACTGACGAGTAACAAACGTGTCGGTACGGCCAACCGATCGGACTTCAACCGCTAGCATCGGTGCGGTGACTGCAGTCGGTTTGAACGAAGAAGCTGTTTCCGCGTGGATCGCCGAACTGGGGGTCGGCGCCACGACACCACTGACTTTCGAGAGGATCGGTAACGGGCAATCGAACCTGACCTACTCCGTGACGGATGCGGGCGGAGGACGGTGGGTACTGCGCAGACCTCCACTCGGCACGTTGTTGGCGTCCGCGCACGACGTCGTTCGCGAGCACCGCATCCTGTCCTCGCTCCAGGGAACCAAAGTGCCGGTTCCGAAGATCCTCGGCATCACGGAAGATCCGGAGATCACGGACGCTCCGCTGGTCCTCATGAGCTACATCGACGGCGTTGTGATCGACGGCGTCCCGGTGGCTCAGAAGTTGACCGAGGACGAGCGTCGCGCGGTCGGCTTGGCGATGCCCAAAACCCTCGCCAGCATCCACGGAGTTGACCTGGAAGAGACCGGGCTGGACGACCTGGCCAGCCGCAAGCCCTTTGCCGAGCGTCAGCTCAAGCGGTGGTCGGCGCAGTGGGAGAAGTCGAAGACCCGCGATGTTCCGGATGTCGACCGATTGGCCGAGATTCTGCACCGAAACATTCCGGAACAGAACGAAGTGACGTTGGTTCACGGCGACTTCCACCTCAACAACGTCATCACCGATCCGGCCGAGGGGCGCATCGTTGCCGTCGTCGACTGGGAGCTGTGCACGTTGGGGGAGCCGCTCGCGGACCTCGGTGCGCTACTCGCGTACTGGCCGGAAGCCGGTGACAAGGTTGCCGGTCCGTTCATGGCGTCCACGCTGGAAGGCTTCCCGAACCGTGACGAGCTGGTCGCTGCCTACGTCGAGGCGACTGGCCGCGACGTGTCAGCGGTCGGATACTGGCACGTACTCGCTCTGTGGAAGCTCTCGATCATCGCGGAGGGCGTGCTGCGACGCATCCTCGACGATCCGCGCAACAAGGCCGAGCACGGCGGCCCGACCGTCGCGCTGATCGACGGAATCGTTGCACGCGCCGTCTTGACGGCAGATCAGCTCGGCCTGAGCTAGTTTTCGGTCAAGGTCCCGGCTGCCGATCTGATGGCCGCCGGGATCTCCACCGGCTTACGGGTGTCGGCGTCGACGTAGACGTGCACGAAGCGCCCGGTCGCGGCAGGTTCCCAATGGCCGCTTTCGACCTCGTGGAATATCGCCAGCGCGTAGACGATGCTCTTGGTGCCGAGCTTCTCGACGGAGATACCCACCTGCAACTGCTCGGGGAACGACAGCTCGCTCAGGTACCGGCACGACGTCTCGGCGACGACGCCGATGGCAGGCAGGGTGCGGATGTCGGTTCCAGTGGAAGACATCAGCCAGGCGTTGACCGCGGTGTCGAAGTACGAGTAGTAGGTCACGTTGTTGACGTGGCCGTAGTGATCGTTGTCGTCCCACCGCGTCGGGACGGGCCAGAGAACGGGAAACTCGCTGATCGACGGGGGCGTCTGCGCTGTGCTCACGGCTTCGACTGTAGTGAGGACTTTCGCGAGAGTGAGGGCAGGGTGGTGCCCTGTAGGACTGCACGCACGATCAGCCCCACCAACAGTGCCCAGAATGCCGAACCGATTCCCAGGATACTGACCCCGGATGCGGCGATCAGAAACGTGACCACGGCGCCTTCACGTTCACTCGCCTCGCTCAGCGCCGACGTGAGGGCGCCGGCAAGCGTTGCCAGGAGCGCCAGTCCGGCAACAGTTTCCACGACTCCGGCCGGTGCGGCGGCTACCAGAGCGGCCACCGCGGCCGCGCCGGCAGCGAGAACGAGATACGCCCAGCCTGCGGTGAAGGCAGCGATCCATCGACGTTTGGGATCCGGATGTGCGGTGGGGGCGGCGGCCAGGGCTGCGCTGATCGCCGCGAGGTTGATCGCATGGCCACCGGCCGGTGCGCCGACGATGGTGCCGATACCCGTCACGATCATCGACGGTCGCCAGGGAACGGTGTATCCGAACGAATTCATCACGGCCACACCGGGAATGTTCTGCGAAGCCATCGTGACGATGTAGAGGGGAATCGCAATGCCGATCATTGCCTGCCAGGTCCACGACGGCGCGGTGAGATCGATGCGGGGAATCATGGCGCCGGCGTCGAGCACTCGATCCGACGTGACGAGGCTGATCCCGATCACGACCGCTGCTGTGAGAAACGCGAGCGGAACCGCCCATCGCTTGGAGAAGCGCTGCGCGGCAAGCCAAACCAGGATGACGGGCGCGACCGCTGCCGGTGCGTCCCGGACGGCGATGATCGGCGCCAGGCACAACGGCATCAGAACCCCGGCGAGCATCGCTTGCGCGAGGGGCGTCGGGATTGCCGAGATGATCCTTCCGAGCGTCGGCCACAGTCCGGTCAGCACGATCGCGATTCCGACGACGATGAATGCTCCGACCGCGGCCGGCCACCCACCCTCGACCGCTCCGGCGCCGGCGAGCAGAGCGGCACCGGGCGTCGACCAGGCCAGGGTGATCGGCATCCGATACCGGCGTGAGAGCCAGAGCATTCCCAACGCTTGGGTCACACACAGAACCAGCAGTCCGGACGCCGCCTCGGTCGCATCCGCACCGACAGCGGCGAGGCCGGTGAGCACCACCGCGAACGAACTGGTGAAGCCGACGAGGGCCGTGACGATGCCTGCGCTCATCGGTTGCGAGTTGCTGCGAACGGCTTCCGGTTCGGTGGTATCTGTGGAGTCCGACATGGTCAGTGATTCTGCCCGACCCGCCCCAGACCCGATTTACCTGTCCGGTCGGATGGGTGAGGTGACCGCTTTGCCGTAGATGAGGTGCGTTTGGGCGTGCCAGACCTCGGGATGTGCGGCGAGGTGGTCGATCAATACCCGTTGTAGATGAGCGCTGTCACGGACCGCGACGTGTAGGAAGAAGTCCTCGGGCCCCGAGACGTTGAAGAGCGCAAGCGTTTCCGGCAGCGCTAGCGCGTCGGCGGTGAACCGGTCGACGAGGTCGCGGCGGTGTGGTCGCAATTGAACGGCGATGATCGCCTGCATCGACCGGCCAACGGCTGCCGGATCGACAACCGCATGGATGCCGCTGATCGTGCCGTTGGCGCGTAGGCGTCGTACGCGCTCGTGGCACGAGGACGTCGCCAAACCGACTCGATCGGCCAACACCTTGTTGGTGATCGACGCGTCGTTCTGCAATTCGGCCAAAATCTTCCAGTCCACCGGATCCAGAGGCTCATTCTTCGTCATCTGCCGAACTATATCCGGAGTCGTTTTGAACTTCCCGGATCCAGTTGCACACTCCTGGCATGAACATGTGTCTCGAATCAGCTCGGGTGTGAGGTATTTCGGATGAGTGTCGGTCAATGGCTCGCTTTCGGCTCCCTGCTATCCATCGTCCTGTTCACGCCGGGACCGGATTTTGTCCTGATCCTGCGTCATTCTCTAGCAGATCGTCGGACCGGCGCGGTGGTGGCCGCCGGTGTGATTTCCGGGCTCTTCGTTCACACCGCTGCCGCGTCACTGGGTCTCTCCGCACTTGTGGCGACACGGCCACAGTTGCTCTCCGCGCTCACCTACGCCGGGGCGGCATATCTGACCTGGCTCGGCATCTCCGCGATTCGAAGTGCTTTCAAAGCCCGCGCCTCGGACGAGGGAATTCCGGCAGCGAAAGAACCGATCGCGGTCACCACGGCATTTCGCTACGGCTTCCTCTCGAACCTGCTGAACCCGAAGGCGTTGTTGTTCTTTCTCGGGCTACTCCCGCAATTCATCGAGCCGGGTGAAGGCGCAGGGCTGCGGACGTTGATGTTGGCGGGCGCGACGGTGGTCGCCGCGGCACTGTGGTGGGCGATCGTGGTGGTGTTGGCGGCCGGAGCCGGCAAGAAGCTGCGTCGCCCTGGCGTCGGGAAGCGAATCGACGTGGTGACGGGAGTGTTGTTGGTGGGCCTCGGTGCCTTCTTCGGGGTTGCATGAGTGGTCGTGTCAGGATGGGCTCATGACACTTCCCGTGCTGATCGACGTCGAAGAACTGTCCGCTCTCATCGAGGCCGGCGCTGCGCCGCGATTGCTCGATGTCCGATGGGCGCTGGGTGATTCGAACGGCGAGCAGCATTTTCGCGACGGCCATATTCCCGGTGCGGTATTCGTGAACCTCGACGAGGAACTTGCCTCGCCGCCGTCGCCGGACGAGGGGAGGCATCCGCTGCCGAGTCTCGAAGACCTGCAGGCCGCTGCGCGTCGTTGGGGAATCGACGACGGTGATTCGGTGGTGCTCTACGACGCCACCGGCAACACGGCCGCGGCCCGTGGTTGGTGGCTGCTGCGGTGGGCCGGGCTCTCGGACGTCCGACTGCTCGACGGCGGGCTGCAGGCCTGGGAGTCCGCAGGACTGCCGTTGGCGGCCGGTATCGGCGAGTCCGTCAGCCCGGGCAACGTGACTGTCACCGGCGGCAACATGCCGACTGTCGACATCGACGGTGTCGGCAACTGGACGAGCGAGGGCGGTGTCCTTCTCGACGCCCGAGCCGGGGAGCGGTACCGCGGCGAGGTCGAGCCGATGGATCCCGTCGCAGGGCACATCCCCGGTGCGGTGAACGCGCCGACCGCCGAGAACATCACCGGCGACGGGCGATTCCTGGATACGACCCACCTGCGTGAGCGATTCGCCGGACTGGGCGTCGGAGACAAGGTGGCGGTGTACTGCGGATCCGGAGTGACTGCCGCGCACGAGATCGCGGCGCTCGCGATCGCTGGTTACGACGCGACGCTGTTCCCGGGCTCGTGGTCACAGTGGTCCAACGACAGCACTCGCGCCGTCGACACCGGAGCCTGAGTCAGCTCTTGGTGCGATCGATGAATGACGGCACGAGAAACCACAGTGCCGTGAACATGATCGCGGCGCACGCTGCCAAAACCTTTGCGGCAACTCCGCCGACGGCGACCTCGGCGATCAACAGGACCGTGCCGGTCATGGAGGCGGCCAGAAAGGCTATGCCGCACAGGGCGAATCGGTTGGCCACGGGCAATATGTTCTCGCGGTGCCCACGGCGGAAAAGCATGCGATGCCAGACCGCGGGTGCCATCAGGAACCCGAACGAGATGGCAACAAGGATCACCGTCACCAAGTGGATGCCGCGGATGTACGCCGACGCTTCCTCGTAGCGTTCGGTGAATGCCACGGCTAGCAGGAAGGCAAACAGGATCTGCACACCAGAGAGCGCGACGCGCAGCTCTTGCAACAACTCGTTGAAGTTCCGCGCGAGTTGTTGAGGTGGAGTCTCCCCGGTCTCGTTCACGGCGACGTGGTTCCTACGCCCGTGAGTATTCCGACGCTCGCTGGATCTGCTCCGCGCTCGGACGCACACCGGTGTAGAGCACGAACTGCTCGGCGGCCTGAAGGGCAATGACTGACGCTCCTGTGATCGCCGTTTTGCCGAGTTCGGTCGCCAACGCGATCAGTGGCGTCTTCGCAGGCATCGCGACGACGTCGAAGACGACATCGGCGGCGCGCACTGCGTGCTCGGGGAACGACAGTGCATCTGCTTCTGCGCCGCCGGACATACCGATCGGGGTGGCGTTGATCAGCACACCGGGACGAAGCTCACCGAGTTCGGCCTGCCAGTCGAAGCCGTACTGCTTCGCAAGCGATGACCCCACTTGCTGGTTGCGGGCGATCACGGTGACGTCGGTGAATCCGGTGTCGCGCACCGCGGCGACGACTGCTTTTGCCATGCCACCGCTGCCGGCGACAGCGACGGACAGGCTCGTGTCGACGTTGTTGTCACGCAGTAGATCGGCCACCGCCTGATAGTCGGTGTTGTAGGCGTGCAGCACTCCGGACTCGTTGACGATCGTGTTGACGGAGTCGATGGCGCTGGCCGAATCATGCATGACGTCGATGTGCTCGATGACCTGTTCCTTGAACGGCATCGACACCCCACAGCCTCGAATCCCGAGTGCTCGTATGCCTGCGATCGCGGCTGGCACGTCTTCGGTGGTGAAGGCTTTGTAGACGAAGTTCAAGCCCAATTCTTCGTAGAGGTAATTGTGAAATCTGGTGCCGATGTTGCTCGGTCGCCCGGAGAGCGACATGCACAGGAGCGTGTCCTTGTTGAGGTCGACGGTCATCGTTCCCACTCTAATCGCGAGTTCGGAGTAGTTCTTGATGGAGGAGTGCACCCATCCGGATGGCCCGCAGCGCCGAATGTCGGGTATCCGATCGAAGCACCACTCGCACCGACAGAGCCGAGACGACATGGTCACACAGAACATCGACGAGCACCCGAGCACCGAATCTCGTCCACTGCGTCGTAGATGGGCTGCTCACGCGATCTCCGGGGTCTTGGCCGCGGCTGTCGTCCTGGGCGTCGGTGAACTGGTTGCGTTGCCGATCAACCCGGACGCGTCGCCCTTCTACGCGGTAGGTGCGACTACCGTCGACCGAACGCCGGCGTGGGCTCGCGAGTTCGCGATCGATACTTTCGGTACCAATGACAAGCCGGCGCTGTTCATCGGAATGTCGATCTTGATCGTTCTGCTCGGTGCGGTGGCCGGGCTCCTGGAACGGCGACGCCGCCCGATCGGCAGCGTCATTCTCGTTCTTCTGGGCGCGGTTGGTGTGTATGCGGCGATGCAGCGCCCGACTGCCGACGCGATGTACGTGTTCCCGACACTGGTCGGTGTGGTGGCGGGCGTCGCAACCTTGCGGTTGCTGATCACACAACTCGAAGTGCCGCTCTCGCCGGGCGTCGCCGACTCGTGGTTGCCTCGTCGTCAGTTCCTCCTGCTGGCAGGTGCGGCGTTGGCAGTGGCTGCGGCAGCGGGTGCGGCCGGGAAGTTCGTGGGGCAGAGAATCGCCGGAGCAGTAGCGAATCGTGAAGATTTTGTCGTGCCCACCGCCGCTGACCCGGCGCCGCCGATTCCGGCGGGTGCGGACATCGCGATTGCGGGTGCGTCGACATACATCACGCCCAACGACGACTTCTACCGAATCGACACGGCACTCCTCGTTCCGCAATTGACGACGGATTCGTGGGAACTGCGGATTCACGGAATGGTGGACCGCGAGATGACGTTGTCGTTCGACGATCTGGTGGCGCGAACGCCCATCGAGCGAGTCATCACGCTGACGTGTGTCTCGAACGAGGTGGGCGGCGTTCTGGCCGGGAACGCGAAGTGGATCGGTTATCCCATGAAGGACCTGCTCGACGAAGTCGGTGTCCATCCCGACGCCGACATGCTCCTCTCGACCAGCGTCGACGGCTTCACAGTCGGCACCCCGGTCGAGATAGTCACCGACGGCCGTGACGCGATTCTCGCCGTGGCGATGAACGGTGAGCCGTTGCCGTTCGAGCACGGCTATCCCGTTCGGCAGGTCGTTCCCGGTCTGTACGGTTTCGTCTCCGCCACCAAGTGGGTGACGGAGTGGGAACTCACGCGTTTCGACAAGGTCGAGGCCTATTGGACCCAGCGCGGTTGGGGTGCGCAGGCACCGATCAAGACGTCCTCGCGTATCGAGGTGCCGGCAGCTCTGGCTCCCATCGAGCCGGGCCAGGTGCTGGTGGCGGGAACGGCCTGGGCGCAGCATCGCGGGATCGAGAAGGTCGAGGTTCGCGTCGACAACGGTGAATGGCAACCGGCGACACTGGCGCAGGAGTACTCGATCGACACCTGGCGTCAATGGTCGTGGATGTGGGATGCAGGCTCGGGTTTGCACACGGTGCAGGTCAGAGCGACGGATTTGGACGGGAACGTTCAGGTGGAAGAGCGCACTCCGCCGATTCCCGGTGGTGCCACGGGATGGCACACCAGGTCGTTCACCGTGAAGTGACGTCGGAATCCGAATGAGGTTCGGTATACAGACGAACAACGCGTTGAGCCATCCATCCGGCGATCAGGGTTCGCAGGCCGAAGTCGAACGTGTCGTCGGTTCGCAGCGGGGTCGTAGCCTCGCGCGTGACCTCGCTCGGGTTCGAGGATTGAGTCCACGCGACATCCGGCGTCGAGAGTTTCACGACGGATCCGAGAACCAAACTGTCCAGCGTGGAGATTGCGTGACGAGTGTCGGTCGGATCGAAACCGCCGTCCGAAAATGCTTGAACCAGTGCAGTATCGATATCAAAAGTCACCTCGGTGCGGACGCTGCGTGTCATGAGTAGCGGGATGAGGCGCCAATGTTCGACGGCAGCTCGGCGATAGGCCCACCCCCACGCGCTGATCCGTTCGCTCCATCCTGGGGGTGGGTGGGGGACAGAGATCGACGACATCACGCGGATGCGCATGAGTTCGACGATCTCGGATCGACCCGAAATATGTGTGTAGAGCGAAGACGGAGTCACGTTCAATTGCTTGGCGATCCCGGGCATGGTGAAGTCGCCGGTCGCGTCGACAGCATCCAGAGCCGCGTCGGTGATGTTTCGCGTGGACAGTATCGGCTGGGTGGGACGCGGCATCGATTCTCCTGGTGAGGGATTCGTCAGCAATCTCGGACTTCATCGAGTGATGACAACTCCTTGATTTCGGGAGCCGATATGCATCATACTAACCGAACCCTATTCGGTATGTCGGCGGAATCTTCCGGCGATCGGTACACGTCGGAGGAACATTCAATATGTCTGTCGTATGGCTGACCGGTGCAACGATCATCGACGGGACGGGCGCCGACCCGATCGAGAACTGCGCTGTTGCTGTGGAAAACGGGCGCATCAGTGCACTCGGTGGCACGCCACCCACGGGGGCGGAGGTGCTGGACTGCGCTGGGCTGACAATCACGCCCGGCCTCATCGACGCACACGTTCATCTCGGTGGATCGAGCGATCTCGCACCGAGCCTGCGGCGTCAGATCTCGGTAGCCGAGCTCGCTGCAGACATGTTCGCGACCTGCGCATCGACCCTCGACGGGGGATTCACCACTGTTCGTGACTGCGGCGGAATCGACGGTGGACTCGCCGGAGTTGTCGCCTCGGGCAAGATTCCGGGTCCGCGGATCATTCAGTGCGGCCCGATCCAGTGCCAGACCGGTGGACACGGACACCTGGCGGCCGAATGGGAGCCGACTTCGGACTGGTCCGATCATGACATCCCCGGATTACGGTGTATGTCTCTGCTTTCCGACGGTCCGCACGAAATGCGAAAGAACGTTCGCGAGACGTTCCGCAGGGGTGCGGACTTCCTCAAACTGTGTGTTACCGGGGGAGTGGTATCCACTCATGACAAGCTCACCGATACCCAGTTCACGGTCGACGAGATCGAAGTTGCCGTCGAGGAAGCCAATGCGCGCGGTACCTATGTCACGGTGCATGCTCACAACAACGAGGGAATCCGTAACGCTGTCACTGCCGGCGCGAAATGCGTCGAGCACGGCTCTGATATCGACGACGAGACCGCCAAGTTGATGGCCGAGCACGACGTCGCCTTGGTGCCGACGTTGGCTGTGGTGCAGGCGCTCTCGGACAGCGCGGCGTCAGCAGGTCTACCCGAATCGATTTCGGCTCGGATCGGCCAGATGATGCAAGGTCAGATCGACGGGCTTCTTGCTGCTCGAAATGCCGGCGTCAGAGTGGGCTTGGGATCGGACCTCATCGGTACCGATCAAACGGGCCGTGGGATGGAGTTGGTCCTGCGCGCCAAGGTCGAAACACCCATGGATGCACTGGTTTCCGCTACCCGGATCAACGCCGATATTCTCGGAATCGCCGACGAGGTCGGCACCATCGAAGTCGGTAAGTTCGCCGACCTCGTTGCCTTCCGCGGCAATCCGTTGACGGATCCCTCGATCTTTGCCGATCGTGAGCGGATCGCACTCGTCATCCAGAGTGGGCGAGTGGTGAAGGACTGCCGCTAGATCAGCAGCGAGTGGCAAGGTCCGTCAGGGTCGAATGATCAGCTCGGCTGACTGGTAAGCCATAGGAAATCGCGACGGTCAGGTACTTGCCGGCGTAGAAGCATCGGTAAGCAGGATCGGGCGGCAACCAGTCACTGGGCGTGCTGTCGCCTTTCGCCTGGTTGTCGGGGCCGTTGACGGCCAACAGGTTCAGAGACATGTCGTTCGCGAACCTCATCCGCAACGCAGGAGTCCAGGAGTTCGCGCCGAAGTCCCAGGCCGCGGCGAGCGGGAAGACGTGGTCGATCTGGACGGACTTGGCCTGGCTGCGTTCGAATTCGATGCGATCTCCGGAGTACGGGTCGGTCATCGCGCCGGACAGTACGACGCAGTCACGTGTTCCTGGTTTGAACACCACGTCCGAGAGATCTTGGGCCAGGACGTTGTTGCGGGTATCGCACCCGTCGTGGCCACCAGGTGCGTCCTGGTCGTCGGACCACGCGGGGCCGAAGACGCAGGCCTCGCCGTTACCGCAGCCGCGCTGGTATCCACCCGGATGTGGTCGGGTGTCGACAATCGCTGTCCGGGACAGCAACTCTTCCAGTTCCGATCGCGTGGGGCTGCCAGGGGCCGACTCGAGACGCTCGTCCCCGAACCATCCGCAGGACGCGACGAGACATACGAGCGCGAGCGTCGACAGGATCGCAAATAACCGTGCAACCACCTGTGCCCCCGTCCGTCGTAGACGGTGATTCAACGCCGTCCGTCGTAGACGGTGATTGAACCATCGGGGGCCGACAGGAATCAGCCGAACTCGATCACCACTTTGCCGGCGGCATGGCCGTCTTCGACTGCAGCGAGCGCTTCCCCAGCGCGGGAGAATGGGTACCGCCCGGACACGGACGGGTCGAGGATCCCGTCGGCCACGAGCGCCGCGATCTCCGTGAATACTGCTGTAGTTCTTCGGCGTTCGACACCACCGCCGCCGAGTCGGCTCGCCGCCAGAGGATCGGCGATGCTCAGGATCGGTGCGTCCGGTCGGGCGAGCTCAGCGCCGCGAGTGAGAGTGTCCCCGCCGACCAGGTCGAAAACCGCGTCCACTCCGACTGGGGACAACGCGGACACGTCGTCTGCGAAGCCGTCCCCCGACGCAACCCAACGTGCTCCCGCTTCCTCGATCGCGGTTCTCTTGGACTCGCTCGCGACACCGATCACGTTGATACTCCGCGCCAGAGCAAGCGCGATCGTGCTGCGACCAACGCCGCCGCCGGCGCCGAGCAGCAGGAGTGTCGCCCCGGGTTTCAGACCGACATCGTGGAGTGCGTCGTAGGCCGTTCCTGCCGCAACCGTCAGCACTGCGGCATCGGCCCAGGACACGGTAGGCGGCTTGTGTGCTGTCGAGGAGACGTTGAGCAATGTCGACGCGGCGTAGCCGCCGAAGCCGGTCGCGGTAGCGCCGAACACTTCGTCGCCGACCTCGAACTCGGTGACCCGCGGACCTACTCCGATGACAACACCGGACACTTCGCGGCCCAGAACCGCAGGCAGCGTCACCGGGACAGTATCTTTTCGAGTACCCGCGCGAACTTTCCAGTCAGCGGGGTTGACGCCCGCCGCTCGGACCGACACCAGCAGTTGGCCGGCACCGGGCGGGGGCAAGGTGACGTCGAAGTAGGACTGTGTGTCGGGTCCGCCGTACTCGGTGAAGCCGTATGCCGTCGTCATGCCTGCCAGCCTATTGCCCGGTAGGCCGGAAGTGGTGTCGGTGGCACCTGATTGGATGGTCTGATGCTGCATGGACTCTGGTCACCGGGATCGGGGCTCAAACTGTGGGTCGACGGGCACGACGGTGCCGGGACCGACGATCCCCGTGATCCGGTCAGCGCTGTCCTGCATCGTAAGTTCCGTCATCGTGTGAATATCGCTATGCCGCCCGTACCTGGCGGACCTTTGCAGAGTGAGTACGCAGCTGTCGCGTTGGCGCCGCCGGACGCAGTCGATCTCCTGCTGCGGTTCAAGGCCGACGACCAGCGAATCGCGGGAGACCTGCACTTTCTCGTGCACGTGACGCGAGGAATCGACCGTTGGGTGCGCGCCGGGCGGGTGGTGCCGGCGCTGACGCGAGCCGAGGGTAGTTGGTGGCCGCGGTGGCAGTTGTCTGTGGGGGAACGCCAGCGCGTCTGGATCGGCGAATTGGTAGTGGCCATGCCGCCGGTGCAGCGGGCGGTCGGCTCGCCGAGGGCGACGATCGAAGACATCACGAACGAACTCACGGACCCGATCGTCCGTCGTGTTCTCGGTGACTCACATCCGGTGGTGCAGACCCCGCTGTGGCAGGCCGTGTTGTCCGGGGACGCTTTCGACGACGTGTCGGTACGAGCGGCCGAGGGACTCGCCGAATGGGGGGCGACGTTCACCGCCGGAGAGCCGGACCTGGTTCTGCGGCTGATCGAGCCTGAACTCGACGACAATTCCGATCCGGACGACGACGCGCTGTGGCGTCTGCAAGTGTGTTTGCGTCCCGAAGGTGAAGCGCCCGAACGTGTTCGACTGCACCGGGCCGATCCCAAACGTATCCAGCTCGGCAGCCGCAAGCTCGAAGACGCAATCAAGGCTTACCCACGTTTTCGCGACGTGCCGCGTGACGAGGACAGCCTCGACCTGTTGCTGCCCACACCTGTCGTGATGGACCTGGTCGGACACGGCGCGATTGTCCTGCGAGAGCGAGGGATCACGCTGTTGCTTCCTCGCGCATGGAACGTGGTGTCTCCATCCCTGCGTGTGCGCGTGACCTCGGCGGCATCTCCGATCGTTGCGGAGAATCGTACGGTCGGTATGGACCAATTGCTGGAATACGATTGGGAATTGGCGCTCGGAGACAAGGTACTCACCGCCGAGGAAATGACCCGACTCGTCGATGCGAAGTCCGATCTGGTCCAGTTGCGCGGCGAGTGGGTTCAGGCGGACAAAGACGTCCTGGCCCGCGCGGCTCGTTTTGTCAGTCAGCGGCACTCGAGCGGGGACCGAGCGATCGTCGATCTGATCAAGGATTTGATCGCCGACGACCTCAAAGACCTGCCGGTCGAGGAAGTGAAGGCAACCGGATGGGCTTCGGCACTGCTCGACCAGTCGGTGGCTCCGCGGCAGGTCGCGGTACCGTCGACGGTCAACGCGACTTTGCGTCCGTATCAACGACGCGGTCTCGACTGGTTGGCGTACATGAGTGCCCTCGGGCTCGGCGCGGTACTGGCCGACGACATGGGTCTGGGTAAGACGCTGCAACTGTTGGCGTTACTTGCGCACGAGAAGTCCAAGACAGCAACCCTTTTGGTGTGCCCGATGTCGGTTGTGGGTAACTGGCAGCGTGAAGCGGCGCGATTCGTGCCGAGCTTGCGCGTCTACGTTCATCACGGTTCGGATCGCGCTACCGGGGCGGAGTTGGAACAGGCAGTTCGTGAGAGTGACCTCGTGATCACCACCTACGCGCTCATGACCCGCGACGTCGCGGCCCTCAAGGATCTCGACTGGCGGCGCGTAGTGCTCGACGAGGCTCAACACATCAAGAACGCCAAAACATCTCAGGCGAGAGCTGCTCGCAGCATCCCCGCGGATCATCGCGTTGCTCTGACCGGAACGCCGGTGGAGAACCGACTGGACGAGCTGCGGTCCATCCTCGATTTTGCCAATCGCGGTGTACTCGGCTCGGAGCAGATGTTCCGCAAAAGGTTTGTCGTACCGATCGAGCGGGAAAAAGATCAGCTTGCCGTCTCGCGACTGCGAGCCGTCACGTCCCCCTTTGTGCTGCGGCGCGTGAAGACCGATCCCGCCGTGATCGCGGATCTCCCGGAGAAGTTGGAGATGACGGTTCGAGCGAATCTCAGCGAAGAGCAGGCCGCGTTGTACCGCGCCGTGGTGGACGAGATGATGGCGCAGATCAAGGGGACGGAAGGGATGAAGCGCAAGGGCGCCGTCCTGTCTGCGCTGACCAAACTCAAACAGGTGTGCAATCATCCCGCGCACTTCCTGCGCGACGGTTCGCCGGTGATGCGCCGCGGGCAACACCGTTCGGGAAAGCTCGGACTGGTCGAGGACATCGTCGAGTCGGTCATCGGCGACGACGAGAAGGTTCTGTTGTTCACACAGTTTCGTGAGTTCGGCGAATTGGTGGTGCCGTACCTGGCCGACCGGTTCACCACCGAAGTTCCGTTTCTCCACGGCGGAGTGTCGAAAGCCGGGCGCGACGCAATGGTCGAGGCATTTCAAGGTGAAGGCGGCCCGCCCATCATGGTGCTCTCGCTCAAGGCCGGCGGCACGGGTCTGAATCTCACGGCGGCCAACCATGTGGTTCACCTCGACAGATGGTGGAACCCGGCGGTAGAGAACCAGGCGACGGACCGTGTCTTCCGCATCGGTCAGAGAAAGAACGTTCAGGTACGCAAGATGGTGTGCGTCGGAACCTTGGAAGAGCGAATCGACACGATGATCGCGAGTAAAAGTGAACTCGCCGAACTTGCAGTCGGGACTGGTGAGAACTGGGTGACGGAGATGAGCGTCGAGCAACTGGACGAGCTGTTGCGACTCGGCGACGACGCGGTGGGCGAATGAGTCCGCGCGGTAAGGGCCCCGATTTCAGTGAGTACACCGGGCCTCGACGGCGAGCACCCGCGCCGGTCAAGCCTCGTCCAGCGTTCGGGAGGACGTTCTGGGGCAAGGCTTTTGTTCGGGTCGTCGAAGAGATTGGCGACAAACCTCGTGTCACGCGCGGGCGTACGTATGCGCGTTCGGGTCAGGTCTTGGCGCTCGACATCGAACCAGGAGTGGTGACGGCCGAGGTTCAGGGCAGCCAACTTCAACCGTTCGTTTCCACGCTGTCGATCGACACCCTTGATCAATCGGATATCGACGACATCATCACCAAGATCCGCCGCGTGCCGGGAAGTCTTGCCGCACTGGTGTCCGGCGTTGTCCCGGACATGCTTGCTGCTCAACTGATACCGGACGGTCCGTCGGCGTTTCGCTTCGACTGCACCTGCCCCGATGTCGGTTGGCCGTGCAAACACGCTGCGGCCGTGGCGTTCTTGACCGCGGAGCGAATCGACACCGATCCGCTCAGGTTGCTGAGACTTCGCGGGGTCGGCCTGGAGCAGTTGATCGGGGGAGTGGAAGACGAGTCGACTGTTTCGGTGGACGTCGAGAATTGGTTCGGAATCGCGGCTGCCCTCCCTGCGCTACCGAAGGTGCCTTTTCGCGCGGCGATCGACGATCTGGATATCAGGCGGTTGCGCGAGGCGGTTGCGGCATTGGGATTGGACATGGCTCAGCAGAACGTCGCCTTGGACGAAATACGGTCCATCTACCGACGGTTGGACGGTTGAAATCGGACAACTCCGGACTGGTGCTAGTTTCCTGTCGTAAATTCCAGTATCGTTAATTGGACCGGTCCGGTCGGGACCTGCCTGCGATTTCAGGTCGTTGTCGTCGGCGAATAGACGACTATTCATTTCTCGGAGGGACAGTCGCTGTGATGCCCGTTCATTTGCGCGACAGCGCAATACCCAAACACGAACAGTTGCGCACCATTCTCCTGCGCAAGTGCACCCAAGAACTCCAGCCTGGTGACTTGATGACCAGCGAGCGAAACCTGATGCAGGACTACGGCGTCAGTCGGATCACCGTTCGCGAGGCAATCGGGCAACTGGTCAATGACGGACACCTCGTTCGCGTGCGTGGCAAGGGAACCTTCGTTGCGCACCGTGCTGTCCAATCCAAGCTGCACCTTGCATCCTTCACCGAGGAAATGCGCGCCCAGGGGCATCACCCCACGACAGTGGTCCTGGTCAGCGAACAGGGGCCGGTCCCCGAAAACACTGCTGCCGCACTGAATATGCGACCGGGTTCCGACGGTTACCACGTCAAGCGCTTGCGCCTTGCCGACGGCGAGCCGGTGAGCGTGGACGACGGCTGGTTCAATCCCGAACTGTTGCCGGGTTTACTCGACATGGACTTGACGGGTTCGATCTATCGGGCAACCGCCGACAAGTACGACAAGCCGATCGATCGGGCAGAGCAGACGGTCAGTGCCGATGGTGCCAGTACGGAGATCGCGACTCTCCTGGGCACTCGTAAGGGCGCTCCGGTTCTGTACTTCGATCGAGTGTCGTTCAGCGAGATCGCACCGGTCGAGCACACTCGCAGTTGGTACCGATCCGACCGCTACCAGTTGCAGATGGAAGTCCAGGGCCAAGCGCGGCCCAAAACGCGCGGCGACCAATAGTCATCGTTCGAAGCGAAAGGGCGAGCACACCTTCCGGTGTGCTCGCCCTTTGCGTTACGCCGACCAGTCGAACAGAGTGTCGCCAGTGGCGACGTCCCCACCGACGGAAGGGGATTCGACGGTGTCCGGTTTGGAATCCATCACGACTACCGGGCAGATCGCCGAGTAACCGGTCGTGTCGATGTGCGCTGGATCGAAGCTGACAATGGGATCACCCGCATCGACGGTGTCACCCTCGGCGGCGATGAGGGTGAATCCGTCGCCTTCGAGCTTGACCGTGTCGATGCCGATATGGACCAGCACGCCGGTGGCTTTCTCGCCGAAGATCACGAACGCGTGGGGGTGAAGTTTCAGGATCTTTCCGCTGATCGGCGCCACGACCGTGAGCGGGCCCTGACCGCGAGCGGGTTCGATCGCGACGCCCGAACCGACCATCTGCTGAGCGAACACCGGGTCCGGTACGTCAGCGAGTGCGACGACCCGACCGGGGAGCGGGGCGAGGACGACCGTCACAGGATGTCCTCGATGTCCTCGGCAAGGGTGTCGGCCTCGGGCCCGACGATGACCTGGACAACCGTTCCGGCCTTGAGTACGCCGTGTGCGCCGGCAGCCTTGAGAGCGGACTCGTTCACCTTCGCTCCGTCCTTGACCTCGGTACGCAGGCGGGTGATGCAAGCCTCGATCTCGACGATGTTCTCTGCGCCGCCGAGGCCTTTGATGATTGCTTCCGCTTTCGACATTTGCTGCTCCTGATTGTCGGGTTGGTCGTGATCGTTGAACGGTCGTACAGGTGGGCTGACTAGTTGCTGGTCAAGGCTATCCCGGTTACGTATGTCACATTTGGGTGTTGACAACTCGCCTCCACCAGGTAAAACTACAACTGGTTATGACCGGACAGTACCCGTTGGAAGTCCGGCTCCACAACAGTTTCGACAAAACGGTTTCGGCCTCACTTCCGAGCAAGAACCGTGACCTGCATTTTCACGAAACCTGCACGTGTACGACACCCGAATTTCCAGAACCAGCGGCCGATCGCGACGCGGCCCGGCGAACGAAGAAGGTCCTTGATGACTCTCGAAGACACCCCGAAGAAGGAATCGAAAGTGTTCGCCGGGGTTCAACGCCTCGGCCGAAGCTTGATGCTTCCGATCGCCGTTCTGCCGGCTGCGGGAATCTTGCTCCGCCTCGGCCAGGACGACCTGCTCGGGCGATTCAGTTCGATGCACAGTGCTGCTGCAGTGATCTCTGCGGCAGGACAAGCAGTCTTCACGTGGCTGCCGCTGATCTTCGCCGTCGGTATCGCGATCGGCTGGGCCAAGAAGGCCGACGGATCGACTGCCTTGGCAGCCGTCGTCGGCTACATGGTGATCGACGGCGTGTTCAAGGCGATGTCGCCGATCGTCCTCGAAGGGAAGACGGACCCGAACGGGGATCAATCCCTGATCAACTACGGTGTGCTCGCCGGTATCGTGATGGGCTTGCTGTCGGCGATCTTGTGGCAGCGGTTCTATCGAACGAAGCTTCCCGATTATCTCGGGTTCTTCAACGGGCGCAGGCTCGTTCCCATCCTGACAGCGATCACCGGTCTTGTGGTCGGTGTCCTGATGGCATTCGTGTACCCCTTGTTCAACTCCGGCCTCAACTGGGTCGGTGAAGCAGTTGCTTCCAATACCGTTGTGGGCGGCGGCATTTACGGCGCAGCGAACCGCCTCCTGATCCCCACGGGCCTGCACCACATCTTGAACTCCGCCGTGTGGTTCCTGATCGGCGACTACCAGGACGCGAGCGGTCAGATCGTTCGCGGTGACCTCAACCGGTTCTTCGCCGGCGACCCCTCCGCCGGTACGTTCATGACCGGCTTCTTCCCGATCATGATGTTCGCCCTCCCCGCTGCAGCCTTCGCAATCTGGCGCAACGCCAAGCCTTCTCAGAAGAAGCTCGTCGGCGGCATCATGCTCTCCACCGGCCTGACCGCATTCCTCACCGGTATCACCGAGCCGCTCGAATTCTCCTTCATGTTCGTCGCGTGGCCCCTGTACGTCATCCACTCGCTCCTGACCGGAACGTCGATGGCCTTGGTCAATGCGCTGGGGATTCACGACGGATTCACGTTCTCCGCAGGCTTCTTCGACTACGTGTTGAACTTCGGCAAGGCAACCAACGCATGGATGTTGATCCCGATCGGACTCGGCTACGCCGTGATCTACTACTTCCTTTTCAGCTTCGTCATCAAGAAGTGGAATCTGCGCACGCCAGGACGAGAAGAAGAGGTCGAGGTGGCCGCAGGTGAGCCCGACCCAGCGCTGCTCGAAGCCGAACTGGCACTGGCTGCCGAAGGTGACAGCCGCACCGACGCCCCGCTCGTCGCCGAACTGGAAAACAAGCTCGACAAGGAACTGGAAGGACGCTGAACATGGCGATCGCAACCACGACAATCGGATCCCGCGTCGGACTCCACGCACGACCCGCAGCGCTCTTCGCGCGCGCCGCAGCCGATCTACCGGTAGACGTCACCATCGCGCTCGGCGACGGCGAACCCGTAGATGCCTCCAGCATGTTGTCTGTCATGACTCTCGGTGCAGCATTCGGGGATTCGGTGACCTTGCGTGCTGACGGTGACGGCGCCGACGCTGCGGTCGGTTCGCTCGCAGAGCTTCTCGCATCCGAACTGGACGAAGCCTGATGACGGCGAGTGTGGACAACCGCATCGCGGGTATCGGAGTGAGCGCGGGTTCGGTCTGCGCGCCGTGGTTGCGATTCTCCACGCCTGAGCCGACCTCGGCGGCGGACCCGATCACGGGCAGTCCCGAGGCGGAGCTGATCAGGATCCGTGAGGCACTGGACGCCGTCGCGGAGGAACTGCTCTCGCGTGCAAAGACAGTCGAGGGCGTCTCCGCGGAGATCCTGACGACGTCGGCTGCGATGGCGCGCGACGCGGGCATCGTGAAGGCGGCCAAGGCGAACCTGGAATCGGGGCTGCCGACCGCACACGCCGTCGCAGTCGCCTTCGACGCCTTCTGTGAAAAGCTCACGGCGCTCGGCGGGTACATGGCCGAACGGGCAACCGATCTGCGCGATCTCGGGCAGCGAGCCGTGGCCGTTCTTCGCGGGGAGCCGATGCCCGGAATCCCCACTCCCGGTTACCCGTACATACTGGTGGCGCGCGACCTCGCTCCGGCGGATACGGCGACGCTGGGCACCAGTGACGTGGTCGGATTGTTGACTGCCGAAGGAGGTCCGACCAGCCATACGGCTATCTTGGCGAAGTCGCTCGGAATCCCGGCCGTGGTCAACTGCTCGGGAACCGATCTGCTGGCGGAGGGGAAACTTCTCATCCTCGACGGCACCACCGGGACGGTCACCATCGATCCCTCGGCAGAAACGCGCGAGCGCGCAGTCCTCGAAGCATCGTTCGTGGCAGAGCAGTCGGCTTCGGCACAGGGTCCAGGACGCACGCGTGACGGGTTCGCGGTGAGGTTGTCGGCCAACATCGGAACCCTCGAGGACGCCGCGCGGGCCGGAGCGGCGGATTGCGAGGGCGTCGGACTGTTCCGTACCGAATTCTCGTATCTCGGGCGTCACGACGCACCGTCGGTGGAGGAGCAAGCACAGACGTACGCGTCGGTGCTCGGGCACTTCGCCGGACAGAAGGTGGTGGTCCGCACTCTCGATTCGGGTTCGGACAAGCCGTTGCCGTTTCTCGATCTCGGGGTCGAGGAGAATCCGGCCCTTGGTATCCGCGGGCTCCGTGTCGGCACGGTTTATCCCGACACCCTCATCAGCCAGCTCGACGCCCTCGCGGCGGCCGGCAATGCGACGGGTGCCGATCTGTGGGTCATGGCGCCGATGGTAGCTACGGCCGACGAGGCGAAAGACTTTGCAGAACTTGCGCGTTCGCGGGGGATCGGCAAGGTCGGAGCGATGATCGAGGTTCCAGCTGCAGCGTTGCGGGCGAAGGATATCCTCGAGCACCTCGATTTTGTCAGTATCGGTACCAATGATCTGAGCCAGTACACCTGCGCCGTGGATCGTATGGCCGGAGGCCTGGCGCAACTGCTCGATCCGTGGCAGCCGGCGGTCCTCGATCTGATCGCGATGGTCGGTCAGGCGGGCGCCGATGCCGGAAAACCAGTTGGTGTGTGCGGAGAATCCGCGTCGGACCCGCTGTTGGCTCCGGTTCTGGTCGGTTTGGGCGTGACGAGTCTGTCGATGTCGGTCCCGGCATTGGGCGCAGTTCGCGCGCAACTGGCCTCTCTCGATCTGGCGGTGTGCAAGGACATGGCCGCGGCGGCGCGGGGCGCGCGAAACCCGATCGAGGGTAGAGCGGCCGTCGCGCGGATTCGCGAGTCGGCATGAGTACATCAGGCTCGGCTGCTGTCGGCGATCCGATCGTATTGCGGGGAACTGTGATCGGATCTCCGGCCGGGAAGATTTACGACGGAGTCGTCGTCGTGGACGGCGAAAAGATCAGTTGGGTCGGCTCGGCTGCGGACTATGTGGCGTCCACACCCGTCGTCGTCATTCCGGAACGCACCGACACGGTGATCATGCCCGGCCTGATCGATGTCCACAGCCACGGCGCCGCGGGCGCCGGTTTCCCGAACACCGACGCCGATGGAGCGAGCCGCGCGGTGGCGCACCATTGTGAGCACGGCACGACCGGAATGCTGGCCAGCCTGGTCTCCGCACCGCGCGCAGATCTGGTGCGACAAGCAACGATGCTCGCCGATCTGGTCGAACGCGGAGAACTTCTGGGTATCCACCTCGAGGGGCCGTTCATCAACGGCGTCCGCTGCGGTGCCCAGGATCCGGCGGCGATCATTCCCGGTGATCCGGATCTGCTCGAAGCCGTGTGTGACGCCGCGCGTGGGACCGTGCGGTCCATGACCTTGGCGCCCGAGACCGAGAATTTCGAAGAGTTGCTCGCGATCATGCGTCATCGCAACATCGTGCCGAGTTTCGGTCACACCGATGCCGACGCGGCAACGACGTCGGCGCGGATCGATGCTGCGGTGCACGGGGATTGGGCCGGACAGATCAGCGCGACCCACCTCTTCAACGGGATGCCGCCCCTGCACCATCGATCTCCGGGTCCCGTCGCGGCGTGCCTGGCGGCTGCCGCGAGAGGCGAGATGGTGGTGGAACTGATCGCAGACGGTGTGCATCTTGCACCCGAGACCGTGTCGATGGTCTTCGATGCTGTCGGACCGGACCAGATCGCCTTGGTCAGCGATTCGATGGCCGCTGCGGGAATGGACGACGGCGACTACCAACTCGGTGCGCTCGACGTCACCGTACAGGCGGGCGTCGCACGGCTCGCGACGACCGACGGCTCGGTCGGCGCGATTGCCGGAGGGACCGCGAGGTTGCTCGACGTCCTGCGCAGCACCGTCTTCGACGGCGGCGTCCCGCTGGAAGATGCTGTCGCAGCGGCAACTCGGAGCCCAGCGCGTCTGCTGGGACTTGGCGACCTGATCGGATCGCTAGCCGTGGGCTGCCGAGCCGACATCCTGATCACCGATCGTCACTTGCGCCTGGGGCGTGTACTACTCGGCGGAAAAGTCGCCGGAAAGGAAAAATCATGGAAATCGTAATTCAGCCGACACCCGCGGAGGTCGACTCGACCGTCGCGGACATCGTCGAAGGCTACGTCAGAGCCGGGGCGACGACGCTCGGTCTCGCAACGGGGTCGTCGCCGATCGGAACCTATCGTGAACTGGCAGCGAGGCATCGCGACGCCGAACTCGACTTCTCGCTGGCTCGGGCATTCCTGCTCGACGAGTACCTGGGATTGCCGAAACGCCATCCGCAGTCGTACTACTCGGTGATTCGGTCGGAGTTCGTCGATCACGTCAACCTGGATCCCGCGATGGTGTCCAGTCCCAACGGTGAAGCGCCGTGCCCGGAGCAGGAGATCGCCCGGTACGACCAGAGCATCGCGGCGGCCGGGGGAGTGGACGTGCAGTTGCTCGGCATCGGTACCGACGGCCACATCGGCTTCAACGAGCCCGGATCGTCGTTGACCTCGAGAACCCGCGTGAAGACGCTGACCGAGCAGACCCGGATCGACAACGCACGCTTCTTCGACGGTGTGGACGACGTCCCACATCACGTGCTCACCCAGGGGCTCGGAACCATCAGCGATGCAAGGCATCTGGTGATGATCGCGACCGGAGAAGGCAAGGCTGACGCGATCGCCGCTGCCGTCGAAGGTCCGTTGTCTGCTTTCTGCCCGGCTTCGGTGATGCAATTGCATCGCCATGTCACCGTCGTCATCGACGAAGCTGCGGCCAGTTCACTCAAACTTGCCGACTACTACCGGTATGCGCTCGAACACAAGCCGTCGTGGCAGTCCTTCTGACATGACGGTTCTGGAGCTGGCTGTGCAGGACGTGCGGGGGGCGAGGATCGCGCGTTCGGTGGGAGCGACTCGAGTCGAGTTGTGTGCGGCACTCGGCCCGACGGGGGGATTGACGCCCAGCATCGGAGTGATCGAGGCTGTGTCGGAAGTGGGGATCGCGGTTCACCCGCTGATCCGTCCGCGCGCCGGAGGTTTTGTGTTCTCACCCGACGAAGTGTGGGTGATGGAGCACGACGTACATGCTGCTGTGGCCGGTGGAGCTTCCGGCATCGTGATCGGCGCGCTGACAGAAGATTATTCGATCGACACCGTCGTGCTGCGCCGCATCATCGGATGCGTGGACCGGGCGAGAGTCGAGGTGACAGTACATCGTGCGATGGACGTGGTGACCGACCGTCTGACCGCGCTGGACGAACTGATCGACCTGGGCGTGACCCGCGTGCTGACGTCCGGGGGTGCGGACACTTGCAATGAGGGACTCGACGAGATCGGTCGAATGGTCGAACATGCCGCGGGCCGGATCCAGATCATGGCCGGTGGCGGAATAACCGTCGACGACATCCCGGCAATCGCCGCCGTCGGCGTCGATGCGGTGCATCTCTCGGCGCGCAAGGTTGTCGCAGTTTCCGGCGGACCTGGTGGGGGATCGGACGGATACGACGTCACCGATGCAGTAGTCGCGCAGGAAGCGGCAGCCGCGCTCCGCGCTGTGCGCCTTTATTAACCCCCCGCGGTTAATAAAGGCGCACAGCCCTTGGGCTCTAGACATACATGGACATCCAACTATAGGATGGTAGACATATTCACTGCTGCCTCCTGGGCGGTCCATACGAGCAAGGAACGGGTTAGCACAATGGTTGAAAATGCGACGGTTCACGAGTTGACGCACTTCGTCGGTGGCAAGCGTGTTCCCGGGACATCTGATCGATTTGCGGACGTGTTCGATCCCAACACCGGCAAGGTGCAGGCCCGCGTTCCCCTCGCGAGCAAGGCCGAGACCGAAGCCATCATCGCCAATGCCGAAGAGGCGCAGCAGGTGTGGGCAGCGTTCAACCCGCAGAAGCGTGCCCGCGTGCTGATGAAGTTCCTGCAGCTCGCTCAGGCCGAGATGGATTCTCTGGCCCGCCTCCTCTCGTCCGAGCACGGCAAGACCGTCGCCGACGCCAAGGGTGACATCCAGCGCGGCCTCGAGGTCATCGAGTTCGCCGTCGGCGCTCCGCACCTGCTCAAGGGTGAATTCACCGAGAGTGCCGGCACCGGCATCGACGTGTACTCCATGCGTCAGCCGCTCGGCGTCGTTGCCGGCATCACGCCCTTCAACTTCCCCGCGATGATCCCGCTGTGGAAGGCCGGCCCCGCCCTCGCCGCCGGTAACGCCTTCATCCTCAAGCCCTCCGAGCGTGACCCCTCCGTGCCGCTGCGCCTGGCCGAGCTTTTCCTCGAAGCAGGACTGCCCGCGGGTGTGTTCAACGTCGTCAACGGTGACAAGGAAGTTGTCGACGTTCTGCTCACCGACGATCGCATCAAGGCCGTCGGCTTCGTCGGCTCCACGCCGATCGCTCAGTACATCTACGAGACGGCCGCAGCTCACGGCAAGCGCGCACAGTGCTTCGGTGGCGCCAAGAACCACGCGATCGTCATGCCGGACGCGGACCTCGACGAGGTTGCCGACGCCCTGATCGGTGCGGGCTACGGCAGCGCCGGCGAGCGTTGCATGGCCATCTCGGTTGCCGTTCCCGTCGGCGAGGAGACCGCGGACGCTCTTGTCGCGAAGCTGAAGGAGCGCGTCGCGAAGCTCAAGATCGGTCGCAGTGACGACGAAGGCGTCGATTTCGGACCGCTCGTTTGCCAGGATGCCCTCGACCGCGTCAACAACTACGTGCAGATCGGCATCGACGAGGGCGCAACGGCAGTCGTCGACGGCCGCGGCTTCACCCTCGAAGGCCACGAAGGTGGATTCTTCGCCGGCGCAACCCTGTTCGACAACGTCACCTCGGACATGCGCATCTACAAGGAAGAGATCTTCGGACCCGTCCTTCAGGTGGTCCGCGCTGCCGATTACGAAGAGGCACTGCGTCTTCCGACCGAACACGAGTACGGCAACGGCGTCTCCATCTTCACCCGCGACGGCGACACCGCGCGTGACTTCACCGCTCGCGTCAACGTCGGCATGGTCGGCGTGAACGTGCCGATCCCGGTCCCGATCGCGTACCACACCTTCGGTGGCTGGAAGCGCTCCGGATTCGGTGACCTGAACCAGCACGGTCCCGACTCCTTCCGCTTTTACACCAAGACCAAGACCGTGACGCAGCGCTGGCCTTCCGGCAAGAAGGAAGCAGGTCAGGAGGGTCGCTCCGTAGACTCCGCTCCTGACAACCACTTCGTCATCCCCACGATGAACTGATCGGAACACTTTCCATGTTTACTCTGACCGATGACGAGCGGGCGATTCGTGACACTGCCCGCGACTTCGCGGCCGAGCATCTGGCGCCCAACGCAGTGGAGTGGGATCAGACCAAGCATTTCCCGGTGGACGTCCTCCGTAAGGCGGCGTCCCTGGGAATGGGCGGTATCTACATTCGTGAAGACGTGGGTGGCAGTGAACTGAGTCGCGTCGACGCTGCCCGGATCTTCGAAGAACTGGCCAAGGGCGATCCGTCGATCGCAGCGTACATCTCCATCCACAACATGGTCACGTGGATGATCGACCAGTTCGGCAACGACGAACAGCGCCACAAATGGATCCCCGGACTCTGCTCGATGGATCAACTGGGCAGCTACTGCCTCACCGAACCCGGCGCTGGCTCCGATGCTGCGGGCCTGAGCACCAAGGCCGTCCGCGACGGTGACGACTACATCCTCAACGGCGTCAAGCAGTTCATCTCCGGCGCAGGCACTTCCGACGTGTACGTCGTGATGGCGCGCACCGGATCTGCCGGCGCCAAGGGGATCTCGGCGTTCATCGTGCCCAAGGATTCGCCCGGACTGTCCTTCGGTGCCAACGAGGTCAAGATGGGCTGGAACGCGCAGCCCACCCGTCAGGTGATCTTCGAAGACGTGCGAGTTCCTGCCGCCAACATGCTCGGTGAAGAGGGCAGCGGATTCCGCATCGCCATGAAGGGTCTCAACGGCGGCCGGCTGAACATCGCCGCCTGTTCGGTTGGTGGGGCCCAGGCAGCGCTGGAGAAGGCAGTCGCATATCTGGTGGACCGCAAAGCTTTCGGTTCGGCACTGATCGAGTCGCAGGCCCTGCAGTTCCAGCTCGCCGACATGCGTACCGAACTCGAAGCGGCCAGGACGTTGCTGTGGCGCGCCGCTGCCGCACTCGAAGACGGAGCGTCCGACGTCGTGGAGTTGTGTGCGATGGCCAAGCGCTTTGCCACCGACACCGGATTCGACGTAGCCAACAAGGCCCTCCAGCTTCACGGCGGGTACGGCTATCTTGCTGAGTACGGGATCGAGAAGATCGTCCGCGATCTTCGGGTTCATCAGATCCTCGAAGGCAGCAACGAGATCATGAGGGTGGTCATCGCCCGCAGCGTGGTCGCATCAGGTCAGGGAAAGCAGGGAGCAGCATGAGCGACGAGCTCGAGGTATTGATCGAAAAGCGTGACGGACTGGGGCTCATCACTCTCAACCGTCCCAAGGCGATCAATGCCCTCAACCACTCGATGGTCAAGGCGATGGCCAAGGCCCTCGAGGAATGGAAGTCCGACGACGACGTCAAGGCAGTCGTACTCACGGGCGCCGGCGAGCGTGGTCTGTGCGCCGGCGGCGACATCGTCTCGATCTACCATGACGCCAAGGACGGCAAGACCGGTTCGCTCGACTTCTGGCGTGAGGAGTACATCCTCAACTCCGAGATCGCGAACTACCCGAAGCCGTACGTCGCGATCATGGACGGGATCGTCATGGGCGGTGGCGTCGGAGTGTCCGCACACGGCGACATTCGCATCGTGACCGAGCGCTCGATGATCGGAATGCCCGAGACCGGAATCGGTTTCATTCCAGACGTGGGCGGAACTTACCTGCTCTCGCGTGCTCCCGGTGAACTCGGGACGCACATCGCGCTCACCACGGCACGACTGAGCGCCGGCGATGCCATCGCAGCAGGTTTCGCTGACCACTTCATCCCGTCGGAGAACATCGAGACGTTCATCGCCGCACTCGCGTCGTCTTCGGTTGCCGACGCCGTGGCGCAGTACGCGGAGCCGGCTCCGGTGTCGGAACTGTTGGCCCAGCAGAGCTGGATCGACGCCGCGTACTCCGCCGACGACGTATCCACCATCGTCGAGCGTCTTCGCGCAAGTGGAATCCCCGAAGCTGAGAAGGCAGCGGAGCAGATTCTCGGCAAGTCCCCGATTGCACTGTCGGTGACCCTGCGATCTCTGCGGCATGCCAAGGAAGCAGCAAGCTTGGAAGAAGTCCTCAACGAGGAGTTCCGGGTCTCGACCGCTGCGCTCGCCTCACACGATCTGGTCGAGGGCATTCGCGCCCAGGTCGTGGAGAAGGACCGAAACCCGAAGTGGTTGCCGGCAACTCTCGACGACGTCACGGCAGAATCCGTCGACGCCTACTTCGCCCCGCTGGGCGACAACGAGCTCGGACTCGCCCCTCAACCGCAAGGCAACTGATCACCGCCGAAGGAGCATCACTAATGAGCACCATTGGATTTATCGGACTCGGTCACATGGGTGGCCCGATGGCGGCCAATCTCGTCAAGGCCGGACACAAGGTCGTCGGTTTCGACCTGGCACCTGCGGCGCTGGAGCAGGCAGTCAAAGACGGTGCATCGGTGGCGGATTCGGCGGTCGACGCCGTTCGCGGTGCCGACGTCGTGATCACGATGCTGCCGAGCGGTAAGCACGTTCTGGGTCTGTACGAAGAGCTGCTGCCGGTGGCAACACCGGGCACGCTGTTCATCGACTGTTCCACCATCGACGTCGCCGACGCCCGCGAGGCACACGACAAGGCCGAAGCGGCCGGTCACCGCAGCGTCGACGCACCGGTCTCCGGTGGAGTCGTCGGGGCTACCGCAGGCACGCTGGCATTCATGGTCGGCGGTTCCGAGGCTGACTTCCAAGCCGCGTCACCGTTGCTGGACGTGATGGGCCGCAAGGTCGTTCACTGCGGCGACGCCGGTGTCGGCCAGGCAGCCAAGATCTGCAACAACATGATCCTCGGCATTTCGATGATCGCGATCAGCGAGGCGTTCGTGTTGGGCGAAAAGCTCGGCCTGAGCAACCAAGCGCTCTTCGACGTGGCGTCCAACGCCTCGGGGCAGTGCTGGGCACTGACCACCAACTGCCCGGTACCGGGACCGGTGCCCACCAGCCCGGCCAACAACGACTACCAGCCTGGCTTTGCTGTTGCACTGATGGACAAGGACCTGGGTCTGGCAGCAAATGCGCTGCGCAACAACGGCGTCGATGCGGAGATCGGACTCAAGGCCGCCGAGCTCTACAGTCGCTTCCATGCCGCAGGCGGTGGCGGTCAGGACTTCTCTGCCATCATCAACGACATCCGTGACCGTTCGACCGAAGGACAGTAGTGACCGACTTCAACACCATCATCCTCGAGCGTAAGGGTCGCGTCGGCGTCATCACGCTCAACCGCCCGAAGGCTCTCAACGCGCTGAACTCCGAGCTGATGAACGAGGTCGTCGCCGCGGTTGCCGACCTCGAAGCGGACAGCGGCATCGGAGCCATCCTGATCACCGGTTCCGAGCGCGCCTTCGCCGCCGGTGCCGACATCAAGGAAATGCAGTCCAAGACGTACATGGACGCATACGTCGAGGATTTCTTCACCCCGTGGGATCGCGTCGCAGCAGCTCGTAAGCCGCTGATCGCCGCCGTCTCCGGATACGCGCTCGGTGGTGGCTGCGAGCTTGCGATGCTCTGCGATTTCATCATCGCTTCGGATACCGCGAAGTTCGGCCAGCCCGAGATCAAGCTCGGTGTCATTCCGGGTATCGGTGGCTCGCAGCGCCTTACGCGCGCCGTGGGCAAGGCCAAGGCCATGGAGCTGTGCCTCACCGGCCGCAACATGGACGCAGAAGAAGCCGAACGTGCAGGCCTGGTTGCCCGGATCGTTCCGGCCGCCGATCTGCTCGACGATGCCTTGAAGACCGCAACCACCATCGCCGAGATGTCGCTGCCGATTGCGATGATGGCCAAGGAAGCAGTCAACCGCTCCTTCGAGACCACCCTCGCCGAGGGCGTCCGCTTCGAGCGTCGGGTGTTCCACTCGACCTTCGCGACGGAGGATCAGAAGGAAGGCATGACCGCGTTCGTGGAGAAGCGGTCGGCAGAATTCAAGCACCGCTGAATTTCAACAGCGCCGAATTTCAACAGCGCTGAAACTGCCCTCACACTCGTCGAGAGTGTGAGGGCAGTTTCTTTGTGTGTACGGGTGGTCGGTTCACCACTTGGTCGGTGCGCCGCCGGTGTCGAAGTCACCCGCAGTCTTGCGAAGTTCAGTGAGGATCGTCACCAATTGCTCGAGCTTGTCCTGCTGGAGTCCGGGGTGAGCGAACACCTTGCTGTTGAGCATTTCGGTCGCTTCGAGGGCCAGTGCGCGACCGGCGTCCGAGATCTCGATGAGCGTTGCACGGCGATCGCTGGGATGCGGGACCCGCCTGACCAACTCCGCTTTCTCCAAACGGTCGACGGCATTGGTGACGCTGGTGGGGTGAACCTGGAGTCGGGCACTTGCCTTGGCCATCGGGAGTGCGCCCGACCTGGTGAAGGTGAGAAGCGTCAGCAGTTCGTAGCGGGCGAAGGTCAGCCCGAGAGGCTTGAGTACCTCTTCGACCCGCGCCATCATGATCTGCTGCGCACGCATCACCGACGTGACCGCAGCCATACCGTCGGCGACATCGCTCCAACCGTGCTTCGTCCACTGACGATGCGCCTCTTCGATGGGGTCGAGGGGGAGCGGCGCGGGGGGAGACATAAGTTCGATCATCCCATGCTGGCAAGCGGTCGGGTGCCTTGTCTGATTGTGTGTCGCAGCCGCTTACGTCTGTAGAGTCCCACGGGTGATTTCAATCCTCGTAGCGGGTGGCGTCTCGTTGTTCGTCGCGCTCTTCCTGACTCCGTTTCTCATTCGTGTGCTTTCGCGGCAGGGGCTCGGGCACGAGATTCGGATCGAGGGTCCGCAGAGTCATCAGGGCAAGCGTGGCACCCCGTCGATGGGCGGGATCGCGATCATCGCCGGTATGTGGGCGGGCTACCTGGCGGCACACATCATCGGATTCGGCTCGCGGCTACCGCGGCTGTCTGCATCCGGTTGGCTGGTTCTCGCGCTCGCCACGTCACTGGGAATCGTCGGCTTTCTCGACGACTTCATCAAGATCCGTAAGAAGCGCAATCTCGGGCTCAACAAGACAGCGAAGACCGTCGGTCAGCTGGCGAGTGCCATCATCTTCGGCATTTTGTTCCTGCAGTTCTCCAACAACAACGGAGTCACTCCCGGAAGCCAGTACCTGTCCCATGTTCGTGACATCTCGGTGTTCTCCATGGGTGCCATCGGCTTTGTGGTCTTCTTCTGCATTCTGGTGTTCGCCTGGTCCAACTCCGTCAATTTCACCGACGGCCTCGACGGTCTCGCGGCCGGTTCGATGGGCATGATCCTGGGGACCTACGTCGTCATCGCCGGTTGGCAGTACCGGAACTCGTGTGTCCTCGAGCCTGCCGCCGGTTGCTACGACGTTCGTGACCCTCTCGATCTAGCGATCGTCGCTGCCGCCGCAGGCGGGGCGTGCCTCGGCTTCCTCTGGTGGAATGCCGCCCCGGCTCAGATCTTCATGGGCGACACCGGCTCCTTGGCACTCGGCGGCCTGGTTGTCGGCCTGTCCGTCACGACGCACACCGAGCTGCTGATGGTCATCATCGGCGCCCTGTTCGTCGCTGAGATCCTGTCGGTGATCATCCAGGTTCTGGTCTTCCGATCGTCCGGTCGACGCGTATTCAAGATGGCCCCGATCCATCATCACTTCGAGTTACTCGGTTGGCCGGAAACCGTCGTGATCGCAAGATTCTGGATCTTCGTCGCGATCTCGTGCGTCCTGGGACTTGCCACCTTCTACAGCGAGTGGTTCTCCGCTGCCGGTTAGACCGATTCACTCTTTCGGGACGTAGCCAGAAGAGCGATCAGACCGAGCGACACACACGCCGTCATCGTGACGGCCAGGGCTGTGCTCGTGTTTCCCAGTAGACCGACTGCCGGCGCGATGGCCGCACCGACGCCGAACTGGAATGCACCGAGCATTGCCGCGGCAGTACCGGCCGCTTCGCCGTGACGAGCGAGGGCCAGTGCCGGGGCGTTGGGCAGAACGAACCCGATGGCGCCGGCCATGACCCACAGTGCGATCACGAATCCGGCGAGTCCGCCGAGTTCCAGGACCGCGACAGCAATGACGACGGCCCCGGAGACAACCGCAGCCACGAGGGCCCACTTGGTGATCTGCTGAGGAGTCCAGCGATCGAGCAGTCGAACGTTGACCTGCGAAGCGCCGATCAACGCGATAGCGCCCGCACTGAAGAGCAGTGCGAACTCCTGCTGATTGAGGCCGTACTGATCCTGATAGACAAACGACGCGCCGGAGACATACGCGAACAACGACGCCATGCCGACGCTGGAGACGAGCGTGAGGACCATGAACGTGCGGTCGCCGAGCAGCGAACCGTAGGTACGGAGAACCGACGTCAATCCGCTCGGGCGACGCTTTTCCTTCGGCAATGTTTCGGACAGTCCGAACGCACCGATCATCGCTGTGCCGACGCCGATCAGTGCCAGTACGACGAAGATCCCGCGCCAGTCGAGGGCGACGAGGAGGGCGCCACCGATGCTGGGCGCCAGGATCGGCGCAACGCCGAGCACGAGCATCAGCCGGCTCATCACAACGGCAACGGTGTTACCGCTGTAGAGGTCGCGGACGATCGCCATGGTCACCACTGCCGCGGCCGCCGCGCCCATGCCCTGGAAAACCCGCAGGATGCCGAGGACCGCGATGCTCGGTGCGAAGACCGCCAGCAGCGAAGCCAGGATATGGACGCCGATTCCGGCAAGCAGCGGCTTTTTGCGGCCGAGAGTGTCCGAGAGCGGCCCGACCAACAGCTGGCCGAGTGCGAGGCCGATGAGAGTTCCGGTGATGGTCAGCTGAACCGTTGACGACGAGACCCCGAGATCGGCACCGATATCCGGCAGCGCGGGCAGGTACATGTCGATGGTGAAGGGCCCGAGTGCAGTCATGGAACCGAGGGCAAGAATCTTCCCGACGCTCGGCTTATGGTCGATACTGCTCGTTTCCAGCGGGGCTGCCTTCACAAGCGGGGCGATGGCGGTGTTCTCGGCACTCATGAAACCTTCTGGGTTGTCTGGGTCTGGCGAACTGCTCGGTCGTTCGGGCGAAATTCGGGCCGCAATCGAATGACCTGCGCCCACCGAGGGAGTCAGCATCGAGACTGACCGATTTGTTCCCGAAAGGCCCGCACTTTTCCCAGAGACTGGAACGCTTGGCGAGAACGCACTCGAATCATGCTGAGCGGAACTGTGGTTCGAGATCGTCACTCAGGGCAGAGTTACTCACTGACGCGGGTGTGGCTGAGTGGCTAGGCACCGGCCTGCAAAGCCGTTCACACGGGTTCGAGTCCCGTCATCCGCTCGTGTCGGAGACCGGCAGGCATATCGCCTGCCGGTCTCTCTTGTGTGGTCCCGGTTCGCGGGGTCGGCTGCGATAGTCTGGGCTGCCGGAGCGAGCGGACCACATGAGTGAGGCACTGAATTGATTTCGGGACAGGACCTGCGATCGCGGCGCTTGCACGTGGGGATCAGTCAGTTCCAGTTCGCCCGCCAGGCGGGAGTCTCGTCAGCAGTCGTCTCCGCGTGGGAACTCGACAAGGCATATCCGAAGCCACCGGTTGAGCGAGCAGTCCTCACGGCCCTCTCCGCGTTGGAAGCAGCCAAGCGTGAGGGCACGTACGCGGCCCCCCGGAAGCGATCGAGCGGTAGTACCCGTGCGCGTCGAGCGACACCGGTCAACGACCCCGCCTCGGTGGCCAGGCGTGCGGTCGCGGGGGCAGGAAACGGTGGCCCCACCGTATTGACGGCGTTCTCCGGTTGTGGCGGTATGGCCGAAGGCTTTCGGATGGCGGGGTTTTCGGTGGAGGGATACATCGAAGTCGTGCCGGAGGCGCGCGCGACCTTCGATCGGAACTTCCCCGGCGCGCGGTGCCTCGGTGAGGACATCCGGGCGATCGACGAAGCCCGTGTGAAAGATCTTCTGGCACAGGTGAATATCGATGTGTTGGCCGGGGGGCCGCCGTGTCAGGGTTTCAGTCTCGCCGGCCGGCGAGACCGCGACGATCCGCGTAACCATCTCTTCCGAAACCTACTCGAGCTCGCCGATCTGGTGAGGCCGAAGGTCGTGGTGATGGAAAATGTTCGGCTGCTGCTGAGCATGAAAGACCCGGACGGTGGGATGGTCGTCGACCGGATTCTCGGCGAGATGGCTGCATGCGGTTACGACGCGTCGGTCAACACGGTCAATGCGCAGGATTACGGCGTCCCGCAGTTCCGGGAACGAGTGTTCATCGTGGCGACCCGCCGCGACAGTGGTATCGGGCCGCTGCGTTTCCCGCCGAAGACTCACGGCGTGAATGATGTTGCGCCGCTGAGGACTTTCCGCGATGCCACCGTCGATCTGGCCCCGCTGGAATCCGGGCAGGCCTGCGAGACGGACCCGCTGCACTGGGCCGTCGAACATCCCGAGCACGTCTTGCGGTGGCTGCGTGATGTACCAGAAGGAATGTCGGCTCACGACAACGAAGATCCGGCGATGCGACCGTCGTCCGGATACAACACGACGTACAAGCGCCTCCGGTGGGACGAGCCGGCGTCCACGGTCGGAACCACTTTCGGGATGATCTCGGCTTCACGCAACGTGCATCCGAAACACACGCGATCGTTGACCGTTCGAGAAGCTGCTCGCCTCCAGACCTTTCCCGACGACTACGTCTTCGAGGGTAAGTGGGGAGCGGTGCGCACGATGATCGGCAATGCGGTGCCGCCGCAGCTGGCGTCGGTACTGGCAGGAGAGATCAAGAAGGCACTCGGCTGAGATAGGGCACCTACGGAAAATGGGGCCGACGATGTCGGCCCCATTTCGAGTTACGCCCTGGCAGGGGTGTGGTCCAAGCGAATCAGCTGAGGTTGAGCTTGGCGATCAACGGCTGGACGACCTTGATGATGTCGATGACGGCGCTGAGGGTGTTGATGGAACCCATGTTTCGGTCCTCCGTGTCGTATGTACAGGTTTGTATGTACAAGGTTGTGTCTGCGTGGTGTTTCTGTACGACCTTGTGTCGCAGACACAAGTTAGCAAACTGGACGCTTGTTTGGGTCGAAATGACCGCTTTGCGCTGAAGTTGCTGAAAAGTTCACGGATTGTTCAGGAACGTAAACAAAAAACAGGCCGGACTCCCCGAAGTCCGGCCTGTCGATGACGCTTTGCAATCAGCTGAATGCCGAAAGTGCGCTGATGAGGCCGATGCCCGCAACTGCGACCTTGAGGACACTCAAGACGTCTTCGAGCTTGACACCCTCGGGCAATACGTTTTCGACAGACTCCATGTTGGATCCTTCATGTGTTGGGGTCGTGGTCCAGTGCCACTGCAAGCAAGATACCCAATCGTGACCACCTGTGAAACCCCGGCACGAAGATCACAGTTGTGTTGCGCCGGACTCACTGGCCGTCGCGACAACGGTGGCTGCCACTATTTGCTCCACGCTGATGCCCGCTGCCGGTAGGCAGTGGTAGAAGATTCGTTCGCAGAGGTCGACCATTTCGCCTCGCTCGAGCGTCGGCTCGTCGATCCAGTTGACGACGATTTCCTCCATGAATGCCTGCCACCCGGCGATTGTCGCCTCCACGGTCGCATTCGATTCGATGCCTAGATTCGTCAGCGCAGCGACGATCCACGTGGTGAAAGTGCGGCGCATGCCTCGGTAGATCGTGCGCATTCGAACGTCGCCACTGCCGGCCATACGCATCACGGCGAGGTAAATGGTGGGGTGCTCGATAACGGCGTCGACGAATGTCTCGATACCTGAGCGCAGCTGGGACGTGATGGGTAGCTCGGGATCCGGTCGCATTCGATCTTCGAGATCGGCCGAGGCGGCCTCGAGGATGGCGTTCTGGAAACCCTTCTTGTTCTTGAAGTAGTGGAACAGCAGTGGCGGCGAGACACCGGCCTCGGCTGCGACGCGATCCATCGACAGTTGGTCGAAAGGCTCGGTCCGCAACATGTGTACTGCCACCTCGAGGATTTGCCTCTGACGGTCTTCGGGGGAGCGGGGGACTGCAGCCATTCCGTCATCTTATGTATTGGTTCGAATGGTTCATTGACTTTTACTCAACGCTGTCTATAACGTGAGGTAACACATACGTGAGGCGAGGAGTCCGACAGTGTCTGCTTTCGACATCGTGGTCAACGACGGGTTGTGGTTCGACGGGACGGGGGCTCCAGGTCTGCGTCGTAATCTCGGAATTCGAGACGGCGTGGTCGCGGAGGTGTCCACGACGCGCCTCGAGATCGGGCCGGACACAGAAGTGATCGACGCGGCCGGCAAATGGGTTCTCCCCGGCTTTGTCGACGTCCACACGCACTACGACGCCGAAGCCTTGGTCAGTCCAGGGCTTCCGGAATCGGTTCGCCACGGCGTCACGACGGTCGTGCTCGGCAATTGCTCGCTGTCGACGGTGTATTCGACCCCGCGCGAGATTGCGGATCTGTTCAGCCGGGTCGAAGCAGTTCCCCACGACGCGGTGCTGCGCATCCTCGAAGCGAACAAGACCTGGACCGGTCCCGCGGCGTACACCGCCGCCCTCGAAGCCCTTCCCCTCGGACCCAATGTCGCGGCCTTCATCGGTCATTCCGACATCCGCACGCACGTACTCGGACTGGGGCGCGGCACCGACAAGAAGGTCAAGCCGACTCGCTCGGAACTCGGCCGGATGGGCTCGATGCTCGAGGATGCCATCGACGCTGGGATGCTGGGCCTGTCGTCGATGACCAATGCCCTCGACAAGATCGACGGCGACGAATATCGTTCTCGCTCTTTGCCGTCGACGTATGCACGGCGGAAAGAGTTCCGATTCCTCAACCGCATCCTTCGTGATCGCGGAAAGATCTTGCAGAGCGCTCCGACCATCAACCTGCATCCGAACGTCGCGGCGTTCTTCGCCGAAAGCTCCGCGATCGGACGCAAGAAGCCGCTCAAGACGTCGCTGCTCTCAGGCGCGGATTCGAAGGCCTACCCGGTGATCGTGTACTTCATGCTCGCTGCGGCCCCACTGCTCAATCGCTTCGCCAAGACCGATTTCAAGTGGCAGCACCTGCCGGTTCCCTTCACCGTCTACGCGGATGGAATCGACCTCGTCGTGTTCGAGGAGTTCGGCGCCGGCGCCGCCGCTTTGCACCTCAAGGACCAGGTGGAGCGCAACGAACTGCTCCAGGACGAGTCGTACCGTCGCGCATTCCGTAAGGACTACGACAACAAGTTCTCACCCCGCATCTGGCATCGCAATTTCTACGATGCGGTCATCGTGGGATGCCCGGACGAGACGTTGATCGGCAAGAACTTCGGTCAGGTCGGTGACATCCGCGGAGTGCACCCGGTGGACGCGTACCTCGACCTGGTGGTGAAGTACGGGCGAGATCTTCGCTGGCGCACCACCATTGCCAATCACCGGCCCAAGTTCGCGAAGAAACTCGCCGCGAGTTCCGGTGTGCAGATGGGCTTCGGCGATGCCGGCGCGCATCTGCGCAACATGGCGTTCTACAACTACCCGGTGCGACTCCTCAAGCGCGTCAAGGACGCTCAGAGTGACCGCAAGCCGTTCCTCACCATCGAGCGCGCAATCCACCGCCTGACGGGCGAACTGGCGGACTGGTACGGCATCGACGCCGGGCATCTACGCCAGGGTGACCGCGCGGACTTCGTTGTCATCGACCCGGCCGGGCTCGACGAGTCGGTGGACGGGTTGTTCGAGGCAAAGGTTCCCGAGTACGGCGGGATCAGCCGGATGGTCAACCGCAGCGACGACGCAGCGGTCGCTACGGTGATCAACGGCCGACTCGTCTACCGCGAAGGTGAATTCGCCCCCGCATTCGGAATCGAAAAGACAGGTCAGTTCCTGCGTGCCGGTGAAAAGGCTCCGGTTACCAGGGCCGCGAAGACTAGCGTGGCGCTATGACTACACCGGCGGATCGCCTCACCTCGTACTCCCGGTCCGGGCTGACCTTCGACGTACGCGACGAAGGACCCGCCGACGGTCCGGTCGTGGTTCTCCTGCACGGGTTTCCGCAGGATTCCCGCTCATGGGATCACCTTGCGCCGTTACTGCACGACCGCGGCTTCCGGACCGTCGCACCGGATCAGCGAGGGTACTCACCCGGCGCCAGGCCGAAAGCGCGCTGGGCGTACCGTGGGTCCGAACTCGCCGCTGACACTGTCGCACTGATCGACGCGATCGCGGTGGGCAAAGTGCACCTGGTCGGCCACGACTGGGGTGCCGCAGTCGCATGGCAGGTGGCCGCCGAACGGCCGGACTTGCTCGATACCGTGACCGCGGTGTCGGTTCCGCACCCACTGGCGTTCGTCAAGGCGATGGTGACCAGCACACAGGGACTGAAGTCGTGGTACATGGGCGCGTTCCAATTACCCTTCTTCCCCGAGAAGATTCTGTCCTCCACGTCGGCAGGTGAAAAGTTCCTGATTTCGAGCGGGCAGACGCCGGAGAACGCGCGGCGCGATCTGAACGCCATGCTGGCTCCCGGTCGGCTACGCGGCGGTCTGAACTGGTACCGCGCGATGTGGATGACCAAGCCGAACCCCGCAACTGCCAGGGTCACCGTGCCGACCCTGCACGTCTGGAGTGACGGCGACGCCGCCATCGGCCCCAAAGGGTCTGCGCTCACCCCCGCGTTTGTCGACGGCCCGTACCGGTTCGAGGTTCTCAGCGGCGTGAGCCACTGGATTCCGGACGAGGCGCCGGTCGAGTTGGACCGACTGCTGGGTGAGCATCTCAGCAGCTGACCGCGTTTTGATCACTGAAGCCCCGCCGATCGGCGGGGCTTCAGTTGTCAGCAAGGTCGTCGGCCAGCGGTGGTCAGCGAGTTCCGAATCGCTCTTCCACCTGCTCCTTCGTCAGACCGAACTCCTCGAGCGTGTACTTGTGCGAAGGTTTGCGAGCACCCGAGCGGCTTTCCTCGTGCATGGCCTCCATCGACTGCTGCGCGGCAGCTGTCAACGGGATGTCGAAGTGCGTGTAGATGTTCTCGACGGTTCCCAGCGGATCGGTGACGAAGTCCTGATAGTCGACGTCGATGAACTGCGCGGGATTGTGGTGTGCGCGTGCACTGTCGAACTGCTCGAGCCCCCTGGCCCACAATTCGAGCTGACTTTCGCCGATCACCTTGTCGGTGAACGTGTTCGACCAACCCTCTGTCGCCTGGGCGGCCAGGCTGCACACCGACGGAATGATCGTCGTAGGGGAGCGGTGAGTCTGAATGACAAGCGCGTCGGGGTACGCCTCCATCAATTCGTCGAGCGCGAACAGGTGGCTCGGGTTCTTGAGGACCCACCGTCGATCCTGATCGGGCAGACCGATCAGCTGCAGGTTCTTCTTGTGTCGTGCATAGGCGTTCGACCACTCCTGGTCTTTCAGCCATGCGGAGTACGTGGGTAGATTCGCCAGGCACTCGTACGACACGGACTTGAACGTCTGACGCAAGAGTTGCCAACATTCTTCGACTTCGCTGGCCGACATGTAGTGCACGCCCATGAATTCGGGATGCTCGACGTGGTGTTGACCGAATGTCTCCTCGATCTTGGCGAAGACCGGGTTCGATTCCCACGTATCGCGAGGCGGGCGAGGCTGAGGGAACTCGGTCAGCCACATCTCGAGGCCCTGGTGAGCCGGGTCGACCGTGAGGAGGCGGTGCAAGGCAGTGGTGCCCGTCCGTGGCAATCCGGTGACGAAGATCGGCCGCTCGATCTTGACGTCGGCGTGCTCCGGATGCTCCTTCCACGCCGATTCGCTGAGCAGACGGGCCACCAGGGCGCCGCGAAGGAATACCCGAGAGATCTTGCTGCCGAAGGGCGTCAGATCCTCGTCACGGTCGTAAGACTCGAGCAGGACCGACAGAGCTTCGGTGTAATCGTCGACGCCGAAGTCCGTCAGGCCGGTCATCCGCGTCGCCGAGGCATGGAGATCCTCGACGGTGCCGACGTGAGTGCGTTCAGTCATGGTGCTCCTAGTGATGGAATTCGCCGCAGTTGACGTCGATGCATTGGCCGGTGATCGCGCTGGCCATCGGAGACGCCAGGAAGATCGCCGCATCGGATACTTCATCCGTCGTCGGCAGGCGCTTGAGGTCGGTGTTCGACGCAGTGTGCTCGTAGATCTGCTCGACAGTCATGCCGAACTTCTCCGCCTGGTGCGCGAAGTATCCCTTGAGGGTGTCTCCCCAGATATAGCCGGGTGCAATCGAATTGACACGAATTCCCTGCGGGCCGAGTTCGGTGGCCAGGGACTGCGACATGGCGAGCAGGGCCGACTTCGCCATCTTGTAGCTGCCGTAGCGCTCTTGCGAATGCCGCAACACCATCGAATTGATATTCACCACGGAGCCGTCCGACTCGCCAAGTGCCGGCGTGAACAGCTGAGTCAGGCGCAACGCACCCAGTACGGTCAGTTCGATGCTGTCGCGGATGTGCTGGTAATCGGTGCGAGCCAACGGTTTCATCGACGGAATCGAGAATGCATTGTTGATCAGAGTGTCCACTTTGCCGTAGGCGGCAATGGACTCGGCCACCAGATTCTCGGCGGAAGCCTGGTCGGTGATGTCGGTGGCAACGGTGACGGCGCGCCCACCGGCATCGACTATTTCCTTCGCAACGTCGTCGAGTCGCGATTGCGTACGTGCTGCGAGAACAAGACTCGCGCCGGCCGACGCACATCGAAGGGCCAGAGCGCGGCCGAGTGCCGGGCCGACTCCGGAGATGACTACTACACGGTCTTCGAGCAAGGCGGTCATGATTACCCCAGCATTCGGTTGTCGATGGCGGCCTGGCGCTGGGCAATGCGTGCTGCCCAGTCCTCGGCGGTGATGGCGTTGGTGTCGAAATGCGGCAGGTGCTTCGCAATATCTGCGACGGCGACGATTTCGACGGTGGGACCGTCCTGCGGCGTCAGCTCGCGGGACACGCGCTGCCAACGGAACTGCAGAATGCCGCGCGGATGTCCGACGGTTTCGATCCAGTTGGTGACACCGGGGTTCTTCTCGCTGACCACCATTCGAACCATCCCGTCCGGATCGACCTGTGCCTGGCCGTTGTTGAGGGAGGTCTGATGATTGACGTAGTCCAGTGAGATGTACCAGAGGCTCCCCAGTTGGAAGCCGAGATACGGTGCGTCGGAGGCGGGAACGGTGATGATCATCGCCTGCTCGTCGGTGAGTTCGTAATGTCCCACCGACGAGTACTGCGTTGCCAGCCCGCCCGGTGTCAGGCGTGGTTCGGTCATGGTGTTGACCGTGAGCTTGAGGTAGAACCACTCCGGGAACTGGAGCCACGTCTTGACCCGCGTGACCAGTGCCTTCCCAGCCCGGGCGTAACGCTTCTCGGTCTCTTCGGCGGTGAGAGGTGGCGGCGCGATCCCGATCGAATCGGTGCGCTCGATGCGGATCACACCGCGCTGCTGACTCCAGTCGCTGTAGACCTCGCGAACGACCAGCTGCGAGGATCCGGGCGCCAGGGTGTAGTAGTTGGCTCGGCCGTCGGCAGGGCCGGGGCCGAACCAAGCGACGAAGTTACCGTCGTCGTCTATCTCCAACTCGCGGTCGTCGAAGGCGATTTCGCTGCCGGGAACGTTCGAGTTGGTGTAGTTCCCACTCAACACCTGGAAGCTGAGATCGGCTGTGGTGCCGCGCTTTCCGGTGACCTTGTATTCCTTGTCGTCGTTGATACGGGCGCCGAAGTACAGAGTGTCGGGGTTGTCGAGGCCCATCTTGGTGAATGGTCCGGTGCCCTGGATGAAACTCGGATGGGTCTTTTCGCCGGCCCAGGCGGCATGCGTCGTCGCAATGATTCCGCCGGCCAGATATTGGTATCCCTCCAGTAGATCCTGTTCGGATCTGATGTGCGGCGCAGTCTCGATCAATTTCTCGGCTTCGGCGATCGCCTCGGCAAACGGGTCCGTCAGCACGCTGGCTCCTCACAGTTCCGACTATGTCGCCGGTCCAGAGCGTCGTGGTACAAATATGTACCTATTTGGTAGATGTTGGGTATTTCGACAATAGAACGCGTTCTAGGGAGTGGTCAATGGGTGGACCGGAGAAGGCGCCTGAAGCAGCACGCTCGAGGGGGAGGCAATCGCCTCCCACCGAACGGGTGGTTCAGGTGCTCGACTACCTCGTCGGCCGCCCTGATCAGCGGTTCGGGCTGTCGGAACTGGCCCGCGCGCTCGAGATCAGCAAGCCCACCTGCTTGGGAATCCTCACGGCGCTGGCTGATCGTGGATACCTGACTCGGGACGAGGTGTCGAAGACCTATGGGCTCGGTCCGGCCTTGATCGCGGCCGGACGTGCAGCTCAGCGGGGATTTGCCGTCGGACCCATTGCCCGCACCCATCTGGAGAAAGTGAGCACGGAGTTCGGGACGACGTGCACGGCGTCCGGTGTGATCGGTGATCAGATCAGCGTTCTCGAAGTGACCGGACCGATCGGCGCGCGTCGCGCCGCCAAGGTCGGTCAGGTGTACCCGTTCGCTCCACCGGTCGGACTGATGTACGTCCTCTGGGGTTCGGATCACGACATGGACAGTTGGCTGAGCAAAGAGCCGAGCCTACCGGTGCGCTTGGATCGCGAGCGTCTGTGGAACGTGGTCCGCGAGTGTCGGGCTGCGGGGTATCTGGTCGAGAGTCTGGATCCCGTCGGGCAGCGACTGCACACGCTGATGGCGGGCGTTGCGACGCACGATCTTCCGCCGGAGGTGCGTGAACTGCTCGGTGAGATGGTCTCGAGCCTGGGCGAGAGGGTGTATCTCGGACGCGACATCAGCTCTGACGACGAGCATCCGGTGAGTCTCATTGCCGCCCCGACCTACGACGCCGAGGGGCATCAGGCCCTTGTGCTCACTCTGTATGTGGGTGGGGCGATCACGGGCGCCGAGATCGAGCGCCGCGCCGCGGCGCTGGTTGCGGCGGCGGATGCGGTGACGGCGGAAGTTGGTGGCAGGAGTCCGGTTCGCGGTCTGTGACGTCTGATTGCCGGTCATTGACCTTTGGGTAGAACGAGTTCTATTCTGTGATTGCGTTCAATTTAGAACCAGTCCGGTACATAAATGTACCGATGCGGAAATGGTGTTCCGCACGGAGTACGTGATGCTCAGGAGCGAAAGACATGGCAACACTCCAGACCCCGCCCGCCTACGAGTTGTCGCATCTGCGAGCACTCGAAGCGGAGGCGGTCCATATTTTCCGCGAAGTCGCAGCGACTTTCGAAAAGCCGGTCCTCCTGTTCTCCGGAGGTAAGGATTCCGTCGTGATGCTGCACGTAGCGGCCAAGGCATTCTGGCCTGCCCCACTGCCGTTCGCTGTGATGCACGTCGACACCGGTCACAATTTCGACGAGGTGATCGAATTCCGCGACCAGACGGTCGATCGCTTCAACCTGCGTCTTGTCGTCTCCAGCGTGCAGGACGACATCGACGCCGGACGCGTCATCGAGGACACCGGAGTCGGTTCCAGTCGCAATCGCCTGCAGACGCACGCGTTGCTGCGCGGAATTCGCGACAACAAGTTCGACGCCGTGTTCGGTGGTGCTCGCCGAGACGAGGAGAAGGCGCGCGCCAAAGAGAGGGTGTTCAGCTTCCGGGACGAGTTCGGGCAATGGGATCCGAAGGTGCAGCGACCTGAACTGTGGAACCTGTACAACGGCAAACACCGTAAGGGCGAACATATTCGGATCTTCCCGCTCTCCAACTGGACAGAGCTCGACATCTGGCAGTACATCGAGAGCGAGCAGATCGACCTCCCCGGCATCTACTACGCCCATCGTCGCGAGGTGGTTCCACGCGACGGAATGTTGTTGGCACGCACCCGCTTCCTTGAGTTGCGCGCCGGCGAAGAGTCCTACGAGGCGTTGGTGCGCTTCCGTACGGTCGGCGACGCAACGTGTACCGGATGCGTCGAATCGTCGGCCGAAACACCGGGCGCTGTCGTGGAAGAAGTTGCGGCGAGCCGTATCACGGAGCGTGGCGCAACCAGAGCTGATGACCGGATTTCCGAAGCTGGCATGGAAGATCGTAAGAAAGAGGGGTACTTCTGATGCCGCAACTGCTGAGAGTCGCTACAGCGGGCAGTGTCGACGACGGAAAATCGACACTCATCGGCCGCTTGCTCTACGACTCCAAGTCGATCTTCGAGGACCAACTCGAGGCCGTGGAACGGAGCAGTCGAGAACGCGGCGACGAGTACGCCAACCTCGCGCTACTGACCGACGGATTGCGCGCCGAGCGTGAACAGGGCATCACGATCGACGTGGCCCACCGGTATTTCGCGACCCCTCATCGGAAGTTCATCATCGCGGACACTCCCGGGCACGAGCAGTACACCCGCAACATGGTGACCGGCGCGTCGACGGCCGACCTTGCCCTGATCCTGGTGGATGCTCGCAAAGGGGTGCTCGAACAGACGCGGCGGCACGCCTTCTTGTCCACTCTCCTGGGGATACCCCACCTCGTGCTGTGTGTGAACAAAATGGACCTGGTGGGCTGGTCTCAGGAACGGTTCGAGGAGATCAAGGAAGAATTCCGACAGTTCGCTATCAAGTTGGACGTTCACGACCTGACGTTCATTCCGGTCTCGGCGCTGTTGGGGGACAACATCGTTGCCCGGACCGAGAACATGTCCTGGTACGACGGGCCTTCTCTGCTGCACCATCTCGAGCAGGTGCACATCGCGTCGGATCGCAACTTGATCGACGCTCGGTTTCCGGTGCAGTACGTGATCCGTCCGCAGAAGCAAACCGACGCCGACCTCCACGATTTCCGTGGATACGCCGGAACGGTGGCCAGCGGCGTCTTCAAGCCCGGCGACGAAATCGTGGCTTTGCCTTCAGGATTCACCTCGACGGTGAAGGCAGCCCACGGGCCGGGCGGTGACGTGATCGACGAAGCGTTTGCGCCCTCGGCCGTATGCATCGAGCTGACCGACGATCTCGACGTCAGCCGCGGGGACCAATTGTGTCGGCTCAACAACCGGCCGCAGGTCGGGCAGGAAATCGATGCGATGGTCTGTTGGTTGACCGAACAGACAACTCTGTCGGAGAACAATCGCTACTCGTTGCTGCACACCACGCGCTCCACGAAAGCGCAGATCGTCAAGCTCGACTACCGGCTGGACGTCAATTCTCTGCACCGCGACGAGAAGGCAGAATCTCTGTCCCTCAACGAGATCGGCCGCATCTCGATCAAGACGCAGCAGCCGTTGATGTTCGATCCCTACCGCCGCAACCGCGTGACGGGCAGCTTCATTCTCGTGGACGAGACCACGGGCAATACCGTCGCCGCCGGAATGATCAACGGTCCGACGCTCAAGGAATCGCGCGTCGTCTGGCACAGTTCGGAGGTTTCTCGCGAGGAACGTGCGACTGCCGGCGCCACCGTGTGGCTCACCGGTCTCTCGGCCTCGGGTAAGTCGACGATCGCGGTGGAACTCGAACGCCGCTTGGTGGCCGCGGGTATCCCGGCGTACCGCCTCGACGGCGACAACCTCCGGCACGGATTGAACGCGGATCTGGGATTCAGTGCCGATGACCGCGCCGAGAACGTCCGCCGAGTCGGCTCGGTGGCGCAGTTGTTCGCTGATTCAGGTGCAGTGGCAGTGGCCTGCCTGATAAGCCCGTACCGCGAAGATCGTGATCGAGTGCGGGCGGCGCACGAGGCCGCCGGGCTGAAGTTCGTCGAGGTCTACGTCGACACCCCGATCGAGCAATGTGAAGCCCGAGACCCCAAGGGCATGTACGCCAAGGCCAGGGCCGGGGAAATCACGGGATTCACCGGAGTCGACGATCCCTACGAAGCTCCGACAAGTCCCGAGCTGGTGATCAGACCCGAAGACGGAACGCCTACCGAACTTGCGCTGCGAATTATGGAAGTGTTGGACCGGTGAGCGAATCCACACACAGCAGAATCGCCGACGAGGCACTCGCGGCGGAATTGGCGCAGGCCGCCGGTGCGATCCTCCTGGGGATCCGAGCCGAGGGTCTGGGTGTCGACGACGGTCGTGAACTGGGTCGCCGGGGCGACAAGGCCGCCGATTCCTACATCCTCGACCGGTTGGCTGCCGAGCGGCCGGGCGATGCCGTGCTCTCTGAGGAATCTGCCGACGATCGCAGTCGTCTGGATGCAGCTCGGGTCTGGATCATCGATCCGCTGGACGGCTCCAAGGAATACGGCTTGCCGAATCATGCGGATTGGGCAGTGCACGTGGCGCTTTGGGAGCGCGGTAGCGGAATTACCGCAGCCGCGGTTGCTCAGCCGGCGCTCGGAGCGGTGTACTCCAGTGGCGACGAGGCAGCTTCGGTTGCCGCCAACTCGCCGCTCCGCGTAGTAGTCAGCGGATCGCGACCACCCGCATTCACCGAAGCGGTGGCAGCCGAACTCGGCGCCGACGTGGTGCACATGGGATCGGCCGGCGCCAAGGCGATGGCGGTGGTGCGCGGCGAGGTCGACGCGTACCTGCACGCCGGTGGGCAGTGGGAATGGGATTCGGCTGCGCCCGTCGGCGTCGCACAGGCGGCGGGACTGCATTGCAGCCGCATCGACGGTTCGCCGCTGCTCTACAACGAATCTCATCCGTACCTGCCGGATCTCGTGATCTGCCGACCGGAGTTGTCGGAGTCGATCCTGGGCGCAATTGCCAAGCACTCCACGGAGTCTGCGGTCAGCGGACGCGTCGCCATGGCGCGTGAATACGTGAACGCATTGCTCACTCATGACGCAACGAAGGTCCGCTTCGCCGCCGACGCCTGGCGGGTCGAGAACGGTCAGCGAACCGGTGACAGCGGCGCCTTCATCAGCAACGAGCTCGAACAAGGCCAGCAATATCGCGGAATCGTGGCGATACGTGAACTCGCGCTGCGTGAGTGGGGCGAGAGCGTAGTAGCCCGGTATCTGCTCGACCTCGGAACACCCGGCCAGGCACCGGCCGTCACGGTTTTCGTGACCGAGTACTTCGGGATACCGGCAGGCGAGATCGAAAGCATCCTGGCAATCATCGAACCCCACGAAGACGATTCGAAAGAGGCTGGAACACAATGACATCGGACAAACTGATCACCGATTTCTGTGCGCTGTGGGCAGACGCCGATGTTGCAAAGATCGTCGACTACTTCACCGATGACGTCGTTTATCACAACATCCCGATGGAGCCCGTGGTCGGTCGCGAGGCCGTCCGGGCGTTCATCGAGCAGTTTGTCGGTGCCTTCGGCAACATCGACTTTCAGATCAAGCGTCAGGTCGCGGACGGCAACACCGTCATGAACGAGCGCGTCGACGTCTTCACCATCAACGGCGCCGAGGTAGCGCTCCCGGTCATGGGGGTGTTCGAAGTCGAGGACGGAAAGATCAAAGCCTGGCGCGACTATTTCGACATGGCGCCGATCAATGCGGCAGCCGGCCAGGCCTGATCGGGGCGCCTACTCCGCGATGACAGCGTGCGGGTAGTCCGACGAGCGGTGCTGGAAACGCGTAATGGCGGGATTCACGATGACGCCGTCACGGATTTCGATGGCGCGGTCGACGGTCTCGTCTGCCTTCCAGGCCGTCTCTCCTGCCATCACAGTGGGCAGGTAGGGAAGAAGTGATTCGCTGATCTCCCACGACGCGGAGTTCCACAGGTATGACGGACTGTGGTCGACACCGTAGTAGGTGATGTTGTCACCGACGATGAAGGTCGGCTCGGCAAACGAGGTGGGGCGAGCCCAACTGAAGCCCATGCCTTCGTCGCACGATACGTCCACGATGAGGCTGCCGGGTTGGAAGTCCATGAGGTCTTCCTCGGTCAGGAACGTCAGTGGGGCGTCCGTGTTCTGCAGTACGCAGTTGACGACGATGTCGTGCTCGGCCAAGAAACCGGGCACCGGCACGCTGTGGTTGTCGAGCATGACGTGGCTGCCACGGACGTCACCGTTGTTGTTGTCGAACGAGACCATGCGCGCCGAGTGGATGGGGGAGCTGACGGCGGTGACTCCACGCTGGGTGAGGACGTCCACTTCGTGGATACCGTGCGCCTTGAGTGCTGTGACCGCGCCGCGTGCAGTGGCTCCGAAACCGATCACGGCAGCGGTGAGACGCCGGCCGTAGTCACCGGTGGAACCGATCAACTGCAGGGCGTGCAGTACCGAGCAATAACCGGCGAGCTCGTTGTTCTTGTGGAACACATGCAGATTGAACGATCCGTCGCTGTGCCAGAAGTTCATGGCCTCGAAGGCGATGAGAGTCAGTTTCTTGTCGATCGCGATCTGTGTCAGTTCGGTGTCCTGGACACAGTGCGGCCAGCCCCAGAGAACCTGACCTGATCGTAGCTCGGCGAGGTCACGCACCAACGGCTTCGGTAGCAGAACCACATCGGTTTCCGCCAAAATCTGCTTGCGCGTGCGGATTCCGGCAACGAGGCGCGAGAGGTAGTCGTCGGAGTAGCCGAAGGGGTGACCGTAGCCTTCTTCGAGGTAGATCCGAGAACGTAGTTCGGCATCGATGCGATCGAAATGCGCAGGATGGATCGGCAACCGGCGTTCTGCCGGTTTGCTCGACTGTCCGATGACTCCAAGGGTGCGTGCGTTGTTCAATTGTGTATCTCTCGATAGGAGCAGGTAGAGATGTCAGGCAGGAGCCTGAGGGACTAGCAGAAGCCGCAGGAACGCTGGCAGATTGCCTCGGCCAGGACCGCGTGAAAGCGTGCTGGCTGCGCTGCTGTCGATCGCCGACGGCAACAGAAAGGCGCGTCGGTATGTGCTCAGTCTAGTCCGGAACGGCCCTCACCCGGTGGCCGGGCGCTGTGTTGTGCTCCGCTGACGTGTGGCTACTGCTCGCGCAGGCGTGAATCCAGTACGGCCAGTTGAATTTTGCTGGCGTCCGCGTGTACCTGACGTCCTTTGTCGGTGACGTCGACGAAGACTCCGCGCCGGTCGGCCTCGCACAGTGCTCGCTGAACCAGTCCGGCCTTCTCGAGACGGGCCACGCTACGGGAGAGCGCGCTGGGACTCAGGTACATCTCCGAGGCAAGCTCCTGCATGCGTGGACGTTCGCACGTGGCGTCCATGAGTCGGTCGAGAGCCTCGAAGTCGCTCATGCTCAGCCCATGCGCCGACTGCATCTGGCGATCGAGTTCGCACGCGATGTCGTTGTAGCTGGTCGACAGCGAGCGCCAGGTGTTGCGCAATTCGGATTCCGACGTCACGACCGCATTCTAGTTGAAGACTCGATTACGTGCAATTGCATTAAATGCTTGTGCATTATGTGCATGTGCATCTATTCTCGCTGACGTGACTTGCACAGACTCGACACTCAAACCATTCGATTCGCCGGACGCCCCGGTTTCTACGGAATCCTCGGTTCCGGCCACAGGGGAGGGCTGGTCCCTCAAGCTGTGGGGCATCCTCGCGGTGCTCTGCCTCGTGTTGTTCCTCGACGGTCTCGATGTGTCGATGGTGGGCGTCGCGCTTCCGTCCATCGGCAATGAACTGGGCCTGTCCACTACCTCGCTGCAGTGGATCATCAACGGCTACGTCCTCGGATTCGGCGGCCTGTTGCTACTCGGTGGACGTACCGCCGATCTTCTCGGGCGCAGGAAGGTCTTCCTGATCGCACTGACCGTGTTCGCAATCGCCTCGCTGGTCGGTGGCCTTGTCGACAACGGAACACTGCTGATCGCATCACGATTCGTGAAGGGATTGGCTGCGGCCTTCACCGCTCCGACCGCAATGTCCATTCTCACCACGACGTTCAAGGAAGGTCCGGCCCGTAACCGTGCGCTGTCGGTGTTCTCCGTGTTCGGCGCCAGTGGTTACTCGTCCGGTCTGATCCTCGGTGGGCTGTTGACCAGTGCCGGTTGGCGATTCACGTTCCTGATGCCGGTTCCGTTTGCCGTCATCGCGCTGATCGGTGGGTACTTCCTCATTCCGCGGGACCGTCCCGCAGATACCGGGGGACACGATCTCGTCGGCGCCGTCACCCTGGTGACGGGAATGCTTCTCACGGTGTACACGATGGTTTCGGCTCCGACCCGTGGATGGGCACACCCGATGACGCTGGGTTCGTTCGCTGTCGCAGCCGTGCTTCTGGCGACGTTCTTCTTCGTGGAGAAGAAGGTGGCGCATCCGCTTGTGCGACTTGGGCTTCTGCGCGTCGGCACCATCGTTCGTGCAAATCTGGCCATCATCGCGCTCTTCGGTTCCTACCTGAGCTTCCAGTTCATGATGACGATCTTCCTGCAGTCGGCCCTCGGCTGGTCGCCCCTGAAGATGGCGATGGCACTGCTGCCCGCGGGCATCATCGTCGCATTCGGATCGCCGTTCGTCGGACGGCTGGTCGACCTGTACGGCAGTGCCAAGCTCATCATCGCGGCACTGACCTCGCTCAGCGTCGGGTACCTCTGGTTCCTCTTCGCGGGCAGCGATTCACCGTCGTACGTCGTGGCGATTCTGCCGAGCGTCATCCTGCTCGGACTCGGATTCGCGCTGGGGTACACCTCGATCATGGCCCAGGCCACCTCGGGTGTCGACGACTCGGAGCAGGGTTTGGCGTCCGGGCTGGTGAACACCTCCGCTCAGGTCGGTGCGGCGCTCGTGCTCGCTCTGACCACTGCCCTCGTGACCGCTGGATCGCACACCGCGTCCGGCGCCGGTACCGCCGGATTCGAGCAGTTCCATCCCGGACTGATCCTGGTTACCGGAGTCGCGCTGGTGGGCTTGGCGATCACCGTCTCGCCGCTGTTACGTGGAAGGTCGCAGCGGGGAAGATCCGTGCGTGAAAGGCGCGCTGAGGAAGAAAAGGAATTGGCCGAGGTCAACTGAATACTTGCTTCATCCGCGAATGCGCTCGGCCGCGTAGGAGACAATCCTGCGCGGCCGAGTTGCTGTGTCTGAACTATCGGGTGGCAGATTTCAGGGCAGCGTCTTTCAGTGCTACGTCGAAGCTCGTCGACGTAGCTTGCGAACCGAGAATCAAGGCAAGGCGCGCCAACATGGCTTCGCGGTCGGACGGATCAGCCTGATCCAGTGCATTCGACAGTGCCAACCAGACGTGTTCGCGGTGGCCCTCGTCGTCGACCACCGCAGTTGTCGCCGACTGTGCCGTATCGAAGTGCGTCGGCGCAGTGCCGGCGGTGAGGTGTTTGGCCACGTCGTTCAATTGCGTGGGATCGCTGATGCGGCACAGCACCAATCCGTCGGGCCGAATCACGAAGATTTCGCCGACACGAGCGCCGAGGGCAGATGCGAGATTGCCTTCGGCATCGGGAACCGTGGAGTCGGTAGTTCCCACGGTGATCACGCGTACGGTTTCCGGTGCAAGGGCCTGAGCAAGGATTTCGGCTTGCGTGTCGAGTTCGGATACCAGCTCAGCTGACAGTCCGAAAGCCAGCAGGCCGAATCCAGTACCGCGCAGACTGTTCAAGGAGGTAGATGAACCGTCCGCCGAGACCTGGACGACCCTGTCTTCCAACGGATCGCCGGGTAGTACGCCCTCGGCGCCCGCAGCTGTCGGCCACGTCAGCGGGGAGAGCCGGGCGTGCGTCGCACTCGACTGGCGCGGGTTGATGAGGTGCGCGAATTCGCTTCGCTTGGTGGCGAGTTCGAGTACGGCATCGCGGGTGGTCCGGTAGCCGTGACTTCCCGGCGACATGATGAGCGTCGACTTGCCTGCGTTGTCGACGTTCTGCTGCCACGCGCTGCGACGTTCCTTCGAATACGCGTCGAGGATGGTGGAATCGGCAGCTCCGTTGATGACGGCGGCTAGTTGCCACACCAAGGTCTCGGCGTCTTCCATGCCCGAGTTCAGGCCGCGAACACCGAAGATCGGAACGAGATGCGCGGCGTCGCCGGCAAAAAGCACACGGCCGTGAGTGAAATCTTCCAGAGCGAGTGCGTGGGCGCGGTAGAAGCCGAACCATTCCAGGGTCCAGGGGATGTCGCTCTGGAGCCATTCGAGGTGACGCGTGATGCGGTCACGGATGCGATCTTCTTGCGTCTCCGCTTCCGGATCGTCCGAGGCGTCGAGCTGGTAGTCGATGCGCCAGATGTCCCGTGGTTGGCGATGCATGATGATCGTGGACCCCGGGTTGCTGGGTGCGTCGAACCACACCAGACGCTCGGCCGGGAGTTCCGATTCCCAATGAATGTCGGCAATGACGTAGTTGCCCTCGTAGCTGTTGCCCTGCAAGCGGATTCCGCTGAGTTCGCGCATCTTGCTGCGTCCACCATCGGCGGCAACGACCCACGCCGCGCGCAGTTCGCGGGTTCCGAACGCGGTGTCGACGGTCAGAGTCACCTCGTTGTCACCGACGGAGATGCCGGCGATCGACGACGACCAGTGGAAGTTCACCAGTGGGTGAGCGAGCAGCTTGTCGGTCATGATCTGCTCGAACTCGGATTGCGAGACGTTGACCATGGGTCCACGCGCGTCGTGCTCGGCGGATGCCATGCGGAACTGCAGTACTTCCTGATCGCGGTAGTAACTCCGACCACCCACCCACGGCAGAACGAGGTCTTCGAGCTCGGCACCGAAGCCGAGGCGTTCGGCAACTTCGAGGCTGTGGCGTGACACGCAGATCGCGCGACTGCCGAACGAGACCTGATCGGCCGCTTCGAGAATCGTGACGGCAATGCCGCGCTGCGCCAAGCCCATGGCTACGCCCATGCCGACGGGGCCGGCTCCGACGATCACGACGGGAAGTGCGTCGGCCGAAGGCGCCAGGGAGGCGAAGTCCTCGGGTGCGTACTTCTTCGGATGAAAGTAGGTCGACATGGTCACGAGGCTTTCTGTGCGGCAGTGTTTTTCGGGATCAATTGAGGTTCCGGGAGCAGCAGGATGGAAACCAGGCTGATCACGGCAATGATCACGAAGTAGGCGGTGATGGCGAACGAGGTGTCGAAGGCGGCGTAGAGCGCGGTGGCGATCATCGGGGCCAGACCGCCGCCGAGGATTGCGCCGATCTGGTAGCCGAGTGACGCTCCGCTGTAGCGGATGTGTGCGGGAAACAATTCGGCGAACAGTGCCGCTTGTGGGCCGGCGCAGCAGCCGAGCGTGAAGCCGAGGGCGATCATCGATACGAGCATCACCGGAACGATCGCTGTGTCGATCAGCGGAAAGAACACCGCTGCCGCCACTACCAGGGTGATCGAACTGCGGATGTAGACGGTCCGGCGTCCGAGAGTGTCCGACTTGTGAGCGCTGAAAGCCATTCCCGCCATCCAGAACGGGCAGGATGCGATGAGAAGAAAGAGCATCGTGGTCTTGCTGAAGCCGAGTTCGGTCTCGCCGTACTTGAGGACGTAAACCATGTACGCGTACGCGATTCCGTTGGTGGCGATGAAGGTTCCACCGGCGAGGAGCACAGTCTTCCAGTGTCTGGTGAGAACCTCGAGAATCGGCATGGACTCCGCCGGTGCCTCGGACTTCGACGCGGTGAACTCGTCACTTTCCTCGAGGCCGAGACGGATCCACATCGCAACGCCCACCAGAACTGCGCTGAGCAGGAACGGGATTCGCCATCCCCAGGAGTTGAATGCATCGTCGTCCATGAAGGCGGCGAGGGGGAGATAGACGAGATTGGCCACCAGTACGCCTGCGGGAACACCGATTTGTGGTGCGCTGCCGTACAGCCCCTTCCTGCCCTCGGGTGCGTTTTCGGTGGCGACCAGAACTGCGCCGCCCCACTCGCCGCCGACACCGAGTCCCTGAACGAATCGCAAGGTCACCAGGAGTATGGGGGCAAAGACGCCGATAGCGGCGTAGTTGGGTAGCAGCCCGATGGCAACGGTGGCGCAGCCCATCAGCATCAGCGAGGTGACCAACATGGATTTGCGTCCGATGCGGTCGCCGAAGTGGCCCATCACGATTCCGCCGATGGGACGCGCGACGAATCCGACGGCGAGGGTGGCGAAGGCGGCGAGGGTGCCGGCCAGATCGGACGTGCCGGGGAAGAACTGCTTGCCGAGCACGAGTGCGGCGGCGGTGCCGTAGATGAAGAAGTCGTACCACTCGATGGCGGTGCCGACAAAGCTGCCGAGGGCGGCCTTACGCGCCTTGACCGTCGCGGCGGCGCGCGTTGCGGTCGGTGAGGCGATGGAGGTCATGAAGTGCCTTTCGAGATGAATGTGGCTTGAAGAAACAATGACGTGCGCCACAACAATTGAAAAGCGAAAGAATTGGAGGTTCTTGCACGGAAAATACGTGGAACCAGCTCCGCTGCCTGGTAGCGGGACTATTGGGCAGGTTCTGAGGGTGAAACGAATTCTATGAAAGCGCGTGCGACGCGGCTGAGGCGAGTGTTCTGGTGCCAAGCGAGAACTACGTGCACCGACGGCACGGCGGGGGAAGCGATGGTCTTGACGACCACCTCGAGCCCCTCGTACGTGACGTCGATCTTGGGCCGCTGGAGTAGCAGCGTCCAGCCGAGGCCACGGCCGACAAATGCTCGCGCCGTCTCGAAGTTCGCAGTTCTGTAGGCAACCTTCGGGGCGAATCCGCCTGCGCGACAGACGTCGAGCGCGTGTTTGGTGCTCGGCGGCGCGTCGAGGAGAACCATCGGGTGTTCCGCGAGGTCCGGAAGATGGATCGGTCGCTCGGACCGCGCGAGTGGGTGTTCTGCACCCAGGACGATCAAGGGTTCGCGGATGGCCAACGGAACTGTGCGCAATTGTGGAGACAGGTCCAGGTCGTAAGCGATTGCGAGGTCCAACTCGCCGTTCTCGAGATGTGTCTGGAGCCGATTCTGAGTGTCCTCGCGGAACTCCACCTGCGCGTCAGGATTCTCACGGGTGAACCCGGCGATCATCGACGGCAATACCGTCGGCCCCAGAGCGGGATAACAGCCGATCGCGATGGGCCCCGACACGCTTCCGCCGGTTCCGAGCGCATCGGATTCGAGTTCCCCGGCTTGCTGAAGTAGCGCCCGGGCGCGCACCAGAACGGATTCGCCGGTGCGGGTCAGTTGAATGCCGAATGAGCGACGGCGAACGCACAGTTGAACTTTGAGCGCGCGTTCGAGTTCGGTGAGCGCCGCGGACAGGGCGGAAGGAGAGAAGTGCAGGCGCTCGGCCGCGGCACTGATCGTTCCGGTCTCGGCTACCGCGACAAACGCGGCCAGCTGACGCATCGTGTACGTGGGAGCAGGATCGATGCGAGGCATGAGATCGACAGTAGTCGGGTAGATTGCCCTGAATATTTTGGTGTGGCACCGTGAAGAAGTCGACGATCAATCGCTGACCTTCGTCTTCGTGGTGCCCCCGGCAGGATTCGAACCTGCGACCTTTCGCTCCGGAGGCGAACGCTCTATCCCCTGAGCTACGGGGGCGCACCGAACTTTCGGTGTGCCGATTGGGCTGCGTTAGCGTAGCGCATCACGGGGGGACAAGACCAAACCGGCACCCGTCTCGGCATGGCGTCCTCGCGGGAGGTAGTCGAGGATGCGGCCGGGGACCATGGTCGTCGAATCATCTGTACCGACTGACTCGGATGCTTTTTACGCCTAGGCTCGGCTCTGAGCACAGGCTCGGGCGGACTGCTCGGGCACCCTCGTGAGGTACGGGAGTCGTTGATGACCGATCACCACTATTCCGAAGACCAGCTCGCGCTCGACCTGAAGTGGTGGGCAGCGGCCAACTACCTGACCGTCGCGCAGATCTATCTGAAGGACAACACGCTTCTGCGGGAACCGTTGCGTGCCGAGCACATCAAGCCCCGACTGCTCGGGCACTGGGGGACCAGCCCCGGCTTGTCGATGATCTACACGCTCCTCAATCGGCACATCGTCGCCACCGGCGCAGACTGGCTTTACGTGACCGGTCCCGGGCACGGCGGTCCGGCGCTGGTCGCGTCGACGTATCTCGAGGGAACGTACTCGGAGATCTATCCGGAAGTCTCGGACGACGCCGAGGGCATCCACCGGATGTGTCGGCGATTCTCCGCTCCCGGCGGAGTGCCCAGCCATGTGAGTGTGCAGACACCCGGAAGCATCCACGAAGGCGGCGAGCTCGGCTACGCCCTTGCCCATGCGGCCGGCGCTGCCTTCGATCATCCGAACCTCGTGGTGGCCTGTGTGATCGGCGACGGCGAAGCGGAGACCGGGCCGTTGTCCGGTTCGTGGAAGCTCCCGGCGTTCCTGAATCCACGACGCGACGGCGCGGTACTGCCGATCCTGCACGTGAACGGTGCCAAGATCGCCGGGCCGACGGTCTACGGACGCAGCAGCGACGAAGACATCCAGGCCTATCTTGGTGGACAGGGGTGGGCGCCGATCGTCGTCTCCGGTGACGACCCCGACGCGGTGTTTCCTCAGCTGTATCAAGCGATCTCGCAGGCGCACGAGAAGATCCGCGAGATGCAGGGTGCCGCACGCCGCGGAGAGGAGTGGACGGGTTCGTGGCCGGCAATCGTGTTGCGGACGCCGAAAGGATGGACCGGTCCACACACCGTCGACGGAATCTTGGTCGAGGGCACACATCGTGCGCACCAGGTGCCGTTGTCCGGCGTGCGAAGCAACGAATCACATCTGCGGCAACTCGAAGAGTGGATGCGGTCGTACCGTCCGGACGAGTTGTTCGACGCCAACGGATCACTGGCCGCGGAACTGGCGGCGCTCTCGCCGACGGGGGACAAGCGCATGGGGAGCACTCCCTACGCGAACGGTGGACGACTTCGCGTCGATCTCCCGATGCCGCCGCTCGAAAAGTATGCGCTTCCCATCCAATCCCCGGGTTCGACCTTCCACGAGACGACGCGAGTTCTCGGCGAGCTTCTGCGCGACATCTACGCCGCCACGGAAACCGAGGACAGCGGCGGGATCTTCCGACTCTTCTGTCCGGACGAGACGTCGAGCAATCGCCTCGGCGCCGTATTCGAGACAACCGATCGCTGCTGGCAACTGCCGATCACCGACTACGACGACGGGCTGTCCGCGGACGGTCGTGTCATGGAGGTCCTCAGCGAGCACCTCTGCGAGGGATGGCTCGAGGGCTATCTGCTGTCGGGCCGACACGGGATGTTCGCGAGCTACGAAGCATTTGCGATGGTGAGCGTGTCGATGCTCATCCAGCACGCCAAGTGGCTCCAACATGCCGTCGACCTGCCGTGGCGGGCGTCTGTTGCTTCGCTCAACGTGCTGTTGACCAGTACGTGCTGGCGCAACGACCACAACGGATTCAGTCACCAGGGCCCCGGCATGATCGACGCCGTTATTCCCTTGGCACCCAGTGTGATCCGCGTGTGGCTGCCGCCGGATTCCAACACGTTGCTCTCGATCTCGGATCACTGCCTGCGTAGTACCGACCACGTCAACCTGATAGTCGTGGACAAGCAACCGCACCTGCAGTACCTCACGCTCGAGCAAGCGCACGAGCACTGCGCGGCGGGCGCTTCGGTCTGGGAATGGGCCGGAACCGAGGCTCGCGGACAGGAACCGGACGTGGTCCTGGCCGCCGCGGGAGATGTGCCGACGCAGGAGATCCTGGCTGCTGCACAGTTGCTGCGCGATCACACACCCGAACTGATCACCCGCGTCGTCAACGTCGTCGATCTGATGGCCTTGCTGACGCCAACCGAGCATCCCCACGGATTCGGGGAGCGGGTCTTCCTCGATCTGTTCTCCGCGCAGACCGACGTCGTGTTCGCATTCCACGGATACTCGCGTGCCGTGCACGAACTGATTCACGGGCGTCCGAGTCCCGAGCGCTTCCACGTTCGCGGATTCAGTGAACAGGGAACAACCACAACACCGTTCGACATGGTTGTCCTCAACAAGATGAGCCGCTACCACCTGGTGATCGAGGCGCTACGACGCTCCAAGCGTCGGCCGGCCGGGGCGTCCGAGTTGGCGGAGTTCTGCCGCACACAACTCGAAAAGCACTCGCGTTACATCGTCGAGCACCTCGAAGACATGCCGGAAGTAGAAAACTGGACCTGGTCCTGAAATTCAGGACCAGGCCCAGTTGGGTCTGAACATTCTCGGCTCAGTTCAGTTCTGCTCAGTTCATGGGCAGTGGCATTGCGCCGCGAGCTGCCAACATGTCGGTCATCAGCTTGGACTCGCTCTGCTGCGTGTTGACCATCGTCTGCGCCAGGCTGCGCACCGGCCCCTCGGTGGCGTCGGCTGCTGCGTGCTCCATCATCGGAAGCCCACCTTCGTGGTGACGAAGCATCAGCTGCAGGAACAAGGTGTCGAGTTGCAGACCTTCCGCTGCGCGGAGAGCCGCAAGGTCCTCGGGGGACGCCATGCCGGGCATGGTGTCGACCGGCCCGGAATGACTCATGTCCATCGTGGCCGAAGTCCCGTGCGATCCATGGCCGGAGCCCGAATCGGACGACATCCACTCCATGTACGGGCCCACCTTGGACAGCGGCTGATCCCACATAGTCAGCCACGCCTGCATCTGACCGAGCTGGTTCTGCTGCGTGGTCAAGATGTCGAACGCGAGCGTGCGTACGTCGTTGTCGGTGGACTTCGTCAGGGCGATGGACGCCATGTCGACGGCCTGGCTGTGATGCACGCTCATGTCCTGCGCGAAGCCCACGTCCACCGAATCCGAAGCCGGAACGGTCAGTGACGACTTCGCATCGGGTCCGAGGAGGTTGGTCAGTGCGCCGAGCGCAAAACCGACGGCGATCGCGCCGATCAGACCGATGATCAGCAGTGCGGTGCGCTGACTCGGCTTCGAAGACTGATCGGTGTTCGTCGAACTATCCACCGGCGGGAATCTGTTCGTCGGTGGCCGGGGTAGCGCCCGTGCCGTCCATCTGGATGGCGTCGGCGCCCGGAGGTGTCGGATCGAACGGCGACGTCGACGGAGTGAACAGCGGGTTGGTGCAGCTCGCGCCGACCTCGGGGTAGACGTTCGGGTTCTGGTTCAGCGCAGTGATGAACTGATCGATGCGATCGTCGTCGGCCTTGTCGATCTCGAGGCGATGGCCCCACGACTGCAGAGAAATGGGGCTGCTCTGACCGGGGTACGGCGACATCAGCATGTAGGACTTGCCGTTCACGCGTCCGGCGAGACTGTCGATCTGGTCCTGGTCGACGAGATCGGGGTTGTACGTGATCCAGATGGCGCCGTGCTCGAGCGAGTGGACGGCGTTCTCGGTGCGAATCGGGTCGGCGTACACGGTTCCGGTGCAGTTAGCCCAGGTGGCGTCGTGCGGGCCACCGAACGGCGGGGTCTGGTCGTACGCCACGCGCTGAGTGGAATCGACGTGCTGGCCGGCCGGGTACTCGATCTTGAGGACGCCGTCGATCTTGTCGGACGGATCCTTGTTCTCCGAGCTGTACTTGTACGGCTCGAGGGCCTGCCGCTCCTCGACCTTGGGCCACAGATTGATACCGAGCACGGCGATGAGTGCGAGCACAGCCACACCGGCGCCGATCGACAGCCAGGGGATCTGGCGGGGAGCGGGGACGCCGCCCTTGCCCTTCTTGGCCGGCCGACTGTTCTTGTTGGCGGCCTTGATGGCCTTGGCTGATTTGGCCCCGGAGTTCTTGTTGGGACCGCGACTATCGGAACCGCTTGGCATCGATTGGGCTCTTTCGGTGTGTGGGCTTGAGGTGTGGCGCGCCCGCGCATGAAGGTACGCGGTGGTAGCTCGGGCATTACCACTGTACTTTCCGAGTCTGAGGGCAAACTTTGAGAGTGGCGTGCGACACGCCACAGCGGCCCCGCGCACGTTCACGGAGAGCGAGGCGTGAGGCGAGTCTCCACTTCCGGTGTGCAGGCAATAGGATGAATACCTGTGACTCCAGCTGACCTTGCCGAACTGCTCCGCGGAACCGCAGCGAGCGTCCTTGCCGATCGTGGCCTCGACGTATCCGTGCTACCCGAAACCCTCACCGTCGAGCGACCACGCAACCCCGAGCACGGCGATTACGCCACCAACATTGCCATGCAGGTAGCCAAGAAGGTCGGCACCAATCCCCGCGAGCTGGCGGGCTGGATCGCCGAAGCCCTCACCGCTGCCGACGGAATCGAATCCGCCGAGATCGCCGGGCCCGGCTTCCTCAACATTCGGTTGGACAAGGACGCCCAGGGCGCGATCGTCGTGTCGGTTCTCGAAGCCGGTGCGTCGTACGGCTCGGGTGACTCCCTCGCCGGCAAGAAGATCAACCTCGAATTCGTCTCCGCCAACCCCACCGGACCGATTCACCTCGGTGGAACCCGTTGGGCCGCAGTCGGAGACGCGCTCGGACGCATTCTGTCCGCGCAGGGTGGTTTGGTAACACGTGAGTACTACTTCAACGATCACGGTGCCCAGATCGACCGCTTCTCGCGTTCGCTGATCGCTGCAGCGAAGGGTGAACCTGCTCCCGAAGACGGTTACGCCGGTGCGTACATCGCCGACATCGCCGCCTCGGTTCTGAAGCAGCGTCCCGACGTCATGGATCTGCCTGCCGACGAGCAGCAGGAAACCTTCCGCGCCATCGGCGTCGAATTGATGTTCACGCACATCAAGCAGACCCTGCACGACTTCGGCGTCGACTTCGACGTCTACTTCCACGAGAACTCGCTCTTCGAATCCGGTGCGGTCGAGAAGGCCGTCGAATCCCTCAAGGGTTCGGGCAACCTCTTCCACGAAGACGGTGCGTGGTGGCTCAAGAGCACCGACTACGGCGACGACAAGGACCGCGTCGTCATCAAGAGCGATGGCAACGCCGCCTACATCGCCGGTGACATCGCCTACTTCCAGAACAAGCGCGCCCGTGGGTTCGACCTCTGTATCTACATGCTCGGCGCCGACCATCACGGTTACATCGGCCGTCTCAAGGCTGCCGCTGCCGCATTCGGCGACGATCCGGACACCGTCGAGGTGCTGATCGGCCAGATGGTCAACCTCGTCAAGGACGGCACTGCCGTCAAGATGAGCAAGCGTGCAGGCACCGTCATCACCCTCGACGACCTGGTCGAGGCAATCGGCGTCGACGCCTCGCGTTACGTCATGATCCGCTCGTCGGTCGACTCGAGCATCGACATCGACCTCGACCTGTGGACCAAGACCAGCAGCGAGAACCCCGTCTACTACGTGCAGTACGCGCACGCACGCCTCTCGGCGATCGCTCGGAACGCCGCAGACCTCGGTCTGTCCGCCGACGCGAGCAACCTCGCCCTGCTCACCGTCGAGCAGGAGGGTGACCTCATCCGCACGATCGGCGAGTACCCACGCGTCGTGTCGAGCGCTGCGAATCTGCGTGAGCCGCACCGTATTGCCCGCTACCTCGAAGAACTCGCGGGTGCGTACCACCGCTTCTACGGCGCGTGCCGCATCCTTCCGCAAGGCGACGAAGACGCCACCGACGTGCACCGCGCGCGTCTGGCTCTCTGCGCCGCCACCCGACAGGTCCTGGCCAACGGTCTCGAACTGCTCGGCGTCACCGCACCGGAGCAAATGTGAACGCGCACCCCGCCGGCCCCAAGCACGCCGAGCAGTTGCAGGCCCCCGGCTTGCCCGACCGTCCGACCAGCCCCGAAGCCTTCGGCGAACTCTCACCGCAGGTGTGGCCGCGCAACGCTTCTCGTGGCGACGACGGTGAAGTGACCCTCGCGGGTGTCAAGGTCGGTGAACTTGCCGAGAAGTACGGCACTCCGTTGTTCGTCATCGACGAGGACGACTTCCGCTCGCGCTGCCGTGACATGGCCCGCGCCTTCGGCCCGGATGCCAAGGTGCACTACGCATCCAAGGCATTCCTCTGTGGCGAGATCGCACGCTGGGTCGCCGACGAAGGCCTCTCGCTCGACGTCTGCTCCGGCGGCGAACTGGCGATCGCGTTGCACGCGGACTTCCCGGCCGAGCGAATTGCCATGCACGGCAACAACAAGTCAGTCGCCGAACTGGCCGCTGGTGTCGCCGCGGGCGTCGGACACGTCGTGCTCGACTCGTCGATCGAGATCGACCGACTCGATCGTGTCGCCGGTGAGGCCGGTGTCGTTCAGGACGTGTTGATCCGACTGACCGTCGGCGTCGAAGCGCATACCCATGAATTCATCTCCACCGCACACGAGGACCAGAAGTTCGGTTTCTCGCTGGCCGGGGGAGCGGCGATCGACGCGGTCCGTCGCGTCTTCGCCGCCGAAAACCTGCGACTGGTCGGCCTGCACAGCCACATCGGTTCGCAGATCTTCGACGTCGACGGTTTCGAGGTGGCAGCGCACCGCGTGATCGGTTTGCTCCGCGACGTCGTCACCGAGTTCGGAGTCGAGAAGACCAAGCAGATTTCGATCATCGACCTCGGCGGCGGCATGGGGATCTCGTACATCCCCTCCGACGACCCGCCGCCCGTCGACGAACTGGCAGCAAAGCTCGGCCACATCGTGCGCAACGAGTCAGCACTGGCCGGATTGCCGGAGCCGACGCTTGCCGTCGAACCCGGCCGCGCCATCGCCGGACCTGGCACGGTGACGCTCTACGAGGTCGGCACCATCAAGGACGTCACGGTGGGTAGCTCGCTGACACGCCGCTACATCAGCGTCGACGGCGGGATGAGCGACAACATCCGCACGTCCCTCTACGGTGCGGAGTACGAAGCCAAGTTGGTTTCGCGAACTTCCGAGGCTGATCCCGTCGTTGCACGTATCGTCGGTAAGCACTGCGAGTCCGGTGACGTGGTCATTCGGGACACCTGGATGCCCGAGGACGTCGGGCCCGGTGATTTACTAGCGGTAGCAGCGACCGGTGCATACTGCTATTCGATGTCGAGCAGGTACAACCTGCTCACCCGCCCAGCCGTGGTGGCGGTGCGTGACGGAGTCTCACGCGTGATTCTGCGGAGGGAAACAGTGGAAGATCTGCTCAGCTTGGAGGTATCGCAGTGACGAGCGAATCGGCGCATCGCGCTATCGGTGTGGCCGTTCTCGGCCTCGGCAACGTCGGGAGCGAGGTCGTCCGGATCATTCGTGAGCAGGCCGAGGAACTCGAAGCTCGCGTCGGCGCCCCGTTGGAACTGCGGGGGGTTGCCGTCCGCCGTATCGGCTCGGACCGCGGAATTCCCGAGGAACTGCAGACGACGGACGCCGAGTCCCTGGTCGGTCGTGACGACGTCGACATCGTGGTCGAGGTGATCGGCGGAATCGAGCTCCCTCGCAAGCTGATTCTCTCTTCCCTCAACTCCGGTAAGTCGGTCGTAACCGCCAACAAGGCGCTGCTCGCGGACCACACCGGTGAATTGGCGGAGGCTGCAGAGGCCAACTCTGTCGACCTGTACTTCGAGGCCGCTGTTGCCGGCGCGATCCCCGTGATCCGCCCGCTCACACAGTCGTTGGCCGGAGACCGTGTCAACAAGGTCGCCGGAATCGTGAACGGCACCACCAATTTCATCCTTTCGGCGATGGACGAGACCGGCGCCGACTACGAAGAGACCTTGGCCGAAGCCGGACGCCTCGGATACGCGGAAGCCGACCCGACCGCGGACGTCGAAGGCTACGACGCCGCGGCGAAGGCAGCGATCCTCGCGTCGATCGCGTTCCACACCCGCGTCACTGCCGCGGACGTGTACCGCGAAGGAATCTCCACGATCACCTCCGCCGACCTGGCGTCGGCCAAGGCACTCGAGTGCACGATCAAGTTGCTCTCGATCTGCGAGCGCATCGTCACGCCCAAGGGCAAGGAGCGGATTTCCGCTCGCGTGTACCCGGCGCTGGTTCCGCTCAGCCATCCGCTGGCCTCGGTCAACGGCGCGTTCAACGCCGTTGTCGTGGAAGCAGAGAACGCCGGCCGGCTCATGTTCTACGGCCAGGGCGCAGGCGGCGCCCCCACCGCTTCCGCGGTGATGGGTGACCTGGTGATGGCTGCGCGCAACAAGGTTCACGGCGGCCGCGGCCCCCGCGAGTCCAAGTACGCCAAGCTGAAGGTCGCCCCGATGGGCGACATCCTCACGCGCTACTACGTGAACATGGAGGTCGCGGACAAGGAAGGTGTGCTGTCCGCAGTCGCCGCCGAGTTCGCCAAGCACGGCGTGAGCATCTCCGTCGTCCGCCAGGAGGGCGCCGGCGCCGGCGCGCGTCTGGTGGTCGTCACTCATGTAGCAACCGACGCGGCTCTCTCCGAGACCGTGGCGGCTCTCAACGAACTCGAATTCGTCACCGCTGTGACCAGCGTGCTGCGACTGGAAGGCACTGAACAATGACCGGCATCGTCAACCCCGTCCACAAGGCATGGCCGGGTCTCATCGAGGCATACCGGGACCGTCTCGCGATCGGTGACAACTGGAAGACCGTCACCCTGCGCGAAGGCGGCACCCCGCTCCTGCCGGCCGGCCACCTCTCCGAGATCACCGGCTGCGACGTCTACCTCAAGGTCGAGGGTCTCAACCCCACCGGTTCCTTCAAGGACCGCGGCATGACGATGGCCGTCACCGACGCCTTGGCCCGTGGCCAGCGTGCAGTTCTGTGCGCGTCCACCGGCAACACCTCCGCCTCGGCCGCTGCGTATGCAGCCAAGGCAGGCATGACCTGCGCCGTGCTCATCCCGCAGGGCAAGATCGCCATGGGCAAGCTTGCGCAGGCAGTCATGCACGGTGCCAAGATCATTCAGGTCCAGGGCAACTTCGACGACTGCCTCGAGCTGGCACGCAAGACCACGGCCGAGTTCCCCACCATCGGCCTCGTCAACTCGGTCAACCCGGTGCGCATCGAAGGCCAGAAGACCGCGGCATTCGAGATCATGGACGTGCTCGGCAAGGCTCCCGACGTGCACGCACTCCCGGTCGGAAACGCCGGTAACATCACCGCGTACTGGCGCGGATACTCCGAGTACTACGCGGACGGTCTGACCACGGTCAAGCCCCGCATGCTCGGTGTCCAGGCAGCCGGAGCGGCTCCGCTGGTCAACGGTGCACCCGTCAAGGATCCCGAAACCATCGCCACCGCAATCCGAATCGGTTCTCCCGCGTCCTGGAACGGCGCTGTCGCCGCGAAGGAAGAGTCGAACGGTGCATTCCGTGCCGCCACCGACGAGAAGATCCTCGAGGCTTACCGTCTGATCGCCGCCACCGAGGGCGTCTTCGTCGAACCGGCGTCGGCAGCCAGTGTCGCCGGCCTGCTCGCCGCACGTGCAGAGGGCTGGCTCGAGCCGGGCCTGACCGTCGTGTGCACGGTGACCGGTAACGGTCTCAAGGATCCTGACACGGCTTTGAAGGGTATGCCGAACGTCGAGCCGATCGGTGTCGATCCCGTTGCCGTCGCGGCTGCCCTCGAGCTTGCATAGTGTCCGTGGATTCATCGACCACTCCGCGGAATCCGGTGTCTGACATGACTATAACCCTGCCTATCGGCCTTTCGGTGACTGCTCGCGTCCCGGCCTCGAGTGCGAACTTGGGGCCGGGGTTCGACACCCTCGGTCTGGCGTTGGGGTTGTACGACGAAATCGTGGTCACCACAACGGATTCAGGCCTTCAGATTCGCGTCGAAGGTGAAGGCGCTGCCGACGTGCCCTGGGGTCCTTCGCATCTCGTGGTCCGCGCCATCGAGCGTGGTCTCGAGGCGGCCGGAGTGTGGGCCAGTGGCCTGGACGTGTTGTGCCGCAACGCGATTCCGCATTCGCGCGGGTTGGGATCCTCGGCTTCCGCGGCTGTCGGTGGATTGGCAGCAGCCAACGGTCTGGCGCGCGCTCTCGATGCCGAGATCGGCTTGACGGAAGAGCAGTTGGTTCAACTCTCGTCCGAGTTCGAAGGTCACCCGGACAACGCGTCTGCCAGTGTTCTCGGTGGCGCAGTCGTCTCGTGGAGTTGCCCACCGGCCGTCGAAGGCGACGAGCCGATCTACTCCGCGGCCAAACTCGACGTCCATCCCGACATCCGTGCTGTGGCACTGGTTCCCGAGGAGCGGTCGTCCACCGCACACACTCGCGGGCTCCTGCCCGAATTGGTTCCGCACCAGGATGCCTCGTTCAACGCGAGCCGCAGCGCGCTCGCCGTCGTTGCGCTCACTGCTCGGCCCGATCTGTTGATGGCAGCCACCGAGGATCGCCTGCATCAGGCACAGCGCGCACCCGCGCTTCCGCTCACGACGCGATGGATCGGGATCCTGCGCGAGGCGGGTATTGCTGCGACCGTTTCGGGAGCCGGCCCCACCGTGTTGGCGCTCAGCACAGAACCTTTCCCCGTCGAACTCGCGGAAGCGGCGCGGGCAGACGGACTACGTGTGCTCGAATTGGACATCGCCGACGGCGTCGAAGTATCCACGACGACGGTCTGATCCCTGCCTTGGTCCAGGTGATCGCCCACTACCGATCGGTAGTGAACTGACACACCCAGTCGTCCAAATTCTTGCCGGACTCAGGTTTGGGCGCTATCCTGGGCTATGTCCGTACATCGTGCGCGTCAGTCGCCGGTGCATCACCAGGGGGCAAAACTCCTTCCCAATCGGGGTCCACAGTCCTTGGCATGATTCTCGCAGGCATGATCCTCACGCTTGTACCTTCTCCGAAGGTTTGAATCCTCCGCGGATCGAACACTCAGAGGTTCCATCACTCTGGGGTTCAACACACGGGGGAGTGAATCGTCGACGAAGGCGCGTTGGGCAGGTTTGCGAGCGCATGAAAAGTTTGAGGCGAGAGTTTCCGACAATCATGTGACGGCGGACAAGCCGGCAGTTCTGGACAGCAACCACGTACGGCACCACCGAGTTCGGTATTCAATCGAACTGCGGGACGAACCCTCGACTTTGCGCAGTGCGAGTGAGGGAAGGAAAGGACCTCCGTGACCGATACGGACCTCATCGCCACTTCTGCACCCGCCGGGTCGGAATCAGGCGACAATTCTCAGGCGTCATCTTCAGCACCGAACGGTGCGGTGGCGACCTCCACGAAGCGTGCCGAAACGCGCCGTGGTGCCGGACTCTCCGGCATGGTGCTCACCGAACTCCGCACTCTTGCGGGTGAACTGGGCATCAAAGGCACTTCCGGCATGCGCAAGGGTGACCTGATCGCAGCCATCAAGGAGCGCCAGGGCGGCAGCGCGAAGGCTGCACCCGCACAGAGTGAACTCACTCTCGACGACGCACCCGTTGCGCGCACTCGTGCCAAGAGCACTCGCGCCGCACGCACCGAAGCCCCCGCAGCCGAAACAGCTCCGGCAGCCGAATCGGCTCCTGCCGAGGCCGCGCCTGCGCGTACCGAATCCGCCGAGGATTCCGATCAGAGCGCACCCCGTCGCGGACGTCAGCGTCGTGGCGCCGCTCGTCGTGCAGGTTCACCCGACCAGGGTGAACTGAGCATCGAGCAGGAAGCTCCTTCGGCGAAGTCCGACGCGGACACCGCGAAGGCCGCCGATTCTTCGAAGGTCGCCGAGACCGCCAAGGCCGAGGCTCCGGCCGAGCGTCCTGCGCGCACCGAGGGCAAGTCCGACGCTGATCAGGCTCCCGCCGAGCAGGGCAACGAGCGTCCCCGCCGCGAGCGCAACCGCGACAATCAGGGCCAGCGCGACAACCAGGGCCAGCGGGACAACCAAGGCCAGCGGGACAACCAAGGCAACCGGGGCAACCAGGACCGCCAGGACCGCGGCAATCAGAACAACGCCGGCCAGAACAACGCCGGTCCTCGCACGGACAACCGCAACAACGGGCCGGACGACGACGAAGAGGGTGGACGCGGACGCCGCGGACGCCGTTTCCGCGAGCGCCGTGGCCGTGGTCGCGATCGCGGTGAGGGTGGCGCACCCAACGATTCACGCGAGACCGAGATTCGTGAGGACGACGTCCTGCAGCCGGTCGCCGGCATCCTCGACGTCCTCGACAATTACGCCTTCGTGCGTACGTCCGGGTACCTCGCCGGTCCCAACGACGTCTACGTCTCCATGAACCTGATCCGCAAGAACGGCCTTCGCCGTGGCGACGCCATCACCGGTGCCGTCCGCGTCTCGCGTGACGGTGAGCAGGGCAGCCAGCGTCAGAAGTTCAACCCGCTGGTCCGTATCGACACGGTCAACGGCGGCGACGTCGAGGCCGCGAAGAAGCGCCCCGAGTTCAACAAGCTCACGCCGCTGTACCCGAACCAGCGTCTTCGCCTCGAGACCGAGCAGCACATTCTCACCACGCGTGTCATCGACCTGGTGATGCCCATCGGTAAGGGCCAGCGCGCCCTCATCGTGAGCCCGCCCAAGGCCGGTAAGACCAGCGTGTTGCAGGCGATCGCGAATGCCGTCGCCACCAACAATCCTGAGTGCTACCTGATGGTCATCCTCGTGGACGAGCGTCCCGAGGAAGTGACCGACATGCAGCGCAGCGTGAAGGGTGAGGTCATTTCCTCCACCTTCGACCGCCCGCCGGGAGATCACACCGCAGTTGCCGAGCTGGCAATCGAGCGTGCGAAGCGCCTGGTCGAGATGGGTAAGGACGTCGTCGTGCTGCTCGACTCCATCACGCGTCTGGGTCGTGCGTACAACAACTCCTCGCCGGCGTCGGGACGCATCCTCTCCGGTGGTGTCGACTCGACGGCGCTCTACCCGCCGAAGCGTTTCCTCGGTGCTGCCCGCAACATCGAGAACGGTGGATCGCTCACCATCATCGCTACCGCAATGGTCGAGACCGGATCCACCGGCGACACCGTGATCTTCGAAGAGTTCAAGGGCACCGGCAACGCCGAGCTCAAGCTCGATCGCAAGATCGCCGAACGCCGCGTGTTCCCGGCCGTGGACGTCAACCCGTCCAGCACGCGTAAGGACGAGTTGCTCCTGAGCCCGGACGAAGCTGCGGTGCTGCACAAGCTCCGCCGCGTCCTGTCCGGTCTGGACTCGCATCAGGCCATCGATCTGCTGATCGATCGACTGAAGAAGAGCAAGAACAACCTCGAGTTCCTGATGCAGGTCTCCAAGACCGCACCGGGTGCGATCGACGACTGATCGACTCGACGTCAAAAGGCCCACAACCAGCTGGTTGTGGGCCTTTTGCGTGGGCGGAACAAAACCGAGGGGCAGTGCGTTGACAACTTCGTACAGCCACCCCGAGGCGTGCGAGACGCGGATTATCCGGTGAGGTACCGCATCTGGCATACTGAACGGCCGAGTCCGGTTCCGGTTCACGATGTCGATTGGCGACGTCGACCCGGCGACCATTGAAAGGGACACCATGAAGGCAGGAATCCACCCAACCTACGTAGCGACCACCGTCGTCTGCGGTTGCGGTAACACGTTCGAGACCCACAGCACCAAGGAGTCCGGACGCATCAACGTCGAGGTTTGCTCGCAGTGCCACCCGTTCTACACGGGCAAGCAGAAGATTCTCGACACCGGTGGACGCGTCGCTCGCTTCGAGGCTCGCTACGGCAAGCGCGCAGACAGCAAGGTCCCGGCCACCGAGTCCTAGCTGTTCCGCCGACGCCCGATCTGCCATGCGCAGATCGGGCGTCGGCTTTTTTGTGCCTGCACTCGGTTTGCGCGTTTCCCGGGTCCCGGCGTCGATATACCTTCAAGCGCGCACCGTAGGAATCGAAACTCAGAGCGGAGCGAACCATGGCAGGCGCAACCCAGCCCTCGGCCATCGACGACATCTTGGCGGAGCACGCCGGTCTCGAAGCACAGATGTCCGATCCGGCGCTGCACAACGACCCTGCCGCTGCCAGGCGCGTCGGTAAACGGTTCTCCGAGCTCTCGCCGATCATGTCGACGTACAACAAGCTCACCGCTGCGCAGGACGATCTGGAAGCCGCGCGCGAACTAGCCGCCGACGATTCCAGCTTCGCCGCCGAGATCCCCGATCTCGAAGCCGAGGTCGCGCAGCTCGAGCAGACGCTTACCGATCAGTTGGCGCCGCGTGATCCGCATGACGGCGACGACATCGTCCTCGAAGTGAAGTCCGGTGAGGGCGGCGAAGAATCCGCGCTCTTCGCCTCGGACCTGGCCCGCATGTACGTCCGCTACGCGGAACGGCATGGCTGGCGCGTCGAGATTCTCGACGCGACGGTCTCCGATCTCGGCGGATACAAGGAAGCCACGCTGTCGATCAAGAGCAAGTCGGACACCCCGGACGGAGTGTGGGCGCGGCTGAAGTTCGAGGGCGGCGTTCACCGCGTCCAGCGAGTGCCCGTCACCGAATCCCAGGGACGCGTTCACACTTCGGCTGCCGGCGTTCTGGTCTACCCGGAGCCCGAAGAGGTCGAGCAGGTCCAGATCGACGAGAGTGACCTGCGTATCGACGTCTACCGTTCGTCCGGCAAGGGCGGTCAGGGCGTCAACACCACGGACTCCGCGGTTCGAATCACGCACCTTCCGACCGGCATCGTCGTCACCTGCCAGAACGAGCGCTCGCAGCTCCAGAACAAGGCGCGTGCCATGCAGGTGCTTGCAGCCCGTTTGCAGGTAGTCGCCGAGGAAGCCGCGGACGCAGAAGCGTCGGCAGGTCGCCAGAGTCAGGTTCGGACGGTGGACCGTTCGGAGCGCATCCGCACCTACAACTTCCCCGAGAACCGCATCACCGATCACCGCATCGGATTCAAGTCGCACAACCTCGACGCAGTGCTCGACGGTGAGCTCGACGCACTTCTCGATGCATTGGGCAAGGCGGACCGAGAGGCGCGTCTCGCGGCCGAGTAGATGCAGACCATGACTGACCTCCATCCCGCCGGGAACTCGGTGAACCGCGTGTCGGTCGAGCGTGGCAGGCTGTACCCGTGAGTCGACTTCCACTTCGTTTGGCGCTGATCGAAGCTGCAAAACAGCTCGACGCCGCAGGTGTGCCCAGCCCACGCACCGACGCCGAGTTGTTGGCATCCCACCTGCTCGGGGTCGAACGCACGCGTCTCGGGCTGATTCCGTTGGTCGATCCCGAGGTCATCGCGGCGTTCGACGAGTTGGTTGCGCAACGGGTGAAGCGGATTCCGTTGCAGCACATCATCGGAGTCGCGTCGATGGGCAACATCGACGTCGCTGTCGGGCCGGGTGTCTTCATTCCGCGGCCGGAAACCGAACTGCTCATGGGTTGGGCACTCTCGTTCCTCGAAGGTTGCGGAGGCAAGCCGCCGGTAGTTCTGGACCTGTGCACGGGATCGGGTGTACTCGCGCTGTCCATCGCCGAGGCCCGTCCAGACGCCGTCGTTCACGCCGTGGAGAAGGAGCCCGCCGCGTTGGCGTGGGCGCGTCGTAATGCTGCCGACCGCGAGGCCGCCGGTGATACACCGATCCATCTGCATCAGGGCGATGTCACCGATCGGAACCTGTTGCCAGGGCTCGAGGGCGGCGTCGATCTGGTCGTTTCCAATCCGCCGTACATCCCCGAAGGCGCGCAATTGCAGCCTGAGGTCATGGATTACGACCCGCACACCGCGTTGTTCGGTGGCGTCGACGGTCTGTCCGTCATCAAACCCATGATCAGCAACATCGCGCGGTGGCTTCGAATCGGCGGCGCGGCAGGCATCGAGCACGACGACACCAACGGGGACGGCGTCGCTGCGCTGTTCTCGGCGCGCCGGGTATTCGGCGAGGTCGCGCAGCATCCAGATCTTGCCGGTCGTCCGCGATTCGTCGTCGCCAGACGTGTCGCCACCGACGTCGAAGCACAGCGGAATCGAACGCCCGAAGCGCAGAGTGAAAGGATGGCTGAGTGAGCACCGTGTACGACTGCAGTCAGACAGATTCCCGAACCGCAGGCTTGGCCGCCGCGAAGAACGCGCTCAAGGCCGGCCGACTCGTAGTTCTCCCTACCGACACCCTTTACGGACTCGCCGCCGACGCGTTCGACAGCGAAGCTGTCACGAGTCTGTTGCGCGCCAAGGGACGCGGGCGAGACATGCCCGTCCCGGTACTGGTCGGATCGTGGAACACCATCGACGGGCTCGTCTACAGCGTGCGCCCGCAGGCACGGGATCTGATCCGCGCATTCTGGCCCGGCGGACTGAGCCTGGTCGTCGAGCAGGCGCCTTCACTTGCCTGGGACCTCGGTGATACCCGCGGAACCGTCATGCTCCGCATGCCCCTCCACCCGGTTGCCCTCGAATTGTTGCGCGATGTCGGACCGCTTGCCGTCTCGAGCGCCAACATTTCGGGGCGTCCGCCGGCAACTACCGTCGAGGAAGCCAGAGATCAGCTCGGCGGATCTGCCAGCGTGTATCTCGACGGGGGCAAGGCCGAACACGCCGTTGCTTCCACGATCGTCGACCTGACCGGCAATTCACCGCGTATCTTGCGAGTGGGTGCCGTCTCGGCAGAATCCATCGCCGAGGTATTGGGCACCAGTCCGGAAAGTCTCGTAGAGGGAGTTTCGTAACGATGGTCGGCGCCGGCGGCGAGCGCGCGGGGGAATCCACGTATTGGGGACCGGATTTCGGTGAGCTTGCCACGGCAGACCCCGAGATCGCGGCTGTTGCGCTGGCCGAACTCGAGCGTCAGCGCGACGGACTTCAACTCATCGCGAGCGAGAACTTCACCAGCCCTGCCGTACTGGCTGCCTTGGGTTCGACCCTGAGCAACAAGTACGCCGAGGGCTATCCGGGTCGGCGTTACTACGGCGGGTGCGAGTACGTCGACGTAGCCGAGAATCTGGCGATCGATCGGGCAAAGGCGCTGTTCGGCGCCGAGCACGTCAACGTCCAACCGCATTCGGGGGCCACTGCGAATCTCGCGGTGTACGCCGCATTCGCCAAGCCCGGCGACACCGTATTGGCGATGAGTCTGCCGCACGGTGGGCATCTGACTCACGGGTCTCGCGTCAGCTTTTCTGGGCAGTGGTTCACCACCGTTCCCTATCACGTCGATTCGGCCACCGAATTGATCGACTACGACGAGGTTCGCAACCTGGCTCTGGCGCACAAGCCGAAAATCATCGTCGCCGGCGCGACCGCGTACTCCCGCACCATCGACTTCGCAGCCTTCCGCTCGATCGCAGACGAGGTCGGTGCGATCCTGTGGGTCGACGCCGCCCACTTCATCGGACTGGTGGCAGGCCGGGCGATACCTTCGTGCGTTCCGTACGCCGACGTCGTCTCCGCGACGACGCACAAAGTCCTCAGAGGCCCGCGCGGCGGAATGATCCTGTGCCGCAGCGAGCACGCCTCGGCTGTAGATCGCGCGGTGTTCCCCTTCATTCAAGGCGGCCCGATGATGCATGCGATCGCCGGGAAGGCGGTTGCCTTCAAGGAAGCGTCGACGCCGGAATATCGTTGGTATGCACAGGAAGTGGTTGCCAACGCATCGGCACTCGCGCAGTCGTTGGAAGCTCGCGGCCTGCGCACCGTGTCCGGTGGAACCGACACACATCTGGCGCTTCTCGACCTGCGCGCAAGCGGTGTCACCGGAGTCGACGCCGAGCGTAGGTGCGGACTGGCTTCGATCACGCTCAACAAGAACGCGATTCCGTTCGATCCGCAGTCGCCCGCCGTCACGTCCGGAATCCGCGTCGGATCCGCGGCCGTCACGACCCAGGGTTTCAACCGCTCCGACATGAGAGTGGTGGGGGAGTTGATCGCGCGCGCAGTTGTCGCGGACCCCGCCACCACGTCAGGAGAGGCCGAGTTGGCAGCAGTTGCCGAAGGCGTTCGCGAACTGGTCCGGGCAAAGCCTGCCTATGCCCGCCAGACGGGTGATCTCGAGCAGTGATCACTTCCTACGAGGCGACCACGTATCTGGCACAGGGTGGCGGGGGAGCGGGTGTTCCCATCCGTGAACTTTTGCTCGTGCTGTGTACGGCGGCGGTGGTGACCTACCTGGCGACTGGCGCAGTCCGGTTGTTGGCGCTGAGGTTCGGCGCTGTCGCGATTCCTCGTGATCGGGACGTTCACGTCGAGCCGATTCCCCGTCTCGGTGGCGTCGGAATGTATGTCGGCATGGCTGTCGGTCTGCTGTTCGCGCAGCAATTACCCGCGCTCACAAGAGGTTTCGGCTTCGGCAGTCCTGACGTACACGCTGCGCTCGTAGCTGGCGCCGTCATCGTCCTCGTGGGTGTGATCGACGACAGGTGGGGCCTCGATGCCCTCACCAAATTTGTCGGTCAGGTGACTGCTGCCGGCGTTCTCGTGGTGATGGGCGTCAGCTGGTTCATCATCTACAACCCGTTCGGCGGTGACGGTGGGTCCACCATCATCCTCGATCAGATTCAATCCGGACTGTTCACCGTTGCTGTTGCCGTCGCGACCATCAACGCCATGAATTTTGTCGACGGTCTCGACGGATTGGCCGCCGGGTTGGGTCTGATTGCGGCGCTCGCCATCCTCATCTTCTCGATCGGTCTTCTCCACGATCAGGGCGGCGACGCGAGTGTCTACCCGCCGGCGATGATCGCGGCGGCCTTGGCAGGCGCTTGTCTCGGTTTTCTTCCACACAACTTCAATCCAGCGCGCATCTTCATGGGCGATTCCGGGTCGATGTTGATCGGTCTCATGCTGGCCGCGATCTCCACCAGTGCATCCGGTCGTATTCCGCTCACTGCCTACGGAACCCGCGACCTCGTCGGCCTCCTCGCGCCGTTGTTGCTGGTCGGGGCTGTGATGTTCATCCCGATGCTGGACATGCTCCTGGCCGTGATCCGCCGGACGAAAGCGGGCGTCAGTCCGTTCAGTCCGGACAAGATGCACCTGCATCATCGCCTCTTGCAGATCGGACACACGCACCGACGAGTTGTGCTGGTCATCTACCTGTGGGTCAGCGTCCTGGCGTTCGGTGCCGTCGGATCCTCGCTGCTCAATCGTCAGCTGGTTGTTGTACTCGTCGCGGCCGGTTTGGTTCTTGCGTTGTTCTTCACTGCGGTGCCTTCCCTGATCGATCGCAAGCAGCAGCGTCGCTAGCCAAGTTTTCCGATCCATTACCCTTGGGCATCGTGACGAACACGCCGCAGCCTGTACCTGCCTCGCAACCCATCCCTGATTCGACCGCCGCCATGAAGTCGGCCGTGAAGTGGGGTGTGATGGGGCTGATCGCGCTGGCCGTGGTCGGCGCGCTCCTGGGCGGGCTCTTCGCCGGTAAGGAAGGCGTCTACGGCGCTTTGATCGGCGCAGCCGTCGGCGGCGGGTTCATCCTGTTCACGGCGTTGGGCGTGCTGCTCACAGCGAAGCTGCCTGCGCTCACGGCCGGTGCCGTTCTACTCGGTACCTGGCTGCTGAAGATGATTCTCGCGATGGTGGTTCTCTTTGTCCTCTCGGACATGGATTTCTACAACAAGACCGCCCTCGTCCTGGTCATCATCATGTCGCTGGTCGTGGTGCTCGGTGCGGAGACTTACGGCGTCCTGGGAACCAAAACTCCGTACGTCGATCCCACTCCCAGCAGCAACGTCGACGACGACGAGTAGTACTACAAGAGGTAACTAATCGGACTTCCAGGTACCCCATCTACACAATGTCGTAGATGACTTGATAAGGTTCGGTTCAAGCGAGAGCAATGGTGGGCCGAGTAACACTCAGCCGACGATGCCATGTGCTCGCAGGTGGTCGAAATTCTGACCACTGAGTCGACGAGAGTCGCCGACACCGACAGACGCCAGGCCCCTCTAGGGTTCTCCAGCTGCTGACGAATGCGCGAGTCGAACTTGTCGACTTGTAGATCGTCAATGTCCGATCGAACCGCAGTCAATGATGGCTGCGGACCGACTACGGGAGAGAACGCTGAGCGTCACCACCCTGGCCGCGGATGAATTCCATGCGCCGTCACTAGACGATTTTTTCCCGCCCTCCGTGTTGATCCACGCGGGCCCCTTCGAGCTCGACCGTCTGATGCTGATTCGTCTGCTGATGTCGGTGCTGGTCGCAGCCTTCTTCGTGATCGCGATGCGCAGCCCTCGATTGGTTCCCCGCGGACTTCAGAACGCCGCTGAGCTTGCGCTCGACTTCGTTCGGATCAACATCGCCGAGGAGATCCTGGGCAAGGAACAGGGCAAGCGCTTCCTGCCGGTCATCACGACGATCTTCTTCATCGTGGTCGCCAGCAACCTGGCCAGCATCATTCCTTTCCTGAACATCTCGCCGAACGCACGAATCGGTATGCCCCTGGTACTCGCGGCGCTCGCCTACATCGTGTTCAACTACGTCGGAATCAAGAAGTACGGCTTCTTCAAGTACGTCAAGAGCAGCATCGTCGTTCCCGGCGTCCCGCTGCCCCTGCACTTCTTGTTGGTGCCCATCGAGTTCATCTCGACCTTCATCCTGCGCCCGTTCACGCTGATGGTTCGTCTCATGGCCAACATGTTGGCCGGCCACATCCTGCTGGTGCTGTTCTTCAGCGCGACGAACTACTTCTTCTTCGTGTCCGGCGGATTCCAGGCGATCTTCGGTGTTCCGTCGATCATTGCCGGTATCGCATTCACGTTCTTCGAGCTGCTGGTCATCTTCCTGCAGGCTTACGTGTTCGCGCTGCTGACCGCGGTGTACATCGATCTGGCGCTCCACGCCGACGAGCACTGACCTTTTACCTCCTCACCAGCTACACCAAGAACTGAGCCTCTTGCCGAATCCGGCGGAGGTCAACAGAAAGGGAATGGAACACCATGAGCATCGCTTACCTCGCTCAGGAAGTTGTCGAGACCAAGTCGCGCGGCTACGGAGCCATCGGCTACGGCCTCGCAGCAATCGGCCCCGGCATCGGCGTGGGCATCGTTGTGGGCAAGGCAATCGAAGGCATGGTCCGCCAGCCCGAGATGGCCGGCCAGGTTCGTACCACCATGTTCCTCGGTATTGCATTCACCGAGGCCCTCGCGCTGATCGGCCTCGTCGCCGGCTTCATCTTCTAAGACCGACATGGCAGCCACCATCGCAATTCTCGCGGCGGAGGGGACGACTGAACACAATCCCCTCATCCCCGAGACATACGACATCGTGTGGTCCGCGGTCGCGCTCGTAGTAGTTGGTTTCGTCTTCTGGAAGCTCGTTCTTCCGAAGTTCCAGAAGGTCTTGGCCGAACGCACCGAGCAGATCGAGGGCGGCATCAAGAAAGCCGAAGACGCACAGGCGGAGGCAGCAGCAGCGCTCGAGCAGTACCGCGCGCAGCTCGCCGAAGCTCGTACCGAGGCAGCGCAGATCCGTGAGGAAGCGCGTACCCAGGGTCAGCAGATCATCGCTGACATGAAGGTTCAGGCGCAGGACGAGAGCGACCGCATCGTGGCCGCAGGCCACAGCCAGCTCGTCGCCCAGCGTCAGCAGATTGTCGCTGAGCTCCGCTCGGATCTCGGCAAGACCGCTGTAGACCTGGCCGAGAAGGTCATCGGGGAGTCCCTCGCCGACGACGTGAAGCGCGCCGGAACGGTTGATCGTTTCCTCAACGAGCTCGACACCGTCAGCGCTGATTCAGCCAGGAAGTGAGCAACATGTACGCAGCGAGCCGTGAAGCCTTGGCGCAGACTCGTTCTGCGCTGAGCAGTGCCCTGGGCGCCGTCTCTGCAGGAGCCGCAACTGCTGCTTCTGCTCAGGCTGGGTCCGAGCTCTTCTCGGTGGTCGAGGTACTCGACGGCCAGCGCGCTCTTCGCAGCGCGCTGGCTGACGCTTCGGCACCGGCCGCTGGTCGCCAGGCTTTGGCAGAGCAGTTGTTCTCCGGAAAGGTCGGCGCCGAGGCGCTCGCCACCGTGAAGGCAGCTGCAGGCCAGGACTGGTCTGCGGCCCGCGACTTGGTCAACTCGCTCGAACTGCTCGGACGCGAAGCTCTGCTCCGCGCCGCAGCCGATCAGAGCCAGTTGGACACCGTTGAGGACGAGCTCTTCCGTCTCGGTCGCATCGTGGCAGGGGATCCCAGCCTGGAGCAGACGCTCTCGGATCTGTCGGTTCCCGCAGCCCGCAAGCGTGAGTTCCTCTCCCGCTTGCTCTACGGCAAGGTCACCGCGGTCACCGAGGCACTCGCCGGACAGGCTGTCGGCCGGTTGAAGTCTGCACCCGCAGACACTTTCGATCAGCTGTCGAATCTTGCCGCAGCGCAGCGCGATACCACCGTTGCTCACGTTCGCAGCGCCTCGGCGTTGAGCTCGGAGCAGTCGGATCGCTTAGCGAGCACTCTTACCCGCACCTACGGGAAGCCGGTAGCAGTGCACGTCGAGGTCGATCCAGAACTCCTCAGCGGCTTGGTCGTCCGGGTGGGCGACGAGGTTATCGACGGCAGCGCAGCGGGTCGACTCGCAGCACTGCGGAAGAACCTCAAGTAGTCCTTCAGCCGAACACATACTCCAGATCTTTTCGAAGACCAGACACCGAGAGCAGGAAAAACATGGCGGAGCTGACGATCTCCTCCGACGAGATCCGTAGCGCGATCGACAACTACACCGCGAGCTACTCCCCGGAGGCCTCCCGTGAGGAGGTCGGCACAGTGACCGACACCAGTGACGGCATTGCGCACGTCTCTGGCCTGCCTTCGGCTATGTCCAACGAGCTGTTGGAGTTCCCCGGTGGAATCGTCGGCGTCGCGCTCAACCTGGATGCCACCGAAATCGGTGCCGTCATCCTTGGCGATTACCAGAACATTCAAGAAGGCCAGGAAGTAAAGCGCACGGGCGACGTTCTGTCGGTTCCCGTCGGCGATGCTTTCCTCGGCCGCGTCATCGACCCGCTGGGTGCGCCCATCGACGGCCTCGGCGAGATCGAGAGCACCGAGAACCGTGCACTCGAGCTCCAGGCCGCTTCGGTGCTCGAGCGCCAGCCGGTCGAGGAGCCGCTCCAGACCGGTATCAAGGCTATCGACGCCATGACCCCGATTGGCCGCGGCCAGCGCCAGCTCATCATCGGCGACCGCAAGACCGGCAAGACCGCGGTCTGCATCGACGCCATCCTGAACCAGAAGGCCAACTGGGATTCCGGCGATGTCAACAAGCAGGTGCGCTGCATCTACGTTGCCATCGGTCAGAAGGGTTCCACCATCGCGGGCGTCAAGGCTGCCCTCGAGGAGAAGGGCGCGATGGAATACACCACCATCGTTGCTGCTCCGGCATCTGATTCCGCAGGCTTCAAGTGGCTCGCACCGTACACCGGCTCGGCCATCGGCCAGCACTGGATGTACCAGGGCAAGCACGTTCTGGTCGTGTTCGACGACCTGACCAAGCAGGCAGAGGCGTACCGCGCCATCTCGCTGCTGCTGCGTCGCCCGCCGGGACGCGAGGCTTACCCCGGTGACGTCTTCTACTTGCACTCCCGTCTGCTGGAGCGTTCGGCGAAGCTGTCCGACGCACTCGGCGGCGGCTCGCTGACGGCTCTGCCGATCATCGAGACCAAGGCGAACGACGTCTCGGCTTACATCCCGACCAACGTCATCTCGATCACCGACGGTCAGGTGTTCCTCGAGTCCGACCTGTTCAACAAGGGCGTTCGCCCCGCGATCAACGTCGGTATCTCCGTCTCCCGCGTCGGTGGCGCTGCACAGACCAAGGGCATGAAGAAGGTTTCCGGTTCGCTGCGTCTGGAACTGGCTCAGTTCCGTGAGCTCGAAGCGTTCTCCGCCTTCGCATCCGACCTCGACGCTGCCTCCAAGGCTCAGCTCGAGCGCGGTGCCCGTCTGGTCGAGTTGCTCAAGCAGGATCAGTACAGCCCGATCCCCGTCGAGGACCAGATCGTCTCGATCTACCTCGCCGGCGAAGGCATCTTCGACAGCGTTCCGATCGGCGACGTCCGTCGCTTCGAGAAGGAACTGCTCGAAGACCTCAAGCACTCGGCTGCAGGCGTCTACTCCAGCATCAACGGCGGTAAGGCACTCGATGCCGACAACGCTGCTGAGCTGATCGCTGCAACGAACAAGTTCAAGGAAGGCTTCATCGCATCCGACGGAAGCCGGGTCGTGAACGAAGCCGAGGCTGACGCTTTGGGCGCCGACGAGGTCGCGAACGAGCAGATCAACGTCAAGCGCAAGACCGTCAGCAAGTGACGTACGCGCCCATGACACTGCGAATTCCGAAGGGAGAGTGATTGATCGATGGCGAGCATTCTCGAATTGCGGTCTCGTATCAAGTCGGTCAACTCGACCAAGAAGATCACCAAGGCACAGGAACTGATCGCGACTTCGCGTATCACCAAGGCTCAGATTCGCGTCGCCGCGTCCAAGCCGTATGCCGAGGAGATCACGAAGGTACTCACCGAATTGGCGAGTGCGTCTGCTTCGCTCGATCACCCGTTGCTCAACGAGCGTCCGGAGCCCAAGCGGGCTGCCGTGCTTGTTGTCACCAGTGACCGCGGCATGTGTGGCGGCTACAACTCCAACGTCCTCAAGCAGGCAGAAGAGCTCATGGCTCTCCTCCGCAGCGAGGGCAAGGAGCCGGTCGTCTACGTGCTCGGTTCCAAGGGGCTCGGCTACTACACGTTCCGCGGCCGCGACATCGGTGCTGCGTGGACGGGCTTCTCGCAGGATCCGGGTTACTCGGATGCAGCGAAGGCCAGCCGCCACCTGGTGGAGCTGTTCATGGCTGGTTCGGGTAACCAGGTTGCCGCTCCGAACGGTGAAGGCACGATCGAGGGCGTCGACGAACTCCATATCGTCTACACCCGTTTCGTGTCGATGCTGACGCAGACTCCCGAGGTTCGCCGCATGGCTCCTCTCGAGGTCTTCGTGTCGGAAGAGCGCATCGAACTCGGTGACGACATGCTGACCAACGGCCACGACGACGACCATGACAATGGCCCCGTCGCGGACTTCAGCTTCGAGCCCGAGCCCGAGAAGCTTCTCGGCGCTCTTCTCCCGAAGTACGTCAGCACTCGTATCTTCTCGTCGCTTCTCGATGCTGCGGCATCGGAGTCGGCAGCCCGTCGTACAGCTATGAAGGCCGCGACGGACAACGCAAACGAACTGGTGAACACGTTGAGCCGTCAGGCCAACCAGGCTCGCCAGGCCCAGATCACCCAGGAAATCAGCGAGATCGTCGGCGGCGCCAACGCGCTCGCCTCGAGCGCAGGAAGTGACTAGCACATGACCGCAGCAGTAACCGAAAACAACGGGGCAGGTTCGGCTTCGGCCGTAGCCGGCCGCGTCGTGCGGGTCATCGGTCCCGTCGTGGACGTTGAATTCCCGCGTGGCGCTGTTCCTGAACTGTTCAACGCCCTGAACGCCGAGATCACGCTTCCCTCGGTCGCCAAGACGCTGACGCTCGAGGTTGCACAGCACCTCGGTGACAACCTGGTCCGCACCGTCTCCATGCAGCCCACCGACGGCCTCGTCCGCGGCACTGCAGTGACCGACTCGGGCAAGCCGATCTCGGTTCCCGTCGGTGACGTCGTCAAGGGCCACGTGTTCAACGCACTGGGCGATTGCCTCGACACCCCGGGCCTCGGCCGCGACGGCGAGCAGTGGGGCATCCACCGCAAGCCACCAGCCTTCGATCAGCTCGAAGGTAAGACCGAGATCCTCGAGACCGGCATCAAGGTCATCGACCTTCTCACCCCGTACGTCAAGGGTGGAAAGATCGGCCTGTTCGGTGGCGCCGGTGTCGGCAAGACCGTTCTGATCCAGGAAATGATCACGCGTATCGCTCGCGAGTTCTCGGGCACCTCGGTGTTCGCAGGCGTCGGCGAGCGTACCCGTGAGGGCACCGACCTCCACCTGGAAATGGAAGAGATGGGCGTCCTCCAGGACACCGCCCTTGTCTTCGGCCAGATGGACGAGCCGCCCGGAACGCGTATGCGCGTCGCCCTGTCCGCACTGACGATGGCGGAGTACTTCCGCGACGTTCAGGGCCAGGACGTTCTGCTGTTCATCGACAACATCTTCCGCTTCACGCAGGCAGGTTCCGAGGTTTCCACCCTCCTCGGCCGTATGCCTTCGGCAGTGGGCTACCAGCCCACGCTGGCGGACGAGATGGGTGAGCTCCAGGAGCGCATCACCTCGACCCGTGGTCGCTCGATCACCTCGCTGCAGGCTATTTACGTGCCCGCCGACGACTACACCGACCCCGCGCCGGCTACGACGTTCGCGCACCTCGATGCCACCACCGAGCTCTCGCGCCCGATTTCGCAGATGGGTATCTACCCCGCTGTGGATCCGCTGAGCTCGACCTCCCGCATCCTGGAGCCCGGCATCGTCGGTGCAGAGCACTTCCGCGTTGCCAACGAGGTCAAGCGCATCCTGCAGAAGTACAAGGAACTGCAGGACATCATCGCCATCCTCGGTATGGACGAGCTTCAGGAAGAGGACAAGGTCCTCGTCGGCCGCGCCCGTCGTATCCAGAAGTTCCTCGGCCAGAACTTCATCGTTGCCGAGAAGTTCACCGGTGAGCCCGGCTCCGTCGTGCCGCTCCGCGACACGATCGAAGCCTTCGACCGCGTCTGCAAGGGCGAGTTCGACCACCTGCCCGAGCAGGCATTCAACAGCTGCGGTGGACTCGACGACGTCGAGGCTGCAGCCAAGAAGATGGCCGGGAAGTAGTCCACGATGGCTGAGATGACCGTAGAACTCGTTGCCGTCGAGCAGCGCTTGTGGTCTGGTTCGGCGACGCTGGTCAGCGCTCAGACCACCGAGGGTGAAATCGGAATCATGCCTGGGCATGAGCCGGTCCTCGGTCAGCTGATCGAAGGCGGAACCGTGTCGATCACCTCGGTCGACGGCGAGCGTATCGTTGCTGCAGTACACGGAGGATTCCTCTCCGTCACTGCGACGACGGTGACGATCCTTGCCGAGTCCGCGGACATGGCACAGGACATCGACGTCGAGGCAGCCAAGGCTGTCTTGGCCGAGAACTCGGGCGACCTCGAAGCGATTGCGGTCGCCAAGGGTCAGCTCCGGGCCGTCGAGCGCGCGTAAGTTACTCGAGTAAAGCCGCGACGGGAGCCGACGAACAGTGACATTCGGAATGACTGTATTGATCATTCTGGTTGTGCTGCTCGCGGTTCTCGTCGCGGCTTTTCTGTATCGTCTTGTAGTTTTGCGCCGAGGCGGTACTGCTGCACTGCTTCGTGTCTTGCCATCCCCGGGGGACAGCGGGTGGCGGCACGGAATCATTCGCTACGGCGAAACCACTTTCGTTTTTTTCAAGCTGTCGAGTCTGCGGCCCGGCCCGGACTCCAGAATTGATCGTCAAGGTATCGAGGTCGAGAGCCGTCGCTCTCCCTCAGGCACCGAATTCGACATCATGAGCGACGACATCGTCGTCGTGAAGGTCAACGACGGATCGTCGGCCTACGAAATCGCTTTGGACAGTGGGGCATTGACAGCTTTCCTGTCCTGGGTCGAGTCGCGGCCGGACGGGCGCGCCCGTAGGCGACGCACCGCCTGACCGGTCCCGCTCAAGCCCCGGCGCCGGGCTTCCAGAGCACATCGCCTTCCGGATTTGCCACTCTTCCCATGATGAAGAGCAGATCCGACAACCTGTTGAGGTATTTCGCGGGGAGGACGCTTGTGTCTTCCGGGTTCGCATCGATGGCGGACCAGGCCGCACGCTCCGCACGCCGTGAGACGGTTCTTGCTACGTGAAGCAGAGATCCCAGGGCAGTTCCGCCCGGCAGAATGAACGAATTCAACGGTGCCAGTTGCTCATTGAGCTCATCGCACCATCCTTCGAGTCGATCGATGTAAGCCTGAGTCACTCGCAGTGGTGGGTACTTCGGATTCTCGACTACAGGGGTGGACAAGTCGGCCCCTGCGTCGAAGAGGTCGTTCTGGATCTGGCGCAGCATCGCGAGGAGATTCTCCGGGGGAGTGCCGAGGGCAACGGCCACACCGATCGCTGCATTGGCCTCGTCGCAATCCGCGTAGGCGATCAGACGCGGATCGTTCTTGGACACGCGGGAAAAATCGCTGAGGCCCGTGGTCCCGTCGTCGCCGGTCCGGGTGTAGATCTTCGTCAGGTGAACAGACATAGGGCTACGGTACCGGCGCGGTGCCGACGAGGTTGTGGCTCTAGGCTGTGAACCGTGAGTGAGCACTTTCTTGTGACCGGGGGTAACCGCCTCGAAGGTGAAGTACTGGTGGGAGGGGCCAAGAACAGTGTGTTGAAGCTGATGGCCGCTGCGCTGTTGGCCGAAGGCACAACTGTCGTGACCAACTGCCCGGACATTCTCGACGTACCCCTGATGGCGGACGTCTTGCGAGGTCTGGGCTGCGAAGTTGAACTCGAAGACTCCGAAGTGCGGATCACGACGCCGGCCGAGCCGAAGTATCACGCTGACTTCGACGCGGTGAAACAGTTTCGAGCGTCAGTGTGTGTGCTTGGCCCGCTGGTTGCGCGTTGTCGACGCGCAGTTGTCGCCTTGCCTGGCGGTGACGCCATCGGATCGAGGCCCCTCGACATGCACCAATCCGGGCTCCGCCTGTTGGGTGCGCGCAGCGAGATCGAGCATGGATGCGTAGTTGCCGAAGCAGATGACCTGCACGGCGCGAACATTCGCCTGGTGTTCCCGTCGGTGGGTGCAACCGAGAACATCTTGATGGCAGCGGTCCTCGCCCGTGGTGAGACCGTGATCGACAACGCTGCACGTGAGCCCGAGATCGTGGATCTGTGCAACATGCTCAACGAGATGGGCGCCAAGGTATCTGGCGGCGGAAGTTCGACGCTCACCATTCAAGGCGTCCGCAAGTTGGAACCGACTACGCACCGTGTCATCGGTGATCGGATCGTCGCTGCAACGTGGGGCGTCGCAGCCTCTATGACCAGGGGTGATGTCCGCGTTCGCGGGGTGAACCACAAGCATCTCGGACTGGTCCTCGACAAGCTTCGGACAGCCGGCGCGGAGGTGACGCCCGAGGTCGACGGCTTCCGTGTCATCCAGCGAGAACGGCCTAAGGCGGTCAATTTCGCAACCTTGCCTTACCCCGGATTCCCCACCGACCTGCAGCCGATGGCAATCGGTTTGGCTGCGGTTGCCGAGGGCACGTCGATGATCACCGAGAACGTGTTCGAATCACGCTTCCGATTTGTCGAGGAAATGATCCGACTCGGCGCCGACGCTCGTACTGATGGCCACCATGCTGTGATCCGCGGCGTTCCAGTGTTGTCGAGTGCGCCGGTGTGGTCTTCGGACATTCGGGCCGGCGCCGGGCTCGTGCTTGCCGGCTTGGTCGCGGACGGAACCACCGAAGTTCACGACATCTTCCACATCGACCGTGGGTACCCGCGATTCGTCGAGAATCTCCGTGGACTCGGGGGAGTGATCGAGCGGGTGGGCACCGAATAGCTTCGGTGCTCGGCGTCACACTCGGGCCTATTCGCAGTTGGCGGAAAGGTTCAACTGTCTGACCTGGCCTTAGTCGGTGAATTCGGTGTAGTGACCAGGCGATTTGTGAATTGATTGAAGGTTCGCGTAACTTTGTCCAAGTCAGAGCGACACGGACACCGACTCCCGCTTCACGGCGAGTGACACGAGGTTGTACGAAGTGCCTGACCAAATTTCGAAGTAGTTTCCATCATGTATGGTTGTGCTTCACCTCCAGTTCTTCCCTGAATGTTTAGCGGTTTGCGCCGATGATCATGATGGGATAGGCTGGAAAAGTTGCCCCGGAGCGGCGGCCATAGGGTCGTGGTGATGG
>NZ_JARJBE010000013.1:0-151833 GCF_029269915.1 Rhodococcus sp. C3V
ACTGACATTCATCGACACACTGTTGAGTTCTCAAAGAACACGCACACACCATCACTTCAACCAGGTTGAAAGCTCCGGGGCAAGGGTTACAATCTTAGCTTGTTCGCTCCAGGGAAGCAAGTTCCCGCTGAGCGTGATTGTCTCCGACTTCGTCCAACCGCGTTTCCCCGGCCTGTCGGTCGGGGTTGGTGTCCGTGTCGCTCTGACTTGGACAAAGTTACGCGAATGAAAACTGAGCGTCAAACGTGCAGGTCGCAGATGTTCGACAGGTTAAATCCGCTGGTAGCCCGCCCGGAGGCGGGCCACCAGCGGCCACAGGAGCCCCGCTAGACAACTGTGACCCCACACACGTCAGTTTGGAAGGATTCTCACGCCGGCGAAGTTGCGCTTTCCGCGCCGGACGACTAACCAGCGGCCGTGAAGCAGATCGGATGCGGTGGGCTCCCAGTCGTCGGCCGACACCTTCTGGTTGTTCACCGAAGCACCGCCCTCTTTCACGGCGCGTCGAGCGGCCCCCTTGCTCTCGCACAAGCCGCTCGTCACGAGCAGATCGATGATCGTGCGCGGCTCCCCCGGCGCCAATTCGCTGACCGATGCTTCTTTCAGCGCCGCGGCTAGCGTCGACTCGTCGAGTTCCGCCAGCTCCGCCTTGCCGAACAACGCCTGACTGGCGAGCTCGACAGCACGGGTGTTGTGTTCCCCGTGAACCAAGGTCGTCATCTCCGCGGCAAGTCGCTTCTGCGCTTCTCGCGCATGCGGCCGCTCTGCCGTTGCAGTCTCCAACTCTGCGAGTTCGTCCGCAGTCAGGAAGGTGAACCAGCGCAGGTACTTGATCACGTCGGCGTCGCCGGTGTTCACGAAGTACTGGTACCAGGCGTACGGGCTGGTCATCTCGGGGTCGAGCCACAAACTGCCGCCACCGGTCGACTTTCCGAACTTTTTGCCATCGGCCGAGGTCACCAGCGGAACCGTCATTGCGTGCACGCTCTCACCGTCGACACGACGGTTGAGTTCGACGCCGGCAATGATGTTGCCCCACTGATCGGACCCGCCGACCTGCAGAGTGCAGCCGAGATCGCGTCGCAAGTGCAGGTAGTCGTTGGCCTGGAGCAGCATGTAGCTGAACTCGGTGTACGACATACCGTCCGACTCGAGACGACGCTTCACGGTGTCACGCGCAAGCATGACGTTCACGGAGAAGTGTTTGCCGACATCACGCAGGAAGTCGATGGCCGACATCTTGCCGGTCCAGTTCATGTTGTTCTCGATGACCGCGCTCGTCGGCGAATCGTCGAAATCCACGAATCGTTCGAGCTGACCACGGATGCGACCTGCCCAGTCCGCGACGGTATCGGCGGAGTTCATCGTCCGTTCCCCGACGTCACGGGGGTCTCCGATCAGGCCCGTTGCACCGCCGGCAAGAACGATCGGGCGGTTGCCGGCGCGCTGAAACCGCTTGAGCGCGAGGAGCGGAACCAGGTGACCTGCGTGCAGGCTCGGTCCTGTCGGGTCGAAGCCCGCATACAACGTGACCGGTCCGGCCTCGAGATCTTTACGCAAAGCGTCGAGATCGGTTGATTGGGCGATCAGCCCGCGCCAGGTCAGTTCGTCGAGAATATTCTCAGTCACGGACTCGATCATCCCATCTTCACGAAATGACCGGCGCTCGCGGGCTTCGGCGATACGCGGACACCGCTCGCGAGTCCGGAATCCACAGGCGCCACGGAACCTCCGCCGCGGTACTGACCCCCACCCGCGGTCCGCTCACCCATTCCTTCGACTCCCCCAATTCGAGCCGAATCCGAGAGGCAGGGTTGAACACGTCTGTTCCGTTGTCCGCCAACGTGATTGCGACAGAAGCACCGAGATTACCCGGCCCTCTGGCCCATTGGTGAGATGGTCGATCCGGCGATCTCCGAGCAGACACCACATCGTGACCGGCCTCGATTTCTGCCGCTCGGAGCAGAACACCACCCGCGACACCATCCGGGCCGTACGAGATGTTCATACAAAAGTGCATTCCATAGCTGCGGTAGACGTAGAGACGCCCCGCCCGCCCGAACATCACGCTGTTCCGCGGCGTTCTCCCCCGATACGAATGTGCTGCCGGATCCGGCCATGGCCCGTCCTTCTCCCCTCCGTACGCCTCGACCTCGACGATCCTCAGCGAGATGTCGTCGACGGTCAGGGTCGAGCCGAGAATTGTCAGGCCCGCTTCCAACGGGTTCTCCACATTTTCCAAGGTCTCGATGCTCACCCTTCGATTGTGCCCACGCCGTTGACTCATCGGTCGGCCGAGTCGCATAATTCAACAAGTGATGAATTATTGAAACGAGGCGAACCGTGACCACAACGCCGGCAATAGATATCCGCGGACTACGAGTCATTCGCGGCAAGCACGAAGTTCTTCACTCGCTTGACCTGCAGGTATCAGCAGGATCGATCACCGGACTGCTCGGCCCGTCCGGCTGCGGCAAGACAACCCTGATGCGCGCGATTGTCGGAACACAGATCGTCGAAAGTGGTGAGGTCAGAGTGCTGGGCGACCTCGCCGGTTCCGTTGCTCTTCGTCACCGGGTCGGATATGTCACCCAATCCCCCAGCGTGTACGGCGACCTGACGGTCACTCGAAACGTCCAGTACTTCGGCGCTCTTTACGGCAAGTCCGGCGCCGACGTCGCAGCAGCGGTCGACGCCGTCGGATTGAGCCGATACGCCGACCAGACCGCCGCCGATCTGTCTGGAGGTCAACGCGGGCGAGTCTCGCTGGCTTGCGCGTTGGTGGCGTCACCTGATGTGTTGATCCTCGACGAACCGACCGTCGGCCTCGATCCGGTGCTTCGCGTCGAATTGTGGGAACGATTCGCTGACCTTGCTCGCAGCGGAACCACCCTGTTGGTCTCCAGCCACGTCATGGATGAGGCCGACCACTGCGCTGAGCTGATCCTGATGCGAGACGGGCACCTCCTCGCTCAACTCACACCCGATGAATTGCGCGCCAAAACCAGATGTGAACGGCTCGAGGACGCCTTTCTCGAGCTGATTCGGACTTCACCCGTCGGAGGCGAAATATCATGAGCATCAGGATCTTCGGTGCTACGACCGTACGCATTCTGCTTCAGCTCCGCCAAGATCACCGCACGGTGGCCATGATCTTGTTGGTCCCGTCGTTACTGATGATTCTGCTCTATTTCCTCTATCAAGACGTCCCGACGCCACCCGGCCAGGTTTCGCTCTTCCAACGAGTGGCGATCACGATGTTGGGAATCTTGCCGTTTGTCGTCATGTTCCTGGTCACGTCCATCGCGATGCAACGCGAACGCAGTTCAGGCACACTCGAACGCCTGCTCACCACACCGATGGGCAAACTCGACCTTCTCGCCGGATACGGGGCGGCATTTTCGCTCTCCGCCGCCGCTCAGGCAGCCCTCGCGTGCGCGGTTGCTTTCGGATTCCTCGGACTCACCATCGCCGGCAGTCTTGCCTGGGTCATCGTCATTGCAGTTCTCGGCGCAATACTGGGCGTTGCGCTAGGCCTGTTGGCCAGCGCATTCGCGAAGACCGAGTTCCAAGCGGTGCAATTCATGCCGGTAGTTGTGGTTCCACAGCTCTTCCTCTGCGGACTCCTGGTACCGCGCGACCAATTGCCGACCTGGCTCGAATGGATCAGCAACGTCCTCCCCTTGAGCTACGCCGTCGACGCACTTCAGCAAGTGTCGATGCATGCCGACGCGACGGGTCAGATGTGGCGTGATCTCGCCGTCATGGCGGGCTTCGCCGCCGCCGCACTCTCGCTGGCCGCGGCCACACTCGATCGCCGCACTCCATGACCGACAAGGACACGAGTCCTGCACCGATTCGTTCGGGGCGACGACCGGGCAAGTCGGAGACTCGCGCGCAGATCCTCGATTCGGCGCGACGGGCGTTCTCCCAGAACGGTTTTCGACGAACAACCGTTCGATCGATAGCTGCGGCCGCTGACGTCGATCCGGCTATGATTCATCACCATTTCGGGAGCAAGGAGCAGTTGTTCACCGCTGCGATCGCGCTACCGATCGATCCAGCAAAGGTACTGGGACCGGTTCACACCTCCCCGACCGAAAACCTCGGCGAAAGCCTTCTCCGGGCGGTGATCGGGCTATGGGATTCGGAACACCAGCCGGCGATTCTGGCGGCTTTTCGATCAGCCATTTCCGGCGACGGATCGCAGTTGATCCAGAGCTTTCTGCTCGATGTCGTATTGCGCGACATCATTCCGCGGGTGGACACACCACCTGGTACCGGCTTGATCAGAGCGGAATTGGTGGCATCTCAGATGGCCGGACTGCTTGTCACGCGATATGTGCTCGGACTCGAACCACTCGCATCATTGAGCGTTGACGCGTTGGTACCGCTGGTGGCGCCGAACCTCCAGCGGTACCTGATCGGTGAATTACCGATCTAGCCTTCAGCCCGCGCGAGCAACTTCTCGTGTTCGTCGTCCGCTACATCGCGTGCCTCGTCGATCAACAGAACGGGAATGCCGTTCTCGATCGGGTAGGCACGTCGCAGGCGCGGGTTGTAGAGCAACTCGTCCCCGACCAGCAGCAGCGGGCCTTTGTCCTGGGGGCAGGCCAAAATGCTGAGCAACGTCGAATCAATAGCCACGTGTGTCCTCTCGAACCGATCAAACAGAATGTCCTCAGGCTACCGTGCTCCGGTGCTCACCCTCGTCGGCATCAACTGCGCGGCAATTGCCTTGGTCAGCCGCTTGTACGACTGCGACTCGGAATCGAGGAACCAGGTCCGTGGCCCCGGCGCCGGCAATCCGGCCGCAGCCAAAGCAGTGGAGCTCGGACGGTACGACGAACCCACCGGGATCTCGTCAACCACCTGCACGATATCCGGACGAGCGTCGAAAGCGATGCGCGAGAGGGCCTCTGCAAGCTCCGCAGAACGGAACTGCCGCCCCGGACGCCAAGTCACGGCAGCGACCGCCAGCTGATGCGGCGCGTCACCGACTCCGTATGCGACGGCAAGATCCACCCGCGCCACACTCGACAACGCGTCGACGATCGGCTGGGTGAACACGGGACCGCGGAGCGTGGAAATGACCGTGTTCTTGTGGTCGATCAGCCAGTAGTCGCCGTCGGCGTCCCGGCGGAAGAGATTTTCGGTGGGAATCCACGAATCGCCGGCTTGGAAGAGACCTCGCATGGCTCCGCCCGAGAGATCGGCGGTGAATCCCGCGCGCCCGAGCAGCAATCCGACCTCGTCTTCGGCGCACTCACGGACAAATCCGTTTCCGTTCTCGAGGAGCCGACCACTCAGGGGGTCGTATGCCGCCAACCGCACCTGCGCGCTACCCGGCAGCGGGCGCCCCTTGGAACCAACTTTGGAGCCTGCAACATTGGCAAGAATCACGTCGCCTTCGGTCGACGCATAGAACTCGAGTACCTGCGCGGGGTCGAACGCCTCCGTTGTCCGCTTCCACAGACCATGGGGCATGCCCGAACCGATGAACAGGCGGACCGGATGACTACCGTCGATGAGAAGAAGATCCTCGTCGAGTATCTCGCGCATCATCGACCACGTGTAACTCACGACCGTCACGCCGTAGCGGTGGATTTCCTCGACGAACCTCGCGGGGTTCAGTCCACGTGAGAGCGCAACGCGTGAGCCACCGGCCATGGCACCACCGATGGTCGCGAGCAGACTCGACGAATGATGGAGTGGCGCAAGGCAGTACACGGTGTCACCGCGATCGAGATCTGCCGCCGTAGCCGTGCCGAAGGCCGACAATGCCCACCGGTAGTTTGTGATCTGCTTGGCCTCGAGCACACCGCCGGATTCCGCAAAGATGATGAAGGCGAGTTCGCGGGCGACACCGGGATCCGGTCGGTACCACCCGGGCAGATTGACCTTCGTCGGATCGATTTGTTCGAGATCGATCACGTCGTGTGACGGATCCACCTCGAGGCCACGGGCATCGCCGCCGCCGAGCACCAGTACCGGCCGACCGGTAACCACTGCAGCATCGACGTTTTCCGGATCGGTGATGATCCGATCGACCGACCCCAGCCTGACCGCCGCCGTGATGTCGGAGCCTGGCGGAAGCATGACCGCGACGGCACCAAGTCGCGACAGGGCTGCGATGGCCGCGAGTGCGCTGGGACGGGTCTCCATCAGGACACCGACATGCGCTGCCGGACGCACTCCCACGGAGATCAATCCACGCACGACATTGTCGATACGCGCGTTGACCGCTTCATACGTGTGCACGCGATTGTCGAAGAGGAAGCACTCGCCGTTCGGCGCCTTTCGACGCTGCTCCGCCAGCAACTGGCTCAGCGAGATCTTGGTGTGCGGCTGAATCTGGTTGAGTCGAGCCAGACGTGGCAACGCTCGTGCCGCTTCTCCCGACAATTCGAAAGTGCCGCGCAACGCACCGGCGGCAAGGTCACTGATTCCCTTGGTGACTCCTGCACCTACTTCAGCGACCGAGGCGACGGTGTGGATGATCCGATTGCTGATCGACACACCGGTCTGGTCTTCGAGGTCGGCGCCGTAGACCATGTTCGCGATACGGTCCGGGAGGGGTCCACCCGTCTCGGTCCACTGTACAAATTCACCGGTGGTCGGCCAGGTGTGATTGGCCGCAGTGGAACCGACAACCAAACCGAAATGGCCTGCACGCAAGGTAGATTCGTAGACCTTCGCCCGCGGAGCGGCTTGACTGATGCCTCGAACCGCTTGCGGCTGGCCGATGTCGTCGACCTCACCGACGAATGCCAGGATGGGGCAGGTGATCTCGGCGAGCGAGACCAATTGATCCTTGATGACGAACCCACCGGTCATCATTCGGTTGTGCACGATGAACTGCTTGAGCAGTTCGGCTACCGCGGGCCCCGACCACGCGACCCAACCCTCGGTCGCGAGGAAGCGGCGTTGCTGCTCCCGCGGAAGCAACGCCTCACGGTCGTGCAGTTGAAGCAGAAAGTCGACGCGCATCTTCAGCGTCTTCACGGGATCGAGCAACTGGAACCCGGTACGGGCCATCCACCCGGTGACCGCCAGGCGATTGAAGACGTGATCGGCGAGGAAATCTGCACCCTTGGTTGCCAATCCCGCCGGGATGCCGAAGGGTAGCGCGGCGAGTGTGTCGACCGGACTGCCGAAGGTGATGACGCTGGCGATGTTTCGACTACGCCGATACGCGGCAGCCTGATAGGCGAACATGCCACCCTGCGAATAACCGGAGATGTGAACATCTTTTCCGGTGTGACGGTGGATGTGATCGACGATGTCGCTGAGAGCGATGATGTGATCGGCGAGGTTACGATCCCAACCGCCCTCTTCGGAGTCGGGCGAACCGAAATCGACGACCCAGGGATCAAGGCCCATCTCGTGCAGAATTCCCACAGCGCCCTGGTCACGGGTCACGTCGTACACGTTCGCCGACATCATCATCGGCGGGATCAGCAAGATCGGTGCGCCGACGGTTTCCGGGTCACTGTCCGGGAAGTAGCGCCGTAGCCGATACATCGCTGCGCGTTCGACGATCTCGAACGGCGACGTGGTCGCATCCGTTTCCAGCCCACCCAACCGGACGACCTCGAGGCCGTTTTGTGCTGTCGCAACCACCCGACGAATCGGGCCCAGCACAGACTTGGAATTCAATCCCACCATTTCACTCCCAAGTTACTCACCATGTGACGTCAGTCTCATTTTTCCCGCGCGCGACAAGCCTACTGACGATGAATACGCGTACGCGGTCAGGGAGCAAATTCTGCTACCTGACCGCGTACGACCGAAGGACTACTGCCGAAAAGAGAGCGACAACACTCGTGACCGCGAGGTCACAGGGTCCATTCCCGCAGTGACTGCGCCACTGCTTTGACTCCGTCCAGCTGCTCGGCAACCCGCACCCCCGCAGTGCCGCCTCGCGCGTTGCGCGAAGCAATGGAACCCTCGACTGTCAGCACCTCACGAACAGCGGGTGTCAGCGCGCTGTCGACGCCGGCCAGCTCCTCGTCGGTGAGATCTTCGAGTCCGACCCCTCGTGCTTCGGCGACACGCACGCACGCTCCGGCAGCCTCGTGGGCAACCCGGAACGGCACGCCCTGACGCACCATCCACTCCGCGATGTCGGTGGCCAACGTGAACCCTGCCGGAGCTAGTTCCGCCATGCGCTCGGTGTGGAACTCGAGCGTCTGCACCAGACCGGTGATGGCCGGGAGCAGCATCTCGAGCTGCGCAACCGAGTCGAAAACCGGTTCCTTGTCCTCTTGCAGATCGCGGTTGTACGCCAGCGGCTGAGCCTTGAGCGTCGCCAACAATCCGGTCAGGTTGCCGATCAAACGACCCGACTTACCGCGCGTCAGTTCCGAGACATCCGGATTCTTCTTCTGCGGCATGATCGACGATCCCGTCGACCACGCGTCGGCAAGCGTGATGTAGCCGAACTCCGGTGTGCTCCAGATGATGATCTCTTCCGCCATACGGGAGAGATCGACACCGATCATTGCGAGCACGAACGCTGCCTCGGCTGCGAAATCACGCGAAGCCGTTGCGTCGATCGAGTTCTCGGCCGAGCTGTCGAACTTCAGTTCCGCCGCAATCGCTTCGGGATCGAGTCCGAGTGAGGAACCGGCCAGTGCACCGGAACCGTACGGGGACACCGCAGCTCGCACGTCGAAGTCGCGAAGGCGCTGCACGTCCCGCAACAGTGGATGTGCGTGAGCGAGCAGGTGATGCGCCAACAGGACCGGCTGAGCCGCCTGCAGGTGCGTCTTGCCCGGCATCACGGCATCCGGATGCGCCCCGGCCTGAGTCGCCAATGCGTCGACCACGTCGAGAACTCCGGTGGAGATGCGGCGGACTGCATCGCGAAGCCACATGCGGAACAGCGTGGCCACCTGGTCGTTTCGCGAACGTCCAGCACGCAGGCGCCCACCGACCTCAGGCCCGACACGCTCGATCAGACCACGCTCGAGTGCGCCGTGTACGTCCTCGTCCGACTCGCTGGGCCCGAAGGCGCCACTGGCAACATCTGCCGCCAGGCGGTCGAGACCGTCGAGCATTGTCACGAGGTCGGCTTCACTGAGCAGGCCTGCCTTGTTCAGCACACGCGCATGCGCCTGCGACGCCCGCACGTCGTACGGAGCGAGGACCCAGTCGAAGTGAGTCGACTTGCTCAGCGCCGCCATGGCAGCGGCCGGTCCGGACTCGAACCGCCCGCCCCACAGCGCACCTTCGTTGGTGCCGTGTTTTTGAGCGTCTCCGTCACCGTGAGCCGTCATGGCTCAGAGTCCCAGATCGCGCTTCGCGGCGACCTTCGACGACAGACCGTGGATCTCGACGAAGCCCTTCGATGCGGACTGGTCGAAGCTGTCGCCCTCGTCGTACGTCGCGAGGTTGAAGTCGTAGAGCGACTCCGGGCTACGACGACCGTTGACGGTGATGGCTCCACCGTGCAGGAAGAGACGAATGTCGCCGGTGACGCGTTCCTGCGTCTTGTTGACGAACGTGTCCAGTGCGTCCTTGAGGGGCGAGAACCAGAGGCCGTCGTAGACCAGCTCGGACCAACGCTGCTCCATCTGACGCTTGTAGCGACCGAGTTCGCGTTCGAGGGTGACGTGTTCGAGTTCCTGGTGCGCGGTGATGAGAACCATGGCGCCGGGAGCTTCGTAGATCTCACGGCTCTTGATGCCCACGAGACGGTCCTCGACGACGTCGAGACGGCCGACGCCCTGAGCGCCTGCGCGCTTGTTCAGTTCCTGAATGGCTTCGAGAACCGACACCGGGCGGCCGTCGATGGCGACCGGGCGGCCCTTGTCGAAGCTGATGATGAGCTCGTCGGGTGCGTTCCAGTTGACCGTCGGGTCCTGGGTGTAGTCGTAGACGTCCTTCGTCGGCGCGTTCCACAGATCCTCGAGGAATCCGGTCTCGACGGCGCGGCCCCAGACGTTCTGGTCGATCGAGAACGGCGACTTCTTGGAGACGTTGATCGGGATGTTGTTCTCTTCGGCGAAGGCGATGGCCTTCTCGCGGGTCCAGGCGTAGTCGCGGACCGGTGCGATGACCTGCAGGTCGGGTGCGAGGGCGCCGAATCCGACCTCGAAGCGAACCTGGTCGTTGCCCTTACCGGTGCAACCGTGCGAGACGATGGTGCCGCCGTGCGAGCGTGCAGCTTCGACGATGTGCTTGACGATCAGCGGACGGCTGATGGCCGAGACGAGCGGGTAGCGGTCCATGTACAGGGCGTTGGCCGCGATGGTCGGCAGGCAGTATTCGTCCGCGAACTCGTCGCGGGCGTCGACGACAACGGATTCGACTGCGCCGCAGTCGATCGCGCGCTGACGCACGACCTCCATGTCCTCGCCACCCTGCCCCAGATCGATGGCGACGGCGACAACTTCAGCGCCCGTCTCCTTACCGATCCAACTGATGGCAACAGAAGTGTCCAGCCCGCCCGAGTAGGCGAGTACGACGCGATCGGCCATGGTTTTTGTGCTCCTTCGGTTGAAAATCTCTATCAAAGAATAAGGGGTCAGGCGAGCGATTCGATCATGGCCGCGAGTTCCGCTCCGGAAAGCGGTTCCCGGGCCACTACGAAGATGGTGTCATCTCCGGCGATCGTGCCCACGATGTCCGGCATCGAGGACCGATCCAGTGCGCTCGCGAGGTAGTGCGCGGCTCCCGGCGGTGTCCGGAGGATCGCCATGTTGCCGCTGAAATCGGTGGAGACCAACAACTCACCCAACAGCCGTGAGAGGCGGTCGGTACCGCCGGCCACACCGCGTACCGGGTTCCCGTCCTCCGGCACCACGTAAACACCGGCGCCGCCGTCGGCGGCACGCAGTTTCACCGCTCCCAGCTCTTCGAGGTCACGCGAGAGCGTCGCCTGCGTTGCTTCGATGCCCTCGGCACCGAGCAAGGCCGCCAGCTCCGTCTGACTTCGGACAGGGTGAGCCGCCAGAAGCGCGATGATGCGCGACTGGCGACCAGCCCGAGTGGGAGCGACGCTCACGCCGGGTCCAGTTGGGTTCGCTGTTCCAGCAGCCACACGAGCAATGCCTTCTGGGCGTGCAGACGGTTCTCCGCCTCGTCCCAGACAACACTCTGCGGCCCGTCGAGAACCTCGTCGGTGACTTCTTCGCCGCGATGCGCGGGCAGGCAGTGCAGGACGACGGCCTTCGGATCTGCCTTTGCGAGCAGCTCCTTGTTGATCTGGAACGGACGGAAAGGTCCGACCCGATCGAGTCCGTCGTTCTCCTGACCCATCGAGGTCCAGGTATCGGTGACCAACGCGTCGGCACCGACGACGCCGGCCTGCGGGTCCTGAGTCAGGGTGATGGTCGCGCCGGTTTCCTCGGCGCGTTTGCGTGCTGCTGCCACGACCCAGTCCGCCGGTTCGAAGCCGGCGGGGCTGGCAATGGTGACGTCGATGCCTGCGGTGACTCCGCCGAGCATCAGCGAGTGAGCCATGTTGTTGGCGCCGTCGCCCAGGTAGGTCAGCTTCAGTCCCTTGAGCTCACCCTTCTGCTCGATCAGCGTTTGCAGATCGGCCAGAACCTGACAGGGATGAAATTCGTCGGACAATGCGTTGACGATAGGAATCGTTGCGCCCGTAGCCATTTGCTCCAGTCGCTTCTGGCCGAACGTGCGCCACACGACGGCATCGACGTAGCGGGAGAGAACGCGTCCGGTGTCCGCCAAGGTCTCTTCACGACCGAGTTGAGTGCTGCGCCCGTCTACGACGACAGCGTGGCCGCCCATCTGTGCGATGCCCATCTCGAACGAGAAACGTGTACGCGTCGAGTTCTTCTCGAAGATGACACCGACTCCGCGGGGACCCTCGAGCGGACGCCGAGCGAACGGGTCCTTCTTGAGAATCGCTGCGAGTTCGAGAACTTCGGCCTGCTGCGCAGGAGTCAGATCGTCGTCCCTGAGAAAGTGTTTCACCACGGTAGTCACTTCTCCCCCGGCTGGTCAGCCGATAGTGCGCTGTCGAAGATGGCAGGTAGTGCTGCCACGAAGGTTTCGGCCTGCTCGTCCGTGAGGATGAGCGGCGGCGCCAACCGGATCACTCCGGGTTGCGCTGCATTCACAAGGTACCCGGCTTCGCGCGCTGCGTTTTCCACCGCCGGCGCGACGTCCTCGGTCAGCACGACACCCAGCAACAGTCCTGATCCCCGTACGTGGTCGACCAACGGATGGCCCAGATCTTCGATGCCCGCCGAGATCGACTTACCCAAGCTGTCGGCGCGTGAGATCAGGTCTTCCGCTGCAATGGTTTTCAGCACGGCAAGTGCCGCCGCAGCACACACCGGATTGCCACCGAACGTCGTACCGTGCTTACCCGGTCCGAACAACTCGGCCGTTGCCCCGGTCGCGATGCAGGCACCGATCGGCATTCCGCCACCGAGTCCCTTCGCGAGGGTGATGACGTCCGGGACGATGCCGACTGCCTGATGGGCGTAGAACCAGCCGGTCCGGCCGATGCCGGTCTGCACTTCGTCGAGCACGAGAAGTGCACCGCGCTCGGCGGTGATCCGCCGAGCCTCGACGAGGTATCCCTCGGGTGGCACCACGACGCCGCCCTCACCCATGATCGGTTCGAGGAACACAGCGGCGGTGTCGGAATCGACGGCCTGCTCGAGTGCCTCGACGTCGCCGTACGGCACGAACTCGACACCGGCGGGCATCGGTTCGAACGGCGCCCGCTTGGCCGGCTGACCCGTCAGAGCGAGTGCCCCCATCGTGCGACCGTGGAAGGAGCCTTCGGCTGCGATGATCTTCTTCCGGCCGGTGGCGCGAGCGAGCTTGAAGGCAGCCTCGTTCGCCTCGGTACCGGAGTTGCAGAAGAACGCGCGCCCGGTGACGTTGCCGAGATGAGCGAGCAACTGCTCCGCCAACTCGACGACCGGCTCGCTGGCGTACAGGTTGGAAACATGGCCGAGTGTCGACAACTGAGTAGTGACGGCTTCGACGACGGCCGGATGTCCGTGTCCGAGGATGTTGACCGCGATTCCTGCCAGGAAATCGACGTACTGCTTGCCGTCGGCGTCGGTGAGTACGGCGCCGTCACCGCGGACGAGAGCAACCCGGGGTACGCCGTAATTGTTCATCAGCGAAGCGGACCACCGCTGCTGCAGATCGATCGTGCTCATGAGATAGCTCCCTGCTGGGGACCGGCGACCGAGGAACCCGGCACGACCATCGTGCCGATTCCTTCACCGGTGAAAAGTTCGAGTAGGACTGAATGTTCGAGCCGGCCGTCGATCACGTGCGCCGACGGCACACCTCCGCGCACCGCGCGAAGGCAGGCCTCCATCTTGGGCACCATGCCGGCGTCGAGACTCGGCAACAACTGGGCCAGGGCGTCGGTGTCGATTTCGGTGGCCAGTGAAGCTCGGTCCGGCCAATCGGTGTACAGGCCCTCGACGTCGGTGAGGACAACGAGCTTCTCGGCACCGATCGCCTCGGCCAGTGCTGCTGCAGCGGTATCGGCGTTGATGTTGTGGACGACACCGTCGGCGTCGGGTGCGATGGTCGAGACGACCGGAATACGTCCTGCCGCAATGAGATCGAGTACCGCGTCTGGGTTCACGGTGGTGACGTCCCCGACCAGCCCGATGTCGGTCTGCTCCCCCTCGACCGCAACAGTGCGTCGAGTAGCGGTGAACAGGTGCGCATCCTCACCGGAGATACCGACCGCGTAAGGACCGTGCGCGTTGATCAAGCCGACGAGTTCACGGCCGACCTGACCGAAAAGCACCATCCGCACGACGTCCATCACCTCGGGCGTCGTGACCCGGAAACCACCGCGGAACTCACCCTTCATGCCAAGGCGTGCCAGCATCGCGTTGATCTGCGGGCCACCGCCGTGCACGACGACGGGATGGATGCCGACAGTCCGCAGGAACGCCATGTCGGTGGCAAATGCCGTTTTGAGCGTCTCGTCGATCATGGCGTTTCCGCCGTACTTGACCACGACCACCTTGTCGCGGAATCGCTGCAGCCACGGCAGCGCGTCGGCAAGGACATGCGCTTTCTGATGCTCGCTGATCACGGGATACGTCTCGGTCATGACGAATACGCCGAGTTCTCTTCGACGTAAGCATGCGAGAGGTCCGTGGTGCGAATGCTCACGGACTCGTTGCCGATTCCCAGATCGATGTCGAGTTCGATGTCGATCCCACTCAGGTCCACCTCACGCGCCCCCGGAGCACCGACGCCGTCGATGCAGACGGGACTCCCGTTGAAGGACACACTGATTCGATCGGGATCGAGCTCGATGGGAGCGATACCCACTGCGGCGAGAACGCGGCCCCAATTGGGATCGGAACCGAAAAGCGCTGTCTTGACCAGGCTGTCGCGGGCGATCGTCCGGGCGCCGATCAACGCATCCGACTCGGACGCTGCGCCGCGAACCGTCACCTTGACCCGCTTGGTGACGCCCTCGGCGTCTGCCATCAACTGATCCGCGAGATCATCACACACGGCCAGCACTGCGGCGTTCAGTTCGTCCTGCGTCGGCGTGACACCGCTGGCGCCGGAGGCCAACAGGAGCACTGTGTCGTTGGTGGACGTGGCGCCGTCGACGTCGAGGCGATCGAAGCTCAGGTGGGTGGCGGCGCGCAGAGCGGTATCGAGCTGATCCGCCGTTGCGACAGCATCGGTCGTGACGACGCACAGCATGGTGGCCAGCGCAGGCGCGAGCATGCCTGCGCCCTTGGCCATTCCGCCGACGTTCCATTTGTTCGCGTGGTGCAGCGACGCCTGCTTCGGCACGGTATCGGTGGTCATGATCGCGTATGCCGCGTCGGTGCCGCCGGAGATTCCGCCGGCCAGTTCGTGCACCACCTCGGTGACACCGGGGATCAGCTTGTCCATGGGCAAGCGGTCACCGATAAGTCCGGTCGAACAGACAGCGACCTCGATCGCGCCCGTCTCGGTGCCCCAATTACTCAGTGCCGAAGCAACTTCCTCGGCAGTCTTGTGTGCATCCTGGAATCCACCCGCGCCCGTGCAGGCGTTCGCGCCGCCCGAGTTGAGCACCACCGCGCGCAGCTTGCCCGTCGTCAGGACCTGCTGAGACCAGAGCACCGGAGCTGCCTTGACCTTGTTCAGGGTGAAGACGCCGGCAGCGGCCAGATCGGGTCCCTCGTTGAGCACCAATGCGAGGTCCGACTTGCCACTCTTCTTGATACCGGCAGCAATTCCGGCACCGCGGAATCCGGCAGGTGCGGTGACGCCCTGCGTGCGGAGCAGACGTCCCCCGGCGACGTGAACCACGTCTGCAACGGTCGCGTCAGGCTCGATTGCGTTGTCGATCTGCTGCGGATTGTCGGTGCTCACGGAGCTACTCCCACGGTAGAGAGACCTGCGGTCTCGGGTAGGCCAAGGGCGAGATTCATCGATTGCACCGCGCCACCGGCGGTGCCCTTGGTGAGATTGTCGATTGCCGAGATGACAACGAGCTGACCGGCGTCGGCGTCGACGGTGACCCCGATCTGCACGGCATTGGATCCGATCACGGCACCGGTCTGCGGGAAGACTCCGGCAGGCAGCACGTGGATGAACGGCTCGTCGTTGTATGCCTTTTCGTAGATTTCGCGCGCTTGCTCTTCGGTGGCCGTGGTGGCTGCCGTGCAGGTCGCGAGGATGCCGCGCGGCATGGGCGCGAGGACCGGAGTGAAGGAGACACTGATGTCCTTGCCGCCTGCGGCCGAGAGATTCTGAATGATCTCGGGGGTGTGGCGATGGACACCGCCGACGCCGTACGCACGGACGGAGCCCATGACCTCGGAACCCAGCAGATCAGCCTTCGGTGCCCGGCCGGCGCCCGAAGTGCCACTGACCGCAACCACGTTCACGTGTGAGTCCACGATCCCCGCGGCAACGGCGGGGGCCAGCGCGAGGCTCGCTGCCGTCGGGTAGCAGCCCGGAACAGCGATGCGGGTTGCGCCTACCAATTTCTCACGGGCACCGGGCAATTCAGGAAGACCGTATGGCCAGGTACCGGCATGAGTGCTCTTGTAGTACTTCTCCCAGGCTGCGGGATCCTGCAGCCGGAAGTCCGCGCCGCAGTCGATGATGACCGTCGACTCGGGCAGCAACTTGGCGTACTGAGCCGAATTTCCGTGTGGGAGACCGAGGAAGACGACGTCGTGACCCGAGAGGATTTCGACAGTGGTCTCTTCGAGTACCCGCGAAGAGAGTGGAAGCAAGTGCGGATGATGCTCACCGAGCGTCGAACCGGCGTTGCCACCGGCGGTCAGCGAACCGATCACCAGACTGCCGTCGGCATAGGAGGGGTGCCCGAGGAGCAGACGCAGAACCTCACCACCGGCGTACCCACTGGCGCCGGCAACGGCGACTCTGATCGGCTTGCGTGCGTTCTCGGTCGTACCACCTTCAGTCATGTCACACAGTATGCATCATTGTGCATCGGAATGCATAATTACTTACCCATGGATCGCCGGATCTCCTCGAGCTTGGCCTTTGCGGCCTTCTGGCGCTCGTCCCACTGCTCGTCGACGGACTTTCCGGCAGGACTCTCGTGCGCCAGTTCGGACGAACCTATTGAAGTACCGAAGCGCCCCTCTATCTTCTCCCGAACGCGGTCGAAAGTGGGCACTCCGCCTTCGGTGTAGTCGGGTTCGGGAATTCTCGGATCGGTCGCAAGTACCACCGGGACGTCGATGATCTCGTCGACCTCCACAACGGTGTCGGGCAGTTCGACTTCTTCGGCGTCGGTGATCTCGTTCTCGTCCTCGACGCGGTTCGGCTCGAGGCTCGCGGCAGCGGTGTCCACCACGGAAAGAAGGACCGACAAACTCGGACGACGCTCGACCACTGCGCGGACGACCGCGAGGAAGTCCTTGTCGTCGAGTGCACTGGCGGCCTCGACTACCTGGTGCACGGAACCATCGTGCTCGGACCCATCATGTTCGGGCCCATCATTTCGTGACACTGTCAGTCCCTTCTCGAAAATGCCGACGGACAATTCCGATCCTTCCACGACCGTCCGTCGAAGGGGTCAGCGTGACGCGAGATACGCGGCAAACGCTTCCTCGCTCGAATATTCGGGGACGTATCCGAACTGTTCCTTGAGCCGCCGATTGTCGAGAACCGGTCGGTACTGGAGAAATCCGACGCGCTCCGGACCGTGTTCCGTTACGCCCAATCGCCGTCCGACGCGTAGAACGCCTCGCAACAACCATGCAGGAAGCGTCACCGTGCTCTTGCCCATCCGGGAAGCCAACTCGTCGACGGTCAACGAGCCGTCGCCCGCGACATTGAAGATGCCCACTTGGTTTCCGGTCACGGCCTCCGCAAAAGCGCCCGCGACATCGGTGTGCCAGACGAAGACGAAGGGGCTGTCGCTCCCGGCAACCTTGAGCAGCTTGCGGCGATCGAACAACGCGGTGATCTGATTGTCGACGCTCTCACCCAAGACCGTGCCGATCCGGAAGACAACCTGTTCCAACTCCGGGTGTTCGACGCGATATTCGGCGAGCATCTCTTCGACCAGGCGTTTGTGGCGACTGTATGTGAATTCGTCGTTGCCTCGGACAGGTACGTCCTCGGTGATCCACGGTGGGCTGTCGGAGTGGTAGCCGTACGCCGCTCCGGACGAAGACACGACGATCCGTCCAACCCCGTGTTCGACGCAGGCCGCGAGCACGTTTCGTGTCCCGTCGACGTCGACGCGGTACTCCTGCTCTGCTGTCGTGTTCTTGCCGGGATTCACGATGGACGCAAGGTGGATCACGACGTTCGGTCGGTACTGACCGAACACCCGCCCCAATTCTGTGGGGTCGCAGACGTCCGCCCTGACGCGGCGGATGCGATCGTCCGGCGTGTCCTTGACCGTGAGGTCGACACAGACGACGGTGATGCCCTGCGCGATCAGTGCGTCGATGACAGCGGTACCCAGGAACCCGTTTCCGCCCGTGACGAGTGCGACGGTCATGCCGGTACCGCCTTTCGGGCGCGTCGCTTGGACCAGATCGTCGCCAGAGCCAACCCGGCGATGATGTCCCAGATCCCCCACCAGCCGGCCACGACGGCCATGCCACCGAGACCGTCGAAGAACGTGAACACCAGGCCAAGCCCCAGCCCCGCATTGCGGATGCCGACCTCGAAAGAGACGGCGCGACGGCTGTATTCGTTCAACCCGGTGACGGCGCCGCAGAAGTATCCCAGTGCGAGGGCAACCGTGTCGTGCAGGAAGACCGCGAGCAGTACCACCCCGATGTAGTCGACGAAGTACGACGCATTCCCCGACACCCCCGCGACGATGAAGATCAACAACGCCACCAACGAACCGTTTTTCACCCAAGGCTGCGCTTTCGCGGCGATCTCCGGAAACCTTCGTGCCGCCCAGATGCCGAGAACGAACGGCACACCGATGATCAGGGCGATTTGCGCGACCATCTCGAGCGCATTCAGGTTCACGGACTGCAACAGAGCGTCGGTCTCCGGGCGTCGGCTCCCCCAGAACGCAAGATTGAGCGGCATGAGGAAGATCGCGAGGACGTTCGACACCGCCGTCATGGACACCGAGAGTGCGACGTCGCCGCCCGCCCGGTGAGTCAGGACGTTCGAGATGTTCCCTGGCGGGCAGCACGCCACCAGGATCATGCCGAGTGCTACCGACGGAGCCGGCGAGAGAATCAGCGTCAGGAGAAAAGTCACTGCCGGCAACAGCAGGAACTGCGCAGCAATACCCACCGCCATCGCCTTGGGTTTGGTGAGCGCACGACGAAAGTCGTCGACCGAGGTGTCGAGGGCGATCCCCAGCATGATCGCGGCCAGCACCACGTTGAGGATCATCAACGATCCCGGGTTGAAGTTGAGCACCACGTCGTCGATCGGCATCACTGTCCTCCCTTCGTCAGAGCGGCATCAAGCAGTCCGATGTGTCGCTTGATCGCCGATCGGTAGGCGTCCTTGTTCACGTAGTAGGCCATTCGTCCCAACTTCAGGTACTTGTATCCCCCGGACAGATCGGGAGGAGGACCGGCCGCCGCCGCCGAGAATTCCCGCGCCGCGGCGGGGGCTTCGGTACGTGCGGTGATCAATTTGGCCACCAACTCGGCCTGCTCGAAACGGCCCTGCCATCCGAGACCGGATGCTTCGACCATGCCGAGAACAAAGAGATTGTCGTGGCGGCGACTCGCGACGTTGAGGAACAGGTCCGGGGCAGCGCCCGACCAGTCCAAGTCCTCGCGCGCGATGAAGGGATAGTCGAGGTGATACCCCGTGGCGCAGAGAACGAGGTCGTAGTCGGCAGACGATCCGTCGACAAACCGCACCGTTCTCCCCTCGAACCGGTCGACGTCGGCGCGCACGTGCACATCACCGTGCCCGATGTGGTGCAGGATCAACGAGTTCACGACCGGATGCGATTCGTAGATCTTGTAGTCCGGTGCCGGAAATCCGAACCGCACCGGATCACCCGTGAACTGCTTGAGTACCAAGGTGTCGACGCGTTGTTTGATCCACGGCGGCAACGGCTTTCCCTGATTCAAGGTGTCCGAGGGTCGGCCGAACAGATACTTGGGGACGAAGTAGTAGCCTCGCCGAACGCTCAGGTCGACGCACTTGGCCTGGTGGACGGCATCGACGGCGATGTCGCATCCACTGTTGCCCGCCCCGATGACCAGTACCTTCTTCCCGCGGAAGATCTCGGCGCTGCGGTACTGGCTCGTGTGCATCAACGTGCCGGTGAAGTCGCCCCGGAAAGTCGGCATGTTCGGCTTCGACAGCGTTCCGTTCGCGATGATCACGCCTCGATACCGCGCGACTGTTGTCTCACCGCTGCGACTGCGCGTGGTGACCTGCCACAGCGAATCGACCGGCGAAACGTCGGCGACGGTAGTGCCGAAGGCAAAGTGCCTGCGAAGATCGTGAGTATCGGCGTAGTCGCGGAAATAATCGGCAAGTTCGACGTGGCTCGGGTAGTCGGCCACCGAATCCGCCATCGGGAACTCCGCGAATGCGGTGGTGCCCTTCGAAGAGATGAGGTGCGCCGACTCGTAGACGGTGCTGTGCGGGTTGTCGATATCCCAGAGCCCACCGACGTCGTCGTGGCTCTCGAAGCCGTCGAACGCTATCCCGGCCCGATCGAGGTTTCGCGCGCCGGCCAATCCAGACGGGCCCGCTCCGATCAGCGCGTACTTCTCCTCTGTGATCATCCGTCGAGCGTCGCAGATAGTCCGAATCTTGCAGAAATATGCCGGATAATGACGTTATGAGCGCACCAGATACCGGCAACGGTCGCGGGATAGATGAAATCGATCTGAGGATAATCAATGCGCTCCAGCTCGCACCGCGATCGAAGTGGCTTTCGTTGGCCGGACCACTCGAACTCGACGCCGCGACTCTCGCCCGTCGTTGGAATCGACTCTCCGAATCGTCGTTGGCCTGGGTCACGGTCACTCCAGGGCCACAGGTCCTGGGCAGCATCGTCACAGCGATCATCGAAATCGATTGCTCACCTGCTCTTCTCGACACCGTCGCGGCACGGCTGACTCGCTCGGCCCACGCCGTGACCATCGAAGCATCAACGGGCAGAGCAGATCTGCTCGTCACAGCCGGTACCGCGGACCTGGCGTCGATGTCGCGCTTCATATCGGAAGACGTCGCAACGATCGACGGTGTACTGGCGACACGAACCTCGATCATCACACGCTGGTTCACCGAAGGTGGCCGATGGAGACTCAATGCGCTGGCACCGTCCGAGAAGGGTGTGCTGACCACCATCGAAAACCGTACTGCCGTGCGCGCTCGGCCGACCGGCATTTCCGAACAGGATCGCAAGGTTCTCACGATGCTCGCCTACGACGGGCGCACTCCCATGAAGGAGTTGGCCGACGCGATCGGTGTCAGTCCCGCTGCGTGCAAACGCCAGATCGACCGGCTCACGTCTTCGGGGTTGGTGGCGCTGCGGTGTGAATTCGCGCGGCCGCTGGCCGGGCTTCCCGTGCTCGCCACTTTGTGGTGCCGCGTCGAACCCGAGCTTCTCGATACGGCGGGACGAGTGCTGAGCCGAGCGCCGGAAGTCCGAAACTGCTTCGCTGTGGTCGGCGCCGACAACCTGGTGGTTCAGTTGTGGCTGCATTCTCCTGCAGAACTCGATGCATTCGAAACTCGTCTGCGCAAGGAGATTCCGGGTCTTTGCGTCACGGAACGATCCATCGTGCTGTATTTGCGCAAACTGCTCGGCCACGTGCTCGACCAGCAAGGGCGACGGACGGACACCGTTGCGCCAGATGTGTGGCTTTCCGATTCACCTCAGTCGAAAAGCCGATAACACGACAGAGCCCACGACCACCGGCAACGGTCGTGGGCTCTGTGATCAGTTGAGGAAATCAGCCACGCATCTGCGCACCGACAGCCTTGGAAGCCGCCTCCACTGCTGCATCGCGCGCGGCACTGGCCTCGTCCTCGGTCAGCGTCCGGTCGACACCACGGAATCGCAATGCGAACGCGAGCGACTTGCGGCCTTCACCGACCTGCTCGCCCTCGAAGACGTCGAAGAGGCGGATGTCTTCGAGAAGCTCACCGCCGCCGGAACGCAGAGCTTCCTGCACCTTGGCTGCCGGAATGTCGCGATCGACAACAACTGCCACGTCCTGGAGCACTGCGGGGAACGGCGAAATGCGCGGAGCGGGCAGATTCTCGACCAATGGCAAAGCGTCGAGATCGATTTCCAGTGCGCAGGTGCGCGCGGGCAGTCCCGCGCGCTCGAGAACAGCCGGATGCAGTTCGCCCGCATGACCGACTACGTTGCCGTCAACGACAACCTCGGCGCAACGGCCGGGATGCCACGGCAGGTACTGCGCCGCACGCAGTTCCACCTCGACGCCTGCTGCAGCTGCAATGACCCGCACGGCTGCAAAAGTGTCCGAAGCCTCGGCCTGACGGCCAGGACCCCAGGGGCCGCTCGGCTCACGCAAACCACTCAACACTGCAGCGATGTGCACGGGCTGAGCCGGCAACGACGCGATCAGGTTCGCGATCTGCTCGTCCGTCGGACGACGATCCACCGGCAATGCATCCACCGGCTTGGTGTCGGGGCCCGGCAGGACGACCTGCGCGATGCCGTACAGCGACAGATCACGCTGACCGCGAGAAGCGTTGCGAGCCAGGATCTCCAGCAGACCCGGGAGCAGCGTGGTCGCCAACTCCGGACGATCGGCTTCGAGCGGGTTGAGGACCTTGCTGGTGTTGCGGCGCGGATCATCCGCGTCGAGGCCCCAGACGTCGAAGACGTTCGTCGGCAGGAAGACCGGAGGAAGGACCTCGACGTAACCGGCGTGAGCCACGGCCTTCGAGACGGTGCGCTTTCGCCGCTGCGACGGAGTCAACCCACGTCCGGCCGGAGCGGCGGGAAGCACAGACGGGATCTGCTCGAGACCTTCGAGGCGAAGAACTTCCTCGACGAGGTCCGCAGGCTGCACCAGGTCCGGACGCCACGACGGCGGCGTCGCGACCAACTGGCCGTGTCCTTCTTCGCTGACGCCGACCTCGACGTTGCAGCCAACCTGGGTGAGGCGGCGAGCTGCGGTGCCGTTGGGGTACGTGACTCCGGCGACACGGTCGGGCAGGTCGATATCCATGCGAATGGCAGCGCGAGGGGCGACATCGCCCACGTCGGTCAGGACCGGTTCGATCCGTCCGCCGGCAATCTCGACCAGCAGAGCGGCTGCGCGGTCGACGGCCGCGAGCGGAATTGCCGGATCGACGACGCGCTCGAAACGCTTGCTCGCCTCACTCGGCAGCTTGTGCCGGCGCGCCGTCTTGAAGACTGCGAGCGGATCCCAGGTAGCTCCTTCGAGGAGGATGTCCGTCGTTGCCGTTCCCACCTCGGTGGTTGCGCCGCCCATGACGGCAGCCAGCGAGATGACTCCGGAATCGTCGGCGATGACAACGTCTTCGGGATCGAGCGTGCGTTCGACGTCGTCGAGCGTCGTCAGCTTCTCCCCCGCCTTGGCGCGACGGACCACCAGGTCGCCCTGCACTGCGGTCGCATCGAACGCGTGCAGAGGCTGACCGAGTTCGAGCATCACATAGTTGGTGACGTCGACTGCCGGCGAGATCGGGCGAACACCCGAGAGCAGCAGTCGACGCTGCAGCCACCACGGGCTCACTGCCTGCGGATCGATACCCGTGATCTTCCGCATCACGAAACGCGAAGCCTTGGACTCCGGTTCGAGGCGCACCGGCCAGGCTTCACCCTCAGCCGGGTGAGCGGGAACCGAAGCGGGATCGGCGTATTCGAGATCGAAGCCGCACGCGAGTTCTCGCGTGAGACCGCGGACCGAGAAGCAGTAGCCACGGTCCGGGGTGATGTTCAGTTCGATGATCGTGTCACCGAGACCGAGCAACTCGTTGCCGTCCGCGCCGGGTTCGGCGGTACCGGGCTCGAGCACCAAGATGCCCGAATGGTCTTTGCCGATACCGAGTTCCGAGACGGAGCAGATCATGCCGTCGGACACCTGGCCGTACGTCTTGCGAGTGGCGATTTCGAATCCGCCGGGCAGCACCGCGCCGGGCAACGCAACGACGACGAGGTCACCCTCGTTGAAATTACGCGCGCCACAGACGATGCCGCGAGGCTCGGGTTCGCCGACCTCGACCTGGCAGAAGCGGATCGGCTTCTTGAACTCGGTCAGTTCGGTGATGGAGACGACCTTGCCGACGACCAACGGGCCGTCGATCGCCTCGAGTGTGTCGAGTTCCTCGACTTCGAGTCCCACCCGGACGAACCCGGCGTCCAGCTCTTCCGGGGTCACCTCCCAGTCCGGAGTTGCCCGCTGCAGGATCTCGGTCAGCCAGGATTGCGCTACTCGCACGTCTGCTCAGCTCTCTCGTTTGTCGATAAGTCTTTGTGAAGGTTCCGCGGACCGGATCGGTCAGCCTGCGACACCGAAGGGCAGCGTGAAACGCACGTCACCCTCGACGATGTCGCGCATGTCCGGGATACCGTTGCGGAACTGCAGGGTCCGCTCGAGGCCCATGCCGAATGCGAAACCCGAGTACTCGTCGGGATCGATACCGCTGGCGCGCAGAACGTTCGGGTTGACCATGCCGCAGCCGCCCCACTCGACCCAGCCTGCGCCGCCCTTCTTGTTCGCGAACCAGACATCGACCTCGGCCGACGGTTCCGTGAACGGGAAGTAGTTGGGGCGCATACGGGTACGCGTCTCGGGGCCGAAAAGGGCACGAGCGAACGCGTCGAGAGTCCCGCGCAGGTTGGCCATGGTCAGGCCCTTGTCGACGGCCAGGCCTTCGACCTGCGAGAAGACAGGCGTGTGGGTCGCATCGAGTTCGTCGGTGCGGAACGTGCGGCCCGGGCACACCACGTAGATCGGTACCTCACGCGAGAGCATGGTGCGGACCTGCACCGGCGAGGTGTGGGTACGCAGCACCTGGCGCGAGTTCTCGGGTGCCAGGTGGAAGGTGTCCTGCATCGTGCGGGCAGGGTGATCCGGCAAGAAGTTGAGCGCGTCGAAGTTGAAGTGCTCGGTCTCCACCTCCGGACCCTCGGCAACTTCCCAACCCATCGCGACGAATACGTCGGCGACCTGCTCGGAAATCAGGCTGATCGGGTGACGCGCCCCGACGGGGTGACGATCGGAAGGCAGAGTGACGTCGATTGCCTCGGCAACCAACACCGCGGCGTCACGCTCGGCGAGGAGGACCTCACGACGAGCGTCGTACGCGTTGTTGATCCGAGTGCGGAAGATGTTGACGCGCTTACCGGCGTCCGCCTTTTCCTTGCCCGGAAGGCTGCCGAGTCCCCGGCGAGCGAGGGCGATCGGGGACTTGTCCCCCAGGTGCTCCACCTTGACGTGCGCCAGCGCATCCAGGTCAGCGGCGTCCGCCAGCGCCTTCTCGGCGTTCTCAGCCGCAGCGGTCAACGCCTCTTCGGTGAGTACACTCGCGTCGACCTCCGGCGGTGTCGCGCCCTCATTTTTGGCCACGGCTGTGACGCTCCTGTCGCTTCTCGGTTTACTTCTCGTACTGCGTGCTTCTTGTACTGCTTACTTCTTGTACTGCGAGCGAGCTTTCGAACTCGCTCGAGCATTGTCTCTGCTCTTGTATTGTCTCAGGCTTCCGCAAATGGGATTCCGTGAGGTCTTCGCGTGCGTTTTCAGCCGTGATCGGTGGCGCGATTTTGCACCCGCGCGCTTGCGTACAGGCAAATTGCCGCCGCTGTCGCGAGGTTCAAGCTTTCGGCGCGGCCATGGATCGGAATCCTGACCCGATGATCAGCCTGCGCGGCGATCGCCGGATCGAGACCGTGCGCTTCGTTACCGAACAGCCAGGCCGTCGGCTTGCTCAGCAACTCGTCGGCCTCGTCGAGATCGACCTCGCCGTCAGCTGCAGTCGCGAGAATCTGAATGCCGGCTGCGCGAATCTGCTCGATCACCGACACTGTGTCTCGATCGCGGACGACTGGCAGGTGAAACAGGCTGCCCGCCGACGAACGAACGACCTTGCCGTTATGCGGATCGACGCTGTCGCCGGCGAGGATTGCCGCATCGGCACCCACTGCGTCGGCGATGCGAATGACGGTGCCCGCGTTACCTGGTTCGTTGACCTCGACCGGCACTGCGAGCAGGCGGGTCTCCTGATGGACGGCTGCGCTCAGCGGTACGTCCAGTAGATCGCTGACGGCAACGAGTCCGGGCGGCGTGACGGTATCGCTCAGAGCTTTGATTGCTCGATCGGTCACACGAGCAACACGAACTCCAGCGGTCAGCGCCCGATCGATGACGTGCTGATAGCGCTCGGCTGCGTCCTCGGTGTAGAAGAGGTCGTGCACCGGGCGGGCCTCGCCATTCGAGAGTGCACCGTTCAACAGTTCGGTGACCGAGTTCTCGCCCTCGACGAGGAAACGTCCTGCTTTGCGTCGTTCTGCTGTGCGCAGGAGCTTGACAGCAGAAACGACCCGCGGAGTCCGCTCGGTGAGCGGGTCCACGGGCCGTTGCTGTGATGCGTGAATCAGGCTGCTTCTCCGGCAGGAGCGTTCACGTCAGCCGGCAGAGCGGCCTTCGCGAGTGCGACCAGGCCGGCAAAGGCCTCGGCATCGGAGACAGCGAGCTCGGCCAGGATCTTGCGGTCGACGTCGACCTCTGCCAGACGCAGGCCCTGGATGAGGCGGTTGTACGTGATGTCGTTTGCACGAGCTGCAGCGTTGATACGCGTGATCCACAGCTTGCGGAACTCGCCCTTGCGCGCACGACGGTCGCGGTACGCGTAGGTGAGCGAGTGGAGCTGCTGCTCCTTGGCCTTGGTGTACAGACGCGAACGCTGTCCACGGTAGCCGCTGGATGCAGCAAGAATTGAACGACGCTTCTTCTGGGCGTTGACCGCCCTCTTTACGCGTGCCACTTGAAAAATCCTGTCAATCTAGGGGCTGAAAGTACGGCCCCGGGTGGTCAGTAAGGGGGCGACTCAGATGCCGAGCATGCGCTTGATGCGCGGAGCGTCGTCAGGGCTGACAACAGCGACACCGTCGAGACGACGGGTAACCCTGCTGGACTTGTGCTCGAGAAGGTGGCGACGGCCGGCCTTCTGGCGCATGAGCTTTCCGCTGCCGGACACCTTGAATCGCTTCGAGGCGCCGCTGTGGCTCTTCATCTTGGGCATGGAGTCCTCAGTTCTTGTTACGTGGTGGATCTTGGGAAATCGACTAGCTGGCCGGAGCCTCGGGAGCGGCATCGCCGGTCGCCGGTGCTTCCGGAGTTGCTTCACTGGAAGCCGGTGCGGCCGGAGCCGGACGCGGAGCAGCCTGAGCCACTGGCGCCTGAGCGCTCTCCTGCGCCTTGACACGAGTCTTGGCGCCCTTGTGCGGTGCCAGGACCATCGTCATGTTTCGGCCGTCCTGCTTTGCCGAGGTTTCGACGAATCCGAGATCTGCGACGTCTGCTCCCAGACGCTGCAGAAGGCGGTAGCCGAGTTCGGGGCGTGACTGCTCACGTCCGCGGAACATGATCGTGACCTTGACCTTGGAACCGGCTTCGAGGAAGCGAACGACGTTGCGCTTCTTGGTCTCGTAGTCGTGGTCGTCGATCTTGGGTCGGAGCTTCTGCTCCTTGATGACCGTCAGCTGCTGGTTCTTACGTGACTCACGTGCCTTCTGTGCAGCCTCGTACTTGAACTTGCCGTAGTCCATGATCTTGCAGACCGGTGGACGGGCGTCAGGAGCTACCTCGACCAGGTCGAGGTCGGCCTCAAGGGCCAAGCGGAGTGCATCTTCAACACGCACGATGCCTACCTGTTCGCCGCCAGGTCCGACCAAACGAACCTCGGGAACGCGGATACGATCGTTGATGCGGGTCTCAGTGCTGATGGGGCCTCCTAGGTTGAACGGTGCGGTCTTCATGACCGCACGCAGCCCGTACCGCCCGCACCCCAACAAAAAAGCCCCGCTGTGATGATTGCTCATCCGCGGGGCCCGATGTCGACCGATCACATAGGATCCAGCTCACGCCGAAACCTATCTCCTCGACTGAGCGAGGAACCTGACGAAGAATGATCTCCGATAACAGGTGACCGGAACCACTGAACTGCAGTTTCACCTGCCGTGCAGAGGTGGGAGTCGGACTCCACTTGCTGCCCCCGAACAAGTCGGAGGCGGTCGTTGCAACAAGAGTAACAGGTCGCCACAGATGAAAGAAATCGGTGCCGCTCCCAGTGCTGCCGGGAGAGGCCCGATTCAACACCGTCACGGCCTGATGGAATCCTTACATCCATGAGTGAGAACTTCGAGGCAGAACAGAACACCGACGGCGCGAACCCCGACGTCCGCGAACTCTCCGAAGTTCCCGCGGTCGAGGTCATCAGCCGCGCTGCAGTGATGCTGATGAGTTCGGCTGCCGAAAAACTCGGCCTCTCCGACGCCGATCCGTCTTCCAGCCCCTACCTGGACCTCGACGAAGCGCGTCGCGTCATCACGGCACTTGCCGGACTCGTGACTGCGTCGGTCGAATACCTCGGCCCTCATGCCGGACCCATCCGTGAAGGCCTCCAAGCCCTGCAGCGCGCATTCCGTGAGGCGTCCTCGCACCCGGACGAGCCAGGAAAGGGACCGGGCGAGAAGTTCACCGGTCCGGTCTACTGAGTTGGCAACCGCCAACAAGACTCAACCGACGCCCGAGGACGTCGACGCATTCATTTCACGCGTCGACGACCGCAAACGCGCCGACGCCGTGGAGCTGATCTCCCTGCTGTCGGCCGCAACCGGCGAGCCTGCTGTCATGTGGGGCTCGAGCATCATCGGATTCGGGGCACGGCACTACCGATATGCGAGTGGCCACGAAGGTGACACCCCACTGATCGGGTTCTCCCCCAGGGCCACCGCGCTCACGTTGTACTTGTCGCTGAACTTCGACGACTACACCGACACGCTCGCTCGCCTCGGCAAGCACAAAATCGGCAAGGGCTGCCTGTACGTCAAACGGCTGAGCGACGTCGATGTGACCGCCCTGACCGAACTGATCACGGATTCCGTTGCCGCAGCCCGCAACATGATCGACTGAGTCACTCACCTACGGGGAGAAACAGGCCGAGCGTCTTCGGGCGGTTGCCCGAAGACGGTCGAATCGCGTGGTGTGAAGTGATCGTTCGTCAGCGTGGCCCGACGCATTCGATCGAGTCGAAACCACCGCACGGCTTCGCGCTCGCGACACCAGCCGATGAGAAACCACTGACCACGGTCCTGCGCCAGAATGTGCGGCTCAACTGCCCGCACCGTCTCCGCACCGTCCCCATCCACGTAGTGCAACGACACGACTCGACTCTGTTCGAGACCCTGCTCGACGGCCTGCCGGTTCGCGCGCGAATCCGTCAGAGCCCCGCCCTCACCGCGAATCCACACGCGGCCACCGAGCTCGGCGACCTTGCGACGACTCTCCTCGTCCATCACATCGAGCAGTTTCGCCAGCGCTGCTCGCCCATCCGGCGCAAACGGAGCATCACCCATCGCCGTCAAGGCCAACGCGATCGAAACTGCCTGCGGAACAGTGAAATTCACCGGCGGCAGCGTGGCGCGACCCACGAGTCGGTATCCACCTCCGGGACCTGAGCGCGCTTCGATCGCCGCACCCGACATCATCAGCGTCTCGATATCCCTCTTGATCGTCCGGGTGGTGACACCGAATTCCTCGGACAATCGGGAGCACGTAGTCCCTCGATCGCCCTGTCGCCGAAGTTCCTCGACGAGAGCATGCAATCTCGCAGCTCGATTCACGTTCACCAGTGTCTCAGATTCCGATACCAAACGGTGACATAATTGGTGACACTCTGTTGTCACCAACCCGGGTGCACTGTGAGTCCATGAAAACTCACATCGTTCTTGTTCCCGGATTCTGGCTCGGTTCATGGGCTTGGGATGCAGTACTCCCACACCTCGAACGTTCCGACACCCGCGTGACCAGCCTGACACTGCCCGGGCTCGACGCAGTAGACACAGATCGATCAGCGGTCACCTTCGACGCTCACGTCCGTGCAGTCGTCGACGCCGTATCGGACTCCGACGAGCGCACGGTCTTGGTCGTACACAGCGGCGCCGGCCCGGTGGGGTACGCCGTCACCGATCGCATCCCGGATCGCGTCGCTCGGATCGTCTACGTCGACTCGGGCCCCATGCCCGACGGCGCAGCGCTGCGACCGGATCTGGCTTCCGATGTCATCGAGATTCCGCTCCCCACGTGGGCAGAGCTCGAAGCGGACGGCAGCAGCCTCGAAGGACTCGACGAGAAAGCTCTGGAGACGTTCCGCGCCAACGCGGTACCCGAACCGGCTGGGCCCGCGCGTGAGCCGATTGTCCTGACGAACGAAAAGCGCTACCAGGTGCCGTCAACCGTCGTTTGCAGCACGTTCCCCTCCGCGGTGATCGCCCAGATGGCCGACGGAGGTCATCCGATGGCCGCCGAACTGGCGAAACTCCCCGTGACGTACGTCGACCTCCCGACCGGCCATTGGCCGATGTGGTCGCGCCCCGAAGAGGTCGCCAACGTAATTCTCGAGACCAGCACTTCCTGATCGACAAAGCAGTGATGCCGGGTCGATTCCGACCCGGCATCACTGACCGATTTCTACTTGCTCACGTTCTACTAGCTCACGGAAGCGGCTTTCTTCCGTGGCGCGGCCTTCTTTGCGGCAACTGCCTTCGTCGCACGCTTCTTGGTGATCGGCTTGGCCTTGACCGGCGCGTGCTGTGCGGTGAGAACCTCACTGAGGAACTTGCCCGTGTAGCTCTCGGGGACCGCGGCAACGTCTTCCGGCGTACCTTGCGCCACAACGGTTCCGCCGCCGGATCCACCCTCGGGTCCCATGTCGACGACCCAGTCCGACGTCTTGATCACGTCGAGGTTGTGCTCGATCACGATCACGCTGTTGCCCTTGTCGACCAGACCGTTGATCACGATCAGGAGCTTTCGGATGTCCTCGAAATGCAGACCCGTGGTGGGCTCGTCGAGGATGTACACCGTGCGACCGGTGGACCGCTTCTGCAATTCGGCGGCGAGCTTGACGCGCTGCGCTTCACCACCGGACAGAGTCGGAGCCGGCTGACCCAGTCGGACATAGCCCAGGCCGACGTCGACCAGCGTCTTGAGGTACCGGTGAATTGAGGTGACCGGCTGGAAGAACTCGGCTGCTTCCTCGATAGGCATGTCGAGTACCTCGGCGATCGACTTGCCCTTGTAGTGGACCTCGAGCGTTTCGCGGTTGTACCGAGCGCCGTGGCATACCTCGCAGGGCACGTACACGTCCGGCAGGAAGTTCATCTCGATCTTCAAGGTTCCGTCGCCGGAGCACGCCTCGCAGCGTCCACCCTTGACATTGAACGAGAATCGGCCGGGCTGGTAACCGCGGACTTTCGCTTCCGTCGTGGCCGCGAACAGGGTTCGAATCTTGTCGAACACACCGGTGTACGTCGCCGCATTCGATCGCGGAGTCCGGCCGATCGGAGACTGATCGACCTGCACGAGCTTGTCCAGCTGATCGAGTCCGTTGATTCGTGTGTGACGGCCAGGCACCTGGCGTGCACCGTTGAGCTTGTTCGCCATGACGGTCGCGAGAATGTCGTTGACCAACGTCGACTTGCCCGAACCGGAGACACCGGTGACAGCGGTGAGAACACCCAGCGGGAAACTCACGTCGATGCCGTCGAGATTGTGCTCGCGAGCTCCGACGACCGTGACCTGGCGTTTGCGATCCACCGGCCGACGAATGGCCGGAACCTCGATGAAGCTGCGACCCGACAGGTAGGCGCCGGTCAGAGATTCTTCACACGTCAGCAGTTCTTCGTACGGTCCGCTGTGGACGACCTTGCCGCCGTGCTCGCCGGCGTACGGTCCGATGTCGACTACCCAGTCGGACGTGCGGATAGTGTCTTCGTCGTGCTCGACGACGATCAGCGTGTTGCCGAGGTCGCGCAAGCGCGTCAGGGTTTCGATCAGTCGTCGATTGTCACGCTGATGCAGGCCGATGGACGGCTCGTCGAGTACATACAGCACGCCGACGAGTCCGGAACCGATCTGCGTTGCCAAGCGGATTCGCTGGGCCTCGCCACCGGACAACGTGCCAGCGGCACGCGAGAGGGAAAGGTATTCCAAGCCGACGTCGAGCAGGAACCCGAGTCGTGCCTGAACTTCCTTGAGGACCTGACCCGCAATCGCCTCTTCGCGCGAACCGAGAGTGAGGCTGTTCAAGAAGTCCGCGCAATCGGAGATCGACAGTTCACAGACCTCGGCGATGGACTTACTGCCGAAGTCTCCAGCCGCGATAGTTACCGACAGGATTTCCGGGCGCAGGCGAGCACCACCACACGCCGGGCACGGCGTGTCGCGCATGTACCCGTCGTACCGTTCCTTCATCTGATCCGATTCGGTCTGCTCGAGCCGGCGATGCAGGAACGGCATCACACCTTCGAACTCCGCGTAGTAAGAACGGGTACGGCCGTACCGATTCTTGTACCGGACGTGAACCTGCTCCTCGCTGCCTTCGAGGATTGCTTTGCGGGCCTTCGCCGGCAACTTGTTCCACGGCGTCTTCATGTCGAAACCGAGGATGTCGCCGAGGCCGGACAGCAAACGTCCGAAGTACTCCGAACTCTGGCCCATCGACCAGGGCGCGATTGCTCCGTCTTCGAGACTCAGGTCGGGATCGGGAACCACCAGATCCGGGTCGACCTCCTTGCGGATACCGAGGCCGGTGCATTCCGGGCAGGCGCCGTAGGGCGAGTTGAAGGAGAACGAGCGCGGTTCGAGATCGTCGATCGCGAGTGCGTGGCCATTCGGGCAGGCCAACTTCTCGGAGAAACGACGCTCACGATCAGGTGCATTTTCTTCACGGTCGACGAAGTCGAGGACCACGATGCCTTCAGCCAAGCGAAGTGCGGTCTCGACCGAGTCGGTCAGGCGCTGCTTCGAACTCGCCTTGACCTGCAATCGGTCGACCACTACTTCGATGTCGTGCTTTTCCTGCTTCTTGAGCTTCGGCGGATCGGCCAGCGAATGGACGACACCGTCGACGCGCACTCGCGAGTAGCCCTGGGTGTTGAGCTGATCGAAGAGATCGACGAACTCGCCCTTACGAGTACGGACCACTGGTGCGAGGACCTGGAACTTGATGCCCTCCTCCATCTCGAGCACCTGGTCGACGATCTGCTGGGGCGTCTGACGTGCGATCTTCTCACCACACACCGGGCAGTGCGCCGAACCTGCGCGGGCATAGAGAAGTCGGAGGTAGTCGTAGACCTCGGTAATGGTGCCCACCGTCGAACGGGGGTTGCGGTTGGTCGACTTCTGGTCGATCGACACCGCAGGAGACAATCCCTCGATGAAGTCCACATCCGGCTTGTCCATCTGACCGAGGAACTGACGCGCGTATGCCGAGAGCGACTCGACGTAGCGGCGCTGACCTTCGGCGAAGATCGTGTCGAACGCGAGGCTGGACTTGCCGGAGCCGGACAACCCGGTGAAGACGATCAGGCTGTCTCGCGGGAGGTCGAGATCGACTCCTCGCAGATTGTGCTCACGCGCACCCCGCACGATCAGGCGATCCGCCACACCAATTCCCTTCATTGTCAATCGTCCGGGGCCGTCCCCCCGGAGAAGTCTCGAGTGGCCTCGCAAACGCGAGTCCTCGAGCGATCGTCATCGTAGGCCGAGCCACCGACACGTTTTTCTCACCAGGCGAGCCCATCGCTCTACCTGCCCCTATTCGAAGGTAGCCTGCGTTTCATGACGAATCAGCCCATCGTGATCGACGACTCCTACACCGGTCAGGTCTCCCCCGATTCTGCCCCTCAGCGGCGCACAGTCGAACGCGCCGTCATCACGAAGATGTCGGTCGGCCCCATGGACAACAACACTTACCTCGTCGTCTGTTCCACGACCGGGAAATCTCTCCTGATCGACGCGGCCAACGAAGCCGAGAAGATCATCGCGCTCATCGCACAGGAAGCACCTGTTTTCGATTCCATCGTCACCACCCACCAGCACGGCGATCACTGGTTGGCCCTCGAAGACGTTCACGCCGCAACCAAGGTGCCGACCGCCGCGCACCCCCTCGACGCAGAGGTCCTTCCCGTCACCCCGGACGTGCTCCTCGAAGACGGCGACAAGATGACCGTTGGCAACTTGAGCCTCGACGTCATTCACCTGTCCGGCCACACGCCCGGCTCCATCGCGCTGGCTCTCACCGAACCGAGCGGACAGGTTCACCTCTTCACCGGCGACTCACTCTTCCCCGGCGGAGTAGGCAAGACCGCCGACCCCGAGAAGTTCACTTCTCTGCTCGACGACGTGGAAAACAAGCTGTTCGGAAGGTACGACGACGCGACCGTCGTCTACCCCGGGCATGGCAAGGACACGACGCTCGGCGCCGAGCGCCCGCACCTGGCGGAGTGGCGCGAACGCGGTTGGTGACGTTTCACCTGTTCCGTACTGGACCTCGCTAACCGACTTGGCTGTCGACCTGTTCACCGTTGACTCGAAGTCGCGGAAGCCAGGTCGACAGAGTCCGGCCCAGTCCTTCGACCATCCGTTCCCCGAACACACACAGCGTGCGTTCCCACGGATGGCCGAAGGTCCCTTCCGTGAAGTCGTCCCGACTGAATATGTAGTAGTCACCGTTCGGATAGACCGGGACACGCCACTCCGCAAGCTCCTTCGCAGCAGCGTGTGCCTCCGCGTCGAAGGTGTAGCCCGGATGCTGCCAATCCAGAACGACGAAGTTGGGATCGTCGTTCAAATCGGTGACAAAACAGCGCAGCGCTTCGGCGTTGATCGCATCCACGCGAGCGGCCCACGCCCCTGGAGTCGCAGCTGGCGCCGCACCCGAATCGAAGTCCGCGGACGGCGTCGGCTCAGCGATATCTTCGTGGCAACCACTCCATGGTGGTTGATCGGTGTGCATTGTGTGCCACCTTCGAACACGCCGTATGCGGATACGCGGTAACGGATACTTCAGAACGGTGTGTCCGGATCAGTGGAGAAGTCATCGTCGCAGTACAGCGCGTTTCGGCGACCAGGAATCCGTCAACCGGGTCAGGCGTGCCGGGATCGCCGAACCGGACCAATTCCTTGTGAGATCGCTAGGGTGGAAAACGAACCTACATCGGGAGGCTTGAAACATGCTGGTACGTCGAATTGCTCGTCCACTGCTTTCCACGATCTTCATCGCCGGGGGAATCGATGCTTTGCGCAACCCTGCTCAGCGAGCAGCCAAAGCGTCACCGCTGATCGACAAATCCGTCGAGACGCTGCCAGGAGCAGTGACGCAGAAGGTGCCTGCTGATCCGGAAACACTCGTCAAGATCAACGCCGCCGTCCAGATCGGCGGCGGTGCCCTGCTGGCCACCGGCAAGGCGCCGCGGCTCGCGTCGTTGGTGCTCGCGGGGAGCCTGGTACCGACCACGCTTGCCGGTCACGACTTCTGGAACGAAACCGATCCGTCACTGCGAGCGATGCAGCGCACAAACTTCATCAAGAACGTCAGCTTGCTCGGCGGACTGATGATCGCCTCCGTCGACACCGAGGGCAAGCCGTCGCTCGGCTGGCGCGGCCGTCGCGCCGCGAAGAAAGCCCAGGCGTCTATCGCCGCAGCACTTCCATTGGTCGCATCGCAGACCGATCACACGAGCGATCGCGTCGAGCATGCTCTGTCGGTGGCGTCCGAACGCGGTTCCGAGCTTGCCGAAACCGCGAAGGCACACGGCACGGATTGGCTCGAACTTGCGAAGGAGCGCAGCTCCGAGTTCGCGGAGATCGCGAGCAAGCGAGCCGCGGAATTCGGAGAGGTCGCCAAGGAACGCGGCCCGGACATCCTCGAAGTCGCGCAGAAGCGCGGCTCCGAACTGGCCGAGACCGCACGCGAGCGCAGCGCCGAACTGGCAGAGCTGGCGAGCAAGCGCAGCTCGGAGTTCGCCGAACTCGCCCTCGAGAAGAGCAACGAGTGGGCCGAAACGGCGTCGGAGCAGACCGAGGTGCTGGGTAAGCGTGCTCGCAAGCGCGCAGAGAAGGCGCTCGAAAAGGCTCGCGCCAAGAAGGACGAATTGACGCACTGAGTGCACCGAAAGACACGGTCAGGCCACCTTCGGGTGGCCTGACCTGTATCTATGCGGCAGTTCATCTGGGGGAACTAGACTGTCTTGGCGCTTTTGCAGCGCGTGAATTTCTCATCAAGCCTAGGAGATCCTTTGCCCGACGCGGACCCGTCACTGAACGAGCAAGAGCTCGAGCAGCAGTACGTGACGATGTTGTACTCCCGTCTCGACGATCTTCGAAAGTATGCCCAAACTCGCTTGAGCACGGTCCTCCTCGAGACCGGCGGAACCCCGCAAGCACGCAGCGAACGCGAATCCTTCAACGCCATGTACACCGAGGATCTCGCCAAGTACGACGCAGCCGAGAACGGAATGTGTTTCGGACGCATCGACTTCGACGACGAGCGACGCTACGTCGGCCGACTGGGAATCCTGGACACCGACAACGACTACGAAACGCTGCTCCTCGACTGGCGAGCTCCGATGGCACGCCCGTTCTATCTGGCGACGCCCGCGGCACCCGAGGGCGTGAAGCGGCGACGCCATATTCGCAGTCGGAGCCGCACAGTCACCGGCATCAACGACGAATACCTGGACCTCGACGCGGCCCGCGCCGCAGGCGTGGTGACCGAAGCCGGCGGCGTCGCCGGTGAGAGCGCTCTCCTGGACGCTCTGAACGCAGCGCGTACGGGTCAGATGAACGACATCGTCGAGACCATTCAGAGTGAGCAGGATGCCATCATCCGCTCCGAGCACAAGAGCGTTTTGGTCGTCCAGGGCGGTCCGGGTACCGGCAAAACCGCAGTCGCCCTTCACCGTGCCGCCTTCTTGCTCTACACCTACCGCCAGCAACTGGCCAAGGCCGGTGTTCTTATCATCGGGCCGAACGCGACGTTCCTCGACTACATCAGCCAGGTCCTTCCTTCACTCGGTGAGACCGGAGTTCTACTCTCGACGATCGGGGACCTGTACCCCGGAGTGCGTGCGACTCGTACGGATTCCCTCGCCGCCGGTGAGATCAAGGGTTCCCTCGCGATCCTCGACGTGCTCAAGAACGCCGTCCGGGATCGGCAGGAAGTTCCGTCGAAGCCGATTACCCTTCGATTCGACACGTACGACTTGAAGCTGGATCGAAAGACTACCACGAAGGCGCGCGGGCGTGCTCGGTCGTCGCGTCGCCCACACAACCTGGCGCGCCCGATCTTCGTGGCAGCAGTCGTCGAGGCGTTGGCACTGCAGATGGCCGAACTCATCGGCGGAAACCTCGTCGACGGTGGGTCACTCCTCAGTCGGGACGACATCGCCGACATTCGCGACGAGATGCGTGAGGACCCGGACATCATGTCCGCCATCGCGAAGCTGTGGCCCGAATTGTCGCCGCAGCAAATCCTCGCGGAACTGTGGACGTCGCCGGCGAGGTTGGCCAAGGCAGCACCGCAACTCGACGACGCCCAACGCGACGAGCTTCTGCAGAGCGTCGGACCGGGTTTCAGTGCGGCCGATGCTCCCCTGCTCGACGAACTGGCCGAGATTCTCGGCGTCGACGACGCCGCCGAACGCGAACGCGCACAACGTGAATGGCGCGCGCAGATCGCCGACGCCCAGGGCGCCCTCGACATCCTCACCGGGTCTGCACCACAGGATCTCGAAGACGAAATGGATCCCGAGATCTTGATGGCGTACGACTTGATCGACGCCAGCCAACTCGCCCAACGCCACGATCAGGGCCAGCGCCAGACCACGGCAGAACGCGCTGCCGGCGACCGAACCTGGACCTACGGTCACGTGATCGTCGACGAAGCCCAAGAGCTCTCCGAAATGGCGTGGCGAATGCTGATGCGGCGCATACCGAATCGCTGGATGACGTTGGTCGGCGATACAGCTCAGACCGGTGATCCCGCGGGAACTTCGTCCTGGCAGAAGATTCTCGAGCCTTACGTCGCCAAGCGCTGGAAGCTCACCGAACTGACCGTCAACTACCGAACTCCCTCGGAGATCATGGATGTCGCGCACCGTGTGCTCGAAGAGATCGACCCGGAGCAATCCGTGCCCCGGTCGGTACGCGACAGCGGATTCGCGCCGTGGGCGCTCAAGACCACGGCCGAAGAATTGGAATCGACCGTGCGCCGTTGCATCGAGTCCGAGTCGCATCCCGGTATCACCGCAGTGATCGCCGGTTCCGAGGTCGTTGCCGATCTGGCGGGCATTGCGAGTGACACCGTAAGCGTCCTGTCCGTCAAGGACGTCAAGGGACTCGAGTTCGACACAGTGTTGATCGTCGAACCTGCCGACATTCTCGACGAGTCACCACGCGGAATGAACGACCTCTACGTCGCATTGACCCGCGCTACCCAGAGGCTCGGCATCATTCACGTCGAGTCGCTCCCCTCGGTTCTCGACGGCGTCGAAGCAGCAGAGTTGGCCTTCGATTCGTGAGCATCACGGAGTAGGTTCGTGCGTGACACCACGAATGGTGGTGTCACTCCAATTTGTGTCGACGACTGAAGGAATGACCCCTCGTGCTTGGCCTGCCCGCAAGTTCCGCCGCACCCATCCGCAAGATCGCTCGCGTGGTGATCGGCGTCGGGATGCTTGCGGCGGTGACAGCCGGTTGCTCAGAGGATGATTCGAGTTCGACGGCTGCTGCAGGCAGCGACGACATCGCTGCTGTTGCTGCCGCACCGACCGAAAAACCGGTAGACGAGGCAGAAAGGCTGCGGGCGGCGCTTGCGTCTACCGGGGTCACGCCCGCCTTTTCCGACGACATGTTGCAGGCGCTCGGTGACGGCGTCTGCCAGCAGCTCGCGGCCGGAACGGATCGAGCGATGATCATCGCGAATCTGCGGGCGGTATCGCTGAACGGAGCAAGCGAACCAATGGTCACCTCCGGAAACGGCTCGGCCGCATCGACAACACCCCCCAGCGCCGATCAGCTGGCTGAAGTGTTCGTCGATGCGGCCGAGGCCGACTACTGCCGGTAGTTCAGCGAACGGTGTGCACGATCAGGACATCGGACGTCGCCTTGCGAGCGGCATCGGAAGGCACCGATCCGAGTAGACGCCCGGTCAACGTGTTCAATCCGCGATTTCCGACGACCAGCAAGTCGCCCTTCACCTCGTCGAGCAAAGCGAGAAGCGATTCGACGGGAGCGCCGACGACGGCGCGCTCGACAACATCCTTTGCCCCCTGGGCATGTGCGCGCTCACGAGCGGTGCGAAGGATCTCGTAGGTCGGAGCGGAACCGGTGACCTGGTAGGCCTCGTTACCCAACGCATCAGCGGCAGCGCTCACGTCCTTGGGATCAGCCGGGTAGTACGCACACGCGATGACGAGCTGAGCGTCCGAGCCACTGGCAATGGCGGCAGCTCTGTCGACTGCCTTCAGTGACGACTCGGAGCCATCGGTTCCTACGACAACGGTCCGGTAGGCACTCATTCATTCCTCCATGGTTACGGGACGGACGGTACGGCCGGCACCGGGCGCAACGCTGTTGCGCCCGCTCGACAACCGCTGCGCTGACATTAGCGGGATTGTGCCGCGGATAGTGTTATTTGCAGTACACGCCACAAGCCCACAGTGAATGTGATTCTTCGTCACAGACACATTTGTTCGGTGGTGACCACTCAGCGAAGTTTGCCAAAGCGGGGCCCGAACAGCGCCGCCGGAAATACTTCCTGCTCGACCAGGGCGGTACGCCACGGCGTCGCCAATTCCAGCAACCGCTTGGCACCCTCCTCACCCAGCGCATCCCACGGAGCCAAAGCGAGGTCGTCCGTCAGGTCTTCGACGACGTCACGCAAGTCCTGCCCGTCCTCGGTCAGCGCACCGGACGAACGATCCAGCAGTTCGCGGTCCTTCAAACTCTCGACGGCCTCGTCCCACTGTTCCTGCGACCATCCGCGACGAGTCTGCGCGAATTTGCGCTGAAACCCGATTCCCGTCGCGGTGTGCGTGATCAACGCGTCCAGGCCGTTCAATCCCGCGGTCTGAAGGGCCGCAATATGGCCGTCACCGCGATACTCACGCAGCAGTGTCAGCGCGTGCCAGAAACGCAGGTGCGGCTCGGCCGGCCAGTCGAGCGACGCCCAACCCGCGTACAGAGGGCGGCCGTCCACTCCAGGAATGTTCTGGGCAGCGATCGACACGAGTTCGGCGGCCTCGGCCATGTCCGCCGATCCTGTCACGTCTGCACCGAACAGGCGGACGTACGCCGCGTCGATTGCCCGATACCGCGCGGCGACAACCTCTGTGGGCCTTGCCAATTCCCAGGCACGTGGGATGACACTGGCGATCAATTCAGGATTGAAGTTGAAGAAGGTGGCCGTGACGACAGTCGCGGGTGGAGCGCCGAGCGGAGCTGATCGCCCGGCAAAGTACACCATTCGGCCAGGCTCCAACCCGACGCCGACAAGTTCCTTCTCCGTCTCCGGGACGAAGTAAGCCAAGGAATGGAGAAGTTCGAGAGTCCGCGCGGTCTTGCCTGCAGTCTGTGCATCCATACCTGAAACCGTAGCGGTCGAAAGCACGAACGCACGCGAGGCGACCTACTTGAGACCCGCGGCGTCCATTCCTCGAAGCTCCTTCTTCAAATCCGAGATTTCGTCTCGCAATCGCCCAGCCAACTCGAACTGAAGGTCACGTGCAGCGTTCATCATCTGATCGGTGAGTTCCTTGACCAGATCTGCCAATTCGGCCCGAGGCATCGATTTGGTGTCGCGCCCCTCGTACACACCCGCACTGACCGCACGACCGGCCTCACCCTGCGCACGCCGACCACGCGTCGCATTGCGACCCGAACCACCGACGTCCACGGACGCCGCAGTGTCCTCTGCCTCCTCGTACACCTGATCGAGAATGTCCGCGATCTTCTTGCGTAGAGGTTGTGGGTCGACGCCCATCTTCTCGTTGTAGGCGACCTGCTTCTCGCGTCGTCGCTCGGTTTCCTCGATGGCCTGCGCCATGGAAGCGGTGATCTTGTCCGCATACATGTGCACTTGACCGGATACATTTCGAGCCGCTCGGCCGATCGTCTGAATGAGGCTGGTGGAGCTACGTAGGAAACCTTCTTTGTCGGCATCGAGAATCGCGACCAGCGACACCTCGGGAAGGTCGAGTCCCTCACGCAGGAGGTTGATGCCGACCAGCACGTCGTACTCCCCCAGGCGGAGCTGACGGAGCAACTCGACTCGCCGGAGCGTATCGATATCCGAGTGCAGGTAGCGGACGCGAATACCGAGTTCGAGCAGGTAATCGGTCAGATCTTCCGACATCTTCTTGGTCAACGTCGTGACCAGCACACGCTCGTCACGTTCCGCTCGCTCGCGGATTTCGTGAACGAGATCGTCGATCTGTCCCTTGGTGGGTTTGACGATGACCTCGGGATCGATCAATCCGGTCGGGCGGATCACCTGCTCGACGAACTCACCGCCGGACTGACCCAACTCGTACTTACCTGGTGTCGCCGACAAGTAGACGGTCTGACCGATCCGCTGACTGAATTCTTCCCAAGTCAGAGGGCGGTTGTCTGTTGCCGACGGTAGCCGGAATCCGAACTCGACCAGGTTTCGCTTGCGCGACATATCGCCCTCGTACATGGCGCCGATCTGAGGAACCGTCACGTGCGACTCGTCGATGACCAGAAGGAAATCTTCCGGGAAGTAGTCGATCAAGGTTGCGGGGGCAGTTCCAGGGCCACGGCCGTCGATGTGGCGCGAGTAGTTCTCGATGCCGGAGCAGAATCCGACCTGTTTGATCATCTCGAGGTCGTACTGCGTACGCATGCGCAGACGCTGAGCCTCGAGGAGCTTGCCCTTGCCTTCGAGCTCGGCGAGTCGCTCTTCGAGTTCCGCCTCGATGTCCTTGGCGGCACGCTCCATGCGTTCAGGGCCGGCGACGTAGTGCGTCGCCGGGAAGATACGAACCGTGTCGACCTGGCGAACGATGTCACCAGTCAGTGGATGGAGGTAGTACAGTGCCTCGATCTCGTCACCGAAGAATTCGATGCGGACCGCCAGCTCTTCGTACGACGGAATGATCTCGACCGTGTCGCCGCGCACGCGGAACGAACCTCGCGTGAACGCCATGTCGTTGCGGTTGTACTGAACGTCGACGAGCAGACGCAGGAACGCATCCCGCGGCACCTCCACACCGACGTCCAGCTGAATCGAGCGATCGAGGTACGACTGCGGTGTACCGAGGCCGTAGATGCACGACACCGAGGCCACCACGACCACGTCCCGTCGTGACAGAAGGCTGGACGTCGCCGAGTGGCGCAGCCGCTCGACATCGTCGTTGACGGACGAATCCTTCTCGATGTAGGTGTCCGTCTGGGCGATGTACGCCTCGGGTTGGTAGTAGTCGTAGTACGAGACGAAGTACTCGACCGCGTTGTTGGGTAGCATTTCCCGAAGCTCGTTCGCGAGCTGAGCCGCCAAAGTCTTGTTCGGAGCCATCACCAGAGCCGGGCGCTGCAGCTTCTCGATCAACCACGCAGTCGTGGCCGACTTACCGGTACCGGTCGCACCGAGGAGGACTACGTCCTTCTCCCCCTCGTTGATTCGTTTCTCCAGCTCGGCGATAGCTGCCGGCTGATCGCCTGCCGGTTCGTACGGGCTGACGACCTCGAAGCGCGCGTCTGAGCGCTCGATGTCACCAACCGGCCGAAACTCGGAATGCGCGACCACGGGATGTTCGGAAGCAAACGCCATGAAACCAGGGTAAGCGCACCTACCGACACAATGCCCGCTCGTCCGCGTTCAGCCGAAAATGCAGTTCGGCGGTAGGTTCTTCGACCATGAGCGAGGAACGTCCCCACATTCACCGGCCGAAGGTCGAAACCTTCGACATCGCAGCTCGCACCAACGTCGATCCCAAGGGCTTCGTTCGCCCGGTCGAGCACTACCGCGAAGAACCGTGGGGGCTGTACATGGCGCGCCACGCCGACCATCCCCGGTTTCACTACCTGGAGTCCTGGATCATTCCCGAACTCGGAATTCGGGCGTCGATCCTGCACTTCACCCCGGAACACATCCGAGACTGGGATTTCTATGTCGACATCGGCGACTTCATCCGCGGCGACCAGGTCTGGACGTCCGAGGACCACTACCTCGACCTGATCGTGCAGACCGGACGCAGCGTCGAATTGCTCGACGTCGACGAATTGCTCGAGGCGAACACCGCCGGGATTCTCGACCCGAAGACGTCAGAGCGTGCGATGCTGAACGCGGCCCGCGCTATCGACGGCATCGCCGCCCACGGTCACGATCTCGACGCCTGGCTCACCTCGGTGGGCATGCCGGTCACGTGGCGCTGAGTGGTTAGAGGGACCAGCCTGATTTCTCGGCCCACACCCATGCCCGGTGGAAAGCGGCGTCGAACCACGGCGTCTTGACACCCAGGTAGGCGTCGATCGCAGCGGCGTAGTCGTCGATGCCTGCGGCACTCTCGGCTGCCTTGACCTTGAGTTCGGCATATTCGGCACGCGCCGACGCATCGGCGCGAAGCCAGTCGCGGAACAGGATCGCGAACTGCTGACCTGGCCAACCGTCCACCCGAATGTGAATGTTCGCGCGGCGCCCTGGATCGGCACTCCCGTGGATCCGCTTCGCCCACACCGCCGGATCGGTCTCGCCACCGAGGTACGACGGTTTCGGGTCGTCGGCGACGATGTGCTCGATCCGGGGGAACCCGGCAGCGGCCAGATCTTCCGCGAGGTCGTCGGCAACGCCGAGGTGCTCGACAGTGATCTGAATGTCGATCACGTCCTTGGCATCGAGACCAGGCACTGCGGTCGATCCGATGTGATCGATACGGCGCGCACGGTCACCGGACGCCAACGACAACCGGCCGATGATTCGTTCGGCCTGCGCCGGCCACGACGGGTCGGCTGGAGTCAGCTCGGGCAGTGCGCGCACTACCGTGCCCTCGCGGAGGTTCTTCTCGAAGGGAACAAGTCGATTCGCCCACAAGTCGCGGACCACGTCGTCGAGTGAACCCGGCTCTCCGCTGTTGTCGAGCCACACGTCGGCAACAGCACGACGCTGATCGTCATTTGCCTGCGCTGCGATGCGCGCACGAGCGTCGGATTCAGGCATGCCGCGCGAGCCCACCAAGCGCCGAACTCGTTCCTCCTCGTCGACGTAAACGATGACGACCAGATTGAATGCCGGCGCCATCGAACCCTCGACCAACAGCGGAATATCTTGAACGAGCACTGCATCCGACGGCGCAGACGAAATCTGCTCCATCGTCCGCGCACCGATCAGTGGGTGGAGGATGCCGTTGAGAGTTCCGCGTGACGTGTCGTCGGCAAACGCCAACGACGCCAGCGCGGGTCGGTTGAGGCTGCCGTCCTCGGACAGAATCCCGTCGCCGAATGCATCGACCAGAGCGGCAAGTCCCGGAGTACCGGGCTCGACCACTTCTCGGGCGATCAGGTCGGCGTCGACGATGACGGCTCCCAGTTCGCTGAGGATTTTCGACACTGTCGACTTACCGGCTCCGATGCCTCCAGTGAGGCCAACTCTCAACACACTCGACAGTCTCTCATCTCCGCGCCCGAGAGATTCAGACACGCCTACTGATCGAACACGCCGGGGCGTTCGAGGCTCAAATACCACAATTTCGGTGACCGTGCGGTTATGTTCTAGCGAACGCACCTGTACCTGCACCTTCTCGAGAAAGTGGACGCCATGCGAGCAGATCGCGACCATCACGGTCAGCACCGCCTCGGAATGCCGAACGGCGTGCACTGCATAGAGTTTCCCGAAGTTGCTTTTGCCCTGGCAGAGCACCGTCGTACGTGGTTCACGATGCTCGTGAGCCAAGGCCGACACAGCTTCGCGTCGATGCGTAAGCGCACAGCCGAAGCGACCGCCACCTACTGGGTGCCTGCTCCCGCAAACTGAGTTCTCTTCACGAAGTACAAAATGACCGGCAACCCTTCGGTGCCGGTCATTTTTGTGTTCACTCACTGAATTGATTCTTCGCTCGCAAGTGACACCTGGCAGAGAAAAGAACCCCGCCCCTGCACGTGCAGGGGCGGGGTTCTTCACAGATCTCGCCTGATCAGATCAAGCGGTAATCCTTATGCGTTGCCCGACAGCTTCTCGCGAAGTGCGGCGAGCTGTGCATCGCTGGCAAGCGATCCGCCAGCGGACTCGGCCGGAGCGGAGCCGGCAGCAGCCGGAGCCTCGGCGTCGTCTGCAGCAGCCGTCTCCGAGGAGTAGCCGGCAGCAGCGGTGGCAGCCTCAGCGGCCTCGTCTGCAGCGGTCTTCTCCATCTGAGCGGTGTGCATCTTGTGGCGACGCTCAGCCTCGGCGTAGCGGTTCTCCCACTCTTCACGCTGCTTGTCGAAGCCCTCGAGCCATTCGTTGGTCTCGGGATCGAAGCCCTCGGGGAAGATGTAGTTGCCCTGCTCGTCGTACGAGTCGGCCATGCCGTACTTGGACGGATCGAACTCGGCGTTGTAATCCTCGTTGGCCTGCTTCAGCGACAGCGAGATACGACGACGCTCGAGGTCGATGTCGATGACCTTGACGAGTGCATCGTCGCCGACGCCGACAACCTGGTCCGGAACCTCGACGTGGCGCTCAGCGAGCTCCGAGATGTGAACGAGGCCTTCGATTCCCTCTTCGACGCGCACGAATGCACCGAACGGAACCAGCTTCGTGACCTTGCCGGGCACGATCTGGCCGATGGCGTGCGTGCGGGCGAACTGACGCCACGGATCTTCCTGCGTTGCCTTGAGCGACAGGGAGACGCGCTCGCGGTCCAGGTCGACGTCGAGAACCTCGACGGTGACCTCGGTGCCGACCTCGACAACCTCGGACGGGTGATCGATGTGCTTCCAAGACAGCTCGGAAACGTGAACCAGACCGTCTACGCCGCCCAGGTCCACGAATGCACCGAAGTTGACGATGGAGGACACGACGCCCTTGCGGACCTGGCCCTTCTGGAGCTGGTGCAGGAATTCGCTGCGAACCTCGGACTGAGTCTGCTCGAGCCATGCGCGGCGCGACAGGACCACGTTGTTGCGGTTCTTGTCGAGCTCGATGATCTTGGCCTCGATCTCCTTGCCGACGTACGGCTGGAGGTCGCGGACGCGACGCATTTCGACGAGCGAAGCGGGGAGGAAGCCACGAAGACCGATGTCAAGGATGAGGCCGCCCTTGACGACCTCGATGACGGTGCCCTTGACGGCCTCGTCCTTCTCCTTGAGCTCCTCGATGGTGCCCCAGGCACGCTCGTACTGAGCGCGCTTCTTCGACAGGATCAGTCGACCTTCTTTGTCCTCCTTGGTGAGGACGAGAGCCTCGACCGCATCTCCCACGGAGACGACCTCATTGGGGTCGACGTCGTGCTTGATGGAGAGCTCACGAGAAGGGATGACGCCTTCGGTCTTGTAACCGATGTCGAGCAGAACCTCGTCGCGGTCGACCTTGACGATGGTTCCTTCGACGATGTCGCCATCGTTGAAGTACTTGATCGTGGCATCGATGGCGGCGAGGAAGTCCTCGGCGGAGCCAATGTCGTTAATGGCAACCTGCGGCGAGGTGACGGTTGTGGAGGGCATATGTTGAATTGCTCCGGACGAGTTGTGGTCGGTTGATGGATTTTGTCGGACGAGATGCGCGACTGTGGCGTACAAATGTTGGAAGTACTTTGTGAAGTACTAGATCGAAGTACCCAGCTGCATCAATAACGAACAACCGAATACCGGATCACATTCCACACCGCGGAAGCGCACCGCGAGCTCCCTCGGTCCGACTGATTCCGAGACCTTGGTAAAGATCTCGTATAGACAATCGGTCGGATGACAGACACTCGCGTGAGTAAGACTACGCGTCGGCTATCTTGCCGGGCAAACCCGGGTACCCTGCGCCCGCATCACCCGTTCTACTGTGTTGTTCATGTCTGACGAGCGCCATGCCGCTGCCAATTCCATTCTCGGTACCAGCGGCGTCGGCCGAGTCCGTGTCGATTCGAGTGCCAGCGACCGCGCCAGCCGTGCGTGGTGGGACGCCGACGCCGACGATTACCACCGAACCCACGGCGAGTTTCTGGGCGTGAACAGCGCGGAAGGTGAATTCGTCTGGTGCCCCGAAGGGCTGCACGAGGGCGATCACCACTTGCTCGGCGACATAGTCGACAAAGACATATTGGAAGTGGGTTGCGGCTCGGCACCGTGTGCCCGATGGCTCGCCGGACATGGTGCTCGGGCCGTCGGTCTCGACATCTCGATGGGGATGCTCGCCCGCGGGCAGGACGCGATGAATGCCGGCGGACCGGCAGTCCCGTTGATTCAGGCAAGTGCGGAACTCCTGCCGTTTGCCGACGAGAGTTTCGACATCGTCTGTTCCGCGTTCGGCGCCGTCCCGTTCGTTGCCGATTCGCAGCGAGTGATGAACGAAGTCGCCCGGGTTCTGCGTCCCGGCGGATCGTGGGTCTTTGCCGTCAACCATCCGATTCGATGGATCTTCCCCGACGATCCCGGGCCGAAGGGCTTGACCGCGACCCTCCCCTACTTCGACCGCACCCCGTATGTCGAGGTCGATGACAACGGAGTCCCCACCTACGTCGAGCATCACCGCACCATCGGCGACCGGGTTCGTGAGATCGTCGCCGCCGGACTTCAGGTGCGCGACATCATCGAGCCCGAATGGCCGGAGTGGTTGGACCGCGAATGGGGACAGTGGAGTCCCCTGCGCGGCCAACTCTTTCCGGGCACTGCAATTTTCAGCGCCGTCAAACCCTGACGGCTACAGCAGCTTCGACAGAAAAGCCTTGGTCCGGTCGTGCTGAGGATTGGCCAGGAGTTCCCGCGGCTCGCCTGCCTCGACCACAACTCCCCCGTCCATGAAGACCAACTGGTCGGCGACCTCGCGGGCGAAACCCATCTCGTGGGTGACGACCACCATCGTCATGCCTTCTTTGGCCAACTGCTTCATCACGGTGAGAACTTCACCGACCAGTTCGGGGTCGAGCGCGGACGTCGGCTCGTCGAACAGCATGAGCTTCGGGTCCATCGCGAGAGCGCGGGCGATGGCAACTCTTTGCTGCTGACCACCCGACAACTGGGCCGGGTAGGCGTTGGCTTTGGCGCTCAACCCGACCTGATCGAGGAGGTCCTTCGCTCGTTCGACAGCCTTCTTCTTACTGACGCGCTTCACCTGCGTCGGCGCTTCGATGATGTTCTCGAGAGCGGTGCGGTGCGGGAATAGATTGAAGTGCTGAAACACCATCCCGATGTCGCGGCGTTGTTTGGCCGCTGCTCGCGGGTGAAGTTCGTACAGTTTTCCGTTCTTCTCCGAGTAGCCCACCAGGTCGCCGTCGACGTACAGTCGGCCGGCGTTGACCTGCTCGAGGTGATTGATGCAGCGCAAGAACGTCGACTTGCCCGACCCGGACGGCCCGACGAGGCACAGAACTTGGCCGGGATCGATTTCGAGTGAGACCCCTTTGAGAACCTCGAGCGCGCCGAAGTTCTTACAGACCCGGTCTGCCTTGACCATCGGTGTCATCTGCGTTCTCCTCCTGGAATATCCGGGAGTGTCTCCACTACCGTTTCTTTGCCCTGTGCGTCGGCGAGTGCCTGAAGCTGGCGAGTGGTGAGCGTCCTCGTCGACCCTTTCGAATAGTGGCGTTCGACGTAGTACTGGCCGACCATGAGAACACTGGTCATTGCGAGGTACCACGTAACCGCGACCATCAAGAGTGGGATCGGCTCGAAATTTGCACCGGATATGTCTCTCGCTCGTCCGTAGAGTTCGGTACTCAACGGCACTGCGGTCACCAGCGAAGTCGTCTTGAGCAAGCTGATCAATTCGTTGCCGGTCGGTGGGATGATCACCCGCATCGCCTGGGGAAGGACCGTTCGCCGCATCGTCTGGCCCCACGTCATTCCCAAAGCCACTGACGCTTCGGTCTGACCTTCGTTGACCGAGGCGATACCTGCACGGACGATTTCGGCCATGTACGCCGCCTCGTTCAATGCGAGTCCGATGACTGCGAAGAGAAACGCCGCCTGGAGATCCTGCATGTCGAAATGCACGAACTGATGGACGAACGGAACGCCGAGATCGATGCTCTTGTATATGGAGGGGAAGAGACCCCAGAAGACGAGCTGGACGTAAACGGGCGTGCCGCGGAAGACCCACAAATACACCCAGGCAGCGGACTTCAGCACCGGGTTCGGCGACAGCCGCATTACCGCGAGGACGATGCCCAGAACGATCGCGGCTGCCATCGACAGAATTGTCAGTTGAATGGTGACCCAGGCGGCCTTCGAAATTCGAGCGTCGAAGAGGTACTGGCGGTAAGTCGCCCAGCCGAACTGTTCATTGGTCGCCGAACCGTAGATAAAGAGCCCTACCAGGACCACCACCACGACTGCTGCGACCCATCGGCCCGGTCTGCGCAGTGGGATCGCCTTGATCGGCGCCGGATCGCCAGTCTCAGTTGTTGTCATGTTCATCAGCTTTCCGCGCCGTTGATCTTGGATACTTCGATGACGCCGGCCTCGACACTCCAGGTCTGCGCGATCTGTTGATAGACGCCGTTGTCGATCAGGTACTGCATTGCCTGCTGCAGGGCGGGACCGAGGGCGGAACCCTTCACGATCGGCCAGCCGTACGGCGCGGAATCAAAGGGCTGACCCGCAGCTTCCATCCGCCCCTTACTCCGTTTGATCGCGTAGCCGGTCACCGGTGAATCCGCAGACAACGCGTCGACTCGACCCAGGATGAGTGCGTTGGCCGCATCGTCCTGACTGTCGTACTTGATCTTCTCGATGGGCGGCTTGCCCGCAGCAACGCATGCCTCGCTCTTGGCGGGTACTTCGTCGATGTCCTCGGTAGTTGTGGTCTGTACCGCCACTCGCAACCCACACGCATTGTTCGGGTCCACGGGATTGTCCGGCCGCTGAGCCCACTGGATACCTGCGCTGTAGTACGTGACGAAGTCGACCGACTTCTCCCGCTCCTTGGAGTCGGTGAACGAAGACATGCCGAGGTCGTAGCTTCCCGACTGGATAGCGGGGATGATCTTGTCGAAGTCGGCCTGGTTATAGACAGCTTCGACCCCGAGCACAGTCGCCACTGCGTTCATGATGTCGACGTCGAAGCCGACGATTTTGCCATTCTCATCTTTGAATTCGTTTGGTGCGTAAGGAATGTTGACCCCGACCTGCAGCTTGCCCGACTCCCTGACGTTCGGGGGCAACAGGGCGGCGATCTCGGGCACCTTCTGGACGTCAAGTGGCGGCCCCTCCGGAACGAGGCCCTCGTTGTTGGTCACACACCCGCCGCACAGTGCGACGATCAAGCCCACCAACAAGACTCGCACCACGTTGGCGCGGATACGCCCGCCACTGCTCGAGCCATAACTCACGCCACGTGGCCTTGGTGCCCGTGCGTTTTCATCGACCACGACTCTGCTCTCCACTCGTCGATCGCCGCACTTGCAACGTCCATCCGAAATTCAGTCGAACGGTAGGTTACGGCAGGAGTTCCACCGTCGCCGACTTCGCAAGATTCCGGCCTGTCGTACAAGAATCAGCGACGCAGAGTGTGTGCGTACACGACTTCGGAAAATTCGCTGGTCGATGCCAAACCGCCGAGGTCGGCGGTCGCGATGCCCGACGCGATGGTCGTGCGAACGGCATCTGAAATCCGGCGTGCTGCCGCAGACAACAACCGATCGCCACGCGCATCACCGAGCCAGTCGAGCATCATTGCACTCGAGAGGAACAGTGCCGTCGGGTTCGCCCGATTCTTCCCGGCGATGTCGGGTGCGGCACCGTGCGCAGCCTGAGCCATGACCTGCGTCTCGGAAGCGTTGATCGACGGCGCGGTTCCGAGTGAACCGGACAGCTCGCCCGCCAGATCCGACAAGATGTCGCCGAACATGTTTTCCGTCACCACGACATCGAAGTCGCCGCCGCGCCGAACCAGGTGCGCCGCCATCGCGTCGACGTGCTCGTCGTCGACGACTACGTGTGGGTACTCCGCAGCGACTGTTCGGCAGGCGTCACGGAACAGGCCGGTGGTCAGTGTGAGGACGTTGGCTTTGTGGACGATCGTGACGTGATTGCGCCGTCGCGACGCCAACGCGAAGGCAGTGCGTGCGATCCGTTCACACGCAGCGCGGGTGAACACACCGACGGCCAGCGCGATGTCGGGCGTCGGCATGAACTCGCCGCTGCCGACTGCCATGTTCCGATCCGCGTACAACCCCTCGGTGTTCTCGCGGACGATCACCAGATCCATGTCGGGGACCATTGCCTTGACACCGGGGAACGCCGCTGCCGGCCGAATGTTCGCGAACAGCTCGAACTTCTTCCGGATGACGCCGCCGGGTGTGAGTTGTCCGCGAAACCTCTCCGGATAGGACGCACTGTCGTGGGGTCCGAGAATCCAACCCTGCAGCTGCCCCAACGAATCGATGGTCTCGTCGGGAATCGGTGTGCCGTGGCTGTCGATGGCCGTGTTCCCGAGCGGAAGCTCGACCCACTCGACGGGCGGAGCATGAACCGCTGACAACGCCGCATCCACGATCTGCCGTGTCGCCGGGACGATTTCGTGGCCGATTCCGTCGCCGTGCATGAGCCCCAGCCGCATGGCCGAAGTACCGATTGCGCTCGCACCTGTCATCAGGCAATCATTGCTCACCATGGTCCAGTCGGTGGAATTGCTCCTCGATCCAGTGAGTGAGTCGGCAGTGCGAGCACAATGGCAGCTACTCGCCGACGCCGGTTTACCGAGTCAGGCCTCTCATCACAGCCCGTCCAACCGTCCGCACATCACGCTGTTCGTCGCCCGTGAGATCCCCGCGGAGATCGACGAACTGTTGAAGCGGCGCTTCTCGGCCCCGGACTTCGAGGTCCGACTCGGTGGCTACGTCGTGTTCGGCGGCAAGCAGATGGTCTTGGCGCGCTCGGTCATTCCTTCGCGCGCACTCCTTCACCTGCACCGAGAAATAGCCGAGGCAACCGTTGGTTCGACGGCGCTTCCCGCCCACGTCGAGCCCGGCGCGTGGACGCCTCATGTAACGCTCGCCCGACGCGTCGAACCTGCACGTCTGGGTGAAGCCATCGCCCTGCTGGGCACCGACGTGATTCAAGGGCGCTGCGGCGCGATCAGGCGCTGGGACGGCGAACAGAAGACGGAATGGTTACTGACGCCGCCGCTGTGACAGAGCGGGTTGCACGTCGGGTCACCAGGATTCCCGCGATCACCGCGAGTGCACCAACCGGCTGATTCCAGCCAACGCTTTCGTTCAAGACTATTGCGCCGAGAGCGACGCCCACCACTGGACTGAGATAAGTGACGGTGGACGCCGCAGTCGGCCCCCACCCCTGAACGACATTGGTGTTCCAGATGAATGCGAGCCCGGTCCCCAGTGCGCCCAGAGCGATCATCGACAGGACAATTGCCGGCGTCAGGTGCATCGGTGTATTCGCGATGACCGGTGAGGCCAGAACCATCACGAAGGCTCCGATACTGATCTGTAATAGCGCGACTGTGCGGGTGTCGACGCCGAGAGGAAGCACGAAACGTCTGAGGTAGACAAACGAAATCCCGTACGACGCAGTCGCTCCCAGGCAAGCGACCTGAGAACTGACACTTCCGCCGACGCCGAGATTCCACGGCGCCAATACGATCAGCACCCCACCGAATCCGAGAAGCAACCCCAGCGATTTGTATCGCGTCAGCGTCTCCCCCGGCAGAAAGGCAAGGGAGACAGCCATAGTCATCAGTGGTGTGGTGGCGTTGTAGATGCTCGCGAGTCCCGAGGACATGTTTTGCTCCGCCCAACTGAACAGCAGCCACGGCACGATGCATTGTGTCGCTGCGAGAAAAGCCATGTGTTTCCAGACGCGAAAGTCCCTCGGTAGGCCGATCCGGCTGACCGCTGACACGAGAACCAGCGCGAGCGCACCGAAGACCAAGCGCCACAGAACTACCTGCGTGAAGGACAGACCTTCGAGCCCGATCTTCATGAAGAGGAAACTAGCTCCCCACACCACCGCAGCTGCGGTGTATTGAAAGGCAAGACTTGCCCTCAAAGGGTGAAGTCTCCGTGCGGACTGACGTCGTGACGAGTGTCGGGCGTTCGGCCGGCAAGAGCTAGTACGTTCAGGACCAGTAGGACCAAGACGCTGACGACGATGATTGCCATGTGTCCAGCCTGACGGAATGTCCCACGTGGCAGTAGTGGCAGAAAAGCCAGACTTGGACGATTTTCTGCCACTTTCCTGTTTTTCTGTCACACTCGAAAGATGCTCGCGAAAGTGGTGGTCCCACTGATGCCGATGACCGAGGCGTTCGAACTCGGCGTGGCATGTGAAGTCTTCGGCTTCGACCGATCCGACGACGGCCTCCCCACGTACGACTTCTCTCTGATCGCCGCAGTTCCGGGTCCGATCCGAACGCGGTTCGGGTACAACATCGATGTTCCGTACAACCTCGATTCTCTCGACGACGCCGATCTCATCGTCGTGTCCGCCGGCGGAACCTACGACGCCGGCGACGCGTACATGTGCTCACCGAGTCCCGACTCGAGTGTCGATCCCCTGTTGGTCAAACTCAACGAGGCCGTAGCCCGGGGCGCCAAGGTGGCGAGTCTGTGCACCGGAGCGTTCGTCCTCGGGGCGGCTGGACTACTGGACGGAAGGCGATGCACGACGCATTGGCGGCATGCAGAGAGGCTTGCCCAGACGTATCCGGAAGCCAAGGTCGATCCGGACGTGTTGTACGTGGACGAAGATCCGGTGTTCACCAGCGCAGGCACCGCGGCAGGAATCGACCTGTGCCTGCACATCGTCCGAAAAGAACAGGGTTCTCGCGTTGCCAATGGCATCGCGAGAAGGATGGTGGTGCCGCCCCATCGTGACGGTGGGCAAGCCCAGTACGTTGCCACTCCCCTCGCCTCGACGCCGAGTGCAACCCTTGCCCCGCTCCTCGACTGGATGACGGAGAACCTCGCCCTCGACCTCACTGTGGGCATGGTCGCGGCCCGCGCGAACATGTCCGCGCGCACGTTCGCGCGCCGTTTCCAAGCGGAAACGGGAACAACCCCCGCCCGCTGGCTCAGCGATCAGCGAGTACTGGCCGCCCAACACCTCCTCGAGAATTCCGACCTCTCCGTCGACGTCATCGCAGAACGCGTCGGATTCGGCGGCGGTGCCGTGCTTCGCCAGCACTTCATTCGTCTGCGTTGCACCACGCCGCAGGCCTACCGCCGGACGTTTCGGGCGACCGAGAACGCAAGCTGAAATCGGCTCAGGGAAGAATCAGCGGTTCCGGGGCGTTGCACACACCAACAGCCCGCACAATGGAAAGGACCCCTGTGGCCACCCAGACACTCACCCAGCAGAACTTCGACGAAACGATCAACGGCAGCGACGTCGTCCTCGTGGACTTCTGGGCCTCCTGGTGCGGCCCGTGCCGCCAGTTCGCACCGACGTTCGAAGCCTCTTCGGAGAAGCATGCCGACGTCGTTCACGCCAAGGTCGACACCGAGGCCGAGCAGGGAATCGCAGCGGCCGCCAACATCCGCTCCATCCCCACGATCATGGCCTTCCGCGAAGGCGTACTCGTGTTCAACCAGGCCGGCGCGCTTCCCGCCGCTCAGCTCGAAGAGCTCGTCACTCAGGTCAAGGCACTCGACATGGACGAGGTCCGCAAGCAGATCGCAGAGCAGACCGCATCTGCTGAATAGCGTGAAATGGCTGGGCCGGAATCGAAGTCGATTCCGGCCCAGCCTTTTTCGTTGTTGCCTAGTGAGCCGCGCTGTCCCAGCTTCGACCGGTTCCCACCGAAACATCCAGAGGTACCGACAGCTCGATGGCTGTGGCCATCTTGTCCTTGACCAGCGCGGTGACCTCCTCCAACTCGGAGGCAACCACTTCGAGCACCAATTCGTCGTGCACCTGCAACAGCATGCGCGACTTCAATCCGGCGTCGGCGAGAGCCTTCTGCACGTTGATCATCGCGACCTTGATGATGTCGGCCGCAGTGCCCTGGATCGGCGCATTGAGGGCAGCACGTTCGGCAACCTCACGACGCTGACGGTTGTCGCTGTTGAGGTCCGGCAGGTAGCGACGACGACCGTAGAGCGTCGAGGTGTAGCCGTCCTTACGTGCCTGCTCGACCACCGCGTGGAGGTAATCCCGCACGCCGCCGAAACGAGCGAAGTACGCATCCATCTGCTGCTTCGCTTCTTCGGTCGAAATCTTCAGCTGCGACGCCAATCCGTAGGCACTGAGCCCGTAGGCCAGACCGTACGACATCGCCTTGACCCGGCGCCGCAGTTCAGGAGTCACCTCTTCGATCGGTACACCGAATGCGCGCGAGCCGACAAAACTGTGCAGGTCCTCACCGGTGTTGAATGCCTCGATCAGCCCCTCGTCGCCTGACACGTGCGCCATGATGCGCATTTCGATCTGGCTGTAGTCGGCAGTGAGCAGAACGTCGAACCCCTGCCCGACTACGAATCCGTCGCGAATCTCGCGCCCCGCGTCGTTTCGCACCGGGATGTTCTGCAAGTTCGGATCGGTCGACGACAGGCGTCCGGTCGCGGCAACCGTCTGATTGAACGTCGTGTGAATGCGTCCGTCTTCGGCTACGGCCTTGAGAAGACCGTCGACGGTCACCTTCATACGCGTCGCATCACGGTGCGCGAGAAGGTGTTCGAGGAACGGGTGTCCTGTCTTGTCGAACAGACCCTGCAACGCCTCGGCGTCGGTGGTGTAGCCCGTCTTCGTCTTCTTCGTCTTGGGCATGTCGAGTTCTTCGAACAAGACCACCTGCAGCTGCTTCGGCGAACCCAGGTTGATCTGCTTGTCGATCACCTCGTAGGCCGAGTTTGCTGCGTCGGCGACCTGGGAGGCGAAACGGCTCTGAAGATCGTGCAGATGCGCGCTGTCGACGGCGATGCCGGTGGCCTCGATCTGAGCGAGCTCGATCGTCAACGGCAGTTCCATGTCGGAGAGGAGCGACTTGGATTCGATCGACTCCAACTCGGTGTCCAGTGCAGCTGCCAAGTCGAGAACGGCCTGAGCGCTGAGCATCGCGGTCTCGGCCGCTTCGGCATCGAGCTGCTCGGTGTCGTCGAGCAGTGAAAGCTGTTCCTGGCCGGATGTTTCGGCGCGCAGTTCACGCTTGAGGTAGCGGAGCGAGAGGTCGTCGAGATTGAAGCTGCGCTGGCCCGGCCGGACGAGGTACGCGGCCAGAGCAGTGTCGCTGGTCAGTCCACCGAGCGTCCAACCACGCCCACGCAGAGCATGGATCGCCCACTTGGCTTCGTGCAGCGCCTTCGGCTGCGATGCGTCGGCGAGCCAATCACCGAGAGCTGCTTCGTCTTCCGGTGTTGCCGTCGACGCCGCGATGTATGCACATTCACCGTCGGAGGCCGCGATCGCGAGTGCAGTGACGTCGCCGGCGAACGGAGTTCTGGTTCCGAGCACCGTCACGCCGTGACGCTCACCGGTTCGTGCGTGGGCGTCGAGCCACGCGGCAACCGCACCCGGGGCGAGTGCGTCGCCGCTGACCTCGAACCCTTCCTCTGCTTCGGGCTCGGACGACGACAGGGTCGCGAACAGTCGATCGCGGAGAACCTTGAACTCGAGATCGTCGAACAACGCATGAATCTTCTCGCGGTCCCACGGGGCCAACACCAACTGCTCGGGCGTGTACGGCAAGGGAACGTCGCGAACCATTTCGGTGAGCTGACGATTGAGCAGGACGTTCGCGAGGTTCTCCCGCAGTGAGTCGCCCACCTTGCCGCGGACCTTGTCCACGTTGTCGACCAGTCCCTGCAGGTCGCCGTACTCACGGATCCACTTGGTGGCGGTCTTCTCGCCGACGCCGGGGATGCCGGGGAGGTTGTCACTCGGGTCGCCGCGCAGGGCAGCAAAATCGGGATACTGCGCCGGGCTGAGGCTGTACTTCTCCTCTACTGCCGTCGGCGTGAATCGGGTGAGCTCCGAGACACCCTTCTTCGGGTAGAGCACAGTGACGTTGTCGGTCACCAGTTGCAGCGAGTCACGGTCACCGGTCACGACGAGAACCCGGTATCCGAGGGCCTCCGCCTGTGTGGTCAAGGTGGCGATCACGTCGTCGGCTTCGAAACCTTCCTCGGCCATGACCGGGATGCCCAGCGCGCCGAGAACGTCCTTGGTGATGTCGATCTGGCCCTTGAATTCGTCCGGAGCCTTCGCGCGCTGCGCCTTGTATTCGGGGAACAGGTCGGCGCGAAACGTCTGACGCGACACGTCGAAGGCCGCGGCCAGGTGGGTGGGCTGCTCGTCACGAAGAAGGTTGATCAACATCGACGTGAAGCCGTACACCGCGTTGGTGGCCTGCCCACTGTGTGTCTTGAAGTTCTCTGCAGGCAGCGCGTAGAAGGCGCGAAACGCCAACGAATGCCCGTCGAGAAGCATCAGAAGAGGGCGATCGTCCGCCTTGCCGGTGGTGCCGGCTGGAGCGGTGGACGTGCTGGACCGAGTTGTGGTTGCGGGGCTCACGGTTCATCAGTCTAGGGATCGCGACCGACATCGACGCCTTCGCCGTTGTTTACGCAGGAACAGACACAAGAATCGGACAATTGATGCAGCCTTCGGCCTTCGATACGGAACCGAAACATCCCGGAAATCTCAGAACCCCATCTGAAGCGAACGGAGCCGTTAGAGTCCGGAAATCGCAGCAGCGAAACAATCCCTCTGCTGCGCGGCACTTTGTCCAGACGCGCTATTCCCGACCCGCTCGGAGGACGTACGTGGCCCCACCCGTAGTGAAACGGCAGACCCTCGCGACACTCAGCCGACTACTGGCCTTTGCATTACTGACGTTCTTCGCATTACTCAGCCTGGCCGGAACTGCTTCGGCTCAGGAACCGACCACTTCCCCTACACCGCCGACCCCGACAGCATCCGCGCCACCGACAGCACCGGTTCCCGACAACGCTGTCCCCGTCAGCGGCAATCTCAACAACGGCGGCACACGCCTCGAGGGCGTCACCGTGCGTGCACTCGATTCTTCCGGCACGGAAGTCGCCACCGGAGAATCGGCATCGAACGGCCGTTGGGAACTGGCCGTGGCACCGGGCACCTACACCTTCGAGATCGTTGCCGACACACTTCCCGACGGGGTCAGTGTGCAAGCCGCTGTCGAACGCGAGGTGGTGGCCGGCCGCGCGAACACCGTGATCTTCTCGTTCGGCGAGGTACGTACCGCCTCGAATGTCAGCTTCGGCGAGAAGCTGATCCGCACGACGGTCGACGGTCTGCGGTTCGGCCTCGTGATCGCGATCGCCGGTGTGGGTTTGAGCCTGATCTACGGCACCACTGGCCTGACCAACTTCGCTCACGGCGAGATGGTGACGTTGGGAGCCGTTGCTGCCTGGGTGATCAACACGTCCTTCGGCGTTCCGCTGATTCCCGCCACGATCCTCGCGATCTTCGTCGGCATCGGCATCGGCCTGCTGACCAACGGAATCGTCTGGAAACCACTGCGTAAGCGCAAGACCGGGTTGATCGCGCAATTGGTGGTCTCGATCGGCCTCGCGATTTCATTGCGCTACTTGATCCTGATCTTCTTCTCCGACCGCGCCGAACCGTTCGACGACTACCAGGGCCAGGTCGAGAAGAACTGGGGCCCGATCGCACTGACCGACGCCAACGCGATAGTCATGATCGTCAGTCTGGTCGTCCTGGTCGGCGTCGCACTGCTTCTGCAGAAGACTCGCATCGGAAAGGCCATGCGTGCCGTCTCCGACAATCGTGACCTCGCCGCTTCGTCCGGAATCAACGTCGAGCGCGTGATCATGTTCGTCTGGGGTCTCGGCGGCGGATTGGCCGCCCTCGGCGGTGTGCTGTTCGGCATCTCCGAACTCGGCGGACGCGTCCAGTGGGAAATGGGATTCAAACTGTTGCTGCTCATGTTCGCCGGAATCACCCTCGGTGGTCTGGGAACCGCGTACGGGGCGCTACTCGGCTGCGTCATCGTCGGACTTCTGGTCCAACTCTCGACGCTCATCATCAACCCAGACCTCAAATACATCGGCGGACTTCTCGTCTTGATCGTGATCCTCGTGGTTCGCCCCCAGGGCATCCTCGGATCCAGACAAAGGATCGGGTGACGAATATGGACATCATGGGAGCTTTCCAGGTTTCCTTCGCCCAGCTGATCGGGCCGTCGGCAATCTTCTACGCACTGTTGGCAATCGGGTTGAACCTGCACTTCGGCTACGCCGGACTGCTCAATTTCGGTCAGATCGGTTTTGCCCTTCTCGGCGGCTACGGCGTCGGCATCATGACCGTGACCTACGACCAGCCGCTCTGGCTCGGCATCCTCGTCGGACTCACCGCAGCCGGGCTCCTCGCGCTCGTGCTCGGTATCCCGACGCTGCGTCTGCGCGCCGACTATCTCGCCATCGTGACCATCGCGGCCTCGGAGATCTTGCGTCTGATCTTCCGCTCGACCGCGTCGGATTCGGTGACCGGTTCCACCAATGGCCTGTTCGGTTTCGCAGACCCGTTCACCGCACTGAGCCCCTTCGACTCGGCCAAGCAGTACTCATTTCTCGGCGTGAAGTTCTACGGAGACGACCTCTGGTCGATGGTCGTGGGGTGGACGCTGGTCTTGATCTTGTGCGGATTTGTCTACCTGTTGACGCACAGTCCGTGGGGGCGCGTCCTCAAGGCGGTTCGCGAAGACGAGGACGCAGCGCGATCGTTGGGCAAGAACGTCTTCGTGTACAAGATGCAGGCGCTGGTTCTCGGCGGCGTGATCGGTGGTCTGGCCGGGGTGTTCAACGCTTTACAGACCAAGTCCATCAACCCGGACTTCTACTCGACCGCGCAGACGTTCTTCGCGTTCGGCGCACTGATTCTGGGCGGGGCGGCAACGGTATTCGGCCCGGTGGTCGGCGCAATGTTGTTCTGGTTCCTCCTCGCCATCCCTGATGCCTTGCTGCGTCAGGCGATCTCCGGCGAGAATCCGCTGCTCTCGCTGACCGAACAACAGGTCGGGGCCACCAGGTATGTCCTGCTCGGATTGATGATTGCTCTCCTGATGGTCTTCAGACCGCAGGGAATACTGGGTAACAAGCGGGAGGTGCAACTCAATGCTTGACGCCGATACCAGAGCACAGATCTTTGCCGACGTTCCTCACCTTCCCGGATCGGCGAAACCCGACCCGGTGTTGGTCGCTGACAACGTCTCGCGGACGTTCGGCGGTCTCAAGGCCGTCGACGTCGATCACCTCGAGATTCAACGAGGGTGCATCACGGGTCTGATCGGTCCAAACGGTGCCGGAAAAACGACGCTCTTCAACCTCCTTACCGGATTCGACCGGCCGGACACCGGTACGTGGTCGATGGACGGTCAATCGCTGGGCCGCATGTATCCCCACCAGGTAGCCAGGAAAGGAGTGGTACGGACGTTCCAGTTGACCAAGGCGCTCTCCAAACTCACCGTGCTGGACAACGTACGTCTCGGTGCCACCGGCCAACATGGTGAACGCATTTTTGCATCTCTCGTCCCGTGGATCTGGAAAGGCCAGGAACGCGAGATCACCGAACGCGCCAACGAACTCCTCGCACGATTCAAACTCGACACCAAGGCCGACGACCTCGCCGGTTCACTCTCCGGTGGGCAGCGCAAACTGCTCGAAATGGCTCGCGCACTCATGACCTCGCCCTCGGTGGTGATGCTGGACGAACCGATGGCGGGGGTCAATCCTGCTCTGACGCAAAGCCTGCTCGGACACATCAAGTCATTGCGCGACGACGGAATGACAGTGGTGTTCGTCGAGCACGACATGGACGTGATCCGAGACATCAGCGATTGGGTGGTGGTCATGGCGCAGGGCAGCGTCATCGCCGAATCCACCCCGGACGAACTCTCGTCCAACGCAGCCGTCGTCGACGCATATCTGGGCAGCCACCATGACCAGGCTCTCGAGTTCGACGACAACGGAAATCCGGTGGGCGAGACGGCCGTTCTGGCCGCCGCCCTGGCTGAAGCCGAGGTCGAAACCCTCGAGACGGGCGGGGACCTGTCGGAACCCGACATCGACAACCTTCCGGCCGATCTCGCCGCGACGCTGGAATCGAGTCCCGAGGAACCGCGCGGAAGGCACGAGAAGCCATGAGCGAGAACAAAGCACGAGCACTCACGCCTGCAGAGTTCGCCGCGACGGCCGAGGAACATCAGCGACTGTCGGCAGGTGCCCTGCTCCGCGCCGACAGCCTCGTCGCGGGCTACATTCCCGGCGTCAACATCCTGCGTGAATGCAACCTCTTCCTGAAGGAAGGGGAAATCGTCGGGATCATCGGACCGAACGGCGCAGGCAAATCGACACTCCTGAAATCACTGTTCGGACTGATACCGGTACGCGAAGGGTCGGTCACCCTACGCGAGGACAACATCACGTCTGCGCCCGCTCACGTCCTCGTTCAGAAGGGAGTCGGGTACGTCCCTCAAACGCAGAACGTCTTTCAGACTCTGACCATCGAAGAAAACCTCGAAATGGGCATTTATCTGCGTCCCAAGGCATTCGCGGAACGATTCGCCTTCGTGAGTGAACTATTCCCTCTTCTGAGTGAACGACGAAAGGTGAAGGCCGGCGCACTCTCGGGTGGCGAACGCCAGATGGTCGCGATGGGCCGGGCCCTGATGATGGATCCGTCGGTGCTGCTGCTCGACGAACCGTCCGCGGGCCTGTCCCCCATGTTCCAGGACGAGGTGTTCATCCGCTGCAAGAAGATCAATGCTGCCGGTGTCTCGGTCATCATGGTCGAGCAGAACGCGCGCCGCTGCCTTCAGATCTGCGACCGCGGTTACGTACTCGATCAGGGTAAGAACGCGTACACCGACACCGGCGCCAATCTGATGAACGACCCCAAGGTGATCGAGTTGTACTTGGGAACGCTCGCTGGAAGCAAAGAGAAGTAGGACAGACACGAGAATGGGCCAGGGTCGCGAGACCCTGGCCCATTCTCGTTGGCTGCTTACCTGCCCACGACTTACTTGCCCACCACCACGAATCCTTCTGTGGTCAGGGTGTTCTCAGGGCCGAACTTGAGCTTTCCGTACGAACCGATGGACGGCTCCCCCGAATCGTTGAAGTCCAACTCACCGGTGATGCCGTCGTAGTCGATGTCGGTTCCCGCCTTCACCAACGGCAGGCACTCGACGTAGGACGTGCACTTGGTGCCGCCTTCGGTGACGCTGTTGATGTTGGCCGCGATGTCGGTACCGGCCGTCGACTTCGCCTGCTCGGCAGCGAGCGCTGAGATCACCACCGCGTCGTATGACTCTCCGGCGTAGTTGAAGTCGATCAGAGAGGGGTTCACAGCCTTCAGACGATCCTGGAAGGCAGCTCCGACGTCCGTCAGGGGCGTCGTTCCCTGCATGGTGTCGAGCAACGGCTTCGCCACGGATTCGCCGAGAGCGTTACCCATGTTGCCGTCGACGCCGTACATCGCCATTCCGTCCGACGGGCCGATGCCCACTTCGTGCATGCGCGTGATGATCTTCGCCGACTCTTCGAAGCCCACCAGTGCCACTGCATCCGGATTGAAGTTCTTGACTTGATCGACTTCGGAGTTGAACGACTGCGCGTTCGGGTCGTAGATGATCTTCTCGATCTGATCGGAGGGGACACCCGAATCGATCAGATTCTTTTCGATGTTGTCCGCCAGACCCGTCCCGTACGGGTCGTTGAGGGCCATGATCGCTACGCGCTGACCACCGTCGTCCGAAATGAGCTGTGCGACGGCCTGAGCCTGCAGTACGTCCGTCGGAGCGGTGCGGAAGTACATGCCCTTGTCTGGGTAGCAGACGAATTGGTCCGAGGTGTTGGCAGGCGAGAACATCACGACGCCTGCGCTGGCGATCTTGTCGATCACCTTGAGCGAGACCGAAGACGACGCGGCGCCGACGATGACCTGAGTGCCTGCAGCCAATTCGCGGTCGACGGTGGTATTGGCGGTGTCCGTTGTGGTGTCACCCGAATCGCCGGGAATCAGCTGGACCGGTTGGCCGAGAACGCCTCCGGCTGCATTGACGTCGTTGACTCCCAGCTGGGTGCCCGCGACCATCGGCGGCCCGAGGAACGACAAGCTGCCTGTATCGGGAAGAAGCGTGCCGATGCGCAGCGCTTCCGTGGACGGGGTGGCGCCGGCCTTGGCCTGCTCCGGGGTGCAATCAGTCGTGACGGATGTCGTCGCGGCAGAAGCGCCGGACGTAGAGCCACTCGAAGACGAGTCATCCGACTTGTCCGAGCTACAGCCTGCAAGTGCCAGTGATGCCGCGCCGAGAACTGCAGCAGTACGCACAAGTGTTCGTCTAGCCATCCCACGCTCCTAAGATCAGCCGGTGCTCGCGCCACCCGAACTGGCGCTCGCTGTGGGATCAGACGCTAGACCTTGGAACCGTTTCGCGATCCTTCAAGAAAGCCCTGTGACCTGACTGTTATCTGAAGGTGCACAGTGTTTACACGGCTGTAGCGCTGCGCGACGTTTCGACGGTCGACGCAGCAACCGGGTAACCCGGACACTTTGCTCAAGCGTCCGGTTCACCGCCCAGAGTTTCCAGTACGACCTGTGCGACCGCCTTCATCGTGGAGCGCCGATCCATCGCGGCGCGCTGAATCCACTTGAACGCCTCAGGTTCGGTGAGCGCTTGGCGAACCATCAGAACACTCTTGGCTCGCTCGATCAGCTTGCGTGCTTCGAGCCGGTCCGAAAGATCAGCGACCTCACGCTCGAGCGCCGTCACCTCGCGGAAACGACTGACCGCCAATTCGACAGCGGGAACGAGGTCACTGATCGAGAACGGCTTGACCAAGTAAGCCATGGCGCCGGCATCGCGTGCGCGCTCGACCAACTCGCGCTGACTGAACGCTGTGAGAATGACAACAGGAGCGATGCGTTTGGCGGCAATCTCCGAAGCGGCGTCGATGCCGTCTCTCCTGGGCATTTTCACGTCCATGATGACCAGATCAGGCTTGAGCGACTCGGCCAACTCCACCGCGACCTGCCCGTCACCCGCCTCACCGACGACGTCGTAGCCCTCTTCGCGGAGCATCTCGACCAGATCCATGCGGATCAACGCCTCGTCTTCAGCGACGACAACACGACGGGGTGCGAGCTGATTGCCTTGCGGCTGCGGCGAATTCATGGCCACCATCCTCCTCCATCGAACCGCCCCGACACGAGACGCGAACGATTAGAGGGTACCGGTGTTTGACATTGAAATCGCATCTTCTAATGTAGTCATCGCAACAAGCCCTCGTATCCCAATTGGCAGAGGAAACGGATTCAAAACCCGTCCAGTGTGAGTTCGAGTCTCACCGAGGGCACCACCTGCCGCAGCTGGCCGCACCGCAAGGTTTCGGCATTCGGCTGTACCCCAGATCGACCGCCGTTAGATTCGATCCATGAACGGTCACCGGCTGATTGCTCTGCTCGGAGCCATATCGATTCTCGCGCTGCTCACCGGGTGTCAAACAGACGGCCAATCCAATACTGCCGGCGAATCCAGCACTGCCGGCGAATCTTCCACCCAGGCCGCGCTCGATGCTGCAACACAGACCGGCACCCTTCAGGTCGGCTCTCCCCCGATCGATGCCCCATCCACCGAGATCTCCGTGCCTCCCCCGTTCCCGAACGACACGGAGGTCCCTTCACCGACTCCGCGCGTCGACGTGACCGAGATCGACGTGATCGATCACGATGGTTTCACCCGCATCACCTATCGCTTCGACGGAAGCGGATCTGTGTTCTGGAAAACCGAATATGTCAGCGAAGCAATCCGAGCGGGTGACAGCACAGTCGTGGACGTCGGAAGTCGATCGATACTTCAAGTCGACCTGATGGGAGTCCAATCGGATTCGTCGCTCAACTCCGTATCTCACGAGGGCGAAAACATCACGCGCATAGACAGTGCAGCCAGGAACAGTGCGATCCTGCAGTCGTTTGTCGGCACGGTCGACATCCGTCCGGCATACACCGTATCGACATCCGATTCACCGTCCCAGTTGACGATCGACATCCCCAAGGCAGACAGCTGACTGTCGAATACCCAATTGCGCGCTCAGCTCAGCCATTCCAGCGCAGCGGTGCTCGACGCGGTAATTCGGTTATCGCGGGGCGGATGAATACTCCGTCTCGAAACCGAGGTCTCACAATCGATCCGAGGCGATTGCGGGGTCCGGTTCAACACGACTGTCATGATTCTCACTGCATGCCCGAACGTCCGCTGCTCGAACTGCTGCTGCCAGTGTTTGTTCCAGCAGGACTGCCACCGTCATGGGGCCGACGCCACCCGGCACTGGTGTGATCGCACCGGCATGTGGGAGCGCAGCGGCGTACTCCACATCTCCGACGTTGCCCTCGTTGTACCCCGCATCGATCACCACTGCCCCAGGCTTGATCCACGCCCCTTTGATCAGTTCCGGAACACCGACGGCCGCGATGACGACGTCTGCCGAGGCGACGTGGGCGGCCAGGTCGACGGTGCGCGAATGGCAGTATGTCACCGTTGCGCCTCGACGCAGGAGGAGCATTCCCATCGGCAATCCGAGTATCGGGCTTCGGCCGACCACGACAGCATGCTTTCCGGAGAGTTCGACGCCTGTGGCGTCGAGCAGGCGCAGGATGCCACTCGGCGTACACGATTCGAATCCCCCACCGGTCAACGCCATTGCCGCAAAAGATGCCGAAGTGACGCCGTCAACGTCTTTGTCGGCCGAGATGGCATCGAACGCGGCCCGTTCGTCGATGTGGTCTGGCACCGGGTGTTGCAGCAGTATGCCGTCGATCGAAGGGTCCGCCGACAACGCTCTCAGCACGCCGACCAGTTCTTCGGTGGTTGTACTCACCGGGAGTTCGACCGTCCGCGACGTCATTCCGACGGCGACAGATCGTTTGGCCTTCATCTGTACATACGCCTTCGAGGCCGGGTCTGCTCCCACGATGACGGCGGCCAGGCAAGGAACGTGCCCCGCCTCATCACGAAACTGCCTGGTGCGCACTGACAGGTCCGCGAGCGCAGCATCGGCAATTGCGCGTCCGTCGATTATTCGAGCGGGCGCGGTCTGGGTCGACAGATTCTTGGTAGAGACGTTTTCGGTAGGCCGATTCTCGGTAGACATGGATCCCCCTTCACACAAGATGTGTGAAGCACCCAGGCGGTCGATGCCTCGCGATGTGCACTCCCCGGTGGTAATCCCCACCCGCGCCAGTCGTGCGTGGTCAGCGTACCGCGCGGTTGCTTCACCGCCACGAAACGCGTCGAGAACGCCACTCACGAAACGAGACAAATCGACATAACCTATCAATAGGTAACGATCTGACCTGCAGTTATTCCATCCTGTGCAATTAGATGGCACGATGGGGGCAACCGCACGGGCACCAAGCATTGGAGGCACCGATGGACAACGGCAAGATAAACCTGACCTATGACGGTCGGGTGTCACTGAGCTTCCAACTGGCGATTCCGCACGCACCGGACAAGGTCTGGAAAGTGATAACGGAACGCGAGTACCTCGACGCCTGGTTTCCGGCGGACGTCGATTTCGATCTCACTCCCGGCGCGGATCTACTGTTCAAGGTGACACCGGAACAAGTCGAGCGTTTCGGACTGCCCGCAGATCACGTGACGCGCGGGACGGTCATCAGCGTCCACCCGCACCGAATTCTCGAATTCCTCTGGGACGCAGACACTCTTCATTGGGAACTGGCACCGGACGGCACCGGCGGCTGTTGGCTGACTCTCACCCACACGATGGAGGACGAGGAATCCGCGTACGCGCACGCCGCCGGCTGGCACGCGGGCTTGGAAGTTGTTGCGGCCCAACTCGATGGACGCGAAGTCGACTGGTCTCCGTGGGACCGCGCCGACGAACTCTCACCGCAATATCGCAAGTCTGCTTGATTCTGGGCCCGAGTTCAGTCTCGGGCCCGCATCTCATTCCCCTTTACGCGGGAAATGCCTGATCATTCCTTCTTGGACCACCGTCGCCAACAGCAGTCCTTCCACCGAGAAGTACCGTCCCGTTGCCAGACCGCGCGAACCTGCGGCGACCGGCGATTCGGTGGCGTACAGGACCCAGTCGGTGAACCGGAACGGGCGATGGAACCAGATCGAATGATTGACCGTCGCCGCGACGATACGATCATGACCCCAGGACAAACCATGAGTGGTCAGAATCGAATCGAGCACGGTGGTGTCGGACGAATATGCCAGCGTCGCAGCGTGAATGAGCGAATCGTCCGGCAGATCACCGTCGGGGCGCATCCACACCCGATTGTGGTTGAGTTTCTCGCCGGTGCCCTTGAGGATCCACGCCGGATCGTTGGCGTACCGCATGTCGATCGGCTTGAGCGCCGCACTGAAATGCGGCAGTTTTTCCTCGTACCCCACCAGATGATCGCCGATGGGAGGCAACGACTCCGGAAGTGGAACATCCGGGATCTCGACAGCATGGTCGAGCCCCTTGCCGGAGTCCTGGAACGCCGCGAGCATCACGAACAATTCGTTCTCACCCTGATAGGCAGTCACCTGACGGTTGGCGAACGCCCGCCCGTCGCGATGACGATCCACCCGATACTCGATGGGCGCCTTGACATCTCCGCCGCGAATGAAATGGGCATTCACCGCATGGATGGGGCGATCACCGTCGACAGTCCGCCCGGCGGCCATCAGTGCCTGAGACACCAACTGACCGCCGAACGTCCGCGAACCTACCTGTTTCGGGTGGTATCCACGGAACGCGTCTTCACCGATCTGCTCCAGATCCAACAAACCGAGGAGAGTACCGAGGTCGGTGGACGCGTTCGCGTGGGTCACTCAGTGGTCCTCTTCACCGATGCGGTGGACGTGAATGAGGTTGGTGGAACCGACAGTTCCCGGAGGGGACCCGGCAACGATGACCACGAGGTCGCCCTTGACGTACCGCCCGAGGGAGAGCAACGCACTGTCCACCTGACGCACCATCTCGTCGGTGGTGGCCACCGCATCGACCAGGAACGTCTCGGTTCCCCACGTCAGCGTCAGCTGACTGCGCACCGCGGGCAGCGGTGTGAAGGCGAGCAACGGCAGCGGCGTGTGCAGACGAGCCAGTCGACGCACCGTGTCACCGGACTGAGTGAACGCAACCAAGGCCTTGGCGTCGAGACGTTCGCCGATGTCGCGTGCTGCGTACGAGATGACACCGCGCTTGGTGCGCGGGACGTGGGTCAACGGTGGGACACGGGTCGATTCGTTCTCGACGGCCTCGACGATGCGGGCCATGGTGCGAACGGTTTCCATGACGTACTTGCCCACCGAAGTCTCGCCCGAGAGCATGACTGCGTCGGCGCCGTCGAGAACGGCGTTGGCGACATCGGATGCCTCTGCGCGAGTGGGACGTGAGTTCTCGATCATCGACTCGAGCATCTGCGTCGCGACGATGACCGGCTTCGCGTTCTCACGAGCAATCTGGATTGCGCGCTTCTGAACGAGCGGGACCTGCTCGAGCGGCAACTCGACACCGAGGTCACCGCGGGCGACCATGACGGCGTCGAACGCGAGCACGATGGCTTCGAGATTGTCGATGGCCTCGGGCTTCTCGAGCTTCGCGATGACGGGAACGCGGCGCCCGACTCGATCCATGATGGCGTGAACCAATTCGACGTCCGCCGGTGAGCGAACGAAGGAGAGTGCAATGAAGTCGACACCCAGCTTGAGAGCGAACTCGAGGTCGGCGATGTCCTTGCCCGACAGGGCTGGAACGGAGACGTTCATACCGGGCAGTGAGAGGCCCTTGTTGTTGCTGACCGGACCGCCTTCGGTGACCCGACAGACGACGTCGTTGCCGTCGATGGACGTGACGACCAGGCCGACCTTTCCGTCGTCGACCAGCAGTCGATCGCCGGCCTTGGCGTCGCGCGCCAATTCCTTGTACGTGGTCCCGACGCGATCGTGCGTTCCCTCGACGTCGTCGACGGTGATACGAACCTCTTCACCGTTGGCCCAGGTGGTCCGCTCGTCCTTGAATCGGCCGAGGCGAATCTTGGGCCCCTGAAGGTCGGCGAGAACACCGACGGCCTTTCCGGTGGCGTCCGACGCGGCGCGGACGCGAATGTAGTTTTCTTCGTGATCGGCATGCTCGCCGTGGCTGAAGTTGAGGCGCGCCACGTCCATGCCGCTCTCCACGAGCTCACGGATGCGGTCGCCAGAAGCTGTCGCAGGTCCAAGTGTGCATACAATTTTTGTCCGTCGGTTCACGGCTCGAGCCTAGTCGCTACCCCACCGCACTTCTATCCGGCATTTGCGACCTGCACTTTCTGTACTTACTCGATTCAGTTGGTCAGCTCACGAACAGCGGAAATGCCTTTGGATGAACCGGAGCCGGAAGCGCCGACTCGCCTGTGAGAAACACGTCGACGGCACGTGCGGCCGACCGTCCCTCGGCAATCGCCCACACGACCAGCGACGCCCCGCGATGCGCGTCGCCGCAGACGAATACGCCGGGTGTCCGGGTCTGCCACCCGACATCACACTCGATTCTGCCGAGTGGATCGGTGCCGACATCAAGGTCGGTGAGCAGTGGGGCGGTTTCGACGCCGTCGAAACCCAGAGCGAGCAAGACCATCTCGCACACCAGATCCGTCGTGTCGCCGGTCTCCACCAAGGTCCGTTGTCCGTTCTTCGCTCGTGACACGGCCACCGGAACCATCCGGATTGCACGGACCGCACCCCCACCGTCGTCGAGAAATTCCTGCGCCGCCCATCGGAATCGTTTGTCACTGCCCTCCTCGTCCGCCGGCGAGGTGCGTAGGAGCCGCGGCCACAGCGGCCATGGGTCGCGATCTCGATCGCGGTGTGCCGGAGGTGGGACGTGGTAATCCAATTCCGTCACCGAGAGGGCGCCTTGGCGATGCACCGTGCCGAGGCAGTCGGCGGCCGTGTCGCCGCCACCGATGATCACGACGTTCTTACCTCGCGCCGAGATGCTCGACGCACCATCACCCTCGCATTCGTGGTTGGCCGCACGCAGGTACGTCATCGCACGATGGATTCCGCGAAGACTACGACCCGGTACGTCGGTGTCTCTGGCACGATCAGCCCCGACCGCCAGGACTACCGCCTCGAATTCCGTCGAGAGGTCGTGCGCGCTCACGTTCACTCCGACGGCGCAGTCGGTGACGAATCTGATCCCCTCGGCGGTCAGTTGGTCCAGCCGCCGGTCGATGAGGGCCTTGGGCAACTTGAATTCCGGAATTCCGTAGCGAAGCAGTCCCCCGATCCGATCGCTCCGCTCGAACACCGTGACACTGTGTCCGGCTCGTGTCAGTTGTTGAGCCGCGGCCAGTCCCGCCGGTCCCGAACCGACAACCGCAACACGGTTTCCGCTGTGAACTACCGGCGGCCGTGGTTCCAGTGAACCCGACTCCCAGGCGTTGTCGACGATCGCCTGTTCGATGCGCTTGATGGTGACACCCCCCGACGTGTGCTCGTCGTCGAGTGCGAGAACGCACGCCGTTTCGCACGGTGCGGGGCACAGATGTCCGGTGAACTCGGGGAAATTGTTGGTGGAATGCAGATTCTCCGAGGCTTCGGACCACCGTCCACGCCGAACCAGGTCGTTCCATTCCGGAATGAGATTGCCGAGCGGACACCCTATGTCGGCCGAATGGCAGTACGGCACAGCGCAGTCCATGCAACGCGAGGCCTGTGCAGATACGTCTCGATTTCGCACGACGGGATCCAGCGACTCGTATACCGACGCCCAGTCGCCGACGCGCACGTCGGTCGGTCTGGTCGGTGCGCCGGATCGTTTCACGTTGAGGAACCCGCGTGGGTCAGGCATGAGCCGGCTCCACCAGTTGGTTCTGTTCCACGACCTTCTGATAATCGACAGGCAAGACTTTGGTGAATCTCGGACTCTGTCCACCCCAGTCGTCGAGTAGTTTTGCCGCCACCGGCGAACCGGTAGCGGCCAAATGCGTGCCGAGAATGTCGACCAGCTGACGACAGTCTTCCGCCGAGGGCTGCTCCAGAACGACCATGTCGCGGTTGACCTTTTCTGCCTTCACGTCGAGTACGAAGGCAAGTCCGCCCGACATTCCCGCAGCAAGGTTCCTACCGGTTGGGCCGATGATGACGACGCGACCCCCGGTCATGTACTCACACGCATGGTCGCCGACGCCTTCCACCACAGCGACCGCACCCGAGTTTCGCACCGCGAATCGTTCCCCGACACGCCCCCTGGCATAGAGCGCACCGCTCGTAGCGCCGTACAGCAGCGTATTGCCGGCAATCACCTGCTCCTCGGCCACGAAGGGTGCGTCCTCACTCGGCCGAAGCGCGATTCGTCCACCCGAGAGCCCCTTTCCCACGTAATCGTTTGCATCGCCGACAACGACCAGCGAGATGCCCGGTGGCAGGAACGCACCGAGTGACTGGCCTGCCGTTCCACTGAGCACGACGTCGATGGTGCCGTCAGGTAGCCCGACGGCGCCGTAGCGTCTGGTCACCTCAGCGCCCAGCCTCGTTCCCACCGCTCGATCCGTATTGTGTACTGGCAGTTCGATATGCACGGGTCGAGCGTCCTCGAGCGAGTTCGCAGCCAACTTGATCAGGGTGCGTTCGAGTTCGCTCGAAACAGGTACATACGGTTGGTAGGCCGCGCCGGCCGGCGTGGCCGGAACGTCGAAGAGTGGTGAGAGATCCAACGTCCGACTCTTCCAATGCGCCACCGCCGGAGACATTTCCAATACGTCTGCGTGCCCCAGCGCATCGTCGATACTTCGAAACCCCAGTTCTGCCAACAACCGTCGTACGTCGGCGGCGATGAAGCGAAAGAAGTTCTCGACGTACTCGGGCCGGCCGGTGAATCGCTCGCGCAGTTCGGGATTCTGCGTCGCTACTCCGACGGGGCAGGTGTCGAGATGACATACCCGCATCATGACGCACCCGGCCGCGATGAGTGGCGCCGTGGAAAACCCGTACTCCTGCGCTCCCAGCAACGCGGCGACGACGACGTCCCGCGCCGTGCGCAAACCCCCGTCACACTGGACGACGATCCGATCGCGTAACCCGTTGAGCACCAGGGTCTGCTGAGTTTCGGCCAGCCCGATCTCCCACGGCGTACCCGCGTGGTGGATGGACGAGAGTGCCGCAGCACCCGTCCCGCCGTCGTGACCGGAGATCAGCACCACGTCGGCGTGCGCTTTGGCCACACCTGCCGCAACAGTCCCGACTCCGGCTGCGCTGACCAACTTCACGTGTATCCGCGCGCGATTGTTCGCGCATCTGAGGTCGTAGATCAATTGGGCGAGATCCTCGATCGAATAGATGTCGTGGTGCGGGGGCGGAGAAATGAGCCCGACCTCAGGCGTCGAGTACCGGGTTTCCGCGATCCACGGGTACACCTTGGACCCCGGAAGCTGCCCTCCTTCACCCGGCTTGGCACCTTGGGCCATCTTGATCTGAATGTCGGTGGCATTGACCAGGTAATCGCTGGTCACCCCGAAGCGACCACTCGCGACCTGCTTGACAGCGCTTCGACGCTTGTCGTCACGCAACCGCTCCGGCGACTCTCCGCCCTCACCGGTGTTGGAACGCCCGCCGAGAGCATTCATCGCAACCGCCATCGTCTCGTGCGCCTCCGCAGAGAGGGAACCGTAGCTCATCGCACCGGTGTTGAATCGAGCGAGAATCAACTCGACGGGTTCGACCTGATCGAGCGGAATCGGCGGACGAACCTCACACCGAAATCGAAACAATCCCCGCGGTGTTCCGCCCTGCGCGCTCAGTCGATCGACTTCATCGCTGTAGCGACGAAACATCTCACTTCGCCCGGTCCGGGTCGCATGCTGAAGGAAGAACACGGATTCGGGTGTGAACACATGCAATTCACCATCGCGGCGATACCGGTACTGTCCACTGTCGGTCAACTGACGATTGTCGAACTGACGATGCTGCACTGCGGACGACGAGAACGCAGCCGTGTGGCGCATCAGAACTTCGCGCGCGACTTCAGTGATACCGATCCCGCCGATCCGGCTCCGTGTGTTGCAGAAGTATTCGTCGACCAACTCTCGACCCAAGCCCACGGCCTCGAATACCTGTGCGCCCGTGTAGGAGTGAACCGTAGCGATTCCCATCTTCGACATCACTTTGAGCACGCCGAAATTTGTTGCTCTCAGGTAGTTGTCCGACGCAGTCTTCGGATCTATCCCGGGAAGTTCGTCCTGCTCGCTGAGGGCTTGGACAGATTCGAGAGCAAGATACGGGTGGACAGCCGCCGCACCGTAGCCGATCAGCAGCGCGATGTGATGAACTTCGCGCGCGTCACCCGAGTCGACGACAAGGGAAACCTTGGTCCGCAGGCCATGACGAACCAGATCGTGGTGCACGGCTGATACTGCGAGCAATGACGGAATGGGAGCCTGCTCAGGGCCTGATCCACGGTCGGAGATCACCAGAATCTCGATACCGGCTGCGGCGGCTGTTCGGGCGGACTCACGAAGCCTCTCGACGCCTTCGGTGAGACTGCCCCTCGGATCGAAACTTGCGCGAAGGACAGCGCTTCTCGGAGTTCTTGCGCCGTATAGTTCGGCGACCTTCGCCATCTTCCCCGGTCCGATCACCGGTTTGTCGAGAACAATCCTTCGGCACGACAGCGCCGACGCTTCGAACAAGTTCTGCTCACCGCCGAGGGTGACACCAAGCGTAGTGACGACTTCCTCGCGAATCGCGTCCAAAGGCGGGTTGGTCACCTGAGCAAAGAGCTGGACGAAGTAGTCGTACAACAGCTTCGGCCGATCCGAGAGAACGGCGAGGGGCGTGTCGACACCCATCGACCCCAACGGCTCCGATCCTGAGCTTGCCATCGGGACAAGAATGTCCCGCAGGTCCTCGGCGTGGTATCCGAAGAGCAACTGCCGTTGCAACAGCGGAGCCGGATCGCCTCGAGCAGGCGCAGTCTCGGGGATGTCCTCGAGGTCGACCAATCCCCCGTCGACCCAGTCCCGGTAGGGGGCTGTGCTCGCGAGTTCGGACTTGATCTCCGCATCGGAAACGATGCGATGGCGAGCGGTGTCCACGAGAAACATGCGTCCCGGTTCGAGGCGCCCCTTCTCCAACACCTCGGACGTGGGAGCGTCGAACACGCCGCTCTCACTGGCCAACACGATACGGTCGTTCTTCATCCGCCACCATCGCCCTGGGCGAAGACCGTTGCGATCCAACACGGCCCCGACAACAATGCCGTCGCTGAACGTCACGGACGCCGGACCGTCCCACGGTTCCATCAGACAACCGTGAAATTGGTAGAAGGCCTTTATCTCGTCGGGCATCGAAGAATCGTTCTCCCAGGCTCCGGGAATCATCATCGCGATGGCGTGTTGCACACTGCGGCCCCCGAGCGTCAAAAACTCCAGTACTTCGTCGAACGACGAAGAGTCGGATCCTCCCGGGGTGCAGATCGGAAACAGGCGATCGATGTCCCCACCTAAAAGTGTGCTCCGCAGCATCGGCTCGCGAGCGCGCATCCAATTCCTGTTTCCCACAATCGTATTGATCTCGCCGTTGTGGGCGATGCAGCGATACGGCTGAGCGAGTGGCCACGACGGAAATGTGTTCGTGGAGTATCGACTGTGCACGACTGCCAACGCAGTTCGCATTCGGTCGTCGCGTAGGTCGGTGAAGTAACCGGATAACTGCGTCGGCGTCAGCATGCCCTTGTACACGATGGTTCGGGCGGACAACGAGGGAAAATACACTGCAGTGTCGGCCGAGTGAATCCGCTCGGCTTGTCTCCTGAGGGCAAAGACTCGTCGGTCCAAGGCAATTCCGCCCACACTACGATCCCGTGACTCGGCGCACGTCACAAAACACTGACTGATGTACGGAGCGCACTGCGCGGCAACGGTTCCGACGCAGTCGCGGTCGACCGGCACCTCTCGCCACCCGATAATCCGCAGTCCTTCTGCCGCTGCGTACCGGTGTATCCGAACTACCGCGCGCCAACGTGCTTCCTGATCCACCGGGAGAAAGCAGTTTCCGGCCGCGTAGGTGTTCTCACCCATCGCGTTGGGTGGTGGAAGCTCGAACTCGGTCACCGCGTCGAAGAACTCCGTCGGCAGCTGAATCAGAATGCCCGCGCCGTCTCCGCTGTTGGATTCGCGCCCAACTGCGCCGCGATGGGAGAGATTGCCCAGGACCGCGAGCGCATCGTCGACAATGGAATGCAGGTGGCGTCCAGAGGTGTCTGCTACCACGGCTACACCACACGAATCGGTTTCCTGATCGGGGTCGTACAGGCCCCGAGGTTCAGGTATTCGAGAAAACAGCACTCGGCGACCTCCACGCGGACATGCAGCCGACGTGCGCTAGTTTATCAGCCCATAACCGCAGGTCGCGAGAGCAAAACGGTGACCCCCTGATACCGAGGCATCAGGGGGTCACACTTGCCGAGGGTCGTTTCGATCAGCTACGCAAAGGGCGGTTGTACTGATCGCGCACACTGCCGGTCAACATCATGATTCCGTCGATGAGCGGCCAGATGCCACCGATTCCACACGTCAACCAAGTGACCGCGATCTGTGCGACAGCCATGCCGGGCTGGTTGAGATAAAAACGTCCTGCACCGAATCCGCCGAGCAGAATGCCCAGCAATCCGGCAGTCGTCTTCGACTTGTCCGAGTACGGTTCACCGGTCATCGGGTCACGTCCGTATGGTGCGGACGGGTCGACCAGGCCGTAGCCAGGCTGAGGATAACCCTGAGCTTGTGGGTACCCCTGAGGCTGACCGTAACCCGGCTGTGAGTATCCCGGCTGGGGGTAGCCCTGCGGCGGAGCCGCGTAGGGATTCGGAGTCTGATCTGCCGGTGCACCGTAGACGGGACCGTCCGTCGGGGTTTGGGTCGGCCTCGAGTAGTCCGGCGCCGGATAGTCGGTCGCCGGATAGTCGGTCGCCGGATAGTTCTGAGCGGCGTAGCTTTCCTGCGACGTGTACGGCGCTGTCGGCTGATTCGGGGTGGAATCAGAATCGGCAGCGGGAAACGCTGTGGTCGATTCGGTTCCGGTCGGCGGCGGGTAGATGGGGTGGTTTCCCCACCCCGGACCGTTTCCGACTCCCGAATACGTGTCCCAGCCTGGACCGGTGCCGGTGGTCTCCGTCGACGGCGTCTTTTCGGTGGGTGCCGAGGTTTCCGTCAACGACGCATCCGCCGTCGCGTCGTAGTCGAACGGCGACCCGAACTGCGGTGGAACCGGCGGCTGTGATCCAGACGAGTCCCCCGACTCGGAAGGTTCCGGATTCTTGTTCAAGTTAGGCAACGTACTTTCCTTCGATTCGACGACGGTACGTAATAGCTTTTGTTATCGGAATTCGAGAAGGTTCGACCTTCTCGAGGCCAGTCCCCCACACATGTTTCCTCGGTTCGCGCTCGCGACTCATCCTCGCAATGGCCGGCGAGCACCGTCCCGCGCATTGCCCGAAAGTATCACGATGCCGTCGACGAACGCCCAGATCCAGATTCCGATCGCAAATGGAATTCCGATGAGGAACGCCGACATGAACAGCGCGAAGAACATGCCGAGCAGTTGGCACAATCCGATGCCGACACTTCCGATATAGAGGCGCCCGACTCCACAGATTCCGAAGAAGCCCAGCAAGATCTGCAACAGTCCAGCGGTGGCCTTCGACTTGTCGGAATACGGTTCCCCGGTTACCGGGTGCCGACCGTACGGGGCGTAGGGATCTCCGAACCCGTACATCGATGGAGGCGGCAATGGCTGCTGATATCCGTACGGATTGGGCGCGCCGTAGACCGGTCCCTGATCCTCGGGGAATCCCCCCTGCGAATAGGGACCTGTCACGGCTTGTCTTTCTTCGACAGCTTCACCGCGTCCGACGACTCATCCGACGCTGCCGTGGAGGCGCTTGCCTCACTGGAAGCGGATTCAGCAGCATCGGATTCAGAATCTTCAGCGTCGGCGACTTTCGCGTCGGCCTTCGCCGAATCAGTTTCGGTAACTGGCGCCGCGACTCCTGCTTCGCCGGCAGCTACCGCAGCGACGTAGTCCTTCGACTTCAAATCAGCCGGATCCTCACGACCCTTCTTCGCCAGGAAGAAGTAGGCCAGTGCGGCGAAGAACACGATCCCCGAAGTGAATGTGTTGACGCGAATGCCGGCGATCTCGTAGGCGAAATCGTCGCGCATCAGTTCGACGACGAACCGGCCCAGGCAATAGCCCGCGACGTACAGAGCAAACAGACGTCCGTGGCCGATCTTGAATCGGCGGTCGACGAGGACCAGCAGGATCACGATCAGGACGTTCCACACAGCTTCGTAGAGGAACGTCGGGTGAACGACCCGAATGACTTCTCCGTTGGAGACACCTGCCAGTTGATCGAGCTGGCCGGAAGAGTTCACACGCTCGAAGATCTCGAGGCCCCACGGGACGGTGGTCTCGCGACCGTACAACTCCTGGTTGAAGTAGTTGCCGATACGACCGATGGCCTGCGCGAGCAAGATTCCGGGCGCAATCGCATCACCGAGCGCGGACACCGGAATGCCGCGTCGACGGCAGCCGATCCACGCACCGATGCCGCCGAGGAACACTGCTCCCCAGATTCCGAGGCCCCCCTGCCACACCTTGAGTGCGTCGAGTGGCTGACCGTTCTCGCCGAAATAGGCGGGCCAGTCGGTCAAAACGTGGTAGAGCCTGCCACCGATCAGACCGAAGGGAACGGCCCAGATCGCGATGTCGAGAACGGTCCCCTTCTCGCCGCCGCGGGCGACCCAACGACGATCTCCCCACACGATCGCGACGATGATGCCGAGGATGATGAAGAGCGCGTAGGCGCGAAGCGCCACCGGTCCGACGTACCAGACGCCTTGGGGCGGGCTGGGGATATAGGCCAGCAGGTCCACAGTTGAGGTCACGACGCCACGGTAGCCGAGCGGACGCCCTCGGCGAGTTCTTCGGTGAGCGAGCGAACCGCTCCCAGGCCGTTCTCGACCGCGGAGACCAGAGCCGAGCCGACGATGACGGCATCGGCGTATGCCGCGATTTCGGCAGCCTGTGCGCCGGAGCGAACTCCCAATCCGACGCCGACGGGAATGTCGGAATGCGCGCGGATTCGTGCGGTCAGTTCCGGAGCCATCGAAGACACGGCGTCGCGAGCGCCGGTGACACCCATCGTCGAGGCCGCGTAGATGAATCCGCTGCTCGCGTCGAGCGTCATGGCGAGCCGTTCCTCGGTCGAAGATGGAGCGACAAGGAAGATCCGGTCGAGGTGGTGCTCTTCGGATGCTTCCATCCAGGCGCCGGCTTCTTCCGGAATGAGGTTGGGGGTGATCAGTCCGAGTCCACCGGCGGAGGCGAGGTCCCGTGCGAACTTCTCGACGCCGTACTGCAGTACCGGGTTCCAGTAGGTCATCACGACGGCCTTGCCGCCGACCGAACTGATCTGCTCGATCACGGTGAAGATGTCGCGAAGGCGAACGCCGTTGGTGAGTGCGGTTTCGGCTGCACGCTGGATGGTCGGACCGTCCATGACCGGATCGGAATACGCGACACCGACTTCGATGATGTCGCAGCCGCCGTCGACCATCGCCTTGAACACGTCGATCGATTCGGGAACGGTCGGATAACCGGCAGGCAGGTAACCGACGAGGGCGGCACGCTTGTCAGCCTTGCACGCGGCAAAGGTGGGTGCGAGGCGTGATGGTCGTTCGCTCACTTGTCCGAGCCTTCCGTGTTGTCGTTCTCGTCTGCTGCATCATCCGGAGCGGCTGCCTGACCTGAGGCGCCGTCGAAAAGACCGAACCAGCTTGCGGCGGTGTCCATGTCCTTGTCACCGCGACCGGAGAGATTGACGACGATGATCGCGCCCTCACCGAGTTCTTTGCCCAGTCGGAGTGCGCCGGCGACGGCGTGGGCCGATTCGATGGCCGGGATGATGCCCTCGCGGCGTGAGAGCAGCAGCAGCGCATCCATGGCTTCACTGTCGGTGACGGGTTCGTAGGTCGCGCGCCCGATATCGTTCAGGTAAGCGTGCTCGGGTCCGACGCCCGGGTAGTCCAGACCAGCAGAGATCGAGTGCGATTCGATGGTCTGACCGTCTTCGTCCTGGAGCAGGTACGAGTAGGCACCCTGGAATGCGCCAGGGGTACCGCCGGCGAACGTTGCTGCATGCCTTCCGGTTTCGACACCGTCGCCGGCTGCTTCGTAGCCAACCAGCCGTACCGACAGATCGTCGATGAACGGGTGGAAGATTCCGATTGCGTTGGAGCCGCCTCCGACGCAGGCTGTGACTGCATCGGGCAGGCGGCCGGTCAGTGCCTGAACCTGGACGCGTGTTTCGAGGCCGACCACTCGCTGGAAGTCCCGAACGATGGTGGGGAACGGGTGCGGGCCTGCCGCGGTACCGAAGCAGTAATAGGTGTTGTCCGCGTGGGAAACCCAGTCGCGCAAGGCTTCGTTGATCGCGTCCTTGAGCGTGCGCGAACCGGTCTCGACCGAGACGACCTCCGCGCCGAGAAGTCGCATGCGCGCGACGTTGAGTGCTTGCCGTTCGGTGTCGACAGCACCCATGTAGATGACGCACTCGAGACCGAGCAGTGCACAGGCGGTGGCCGATGCCACACCGTGCTGGCCCGCTCCGGTCTCGGCGATGATGCGGGTCTTGCCCATACGCTTTGCCAGCAGAACCTGACCGAGAACGTTGTTGATCTTGTGAGAACCGGTGTGGTTCAGATCTTCACGCTTGAGAAGGATGCGCGCACCGCCGGCGAACTCGCTCATTCGCGTTGCCTCGAAAATCGGCGACGGGCGCCCGGTGTAATCGCGCTGCAAGCGGTCGAGTTCGTTCAAGAACGTGTCGTCCGCGCGAGCCTTTTCGTACTCCGCAGTGACTTCGTCGATAACCGCCATGAGGGCTTCCGGCACATGCCGTCCGCCGTAGACGCCGAAATGGCCTCCGGCGTCGGGATCGTGGGAGCGCTCGGTGAGTCCCGCGCTGGCCGGCGGCAGATTGCCGCCCTTGAATATTGCACCGGAGCCTGGTTCCTGAGTACGTGAAGTCACCCCACCAGTCTGCCCCAACGGTGTCGCTGGTCACCGCCCGGGTGCATCAAAGCACGCCGGGCGGGTGAAGCGATTTATCGAGACGGTTTGGGGCAGGACGGGTGCGCACCTGCATTGACCAGATCTGCGACGGCCTTGCGAGGGTCGCCGCTGGTCACGAGGCCTTCACCGACGAGCACTGCGTCGGCGCCCGCCCCGGCGTACGCCAACAGATCGGCAGTTCCGCGAACACCGGACTCGGCAATCTTGATCGTCTCGGTCGGAAGACCGGGAGCGATGCGACCGAAGGTGTTCTTGTCCACCTCGAGAGTCTTGAGATTGCGGGCGTTCACACCGATCACCTTGGCGCCGGCTTCGAGCGCGCGGTTGGCTTCTTCCTCGGTGTGCACCTCGACGAGGGCAGTCATTCCCAGAGATTCGGTGCGATCGATCAACGAGGCGAGCGCCTGCTGCTCGAGTGCCGCGACGATCAGCAAGATGACGTCGGCGCCGTGAGCGCGAGCCTCGTGAATCTGGTACGGCCCCACGATGAAGTCCTTGCGGAGCACCGGAATGGTGACCGCTTTACGGACTGCGTCCAGGTCGGCCAACGAGCCGTGAAAACGGCGCTCTTCGGTGAGAACACTGATGATGCGTGCGCCACCGGCTTGGTACGCCGCGGCAAGCTCAGCGGGATCGGCAATGTCGGCCAACGCACCCTTTGACGGGCTCGCTCGCTTGACCTCGGCGATGACGCCGATGCTCGATTCCAGAAGTGCTGCTGCAGCATCGAGTGCAGGCGGTGCAGCGGCCGCAGCAGCCTTGACTGCAGCGAAGTCGAGTACGGCTTCGCGGGCGGCGACGTCAGCGCGCACCCCGTCGAGAATCGAGTCGAGTACGGTCATCGTGGCCCGAATCCTTTCTGGGCAAGAGCCCGATGTGAGATACGTCATCAGGGTGGTCTCAGCCTAGTGGGACGAAATTTTGCTACTCCGTCGGGGTACCCACGCAGGTGAGGGTTCAGTCTTACTCAGTGGGACGACCCCGGTTTCGCGCCGTTGTCTCCCCCAACTCCGTCGTCCCCGTCAGTCGCTGTCGGGTCCTCTCCGGCGTCGAGCGCATCCCACAACATCCGTTGTGTCACAGGCTCGTCCGATGCAGGTTTGTCTCCCTGACCAAGCTTGGCCGCGGCCTCGCGGCGCGCGGCAGGGTTGTCGTATTTCGACGACAACCCGCCTCGCACTGGAGGTTTGCGCATCAGAAGTACTGCCGCGCCGAGCGCCGCCACCGCTCCGACCAACGCAAGCAAGGCAGGCAGTACCGAAACAGTCGTCGAGAGATCTTCCGGGTGACCGGACAACTCGGCCAACTCCACCGCTCGGTCCGCAGAGGCTCCGGACACCAACAACTGCACTGCCGGAACCGCTACCGCGACGGCGACGAGGGCAACCAACAGTCCGACTACCCGAAGTGCCCAACCTCGCACCGCAAACGACGCCGCGATCGCCGCCAGAAGCGCGAGCGCGAGCGGAGTCATCGCCGCCGCCCAGGTGCTGCCGTCGAGATCCGTCGTCCTCTCCAGCGTCTTGCCGTCGCTCGAGGTCAGATGAACCCACGTCATTCGTGAGCTGCCCCACAGAGCTGCTGCCGACAACGCCAGCAGAAGCGTTCTCGGCACGGCGGTGCCACGAGAAACGCTTGTAGGCTCCGCTGCACTCGACTCGTTCTCACTCACTGATCGTCACCTCCGATGGTGCGCAGGGTGTGCGCCGACGCAATCGCGCTCAGCACTGCCATCGCCTTGTTGCGGGCCTCGGTGTCCTCGTAGACCGGATCCGAGTCGGCGACGACACCGGCGCCCGCCTGGACGTATCCGATCCCGTCCTTGATCAATGCCGTTCGGATCGCGATCGCGGTGTCGGCGTCGCCGGCGAAGTCGAGGTAGCCGACGATGCCGCCGTAGATACCGCGCCTGGTCGGTTCCAGTTCTTCGATCAGCTGCATCGCTCGGACCTTGGGTGCCCCCGAGAGGGTTCCAGCGGGGAAGCATGCGGTGACGGCGTCGAGAGCGTGCTTTCCCTCGGCCAGATGACCGGTGACGGTCGATACGAGATGCATCACGTGGCTGTACCGCTCGATGTGCCGGTAGTCGTGCACCTTCACCGTGCCCGGGCGACAGACACGACCCAGATCGTTTCGCCCCAGATCGACGAGCATGAGGTGCTCGGAGTTTTCCTTCTCGTCGGCGAGGAGATCTTTCTCGAGCAGGATGTCGTCCTCCTCTGTGGCACCGCGCCATCTGGTTCCAGCGATCGGGTGTGTTGTCGCGACACCCTCGGCGACGGTTACCAGTGCCTCAGGGCTCGAACCGACGATCGAAAACGCCGTCTCTCCATCACCGTTCGGCACGTTGAGCAGATACATGTACGGGCTGGGGTTCGACGCTCGCAGCATCCGGTACACGTCGATCGGTGCTGCAGTGCAATCGATCTCGAATCGCTGCGAGAGAACTACCTGGAATGCCTCGCCCGCTTCGATGTCGCCGATCAACTTGTCGACATCGACACCGAAGCTCTCGGTGGTGCGCTGACGACGGTAGTTCGGAGTCGCTTTCGAAAATGTCGACACCGTCGATTTCGCCGGCGCCGCGAGAGCACGAGTCATCGCGTCCAACCTGGCGACTGCGTCGTCGTACGCCGTGTCGACGCGCTCGTCCGTGCCGTCCCAGTTGACGGCATTGGCGATGAGGGTGATCGCCCCTTCGTGGTGATCGACTGCGGCGATGTCGGCGGCAAGCAGCATGACCATTTCGGGGATCTGCAGGTCGTCGACCGCGGAGTCACCCAATCTCTCGAGGCGCCGCACCGCGTCGTAGCCGAGGAATCCGACCATTCCGCCGGTCAGCGGGGGCAGGTCGGGCAGCCGCTCCGAACGAAGCAGCTCGAGGGTGGCACCGAGCGCGTCGATCGGGTCGCCGCCGGCCGGAGCGCCGGCCGGAACGTTGCCGTACCACGCCGCCTCTCCGTCCACGACGGTCAGTGCAGCCGGACTCCCGACGCCGATGAACGACCACCGCGACCACGAACGACCGTTCTCGGCCGACTCGAGCAAGAAGGTGCCGGGACGATTGCCGGCCAACTTCTCGTACGCCGAGAGCGGAGTTTCGGAGTCCGCCAACACTTTCCGAGTGACCGGAACGACCCGGTGCTCAGCTGCGAGAGCTCGGAACTGCTCCCGGGTCGTGGTGGAATCGGACGCGTCACCGACGATCGCGGTGTCGGATGACCGTGCGGACATGGAGGTGGGCTCGCCGTGCATGGCTCCATCATCCCAGGCTCCCCCATGTGGCCGTCGTGCGCGGGTAACCTCGGCCGAATGAAACCAGGCCAACTCGCTCCCGATTTCTCACTGCCCGACCAGGACGGGACTCCGCGCTCGCTGACGAGCCTGCTCGAGAACGGACCCCTGGTCCTCTTCTTCTACCCGGCAGCCTCGACGCCGGTGTGCACCGCCGAGGCGTGCCACTTCCGTGACCTCGGCAGCGAATTCGCCGCGGTGGGCGCTTCGCGAGCGGGCATCAGCACCGATACGGTCGAAGCTCAGTCCACCTTTGCCACCGCACAATCCTTCGACTACCCCCTACTCGCCGACACCGACGGCAAGGTAGCCGAACAGTTCGGCGTCAAGCGCGGACTCCTGGGCAAGTTGGCTCCGGTCAAACGCTCGACCTTCGTGATCGACACCGACCGCACCGTCCTCAAAGTCATCTCGAGTGAACTACGCGCCAACACCCACGGCGACCAGGCGCTCGAGTTCCTTCGCAATCGAAGCTGACCCACCTGGGCGACCTGATTCTCTGCGCGATTTGAAATCTCTAGGCGACCTGAATCGAGCGCTTCGCAAGCCCCATCCAGAATCCGTCGATCACCTGGGTGGGCACCTGTTCCGGATCGGATGACGCACCGAGCGTGACGAACAACGGGGCGAAGTGCTCGATGGTCGGATGCGCGTACGGCATCCCGGGAGCTTGAGCGCGGAAGTCGATCAAGGAATCGACGTCACCGGCAGCGAACCTCTCCCCTGCCCACGCGTCGAATTCCGCCGACCATCCCGGGGCCTGCGCCTCCGGTGACGGATCGCGCAGGAACGGTAGCCCGTGCGTGGTGAATCCGGATCCCACGATCAGTACACCTTGCTCACGGAGTGGCCGTAGGCGCTGTCCGAGATGGAGCAAACGCTCGGGATCGAGGGTGGGCAGCGAAATTTGCAGTACCGGGATGTCTGCGTCCGGGTACATCACCGTGAGCGGCACGTAGGCACCGTGATCCAGGCCTCGATTCGGCTGCTGAACCACGCGTTCGTTGTCCGGCATCAACGCGGCAACCTGGGCGGCGAGTTCCGGAGCGCCGGGAGAGTTGTACTTCGCACGGTAGAACCTCTCGGGAAAACCACCGAAGTCGTAGATGAGCGGGGTGCCCGTGGTCGTCGATCCGATCGTCAGCGGTGCTGATTCCCAGTGCGCCGATACGACGAGGATTGCCGTCGGCCGCGGAAGATCGCCGGCCCACGCCCCCAACTGGTCGACCCACAACGCGCTGTCCACCAGCGGCGGAGCACCGTGGCTGAGATACAGCGCAGGCATGGTTGTGGTGGACATACGGACTCCTCGGGATAGACATTCGTCGTAAGTTGAAGGTTCAACCTAATATAGAACTCAACACTTGCGTCCCGCAACTATTCCCCGCAGGATTCTTCTGGACATGCGTCTGAGACGCTGTACACAAGCACGCTCCGTGCACGAAGAATGCTCGACCCGAAGGAGAAGTCACCGATGAGTGAACCGACCGCGCAGCCCGACGCGCAGTCTCAGACGAAGTGGCTCACAGCCGAGCAGCAAGAAGCATGGCTGACACTGATCGCTCTCGTGACACGGTTGCCTGCCGCACTCGACACTCAACTACAACGCGATTCGGCACTCACACACTTCGAATACTTCGTACTCGCGGCACTCTCGGACGCCCCCGAGCACAAGCTCCAGTTGTCGGTACTGGCCCAGCGCGCGAACGCGTCCCTGTCCCGCCTCTCGCACGTGATCACGAAGATGGAGAAGGCCGGCTGGGTGAAACGGGAAGTCATTCGTGGCAGCCGCGGCTCCAACGCAGTGCTCACCGACGAGGGAATGGCAAAGGTGGTCGCGGCCGCACCGCCGCACGTCGCCTCAGTTCAAGGTCTCCTCTTCGAGGGCCTCGACGATCGCCAGGTCGCCCAGCTTTCGTCGTTGGGTACAGCAATGCTCACCCAACTGGACAAGGGAATCGCCGCCGGACTCGGCAAGGCCTGACCACATCCCCGAGACGAGCGACTGATGATCAAGACGGCAGCTTCGCGAGGTCGAGTGCAGCCAAGTGACTGAACAGCATGCTCGCTCCGATCGGGTTTCCACCGCCGGGGTACGTAGTCCCGCTGGCCGCTGCCATCGTGTTCCCCGCCGCGTACAACCCGGCAATCGCCGTACCGTCGGCTTTGAGCACCCTCCCGGTCGCGTCGGTGCGTAGACCACCTTTGGTCCCGAGGTCAGAGATGCCGAACGCGGCAGCGTGAAACGGCCCTTGGTCGATCGGTACGAGCGGCGAAGCCCCTTCGGAGAAGGCGCGGTCGTACGCAGCGTCTCCTCGACCGAAGTCCGTGTCGACGCCAGTCGCCGCAAACGCGTTGAATCGCTTCACGGTCTCCACCAGTTCCGCTGCGGGAACATCGATCTGGGCAGCGAGGTCTTCGAGTGTCTGTGCACTCTTCCACAACCCCGCATCCACATACTGCTCCGTCTGTGCCATGGGTACGTTGGGCGCCTTCACCGGCGGCACTGCGCCTTCGCTGTTGTCGTAGATCATCCAGTACGGCGTGGTTACTTTCCCTGCCCGCATGTGTTCGATGACGGCGCGGCCCAAGCGGTCGTACGGCGCTGATTCGTTGACGAATCGGCGACCGTCGTCGTCCACGAAGATTCCGCCGGTGAACCACAGCGCAAACGCGGAGCGGCCATCCGGATGGGTCAGTCCCGGCGACCACCAGGCCTCTCCCATGAGGTCGGTGTCGGCGCCCGCGGCGACCGCCGCCTGGTGTGCCTTCCCGAGGTTGCCGGGGCAGCCCATCGTGTCGAGAGCGGATCCGGGGACACCGAATTCGGCCCGCAAGGTCTCGTTCTGCTCGAATCCACCGGCGGCGAGGATCACTCCTCTGCGTGCCTGAATGGTTCGACGCCGACCATCTCGGTCGACGACCGCGCCGACGACCGATCCGTCCTCGACGACCAATTCTTCGAGAGTGGTCTTCAGGTGCATGGTGGCGTTCGGGAGTTCCGCAAGAGCCAACAGGAATCGACCGATCAACGACTGGCCGCCGACGAGGTACTTCGGCAACTTCTCCCCCAGCCGTTCCGTCGCCAGCGGCGGACGAAGCGAATCACGAAGGGCACCCATCTTGTTCGCGTTCATCGGCTTGGGAACAATGTGCCGTCCACTCGCTCGAGCCTTGGGCTCTTCACCGAAGTAGTCGGGCCACGGCAGTATCTGAAACTCGAAGTTCGAGTCCTCTTCGAGGTAGTCGATCAACCCGGCGCCACCTCGAACGTAGGCTTCCTGAACGTCGGCGGGCGTACGATCACCCACCACTGATCGGTAGTACTCCAGCGCATCCTCGATGGTGTCGTCGTCCCCGCCCCGACGAAGAACGGCGTTGCACGGGAACCACATTCCGCCGCCGCCCGAGTACGCCGTTGTTCCGCCGTACTTGTCGGTTGCTTCGATCGCAATGACGTCGAGGCCTTCGCGGGCTGCCGTGTACGCGCCGGTGAGTCCGCCGCCTGATCCCACAGCGAGTACGTCGCACGTCTCGTCCCACTTCGTCATCGTCAGCCTCTCTGATTCTGGGCACAGTTTCCGAACATGTTCTAGAAATCGTTCTAACACATGGACTTAGCGATCGCGGGGGTTCGAAATTCTGTCCCACCGAGCGGGAGCGAGACATGACACCGAGCGGGAGCGAGAACGAGCAGCGATAGCGCACACTTTGCTCGCACCGGTCTGATCCCGTAGTGTCTGGACACATGTCTGGTAAGACCAAGTTCGAGTCCACTCGTCGACGGCTCACACAGCAGCAAGCCGAAACCGTCGATCGATTGACCGCGGCAGCGATCACGGTCCTGCGCGACAAAGGGTTTGCCGATCTGACTGTACGAATGGTGGCAGCGGAAGCCGGTGTCGCCGCAGCCACGGCATACACCTATTTTTCGTCCAAGAGTCACCTTGTGGCAGAACTGTTCTGGCGCCGACTCGACGCGGTACCGCACGAGCCCTCCCCCGAGGCGGAACGAGAAGCGCAGGTCTGCTCGGTCCTTCGAAGCGTCGCACTCCTCGTTTCCGACGAACCGGAGCTGGCCGCGGCCGTGACCACGGCGATGATGGGCAATGATCCCGACGTCGAACACCTTCGGGGACGTATCGGCAAGAACATCCGCGAGCGGCTCATCGAGGCGCTGGGGCCGTCATACGATCCCGACGTACTCGAAGCACTCGAAATCTCCTGGTCCGGAGCGCTTGTTCGAGCCGGCATGGGTTACGAGTCCTATTCGCAGATCGCAGACCGGCTCGAAGTCACTGCCAGGCTGATCATGGCGGGCCGCGACAACCTTCACTAGATGGGGGTCATGGCACTCACCAGCCATGTGCCGTCGACTCGATCGAGTGTCACCTCGACTCGGCTCGACGTCGACGCTGGTGCCGGCCGCGCGGTACTCGTCAAGATCTGATCGACGAACACGAGCACTTCCGCGCGGTCCGCGGCAACGGAGAGCACACCGACATCGACGACTCGGGCTTTCGTGCTGATTCCCTGCTCCTTCGACTGTGGGGCAACTGTTTTCGATCCGAATTCGGTGAAACTGTCCTGAAACGATCCGCCGGCGCCTTCGGCCGCTCGTGCGAGATCGTCGTCGACGGTATCGCTGTTGTAGCTCAAGAGCTTCTCGACGAGCGTGGGCGCCACACCGATCACCTCGGCACGTGCGGTTTCAGCGTCCCCCGAACGGTGGTGACTCCAGATCGCAGTGCCGCCGACTCCCATCAAGACCAACGCTGCAAGCGCTATGACCATGCGCTTCACGGCACGAACTCCACACTCGACATCAGTACCCGCCCGTCGACGTCCTCGACACCGACGCGCAGACGGTAGGTGCGCGCCGAAGACTCTCCCGCTGAATTGCCGACCTGAGCAGATGCCGCGATCAGCACCACCCCCGAGTTACCGGATTCCGATGCCAAGGCTGCGGTGTCGACACGCCCGTCGGAATCGACGGCAAAATCACGGATGGACGCGACGAACGCAGATTCGCCGGACTTCAGTTCGTCGGCAAAGGTTCCCGTACTCAGCGACTGCAGTGTCTCGAGGTCCTCGTCGACTGTGGCGGAGTGAACGTCGATCAGAGCGAGGGCTCCTGCGACCGCACCGTCGACGTACTCTTGACGCTGGGACTCTCGCGCGCGGTCCGATCGAACTGCCAGACAACCGAAGACGACAACGACGCTCAGAGCCGCGAGTGCAATCCAGACCAGGGCAGTGAGTACACCGCGCTTCCCTCCGACCGGATCCAGCACCTCACCTCTCAGCGATTCGTCGGCGTCAGCAACTGTTGCCACGGCTCACCCTCCCCCGAATCGGAAGCAGCAGGAGCTAATTCCGTGTGTTGATAGTCGACACCGTCAGGCCCGGTGTACAACTCGCCGGGAGCATTGGTCCCCGACGGCACGTACGCTTCGGGGCTCCGACAGATCTCCGGGCTCGGTGCTCGTTTGCCCGGTACCTCCATACAGGGAATGTTCCGGGATCCACGAACTGCGAAGACCGAGTTCTGCGGAACTTTGCAGTACAGATCAGCCGGGGTGTCCGGCACACTCATCTGGGTCGGGTCCCGTCGCTGATCGGCCGGAAGGTAACCGGTCGAGCACGCCGCGGGGTCCTGCGCTTGGAGGTGGAAGTTGACGTTCGCGGCGCCGTCCACCTGCCCGCGTTGTACGACGGTTTCCTGTGCCGCGACCAGTGGCGGCAAGATGACGAGCACCTGCTCCAAACCGGCGTTGTACGTCAAAGCCACCTGAGCGGTGCTGGTGAAATTGGCAAGCAGCACAGGCAAAGTGGGTTTGAGGCCTTGAAACAGCAGGTCGGCTTCAGTCGCGAAGCCCGGTCCGGTCTCGAGGATATTGCGCACGGACCCGTCGGCGACCTCCAACTGTCCACTGAGTTGAGCGACACTGGACGCCCACTGGCGAATCTGATCGCCCGTCACCACCTGTGTCTGCAGGAGCGGATCCAACTGCTGTACGAGCGTCGTGGCCGGGGTTGTGGCAGCAGACATCTGATCGACGAACGAGGTGGTCGAATCCAGCAGACGAGCCAGGTCCTCTCCCCTGCCACCGAATGCTGCCGCGGACTCGTCGATCACCGACCGCAACTTGTCCTGCGGTACCGATGCGAGCATCGCCTGCGCCTGATCGAGGACCGGTCCGATCTCGGTCGGGATCGTGACAGCGTCGGGGCCGATCACGTCTCCGTCGGCCAGAAACGGTCCGTCCGCGGTTCTCGGTTGCATGTCGACGTATTGCTCGCCGATGGCCGACACACTTCGCACCGCTACTGCGAGCCCGCTGGAGGGAACGGGAACCGCACTCTCCAAAGATAATTCGGCGCGTACCACTCCCGGAGACAGACGCACCGATCTGACCTGACCGATGGTGTCGCCGCGATAGGTCACGTTCGCGTTCCGATACAGGCCACCGGCGTCGGGCAGTTCGACTGTCACCGAATAGCGCCCGATTCCGAGCATGGTCGGAACTCTCAGGTACGAGATAGCCGCTGCGCTCATGCCTATCACCGCCAGGATCGCGAAGATCGTCAATTGCCTTCGCACCAACTTCGTGAGAATCATCGTCCACCTCCCTGGGCGGGCTGCGCTGTGCCAAGTGGGCCGGGCTGCCCTGTGCCGAGTGGGGCGGTCAAGGGATCGACCAGTACTCCGTTCTCCACGGGGGTTTGCGGCGCCCCGAACGGCGTACCGAAGCCGAGACCTGACTGGAGGCGATTACTCGTGAGGTCGATCAGCGCCCACAGATTGGTGTAATCGCCGCGCATTCCGTCGTCGATGGTCGTCTGGGGGAAGGGGAAGGTACTCAGGTTGCCCAAATTGTTGATCAGGTCCGGTCCTGTTTCGACCACCTTCTGCAGCGTCGATTCCAAGGCGCTCAAATTGGCTTTCAAATCGTCGCGGGTCCGGTCGACCAGATCGGTCCCGACGTCCCCGAACCTGCCGACCGCATCGAGGGCGGTGGTCAGGTCGACGCGTTGGGCGCTGAGTTCCGCCAAGGCCGGATCAAGGGTCTCCAACGCCTCACCGAGAACGTCTCGCTGGGCCGTGATTTCACCGGCGAAGACGTCGAGATTCTCCATGGTCGTGACCATCGCATCACGTTGGCGGTCGAGTGTTTCGGTCACGGTATCCATCTGACTCAGCAGGTCGCGAGCCGCGTCGGTCCGTCCGCCGAGCGCCGTGTTCAGCTCCGTGGTGATGCTGTGAATCTGAGCGAGCCCGCCGCCGTTGAGGACCAATGACAGTGCCGTCAACGCTTCCTCGGTGGTGGGATAGACGCCGGCCGACGGGAGGGGGATCACCGATCCCTCCGACAACCGCCCTTCCGGCGCAACATCGGTAGGCGGCGCAAGCGCAACGTGTTTGGACCCGAGCAGGCTGGTTTGGCCGATCTTGGCCGTCGCATTGGCGGGCAGCGACACCGAGCCGTCGAGCGCAACCGTCACCCGTGCGTGCCAGTTGTCGGTCTCGATCGCACTGATACTTCCGACTGTCACGTCGTTGACCATGACCGGAGAGTTGGGACTGATCGACGTGACGTCCGGCATCTCGATCACGACCGAGAAACTTCCCTCACCGCGGCCGGCCGCGCCCGGCAGCGACACCGAATTCAGCCCGCTCCATTGACAACCCGTCAGAACGAGCACGGCGCTCGCCGCCACACACACTGTTCCCCACCGGCGGCCAGTCATCGTGATCCTGTCGACGGCATGAGCAAGCCGGTCAGATCAGACGCCACCGGTACCGTCGGAAAGCTCAAGGCGCCAGTCGGTTCCAGATCAGGCTCGCTGTACACCAGTTGGTCCGGAAGAGCCCCGAGCGCCCGGGTCGGATTGATGCTCAGGTCCGGGTAGTTCGCCTTGATCGTGTTGAGCAACGGGCCGAGGTATTCGATGCACAAATCCGCGCCCTTCTTCGAGGTGTCGTTGGCCAGGCCGGCGATTCCGCCGCAGATCAAGTCGATCGGGTTGCCGACGTTCTGGAATGCGGGCACACCCACCATCGCTCCTTGGGCCGGCCGGTAGACGTTGTAGTAGTTCGACAACGCTGTCGGAGCCAGATGCAGTACCTTCTCGAGACCTGCGCGCTTGTCGACCAATACCTGGGACACGTCGGCCAACTTCGCGATCTGCTCCGTCAAGCCGGTTCGGTTCTGTTCGACGAACCGCTGTACGTCGACGACGGCGGCGTCCAGATCGGCGAGAGCCGGAGCCAATTGCGTCCGGCTCTCGGCGAGCACACTCGAGACATTTGCCAGTCGTCCTTGGAACTGAACGATCTGTTCGTCGCTTGCGGCGAGTGCGGTCGTGAAGGTCTGCAGGCCGCGGATGGTGCCGAACAGATCGGCTCCGCCTTCGTCGAGTGTGCTCATAGCCTCCGAGAGTTCGGTCACCGAGCGCCCCAGCGCTTCCCCGTTGCCGGCCAGTGCGGATCCGGCACCGTCGAGGAAGTTGGCGGCGGGACCGCGATCGTCCCCGACGGGACCCAAAGCATCGGCAGCCCGGCCCAGCTGTTCCTTGATCTGGTCCCACTCGACCGGGACGGCCGTTCTGTCGAGTGGGATCTCCGCACCGTCATTCAGTGCGTCGGCGCCGTCCGTCACCGCCGGCGTCAACTGCACGAAGCGGGCCGAGACCAGCGACTGGGCAACGATCACCGCTTTCGCGTCCTCGGCGACGGGAACCTCGCGCGCCAATTTCAGTTCGACGCGCATTCGATCTCCCTGTGGGGCGATCGCGGTGACGCGGCCGACGTCGACTCCCACGACACGAACGTCGTCACCGACATACAGACCGGTCGTCGAGGTGAAGTAGGCCGTCACGTTGTAGTAGCGCAGATGTTGCACCGCAAGGTATCCCGACACGACGACGATCGCCGCACCGATGACGCTTCCACCAACGACGGCGATTCGACGCCAGTTCACCGGTTTGCGAACTCGTAAGGCACCCATCATCGAACCTCCGGAATCGGTAGCGGCGCAGGTGGTAGCCCGAACATCGCGTTGATCAACGGTTGGGTGTATTGCGCCGGCACCAGGTTCTGAACGTAGGCGTAGTAGAAGGGGCCGCTGGCCACGGTGTCACCGAGCGTGCCGACGTACGTACCGAGACCGTCGATTCCCTGAGAAAGGTTGTCCTTGTTGTTCTGCAGAATTCCGACAACCGTGTCGAGTTTGCCGAGGACCGGCTGCAATTGCGCCTCGTTGTCGTGGACGAGTCCGCTCAGCTGGGTCGACAACGCCGAGATGTTCGTGATCACTTCCCCCAGCGCCGCCTGTCGCCGATCCAGTTCTCCCAACAAGGCGTTGCCGTCGACGAGTAGCGCGTTGACCTGTGGTCCACGCTCGGCCAGCGTCCCGGCGACGTCGTTTGCATCGGACAGCAAGGTGCGCAACATGTCGTCGCGTCTATTGACGCTGTCGGAGATCCGTGCGACACCGTCCAGCGCCGGCCTCAGGTTCGGCGCACTGTCGGACATCACCTGCCCCACTGCGTCGAGCGATTCGGAGAGTTGGTCGAGATCGATGTCCTCGACCGTCGTGGTGAGGTCACCGAGCACGTCGGGCAGCGAGTACGCCGATCTTGTTCGCTCGACCGGGATCTCGCCGCCGACCGCGATCCTTCCCGGACCGTCCAGATCGAGCGATACCGCTCGCTTGCCGAGCAACGACATCGTGGTGACGGCCGCCGATGTGCTTTCTCCCAAACCGATCGAGCCTTCCAGTGTGAAATCCACGCGCGCGAGTCCGTGCTCGACCTCGATCCGATCCACCGTTCCGATCTTCACTCCGGCGGCGTTGACTTCGTCTCCCGGCGCGAGACCGCTGGCGTCGGCGAACACCGCGCTGTACCCGACACCCGATTTCAGGAACTGCAGATTCTGATACTGGAGCGATGCCAATACGACGGCGGCCGTGACGACCAATCCCACGACCCCCACGCGTACGGCCTGGCTCTGTGCCATCTCTCTCATCGTGGTGCGCACCTTCCGGTCGTCTGATCCACCAGGTCGACAGTGAGCGGCGTACCGTCGGCACCGTCGACCTTCAGTGCGATTCCGCACAGATAGAAGTTGAAGAACGACCCGTACGAGCCGACTCGGATCAGCTGCTTGTAGTTCGAGGGCATGGACGCGAGAATCCGATCGAGCTCACTCTGTTGCTCGATCAGCGGATTCAGGCTTGCGTCCAGCTTCGACAGGTTTCCCGCGATGTCCGGGCGAACTCCGGCGAGGAGATCGGCGAAGGTGCCTGATGCGGTGTTCACACTCTCGACGGCAGTCCCGATCATCTCCCGGTCCGCCGCGAGCCCGCTGACCAGCTGTTGTAGGTGATCGAGAGTGTCACTGAACTGACCACCGCGGCTGCGCAATTCGCTGAGCACACCGTCGAGGTTGCCGATCACTCGACCGATCAGTTGGTCGCGGTCTGCGAGAGTGTTCGTAATCGATCCGGTGTGCGCCAGCACCGATGCCACAGTTCCGGACTGGCCTTGAAACACCTCGAGCAAGGACATCGACAACGCGTTGACCTGCTCCGGGTCCAGGGCTTGAAACAGCGGCTTGAAACCACCGAGTAGCGCATCGAGGTCGAGTGCCGGTGCGGTGCGATCGACGGGGATGCTCTCACCCTCCGGTTGCGGTTCCGCGATCCCCGGATCGTCGAGCAATTCGAGGTATCGATTACCCACCAGATCCTGATATCGAACAGCGGCTCTGGTCGATACGGTCACGGTGTCACCCGTATCCACACTGAAACTCACGTGGGCACGGTGATTCCCACCGAATTCGACGGAGCCGACAGAACCGACCGGCACACCGGCGATGCGCACCTTGTCGCCGGCTCTGAGCCCGGAGGCGTTGACGAACTCCGCCGAGTACGACCTCGCGTCGCCACCTCGCATCTGGCCGAACACGAGGATCAGCCCGGCGTTGACGAGGATCATCACCAGAACAAAAATTCCGAACTTGACGGTGTACCCACGAACTTTCATCGGATCTCCGTCCCGAACAGGTAGCTCATCAGATCCGGGACCGTGTTCATCGGTTGCCCACCATTCGGCTGACGCTCGGGCGCAAACGGATTCACCCCGGTATCGGTCACCAGGTACGGAGCATTGACGTTCGGATCACGCAAAGGGAGACCCATACACTGCGGACCGCCGGTAGCCGCCACCTTGGGCAGGTCGTCGGGATATCGGTACGGTTCGGTTCCGGCAATCAGACCGATCGACATCTTGATGCCCGGTTGACCGTTGTAGGCGCCGTCGCCGATCCGCTTGCTCTCCTGCAGACCGTGGAACATGCAGGGAATCACCGGGGAGTATTCCTCGAGCAGTGCGGTGGTCGGCCGCAGTAACGACAGAACGGTGTCGATACCGTCGGCGTTTTCTCCCAGTACATCTTCTCCGGTGCGGGCGACCCCGATCACGTTGAGCAAGAGGAGATCAAGATTCTGCTGCTCGTCGAGAACAGTGGTTCCCGTCGTCGTGAGCGAGTCGAGTGTGTCCATCAAGTCGAGAACAGCGTCGCGGTAGGTCTGTGTGACGGCTGGTAAATCCGTCAACACATGATCGAGAGCCTCACGTGCAGTGTTGAATTCGAGCAAGGAGGAATCTGCTTGTTCGAGTGCGACCCCGAGCCGTTCGCCGCGTCCTTGCAGAGCAGTCGAGAGGGCACCCAATGTCGAATCGAGTTTGCCCGGGTCCACCGTCCGGAGCACGGTGGTGAGTTTCTCGAACACCGTGTTCAGCTCGACGGTCACCCGGGATGCGTCGATCGTCGCTCCGGCGGCAAGTCGCGCACTACTCGGCTGCTCCGGCGAGGACAGGCTGACGAACTTCGCGCCGAAGGCCGTGTTCGACGTGATCGCCACATTCACGTTTGACGGAATCGATTCGAGCGCTTCGGGATCGATCGACAACGACAGTTGTGCGGTGGCGTCGTCAGTCGGCGTGATGGACTCCACCGAGCCCACGGTCACCCCGGCCATCTTCACCCGCGCGCCCGGATCCATCACGAGCCCCGCGCGCTCCGCGATCACCGTGATCGGGACGCGAGCGACAAACACCTGGTTGAAAGACGCGACCGACAACGCGATGACCCCGACGATCGCCGCAGCCAAGCCCAGAGCAGCCAACTTGTAGCCGTATCTGTGCACGCAGTCCCCCTAACCGGACAGATTGAAGTTGCCGGAACCGCCGTAGAGCGCGAGTGAGACGAGCAGGGTCACCGCCACGACGCAGATCAGCGAGAGCCGAACCCCGCGGCCCACTGCAGTTCCCACGCCCGACGGTCCCCCGGACGCGTTGTATCCGTAGTACGTGTGGATCAGCATCACCAGTAGTGCCATCACGAGCACTTGAACGAAGGACCATGCGACATCGACCGGATCGAGGAACGTCGTGAAGTAGTGGTCGTAAAGACCGGAGGACTGACCGAACAGCACGACCGTGGTGAACCTTCCGGCCAGAAAAGATCCTACGAGCGCCAATGAGTACAGCGGCAAGATCGCGATCATCCCTGCGGTGACGCGGGTGCTGACGACGTACGGGACCGAACTGATCGCCATCGATTCGAGGGCGTCGATTTCCTCACTGATGCGCATGGCACCGATCTGCGCGGTCGAACCTGCGCCGATCGTGGCCGACAGGCCGATTCCCGCGATGACCGGCGCAGCGATACGAACGTTGATGAAGGCGGAGAAGAATCCGGTGAGCGCTTCGACTCCGATATTTCCCAGTGAGCTGAAACCTTGGATCGCAATGGTGCCGCCCGAGGCGAGAGTCAAAAATCCTACGACCGCAACCGTGCCGCCGATCACTGCCAAAGCTCCGGTGCCCATGCTGATCTCGGCTACCAGCCTCAACACTTCTTTCGGGTGTTTGCGAATTGCCCACGGGATGTGAGCGATGGCGCGCGCGAAGAAGACAGCTTGTCGCCCGACATCGTCGATCGAGCGTGACGTTCGAGCCACCCGCGCCCGCGTGCGTCCGAACTTGCCGATTTGTGCCAGCGAATCCGACAGCGTCACCTCGATCACCCCGCCGTCAATCGGATGCCGACCGCGGTGACGATGGTGTTGACGACGAACAACGCCATGAATGCGTACACCACCGTTTCGTTGACGGCCTCCCCCACGCCTTTCGGCCCACCCCGTACCGACAGTCCGCGATAGCAGGCCACCAATCCCGCCAGCATCCCGAACAGCGCAGCTTTGACCATCGACAACGCCACCTCGGGGAGGCCGGTCAGCAACGTGATTCCCTCGACGAAGGCGCCAGGGTTCACGCCCTGGAGAAACACCGAGAAGGCGTAACCGCCGGCGATGCCGATGACGCAGACGAGTCCGTTGAGCAGCAAAGCCACCACGGTCGACGCGACCACCCGAGGAATCACCAGCCGAGTGATCGGATCGATCCCGAGCACCTCCATGGCGTCGATCTCTTCACGAATCGTTCTCGATCCCAGATCGGCGGCGATGGCAGTCGCGCCCGCACCTGCCACGATCAGCACCGTCACCACCGGACCGACCTGAGTCACGGCGCCGAGCGCGGCCCCGGCGCCGCTGAGGTCGGCGGCACCGATCTCACGGAGCAGGATGTTGAGCGTGAAACTCACCAGGACCGTGAACGGCACGGCCACCAATACGGTCGGCACGATCGACACCCGGGCGATCATCCAACTCTGCTCGAGAAACTCTTGCACCTGAAAGCGGTTGCGGAACAAGCCCACTGCGACATCGGCGCCCATCCGGTAGAACTGGCCGAGTTCGCGCATCGGGCCCGCAAGTGCAACTCTTCCGCTGTACACGTCAATGCCCCGAAGGACATGACGTGGAGTTGCCGTAGTCGACCTTGAATTCCTTGATCCCGTTGAGCCAACCGGACGAGAGCCTGCTCGGATCGCCGAGCTTGCTGATGTCGGGCATGTGATCGGCGATCTTGCCGAAGATCAGATCGACCTCCATTCTGGCCAGGTTGGCGCCGACGCAGTAGTGCGGCCCGGTTCCTCCGAACGCGAGGTGCGGGTTCGGGTCTCGGGTGATGTCGAAGACGTCGGGGTTCCCGAAGACGGTTTCGTCGAAGTTCGCCGAGCCGTAGAGCAGTACGACGCGCTGCCCCTTCGCAATCGCAGTGCCGGCAATCTGTGTGTCCACCACTGCTGTTCGTTGCATCGACGTCAGTGGCGAAGCCCAGCGGATGATCTCGTCCGCGGCGGTGCGCGGACGCTCGCGCTTGTACAGTTCCCACTGATCCGGATGCTCGAGAAATGCCATCATGCCGAGTGTCGTTGCGTTTCGCGTCGTTTCGTTGCCTGCGACAGCCAACATGATGACGAAGAAACCGAACTGTTCCGGGGTGAGTTTCTGCCCGTCGATGTCGGCATGCACCAAGCGCGAGATGATGTCGTCGAGCGGTTCCTCCCGCCTCGCCTCAGCCAGTTGATAGGCGTAGCCCAATATCTGCGCCGACGCCATCCGAGACTCGCCGGCGAGTGACTCGTCGTCGTATCCCGTCATCTGATTCGACCATTCGTACAGCTGACGGCGCCCGTCCTGCGGTACACCGATCAGCTCCGAGATCGCCTGCATGGGTAACTCGCTGGCGACCTGGCTGACAAAATCACCGCTACCTTCCGCCACGGCAGCCGACGCTATGTCTTCTGCCCGCGCTTCCAACCCGGCCCGCATCGCTTCCACCGACCGCGGAGTGAACAAGCGTGCCACCAACTTGCGCAGCTGTGTGTGCTCAGGGGCGTCCTTGTTGATGAGGACGTGTTTCGTCGCCTCCAACTCCTCCGCCGAGATGTTGTCTTCATGCCGCGGAATGCAGCCGTTGACGTTGCTCGAGAACTCCTCGCTGCGCAACGAGACGTCGCGGACGTCTGCGTGGCGGGAGACAACCCAACAACCACCGTCGTGAAATCCGCCGGTACCCGGTTCCTGGGCGTTCCACCAGACCGGAGCGCATCGTCGTAGTTCGGCGAACTCGGCAAGCGGGACGCGCTCGCCGTACAGATGTGGGTCGGTCACGTCGAACCCGTCGGGAAGGTCGATCTCAGGCATTGCAGATGCTCCTTTACGGATGGGTGCCGGGTGCCGGGTGTTGCGTGTGAGCGCTAGTCGATCCGGTGGACCGGGTCGCTGTTCTGTGAGAACTCCTTGGCCCAGCGGTAGTCCGGCTTGCCGCTCGGCGCTCGAACGACCTCGTCGGCGATCCAGAAGGAACGCGGAATCTTGTAGCCGGCGAGGTGACTGCGGGCGTGCTTCTCGATGGATTCGAAATCCGGTTCCACACCGTCGCGGATGCGAAGCACTGCCGCCACCCGATTGCCCCACCGCTCGTCCGGAACACCGATCACTGTCGCGTCGTAGATGTCGGGATGGGCCTTCACCACGGCTTCGACTTCTTCCACGAAGACCTTCTCGCCGCCGGTGTTGACCACCATGTTTCCCCGTCCGAGGAGGGTGACCGAGCCGTCGTCCTCGATCCGCGCCCGGTCTCCGGTCACCACTGCCCGCGCGCCGTTCACCTCGCGGAATATCTCGGCCGACTTCACCGGATCGTTGTAGTAGCCGAGTGGAACGTTTCCGAGTTTCGCCAGCCATCCTTCGGCGCCCGAGCCCGGCTCCAACACTCGGTTGTCGTCGTCGACGACGACCGTGAATCTGTTGGCGCCCACTTTGGGTCCGCCACGCTGCTCGAGCCCTTTGGTTGCGAATCCGATTCCGCCGAAGCCTGTTTCGGACGATCCAACCGAATCGGAGATCATCAGATTCGGAAAGACGTCGAAGAACGCATCTTTGACCGATCCGGAGAAGAGCGCAGCGCCGGAGGCGAGCACGGCCAGGCTCGACGCATCCGGTTGCAATTCGTGATGGGCTTCGACCAGTGGACGGCCCATGGCGTCGCCGGTGATGACCATGACCTGCGGGCGATATTCGGCGACGACTTTCCAGACCTGCGCCGCATCGAACTTCGGTTCGAAGATGACGGTGTTTCCGGAGAACAGAGCGTTGAACGTCGGCATCAGTGCCGAGGTGTGGATCAGCGGTGGAAGCATGCACCACCGCATCGGTTCGGCTGCCGCGGCGCCACCGCGCGACTGCTGGTACTCGTCGGCGATCGGCTCACCCGAATAGAAGTCGTAACCGCCGGCCAACACGCGCCAGATGTCTTCCTGCCGCCAGACGACGCCTTTCGGTCGTCCGGTTGTTCCGCCGGTGTAGAGAACGTAGACGTCGTCGCCGGAACGCTCGGGAAAAGCATGTTCACCTACGCGCAGCGGGGATTGGTTGCCGAGCGCATCCTCGTACGCCACTGCCCCCGGAATCGACGGTTCGTTCCCGAGAGCGAGTTCGTCCGCCACCTCGATCACGTACTTGACCCGCGGCGCGGACACCAACGCCTCGGCAACCCGCTCAGCGAAACCACGATGGAAAACCAACGCCGTGAGATCCGCGTTCTCGTACAGGTAAACCAATTCGTCGCTCGTGTAGCGGTAGTTCACCGTGATGGGAACGCCGCGGATCTTGAAGGCCGCGAGGACAGCAACCATCGCCTCGATCGAGTTGTGCAGTTGAATACCGATGTGCGAACCGACACCTAACCCGACGGACTGGAAGTAATGCGCCAATCGGTTGGCCCGCTCGTCGAGCTCACGGTATGTCACCTCGTCGCCGGAAACGATCAGCGCGAGGCGATCGGGCATCGCATCGACGGAATGCTCGAACAGGTCTGCAAACGTGTACGCCATAGGTTGAGTCCTTCGGGTTCGGCCGGTCAGACGACGAAGAGAGGCAAGGGGATTCCGCGATCTTCGAATACGAATGCCGCGCCGGTACTGACCTTCGTGATGGCGACTTCGACGCATTCCGGAGCGGGAGCTTCGGTGATGTCGACGGCCAGAAGAAGCCCCGCGGCATCTTCGGCCACCACTCTCACGGTGAAGTGCGGATTCACGCCGCGGACCAAAGCTTGGAGAGGATCGAGGTGCTCGCTGCCGAGCAAGGTCGGCCAACCGCCGTCTCGGTCGACAAGAGCTTCTCGCGAGATCCGCAGCTCCAGAGCACCGCCGTCCTGTCGAATCTCGCTCTCCACATACTGCTTCGGATTCAGCAAGGGATGCACGGACAGGACCAATGCCAACGATTCCAGCGTCGAAGGAAGCCCGAGCGCATCTCGAATACGCTGTGCCGCAACTCCCGCGATTCCGGTCAATTGCTTTCGCGTGATCTCGCGAGCCTTGTCTTCGTCGGCACGGCGGCGAACCGCTGCCAGAAAGCCCAACGCCAACAGATGATGCTGCACGCAGATCTCCTCTGCGATACGAACCAAGGCTGATCGCGAGAAGTCGGAAAACCTCAGGTCGGACAACAACGGACCCGAGTAGTCCGCCCTACCGTCCCCACCGTGATCGATCGGGCTCAGCTCGACCGTCACCGCGGCGGTGCTTCCGATCTGCTCGGTGTGCGCGGTCATCACGGGAGGCGTGTGCGACGGGTCGATGGACACGGTCCAGGCGCAGTGCGGATGTCGGTCGGCGGGCCTGCGCGGTGGTCGGTGAATCGGCCGGATCTGGGCGCGCGGGTTGGTCGCGATGGCCGTTGCATCGAAAGTCGGATCCTCGATGTCGTGACACATCGAGGTCACGAACTCATCGCCCAACGGCTCGACGTCCATGAGTGCTCCGCAATGGTCGAGCCAGAATTCACCGTGCAGCGGATCGTCGACCCGGTATCGAAAGTCCATGAACTGTGGAGGAGCGCCGATGTCGAGTTGTAATCCTTTGAAGATCGTCACGACGTCGTCGCCCTCGTATCCGAGAGCCTTCTGCATGCGGCGGGTGTACCAGGGGCTGGCCGATTCCCACTCCTCGACGGCCACCTGCGCCATACCCTCGCGTCCGAATTCGGCGATCAGATGCGCCATGCCCGAGCGATCGATCAGCTGCCCGCACAGGAGCAACTCGGGCACCAACACGGCAAGGTCGCGCTGCGAGAGTGTCTCGAAGGAATCGCGCACCGTCATCGGACTCACCACAGCGGGACCGGCGCGGTGCCCACCGGATACCAGCCCGGTAGCGGGTCGCCCGAGATCGATCGCTGGATCCGCCCCTGCATCCCCTTCGAGAGAGCGTTGTTGCCGATCATCTCCATGAACAATGCCGACACGTTCCCGAAATCGAAGAAGTCACGCTGCCAGGACCATTGGAAATCCCCGCCGTAGCGGAACCAACTACCACCGATACCGTAGACGGAGTAGTTGCTACCGTCCTCACGCTTGGCATCGGAAATCTGCTTCCACAAGCCGATCACGTTTCCGCTACGGTCGTCGATCACAAAGTCTTGATACGGATACTCCCAGCCTTCGAGGCCCTTCATCTCGAGACCGAGCGCGACTTCACGAATCTCCTCGCGCCCCACCGCCATGAAATCCTGCTTGGGGCCGTAGTTCCACCCGTACGTGGCGTCCTCGGTATACATGTCCGCCAACGGTTTCCAATCGCCGGCGGCTTCGGCCTTTTTGTTCGCCTCGATCCAGCGTTGGACCATCTCGTCGAGCTCTGCGCGGTCGAAACCCGTCATCTGAACTTCCTCCCTCGAGCACATGAATTCGCTGCAATCAATCGACAATTCTCAGGGCGCCGGTCGGGCAGTACCTGACCGCCATCTCGGCTTCACCGCGGAGCGACTCGGGTGGGTCGGAGTCCAGAAGACTGACCTTCCCCCGCTTCGGGACGACAAAGATCTCCGGTGCCTCCAGCTCGCATGCCGCATGGCCTTGGCACAGGTCGAGGTCGACTTCGACGTGCATGATCACCCCTCACGCCCGGGACGTGTTCGGCGCCGGTACCTCACCGCGCACGGCTGCTGCAACTGGACGACCATCTTGCTGTGGTCGTTTCGGTAGGATTCCGACGGCTGCGCCATCTCGAACTCGAAGTCCCGCAGCAGGATCGAGAAGATCGCTTTGAGCTGCATCTGGGCGAACGCAGCGCCGACGCAGCGATGCCGGCCGGCTCCGAACGGAATCCACGTCCAGCGGTTGACGATGTCCTCTTGATTCGGGTCGATGTACCTCCCGGGATCGAAGGTGTCCGGCCGGGGAAAGTCCTCGGCGATTCGATTGGAGATCGCGGGTGTCGCGGCGACAAGATGGCCCTCTCGGATCTCGAAGCCTCCCACTTCGAAATCTCCACGTGCCACACGCAACAGGATGATCAACGGCGGATGCAGTCGAAGGGTTTCCTTGACCACAGCCTCCAGAACCGGAATCTGGCGCAGGGCATGAAAACTGATGTCGGCGCCGTCGGAGTACAGATTGTCGAGTTCGTCGACGACGTCCGTCATGGTGTCGGGATGCCGCAACATCTCGATCAACGACCACGCTGCCGTGCCGGAAGTCGTGTGGTGGCCGGCGAACATCATCGAGATGAAGATGCCGGTGATCTCGTCGGCACTGAACCGGAGGTCGCCGTTCTCGTCCTTGACCGAGACCAACACGTCCAACATGTCGCGGTCATCCTTGCCCTGCGGAGGATTCGCGATGCGCCTGTTCATGATGTCCTGTACCAGAGCGACCAACGCCAACCTGGCCTCGTCGCGGCGGCGGAAACTCTCGATCGGCGCGTACGGATCCACGAAAGCCAATGCATCCGTTCCCTGTTCGAGCTCGTGATACAGCTTGGCGAAGCTATCATCCAGTTCGTCGCGGAACTTCTTGCCGATCAGGCACGCCGACGAGGTGTAGATGGTCAGCTCGGCGAAGAAGTCGAGCAGATCGATCTCGCCTTCGTCTGCCCACTGCGCGACCATCGCCTCGACTTCGCGGCCGATCGTGGCGGCGTGCCCGCGCATCTGTTCGCCGCGCAGAGCCGAGTTGTGCAGCATCTCTTTACGCCGCTCCGGGCTGGCGTCGAAGACGACGCCTTCACCGAATATCGGCTTCATGAAGGGGTAAGCCGCTTGTTGGTCGAGGTCCTCGTCGGTGGAGCGGAAGAAGAACTCGTTTGCCTCGGCTCCGGACAGCAAGATCACTGTGCGGTCGGCAAGTTGAAAGGCGCCGACGTCACCACATTCCTCACGCACCCGGCGCATGAGCGCTATCGGGTCGGTTCGCAGTTCCTCGAGATGCCCGTGCGGGAGATCCCCGCCGGACACCCGCGGCGGCTCTGGCAGTGTTCGCGACGTCTCTTGCACTCCGTGCGTCATGTCGTCTCCTGTGAGTTCGCAGTGGGAAGTTTGTCCAGTGGCGCCTCGGGCTGAACTTCGACGAGCACGATGTGTGCTCCTCGCGGCGCCGACACAACGGCGACGATGGCATTGGCGATGTCCGAGGCGCGCAGAAAGTAACCATGGCGGGCGAACCCCCACTTGCTCCACGATTCCCCGACCGGTCCGATGATCTCCGGCGTCGTGTCCATCCCCATGCCGGTCAGTGTCGGCCCGGGTCGCACGATCGACGCGCGAATGCCTGTTCCCTCGAGCTCCATTCGCATCTGACGCCCCATTGCCTCGAGCCCGGCCTTCGCTGCGTCGTACGCACCCATGAGTGGACGCTGGAGCTCGGCACAATCCGAGCCGATCAGTACGAAGTCACCGCGCTGTCGTTGCCTCATACCGGGGAGAACACGATGCGCCAATCGCTGCGCACCGACGAGGTGAACTTGGATCTGCCGTAGAAACGCCTCAGGATTCATCTCGTCCGCAGCCCCGAATTCGAGGTCTCCGGCACCGGAGACGACGATTTCCGCGGGGCCGTGGACTGCCTCTGCGGCCGAGACGAACCCGTCGACCGAATCACCGTCCGTGACGTCGAGGAAGTGGGCGAACGCTTCACCACCGTTGCTGCGGATCTTCTCGGCGATGGCTTCGCATTCGGCGACTCGACGCGCACCGAGTGCAACCGGATGCCCGAGTTCGGCCAGGGCATACGCGGTGGCTGTGCCGATTCCCGACGACGCACCACTGATCAGTGCCGGCCGGCGAACAGGATTGGGTTCGAAACGAGGCATCAGCGCACCTGCACTTTCACCGGCAGGGCCGCAAAGCCCCGGACATTTGTCGAATGAACACGCTCGATTCCAGACTCGACGACTTCGTAGTCGCTGACCCGACGCCCGAACTCCGCCAGGGCGATCTTGGCTTCGAGCTTGGCAAGGTGGGCACCGAGGCAGAAGTGCACGCCACCACCGAAACTCGCGAGTTTGCCCGACGAACTCCGGCCGATCTGGAAGCTGTCGGCATCGTCGAAGACGTCGGCGTCTCGGTTGGCCGATCCGATCAGGAGCAGGACCTTCTCCCCCGCCGGAATGGTGCGTCCGTGGTATTCGAGGTCGACAACCGAAGTCCGAGCCACGATCTGACTCGACGTGTCGTAGCGAAGAGTCTCTTCCACCCATTCCGAGGCTCGTTCGGGATCGTCGAGGACCGGTGCGATCTGCTCCCGGTGGTGCGAACCCCAGTACAGAGCGTTTCCGAGAAGCTTGGTCGTGGTCTCGTTTCCGGCCACGACCATCAGAAACATGAATCCGAGGATCTCCTGGTCCGAAAGCTTGTCTCCGTCGATCTCGGCGTCGAGCAAGGCCGAGGTCAGATCGTCCGTCCGCGATCGGCGACGCTGCGCGATCATCTCCTTGTAGTAGCCCATCAAACTGATCGAAGCCTCCACCGCAGGTTGCGGCACGTCGAGAACACCCGCCTCTCGATGCACCACCAGATCCGCCTTGCGCCGCAGTTCGGCTCGGTCGGGTTCGGGGACACCCATGAGTTCGGAGATGACGTCCATCGGCAGCTTTCCCGCCACCTCCGTAATCCAGTCGAACTCCCCCGCGCCCAGCGCGGGTATCAGATGTTGCTTCGTCAGTTCGAGTATCCGGCCGTCGAGCTCCGCAACACGCCGCGGTGTGAATCCGCGAGAAACCAACTGGCGCAACCGCATATGGCGGGGATCATCCATAGCGAGAAACGACATCACATAATGCGCGTGTGGACCGTATGCAGCGGGGTCGAGTGATACTCCGTTTGCGCTCGACAGACGCTTGTTGTCCTTGAATCCGTCGACCACGTCCGCATATCGCGACAATGCCCAAAAGCCCACGTCCGGATTGTGATACAGGGGTGATTCTTCGCGCAGACGCTTGTACGTCGGATACGGATCGTCGTGAAAGTGGTAGTCGTACGGATTGAAGACCACCGGATCGATCAAAGCTTCTGTCATGATTTCTCCAGGATCAGTAGAGCTGAGGCCTCGAGGCGTCCAGCGATTTGCGCGTAGGTTCCGTAGCCGATCCCTGCCCGCAGAAGCGCCCCGGCATAAAGCATTTCGAGCGCTTCCAACACTTCGGGTTCGCCATTCGGATCCAACGCCGAGGCGAGTCGTTGATGGATCTCGAGCCCGATCCGGCCGCGAAGATGTTCCACTTCAGGGTCGGATCCGAGCAGTGCATTGGTCACGGCGGCCGATACCTCCGGTTCGTCCGCGAGAAGCAGCGCGATATTTCGAAGTACAGACAGCACGTGCGCGGTACGATCCAACCCTGAGCCATCAGGCGCCGACGAGTTCTGAAGTCTTCGCCAGAAAACCTCTGCGACGAGATGCTCCTTGGACGCGAAATACGTGTAGGCGGTCGCAGTTCCTACGCCCGCTTCGGCCGCAACCGAACGGACAGTCAGTCCGGAAAACTCTTGTTTGCGTAGAACTTTCACTGTTGCTTCGGCAAGCCTGGCCACAGTTTCCGCCTGTTTGCCCGTGAGGCGCCTGCGAGTGGATTCGTAGACAATCGATCCCCCGCCACTTGAATCGCCCCGTTTGCTGGACACGTGTCTGGACGTTACTACAGCGTCCTGTCCAGGGCAACGAAATGGGGAAACTTGGAAAATTCACCACGAACAGGCAGCAGCAACGCGAAAAGTTCTACTACAGACCGATCTTCATCCCGGCACCAGCGTCCACGCGCAGTTGCTGGCCGGTGACGAATCGCGACTCGTCCGAGGACAGGTACACGACTGCATGCGAGATGTCCGCGGGTTCGACCCACGGGGTCGGCATCGCCTGCATGAACGGGAACGTCACAGCCGCATCCTCGGCGGTCGGATTCTCGAGGTCGGGACGGAACGTCCGGTACATCGGCATGCTCTGCAACATGTCGGTGTTCACATTGGTCGGATGAATCGCGTTGACGCGAATGGAACTCGGCCCGAGGGTCAGCGCCAACGAACTGGTGTAGGCCTGAATCAGCTTCTTGGCCAGGCCGTATCCGTCGCCACCCGGACCCTGGAGCGCCTGTTGCCCGTTGAATCCGGTCTGCGGCACCAGACCGGCAACAGAGCCGATCGCGATGATCGAACCCCCTTCGCCGAGGTATTCCATCGACGCGTGCACTGTATTGACGACACCGAGAAAGTTCACATCGAAGGCGTCGACGAAACCGGCGGTCGACACGTGTTTGCCCAGCGGACAGATACCGGCGTTCGCCACGACGACATGCAATCCGCCCAACTGCCCTACCGCCTCGGCAAGTGCTGTTTCGAGTCCGGCGCGATCACGGACGTCGACACGCGCCGTCACCACCTGCTGCCCGGCCTCTTTCACCAGGCGAGCGGTTTCCTCCAGATCGGCTGGACTGGCGAGCGGGTATTCGTTGCTGGCGATGTCTGCGCACAGATCGAAGGCGATGATGTGCGCGCCCTCCTGCGCGAGACGGACGGCGTGACTGCGCCCCTGACCTCGAGCAGCGCCGGTCACCAACACCACTTTTCCGTCAACTCTGTTCATTTCGACCTCTCTCCTGTGGATGTGAAGACGTGGTTGTGAATGTGCGGTGAACCGTAGCGGCGCCGCACCGGACACGAGGCGCTTTTCGTCGAAGCAGATCCGAGACCCTCTCGAGACCGCTGGGCTCTCGAAATCTCTTATGCCCCAAAAACCATTGCCTCAACCACAAGTGTGAACTAGAGTCCAGACACATGTCCAGAAAGAGAGGGTTTGCGCTATGACGCTTCGACCCGCAGACAGTTCTGCACTTCTCGTCGACGGAAAACTGGTTCCCGGATCCGGCGGGACCTTCGAAGTTTTCAACCCGGCGACCGAGGAACTGATCGGCCGTGCGGCCGAAGGCACCGCCGCGGACATGGACGCGGCCATCGCCGCTGCGCGCCGTGCGTTCGACGACACCGAATGGGCACGCGATCACGGGTTTCGCGCTCGCTGCCTGCGCCAACTGTGCGATGCACTCCAGTCCCACATCGAGGAGTTGCGTGAGATCACCGTCGCCGAGGTCGGCGCACCGGTCATGCTGACGAGCGGTCCGCAACTCGAAGGCCCGATCGAAGATCTTCGCTACTGGGCCGATCTGATCGAAACCTATTCGTGGGAACAAGATCTCGGGCACGCGTCACCCATGGGGATTCCGACCCATCGCCGACTGCTCAAGGAAGCCGTCGGCGTCGTCGGCGCAATCACACCGTGGAACTTTCCGCACCAGATCAATTTCGCCAAGCTTGGTCCCGCCCTCGCAGCCGGCAACACCGTCGTTCTCAAACCCGCGCCGGACACGCCCTGGTGCGCCGCGCTGGTCGCCAAGGTGATTGCAGAAGAAACCGAGATCCCGGCCGGCGTAGTCAACGTCGTGACGTCGACGGATCACTCCCTAGGCGCGCAGCTGTGCAGCGATCCGCGCGTCGATCTCGTGTCCTTCACCGGTTCCACCGCCACCGGACGCACAGTGATGGCCACGGCCGCGCAAACTCTCAAGAAGGTCTTCCTCGAACTCGGGGGTAAGTCCGCATTCATCGTCCTCGACGATGCGGACATCAAAGGTGCATGCTCGGTTGCCGCGTTCTCCGTCTGCGTTCATGCCGGTCAGGGATGCGCGCTCAGTACCAGACTTCTGGTGCCGCGCGCTCGGTACGACGATGCTCTGGCCGCGGCATCTGCCGCGATGGCGGGTATCCGAGCCGGCGACCCCAGCGCGCGCGGAACGGTGTGTGGCCCGGTCATCTCGGCGCGCCAGCGCGCCAGGGTGGAGAGCTACCTCACCCTCGCGGTCGAAGAGGGCGGCACGATCGTGACGGGTGGGGGCCGTCCCGACGATCGCGAGAGGGGTTTCTTCGTCGAACCCACTCTCATTGCCGGGCTGGACAACTCGTCTCGCGTAGCGCAGGAGGAGATTTTCGGGCCCGTCCTCGTGATCCTTCCGTACGACAACGACGACGACGCTATCCGGATTGCCAACGATTCCCCCTACGGCCTGTCCGGGTCGGTGTGGGGCACCGATCCCGATCGCGTCGCGCACGTCGTTGCCGGTGTCAGAACCGGAACGCTGAGCGTCAACGGCGGCGTCTGGTATTCGGCCGACGCACCGTTCGGCGGCTACAAACAATCCGGGATCGGCCGCGAAATGGGCCTCGCGGGTTTCGAGGAATACCTCGAAACCAAGCTCGTCGCTTCACCTTCCTGACATTCCACACCCTCACCACAGGATCATCACCACGAAAGTAGGTCGACATGGGACGTTTCGACGGTCGCACCGCGATAGTCACCGGAGCAGCGCAGGGTATCGGAGAGGCGTATGCCCGCGCTCTGGCCGCGGAGGGGGCCAACGTGGTCGTGGCGGACCTCAATCGCGAACTCGGTGAAGCTGTCGCCAAGCAGATCACGGCAGACGGTGGAAGTTCCGTGTTCAAGGACGTCGACGTCGCCGACGGGGAGTCGACTGCGGCACTTGCCGACTTCACGATCGAGCAGTTCGGCAGCATCGAGCATCTGGTGAACAACGCTGCCATCTACGGCGGAATGAAGATCGATTCCCTGTTGACGGTGGACTGGGACTACTACCGAAAGTTCATGAGCGTCAACATGGACGGCGCACTGCACGTGTGCCGGGCGGTCGTACCTCACATGCGAGCGAAGGGCGGTTCGATCGTCAACCAGTCCTCCACAGCAGCCTGGCTGTACTCGAACTACTACGGACTCGCGAAAGCCGGTGTCAACAGCCTGACACAACAACTCGCGACCGAACTCGGCTGGTCGAACATCCGGATCAACGCCATCGCTCCCGGTCCCATCGACACGGAGGCGACTCGAACCGTCACCCCCGGCAACATCGTCAAGGACATGGTGAAGCGAATCCCGTTGCAGCGCATGGGAACGCCGGAGGATCTCGTCGGCATGTGCCTGTTCCTTCTCTCCGACGACGCAGGCTGGGTGACCGGGCAGATCTTCAACGTCGACGGAGGCCAGGTGTACCGGTCATGACGCAATCGGCGCCGAAAGCCAGCGCTTCGAAAACCAGACTGGGATACATCGGCCTAGGCAACATGGGCGCGCCGATGGCGCAGCGCCTCCTGGACTGGCCGGGCGGACTGGTGGTGTGTGATGCCCGCGCAGAAGCGCTCGAACCGTTCACCGCTGCGGGCGCGAGCGCAGCATCGACGCCCGCCGACGTTGCAGCGCAGGCGAGCATCATCTCCGTCACGGTGCTCGACGACGCGCAGGTTCGCGAGGTTGTGTGCGGGCCGCACGGGATTCTGTCGACCGCACAGCCAGGCACTGTCGTCGCGATTCACTCCACTATCTCGGACACCACGGCGGTGGAACTCGCTGACATCTGTCAACAGCGTGGTGTTCTGCTGGTCGACGCGCCGATCAGTGGCGGTGCCGGCGGCGCAGCGCAGGGCAGGCTGGCAGTGATGATCGGCGGCTCCGACGAGGCGTTCGAAGCCGTCCGCGAGCCCTTCGGATCCTGGGCCGAGCTGGTGGTTCACGCCGGTGACGTCGGCGCTGGAACGCGAATGAAGCTCGCACGCAACCTTCTTCACTTCGTCTCGTTCACCGCCACGACCGAGGCCGCGCGACTCGCCGAAGCAGCAGGACTCGATCTCCGCACGCTCGGAAAGGTCGTCAGGCACACCGATGCGATCACTGGTGGCGCGGGCGCGATCATGCTCCGCGACACCACCGCACCGGTCTCGGAGGACGACCCGTGGTTCTCGATACTGCGGCATGTTCGCAATCTCGGGGAGAAGGACTTGGCCTTGGCCATCGACCTCGGTGATCGGCTGAATCTCGACCTGCCGCTCGCGCACCTTGCGCTCGCCGGACTCGGTGCCGGTCTGGGCGTCGGGAATGACAGCGAAGACAGGCCGGCCGAACCTTCGACGGCATCTACTACTCGGGAGCACGCATGACCGACACCACTCACATGACCGATGCCGGTGGAACCGACGAAAGCCGCATCTCCGAGGCCCGTGCTCGTGGCGTCGCGAAGATGAACGAGGTGTACGGCTGGGAGCTTCCCGCCGACGTTCCCGGCGACTTCTTCGCGGTCACCGCCGACCACCTCTTTGCCGACATCTGGACGCGACCGGGACTGTCGGTACGTGATCGACGACTACTCCTGATCGGTGCCATCACCGCCCAGGGGCAGAACGATGTGGCGAAGATCCAGATCAACGCTGCTCTCCACAACGAGGAGTTGACCGAGCAGCAGTTCGAAGAGGCCGCAATCTTCCTGTGCCACTACGTCGGCTGGCCGCTGGCCACCGGGCTCAACAATGCGCTGATCGCCGTGAAGGCCGACAGACGTAAGGCCGCGCGCGCCAAGGAGAAGGCCGCGGCCGATTCCGCGAAAACGGACACCGACTGACTTTCGGTCGAGATACTGCCATCAGGGCATCGATCACACCCACCGATTCCCCCACCAACCAACCAGAAGAACGAAGGATCCGAATCCATGGCCGAGGCCAGCTCAATCCGTCCGCAGTCCTCCGCAAACATCGAGCAGTGGCACTTCGAGGCTGACGTCGTCGTCGCCGGCTACGGCATTGCCGGAGTGAGTGCTTCGATCGAGGCCGCGCGAGCGGGCGCCGACGTGTTGGTGCTCGAGCGCACGAGCGGCTGGGGCGGCGCTGCGGCGCTGGCAGGCGGATTCATCTATCTGGGCGGCGGGACCCCGTTGCAGCAGGCACTCGGGTTCGAGGACTCCCCCGCCAACATGAAATCGTTCATGATGGCCGCACTCGGTCCCGGCGCCGACGAGGAGAAGATCACCGACTACTGCGAAGGCAGCGTCGAGCACTACAACTGGCTCGTCGACAACGGTGTGCCGTTCAAGAAGAGTTTCTACGGCCAACCCGGCTGGGAAACACCCTTCGACGACGGACTCATGTATTCCGGCGGCGAGAACTCGGCACCGTTCAACACGATCGCGACACCGGCCCCTCGCGGGCACGTTCCACAGATGAGCGGCAAGCGCACCGGGGAGAAGGGCGGTGGTTTCATGTTGATGAAGCCACTGATCGAGACGGCCGAAAGCCTCGGCGTACGAGCAGAATACGACATGCGAGTCCAGCGCCTGGTCGTCGACGGAGATCGAGTGGTCGGCATCATCGCCAAGCAGTACGGCAAGGAAGTGGCAGTTCGAGCACGCACGGGTGTCGTTCTGGCGACGGGAAGCTTCGCCTACAACGAAGCGATGATCCAGTCGTACGCCCCACGGCTGATCGGGCGCCCCGGTGCGGCTATCGAAGAGCACGACGGAAAGTCCATCCAGATGGCGCAGGCTCTCGGGGCCGACCTCGCGCACATGGACGCCACCGAGGTCGCATTCTTCGGCGACCCCCAGTTGATGATCCGCGGCATTCTCGTCAACGGACGCGGCCAGCGCTACGTCAACGAGGACACGTACCCGGGAAGAATCGGCCAGGAGACGCTGCTGCGCAACGAGAATCAGGCCTACCTGATCATCGACGAAGCTTCCTACGAAGAGGGCTGCGCCGCCGACAGTTCCACACCGTTCTTCAGATTCCAGCCCAAGTGGGTGGCCGAGACCGTCGAGGAACTCGAATCCGACATGGGCCTGCCGGAAGGCACCCTTCAGTCGACGGTCGAGGTCTACAACCGGCACGCCGCCCGTGGTGAAGACCCGGTACTCGGTAAGAAGAAGGAGTGGGTCAAGCCGATCGGCTCACCCGTCGCTGCGCTCGATCTTCGCAATTTCACCGCCGGATTCACGCTCGGCGGCCTGCGCACGTCGATCAACTCGGAGGTCATCCACGTCTCCGGCGAACCGATCCCGGGTTTGTTTGCCGCTGGACGCTGCACCGCCGGCGTCTGCGCCGGTGGATACGCCTCCGGAACGTCCCTCGGTGACGGCAGCTTCTACGGGCGACGCGCCGGAGTCAGCGCTGCCAAGGGCTGAGCGTCTCTTCTCAGATGTCAGCGTCCTCGCTGCGACGTTCGAGGAACAACGTGTCACGCCACCGCCCACCCAGTTGAGCGATACGCGACCGAGTGCCGACGACTCGGAATCCGACGGCCTGGTGCAAGGCGACGCTTGCCCGGTTCTCCGGGAAAATCGACGACTGCACTGTCCAGATCTCACTGGCGTCGGCGGCTTGCACCTGTCGGCGAAGCAGCAGCTTGCCCACGCCGCGCCCGCGAGCGCCGCTACCGATGTAGATGGAGTTCTCGGCGACCCCGCGGTAGCAGTCTCGCGAGGACACCGGGCTGAGGCTCGCCCAGCCTTCGACGCGACTGTCGATCTCGGCCACCCATCGATGATCGGGTAACCATTGCGCGTCGAGCTTCTCGGCGGATGGCACCGAGGTGGTGAACGTCGCGGTTCCGGTGTCGATTCCTTCGCGGTAGATCGAGCGGACGGCATCCCAGTCGCCGGATTCCATGCGGCGCACCACCACGTCATCGGGAAGAACTCCCAGTGTGTCTTCGACCGGACCACGAGCAGCCACGACGGCGGCCGCTGCCATCAGATCGGAGTATGCCGTTCCGGCAACACTGACAACCGAAGTGCCTTCACGCACCGAAGCCTCGACAAAACCGACCTCGATCAAGGCCTCGAGGTGGGCACTCAACGCCGACGGCTCGAGTGATGCGGCGTGTGCAATCGTGTCGACGTCGATTGGACCGCCGGCAGCAAGTCGGAGCACTCGCAGCCGCGTCGGATCACCCAGGCACGCAAACCTGCGCGCAAGTACGTCGGTGTCGAGGGGAGCGAGTGTTTCTGAACTCATGAGGCGACTATAACGCCGCTGACCTGCAGTTCGGTCGGCTAGGTTCGGCAAGAGTGTCCCGGAGTGAGAAACAACTCAGCCACCGACCCCAGGGTTCGCCGGCTAACGCGCACCGATCGACGCGGCAATCATCGACCACGAGTTGTGAAGATCGTCCTGCCAGTAACCCCAAGAGTGAGTGCCAGTTGCCCGGAAATCATAGGTGGCCGGGATGCCCAAGGAGTCGAGCCGCTCGGCCAAACGCTGGGTGCACTGGTTCGTCCCAGCCTCGATGACTCCACCCACGATCACCTGGTTCGCCAGAACGCCGAGGTCGCCGTTGACCATCGGTCCGCCCAGATTCTCGTGTGGGCCGGGCAGGCCCGATCCATTGCTGATGTAGAGGTCGACCCCCCGCAATCTCTCGGCGTTGACCACAGGATCGTTGGCTACCCAGCCCGGACCGCCGGGAGGACCCCACATGTTGTCCACGTTGCCGCCGCGGAATCCGACCACGAATCTCACGTAGTCCTGACCGGGTTGAGTACTCGTCTCGGCACACCCGCTGAAAGCACCGACGGCACGGTAAACGGATGGCGCCGCCTCGGCCAGGCTCAGAACCGAGGTACCTGCCATCGACAATCCGGCAACGGCATTCGTACCCGTAGTCCCGAGCGTGGCATCGACGATCGGTGGCAACTCCTGGGTGAGAAATGTGGTCCACTTGTTCAGTCCGAGAACAGGATCGGGCTTCTCCCAGTCGGTGTAGTAGCTGTAGGCACCGCCGATCGGGTTGACGACGTTGACGTTCTTGTCGCCGAAGAAGTCGACGACGTCTGTCCGTGTCTGCCACGTCGCCGTGTCCTCGCCTCCGCCGGCGCCATTGAGTAGATAGAGGGTCGGCCGGGGCGCACTTGTGTCTGCCGGCCGAATCACCTCGAGCGGAATCACCTTGTCCATCGCAGCCGAGTAGACGTACATAGTCAGCTGACGGGCGTTGATCTCCTCGACGTGATCGAGAGCTGAACCGCCTGAAGGGGATGTCGGGGCCGGGTCAGCCGAGGCCAACGCTGCTTCGCCGAACAGTCCCGTCCACGCGACGAGGGCGACGACAAGCATTGCCCGAGTACGTCCGATTCTTCTCATTGCCGCTCCTCGTGCTCGATTGCGGTGCCCGGCAACAGCTCGGTGGCGCTCGCTTCGCGGGCGTGCGGCTTGGTGGCTTGAAGTTGTCATGCCCGTTCGGGGTATCCGGAAAACATCGAGAGCACCCGGGCGAGCTCCGGTCCGATGACCGCCATGGCCGGAGGTTCGATCATCTCGTTGTGTTCGCAGCGCACGGGCACCTCCACGATCCGGCCCGTCACGAGTGGGCTCCATTCCTGCGGCGACCTGTCGCGCGGAATCGTGTCGTCTTCTCCGGATGCCAGGAAGATCAGCAGATCTCCTTCGTAGACCTGGGGAACGAACTGGTGCGTGATTCTCTGCGAAGTCTCGTACCCTCGGGCAATCCGTTCGAGGTCCCGACCGTCGACTCCCGTCTCGGGCCCGAGCCTCCGGGCCAACACGGCCGCCGCCTCGTCGAAGGTCAGATCTCGGTCGGTCTCGATCTCGAGGCCGAGTCCTCGCAGTATGTCTCGGACGTCGAGTTCGGCTGACGCAGGGGCATCGCCGCTGTCGGGGTAGCTGTCCATCATCGCCAGTGTGGCGACGTCGCGGCCGGACGATTGCAGTTCGACGGCCATGGCGTGCGCGATGACTCCGCCAAGGGACCACCCGAGTAAGTCGTACGGCCCGTCCGGCGAAACGGCCTCCACCTCTTCGACGTAGCGATGGGCTAACTGTTCGATCGACTGATAGTCACCGTCGTCGCTGAGAGCGGGGAGCTGAAGTCCGTACACGGGTCTGTCCTCGGGCAGATACCGCACCAAGCCGGCATACCCCCAGGACAGGCCGATACCGGGGTGCACACAGAACAGCGGTCGCCCAGTCCCTTTCGTCCGCAGTGGAACAACCACGGCGAGAAGCTCTTCCATACCGGCGTCGGCTGTCGGCATGTCGAGGCGTCGAGCGATTCCAGCGGGTGTCGGGTCGAGGAACATCCACTGAAGCGGGATTCTCCGTCGGAAACGAGAGTGCAGTGCGCTGACGATTCGGGTGGCCACCAGGGAGGACCCGCCCAGGTCGAAGAAGCTGTCGGTAGTGCTCACCCGGTCGACACCCAGAACCTCGACGAACGAGTCGACCACGGCGCGCTCGGTGTCGGTGACCGGCTCGCGGAACTCGGCTGCAGCCGAACCGAATTCGGGTTCCGGTAAGGCCTTTCGGTCGAGCTTGCCCACCGGTGTCATCGGAATCCGCTCGAGAAGCACCACTGCCGACGGAACCATGTGCGAGGGTAGTCGGTCGGCTGCGTACGCCCGTATCTCGTCGGTGCCGGTGGCGTCAGCAGCTGACGCACGCACGTACGACACCAGGACCGTTTCACCCGACGGTCCCGTGTGGCCGACAGTCGCGGCGAAGTCCACCGACGGATGGCGTGAGAGAACTGCATCGATTTCCCCGAGTTCGATCCGAAAACCACGGACCTTGACCTGGAAGTCGCTGCGCCCGATGTATTCGAGCGTGTGATGCACTCCATCGCCGGAGCCGACGATTTTGGCACTGTCACCGCCGGATTCACGCCAACGCACGACATCTCCGGTGCGGTACATCCGGCGCCCCGGCGACCCGTACGAGCACGCGACAAATCGTTCCGACGTGAGCGACGCCCGATTATGGTACCCACGTGCCATACCTGGACCGATGATGTACAACTCCCCCGGCACGCCCACCGGGACGGGCTGCAAACGCTCGTCCAGCACCAGGAAGCCGAAGCCCACTGCCGGCGAGCCGATGTTCACTCCCGCACCGGGTTTCATCGAATCGCTGACGCTCGCCTGCACGGTGGTTTCAGTCGGACCGTAGCCGTTGTGCAGCCTCCGACCCGGCGCCCATTGCGCGACGACCTCCGGCGGGCAGGCCTCGCCCACCAGATCGAGAACACGGAGCGCCTCGAAACCGTTGTCACCCAACGCCGCCAGCGCGGTCGGTGTAATGGTGGCATGAGTGACCTGCTCGCGCCGGAAAACATCGGCCAATTCGGCGCCACCGTACACAGCAGGCGGAACGATCACGACTTGCGCCGAGGCGCTGAATGCCATCGTCAACTCGAAGATGGAAGCGTCGAAACTCGGCGATGCCAACTGAGAGACATGAGAGTCGTGAGTGACCTCGAACCTCTCACGAGTTTCGGCCGTGAAGCTCGCCAAACCTCGATGAGTAATGTTCACTCCCTTGGGTTTCCCGGTAGATCCCGAGGTGTAGATCAGGTAGGCCGGATGATCGAGGTTCAGTTCACCGGTTCGATCGTCATCGGTGATCGGTTCCGGCGACAGCGCGGCTACCCGCCGGGCGAAGTGTGGGTCGTCGAGTTCCAGCCAGGGAACAACGTCGGGTAGGTGAGTTCGGCTGGTCTGAACAGTCAAACCGAGCGAGGCTCGGCAATCGGCAAGCATGTATTCGACGCGCTCGCGCGGATAGGCCGGATCGACAGGCACAAAAGCCGCTCCGGCTTTGGTCACCGACCAGATCGCCACCACCGATTCGATCGAGCGAGGCATTCCCAGTGCCACGAAGGTCTCCGGGCCCACACCGCGACCGCACAACTCCCGGGCAACACGATTCGACCACTCGTCCAGGTCGCGATAACTGAGCTGCCGGTTCTCGAGCGACAGGGCCACCGAGTCAGGATCGATCGCCACGGCGTCCGCCAACAACTCAGGCCACAATTTCGGAGGTACTTCGGGGAGCCCATGCGCCGGCGTCAACTCGCGACGTTCGGGATCGCCGAGTAGGTCGATGTCACCGATCGGTACCTGCGGATTCCGGGTCACGGCCTCGAGCACACGAACGAACATGTCGGCAAAACCGCCGACCGTACCGGGGTCGAAGAGATCAGTGGCAAAGTCGACGGCTCCGCTCATCCCTCCCGGTTCACCGCGATCGTCGTACTCCTCGGCCAGAAGGAATTCCAGGTCTACCTTCACTACCTCGAGTTCAGGGTCGATCCCGCGGACTTCCAGTCCCGGTAGCTTCAGAATCGGTCGTTTGTTGTTCTGGAATTCCAGCGACACCGAGGAAATCGGTGCATAAGCGCTCGACCGTTTCGGCCCGACCGCGTCCACTACCCGCTCGAAGGGCACGTCGGAATGAGCGAACGCGGCGAGGTCGACTTCGCGGCAATGCTCAACCAACTCGCGGAACGATCGAGCCGGATCCACCTGTGTGCGCAGTGCGAGCGTGCCGACGAACATGCCGACCAGATCATCGAGGGCACGATCTCCCCGGCCGGCGATCGGCGTGCCGATCACGATGTCGTCGGTGCTGCCCAAACGTGCCAGCAAGAGCGCGAGCGCTGCATGCACAGTCATGAATGCAGTGGACTCGTGCTGCCGCGACACGTTCAGAATACGGCGGTGAAGATCATTGCTGATCGAGAAGTGAATCCGCGAGCCGTGAAAACTCTGTTGCGTCGGCCGGTCTCGATCGAGCGGAAGTTCCAAGAGGTCGGGAGCACCTGACAGTGCACGTCGCCAGTAAGCCAACTGCTCACTGATCACCGACCCTGGGTCGTCGACTGAGCCCAGAATCTCCCGTTGCCAGAGCGCAAAGTCGGCGTACTGGACTGGAAGCGGCGTCCACTGGGGATCCCCGCCGTACGCGTGGGCCTCGTATGCAATCATCACGTCTCGGGTCAACGGAGACATCGAGAAGCCGTCAGCCGAGATGTGGTGCACCACTACGGCAAGCACGTGTTCGCGCTCATCGATTGTGAACAACGCTGCCCGCAGGGGAATTCGTGCGGCGACGTCGAAACCGGCCGAGACCATCCGGGCAAGCTCGTCACGGAGAAGATGTTCGTCGGTCACCGATGTCTCGGTCAGTTGCGGCAGCTCGGCGCTCTCGGTGGGCAGGATGTGCTGGACCGGTCCGTCACCGTGGACCGGGAACATCGTTCGCAGCGATTCGTGGCGGGCGATGACATCGGACATCGCTGATCTCAAGGCCGGTTTGTCGAGTTCACCGCTCAACCGCACCACGAGCGGAATGTTGTATGCAGGAGAACTGGTGTCGAGTTGATTGACGAACCACATCCGCTGCTGAGCAAACGACAAGGGGATGCTGTCGGGTCGGGGGCGCGGTCCCAGTCGCTCCGACCCTTCGGCAACCGACTGGCCGATCACCGTAGCCAACTCGGCCACCGTCGGCGTCTCGAACAGATCCCGCACGCCTACGGTAGCTCCGAGCACCGCCCGTAGCCTCGCCGCGACCGAAGTGGCGCTCAGAGAATTTCCACCGAGCTCGAAGAAACTGATGTCGGTACCGACTCGTTCGAGGCCGAGCACCTCGCCGAACACGTCCGACACTGCCTGTTCGACCGGGCCGACCGGGGGACGGAAATCCCCTGTGGTCGTCTCGATTTCGGGTCTTGGCAACGCCGAACGGTCGACTTTTCCGACAGCGGTCAACGGAATGTTCTCCAGCACCGTGAGAACGGCAGGCACCATGTGCGAAGGCAAGCGCCGGGCCACGGCGCGACTCAGGATCCTGGTGTCCAGTCGACCCGCCGTGGGCACGACGTACGACACGAGTCGGGTGTCTCCGGTGGGGGCGGAATCGGCAACCGTAACGGCAAAACCGACGTTGGGCTCCGACATGAGCACACTGTCGATCTCACCGAGTTCGACACGGAAGCCTCGAACCTTGACCTGGAAGTCGCTTCGCCCGACGTACTCGACACACATGTCCGCCGTCCATCGCACGATGTCGCCGGTGCGGTACATCCGCGTTCCTGGGTCAGCCGGGTTGGCAACAAAGCGTTCTGCCGTCAACCCCGCCCTTCGGTGATATCCCCGTGCCACGCCTGGTCCGGCCAGGTACAGCTCGCCGGGGACCCCGACGGGAACCGCTTGAAGTCGAGTGTCGAGCACCAGTTCGCTGACGCCCCTGACGGGTCCACCGATGGTGATTGGTTCTCCGGCGGTCATCGGCGGGCTGACGTTGGACATGATCGTTGCTTCGGTCGGTCCGTACGCGTTGTACAGGCGGCGGCCAGGTGCCCAGCGAGCGACGAGGTCGGGCGGGCACGCCTCGCCCCCGAATACGACTTCCGAAAGTTGTTCCAGCCCAGCCGGGTCCACCGATGCCAATGCCGCCGTGGTGACGAACGCGTGCGTGACGGCGTGCTCTGCCAGAAGTTGCGCCAGGTCCTCGCCCCCGTAGATCCCGGGTGGAGCGATAACCATCGTCGCCCCGGCTCCGAAAGCCTGCAGATATTCGAAGAGCGACCCGTCGAAACTCGGAGTGGAGAAGTGCAGCGTGCGTGATTGTGGAGTTGCGCCGTAGCGTTCGAGCTGGTCTCGGGCGAAGTTGCCGAGCCCTCGCTGCGTGACCACGACGCCCTTGGGCACGCCGGTCGACCCCGAGGTGTAGACCACGTAGGCAGCTGAATCCAACCCGATCGGACGGAGTCGGTCGTTGTCGGTCAACGGGCTCCCCGAGAATCCCTCGCACTTCTTCGTGAAATGCGGATCGTCGATAATCAGCCACTCCGCGATATCGGGCAATCGATCTCGGCCCGCGGTGGTGGTCAATCCGAAGCTGACCTTCGAATCGATCAGCATGTGATTGATCCGCTCGTCCGGATAGTCGGGATCGATCGGCACGAACGCAGCGCCTGTCTTGGCGACGGCAAGTATCGACACCACGGACGCGAGAGAACGTGGGATACCGACCGCTACATAGTCCTCGGTTCCCAGGCCGTGCGAGACGAGCAGGCGAGCAATGCGATTGGAGAGGATGTCCAGCTCGCCGTAGGTCATGCTGCCGTCCGCCGATTCCACGGCCGGTGCGTTCGGATCACGCTGGGCTGCCTCGTCGAAGATCTCCGGGAAGACGCGCGACGACCCGCCGGCCGTGCCACGGACTGGCACCAATTCAGCATGTTCGGAGGCTGCGAGCACCGACACCACAGCCAAGGGGCGATCCGGCTGGGTACACGCTTCGAGTACGCGCCGCAGTCGTCCGGCGATCTCTTCGATGTCGGCGGCACCGAAAACCTCGGGTATGTACTCGAATTTCAGGCGGAGCCTGGTGTCGACCGATGCTACGAGGCTGAGCGGGTAGTGGGCAGCGTCCTTGGCTTCGACATCGGTGATCCGGACCCCCGCAATATCGGTAGCGGACGAAAGCCCCTGACGGTCAACGGGATACGATTCGAAGACAGTCAACGTGTCGAATCCGATCTCCGGCCCCGCGCCTACGTGGATCTCGGAAAGCCCGAGACAGTGGTGATCCGACAGCTCTGCTTGCTCGGCCTGGATCCGCGCGAGGAGTGTGCCGATACTTTCACTCGGGCGCAGCGTGATTCGGACCGGAATTGTGTTGATGAACAGCCCGACCATGGTTTCGATCCCGGTCAGCTCGGGAGGTCGACCCGACACCGTCGCTCCGAACACCACATCGTCCCTCCCGGTCAGTGCAGCAAGGACGATCCCCCACGATGCCTGAACAATCGTGTTGATCGTCAGCCCGAGTTCACGCGCCATCCCGCGAAGTGAGGTTGTGAATTCCTCGTCCAGATCGAACACCCACTCGGCCGCCATGGTGGAGAGTCGACGCGATCGAACCGCTGGAGCCAACAGCGTCGGTCCTTCGACTCCGCTCAGCGTCCTCGCCCACACAGCTCGGGAAGCTTGCTGATCGCGGCGGCTCATCCAGGTCAGATAGTCGCGATACGCGCGCGCGTGAGGCAAGGCCGCCACTTGACCGTCGGCGGCATAGAGCGTCGCCAATTCCCGGATCAGCAGGGGCATGGACCAGCCGTCCAGAAGGATGTGATGATTGGTGAGCACGAGCGTGAACTTTTCGGGGGCGAGAGCGATCAGGGTGAATCGGATCAACGGCGCCCGTGCCATGTCGAACGGGCGCGCTCGGTCCTCGGCCAGCGCTCGATCAATTTCCTGATCTGGTGCACCAGTGAGGTCGATTTCCTGCCACGGCGCTGCCACGTTGCTTCGGACCACCTGGACGGCACGGCCGTCGGCGCTGTGAAGGAAGGCGGTACGCAGGTTCCCATGCCGGCCGAGCAGCGCGTCGGCGGCGCGGCGCAGGCGCTCCGAATCGACTGCGCCGGCTAGATCGAGAGCCACTTGTACGAGGTATGCGTCGACCGATCGTTCGGCCAATTCGGCGTGGAACAACAACCCCGCTTGCAGTGGAGAGAGTGGCCAGACATCGCTCAGGTCGGGACACCGACTTTCGAGGTCGTCGATCGCCTCCTGTCGAAGATCGACCAGATCGAAGTCCGAGGGTGTGAATCCGCCGCCGCCCGCCGCGAACTCTCCGAGCCCGGCCAGTGCGTCGAGCCACCACTGCCCCAGTTGCCGAACGTCGTCCGCACCCAGAATGTCCGGTGGGAACGTCCAGCCGGCAACGAGCCGCGGACCGTCCTCGGTATCGCTGTCGACCGTCATCACGTTGACCTCGAGGACGCTGGCGAGTGGAAGATCGACGGCCGCAACCGTCCGCAGGTCCTCGTCACGGATCGGTACCCATCCCGCTGAAGCGTCGGCATCGGATCCACCGACGCGTCCGAGGTAGTTGAAGCTGATCTGAGGCACCGGAAGTTGCGAAAGAGTGTGTGCCGTTTCGCGGTTCAGATAGAGCAGCAACCCGAAGCCGATGCCGCGGTCCGGCACCGCCCGGAGTTGTTCCTTGACAGTCTTGGCAGCGACGCCGGCAGCCGGGCCGCCGGCGAAGGCGTCACCCGGATCCACTCCGCTCAGATCGATCCGCACCGGGAAGATCGTCGTGAACCATCCCACCGTGCGAGCAAGATCTGCCCCGGGAACCACCTGTTCCTCGCGTCCGTGCCCCTCGAGACTGATCAATGTCTCCGGATTGTCGATGCCGCGGTCCATGCGCCAGCGGACCATCGCAAGTGCCAAAGCCGTCAACAATCCGTCCTCGACGCTCCCGTGAATCGCCTGCGGAACTGTCGTCGACACGGCCTCGGTCAATCCCGTGGGAACTCGTACTTCGATGTCAATGGTGGCCGAGGCGGTGTCCCTCTTCGTCAGGGCGTGCACACCCAGAGTCGGATCGGGACCCTCGAGCACCTCTCGCCAATAGTCGATCTCAGCCACCCGATCGGGCTCGCACGCGGCATCGACGAGGCCATGTGCCCATCGACGCATCGAGGTTCCGACCGGAGCAAGTGACGGGTCGACGCCTGACTGCACCTGCGCACAGGCAAGTGCAAGATCGGGGATCAGGATTCGCCAGGAAACACCGTCCGTCACCAGATGGTGCGCTACCAGTAGCAACCGTTTCCGGCTCTGCCGGTCCTTTTGAATCTGCCCGTCGGTGTCGAGCAGGACTGCCTGCACCATCACACCTGCCTCCGGGTCGAGCCGCCCCAGAGCTGCGTCGAGTTCTGTCGAGGACGTCCTCGCGGCAGAACCCCCGAGGCTCACGTGGCGTACGACGGTCTCCGCTCGCACCGTACCTACAGGCGCAACGTCCATCCGCCGAGCGGATTCAGGATGATGCGTCGCCCGGATGCCCGCGCGGAGGATGTCGTGGTGGTCCAGCACAGCCTGCATGGCCAGTGTCAGCGTGACCTCGTCGAGCGTGGCAGGAACCGAGAGCAGAACAGATTGGGAGTACCGGCGAAAATCTCCACCACGGTCAAGCATCCATTCGACGATCGGCGTCAATTCGATCTCACCGACGCCGCCGCCAGGTAATTCGTCGACGACGACACGGTTGCCAGCCGTTCCGGCCGTCTCGGACAGCGCCGCAACAGTTTTGCGTTCGAACACCTCGCGCGGTGTGATCAGAACTCCGGCAGACCTGGCGCGCGTCACCAACTGGATGGACATGATCGAGTCACCGCCGAGAGTGAAGAACGAATCGTCGACCCCCACCTCCTCGAGTCCCAGAACTTCGGCGAACAGACTCGCAAGGATGTTTTCCGTTGCGGACGCGGGGCCACGACTTACGGTTGCCTGTCGCCCGAAGTCAGGTTCAGGCAATGCATTCCGGTCGAGCTTTCCGTTCACCGTCAGCGGCAAACCCTCGAGAACCGTCACGACAGCGGGGACCATGTGGGGCGCCAACCTCTGTGAGACATACTCGAGCAACGCCGCCGGAGAGATAGTGGCACCGGACTCCGGCACCACGTAGCCCACCAACCGGTCTCTGCGGGCTACCACCGCCGACTGAGACACGCCCACTCCGGAGAGCAGTGCAGCCTCCACCTCGCCGAGTTCGATTCGGTACCCCTTCACCTGCACCTGCAGATCGTTTCGTCCGAGGTACTCCAGCTGCCCGCTGTCGTTCCAGCGCGTCAACTGTCCGAAGTCGAGCGCTTCTCCGCCGAAGATCACGTAGCGCAATGACAGGGCCACACCCCCGGCAAGCCGGTCGGCTTCCGCCAATTGATAGAAGGCAGTGGGAGTTTGATTGAGCACCGTGACACGTTCGTGCCGTAGCAATTCGAGGAATGCCTCTGGTGAACGGGCCGTGAAGTAGTCGACCAGTACCAGTCGGCCACCGTGTGCGAGTGCGCCCCACATTTCCCAGACCGAGAAGTCGAATGCCTCCGAATGGAACATCGTCCACACATCGCCGCTGCCGAAGCCGAAGAGCGCTCTGGTGTTTGCCAGCAACCTCACTACGCTGCGGTGAGAAACCTGCACCCCCTTCGGGCGCCCGGTGGACCCCGAGGTGTAGATCACGTAGGCCACCGATTCGGGTCGGAGCGGTAGCAGCCGATCTCGGTCGGTCACCGCAAGCGGAGAAAACCTTTGCAGCGCATCGAGAATCACCGGGTCGTCTACCGCAATCACTGGAATCTCGCTGTCTGCGATTGCGTCACTGTCTCGTATGTAGTCGCCGTCGGCCCGGGTGGTCAACACACACTTCGGCCGGGCGTCACGCAGCACGAAGTCCACCCGGTTTACCGGAGAAGTCGAGTCCACCGGTACGTATCCGCCACCCGCCTTCACCACCGCCAGCAATGCCACCATCAGGTCGATCGAGCGGGCCATCGCGACTGCCACCAAGGTTTCCGGCCCCACCCCCTGCGCCACCAACAGTCGAGCAAGGCGGTTTGCTCGCTCGTCGAGTTCGCGGTACGTAACCGACAATCCGCCGCAGCGCACCGCCACGGCATCACCGGACGTCAGCGCCGTGCGATCGAAGAGATCCGACAACGAATCCTCGTCTGTTCCGGCGCCGGAGGGCGTGGGCGCAACCAGCAACCCGCTGAAATCGCCGGCCAGAATCATGTCGAGATCACCGACGACCACCGACTGGTTCTCGGTCACGGCGCCGATCACTCTTTCGAAGCGCGCCGCGATGCGCGCCACCGACATTCGATCGAAAATATCTGTTGCATAACGGAAACCGGCGCTGATACCAGCGGGCTCACCGTGCTCGTCGACGTGCTCCATCACACTCAGTTGCAGATCGAATTTCGCAACCGCGAGATCGACGTCGAGCGAGCGAACCGTCAGTTCCGGCAAGTCGAAGCGCAGTCCCGTATCGGTCTGGAATTCGAGGAGTACCTGAAACAGAGGTGAATGCTCGGTGGAACGGTCGGGCGAGAGGTAATCCACCAACCTCTCGAAGGGGATGTCTGCATGGTCCAGAGCACCGAGATCCGTTGACCGCACCGCGGCCAACACCTCGGCAAAGGTTGCCCCGGATGAGACAGGTGTGCGAAGGACGAGCGTGTTGACGAACATCCCGACCACATCGTCGAACACCGATGCACCGCGACCTGCGACCGGAGTCCCGATCACTACGTCGTCCGCTGTAGTGAGCCGTGCCAGCAATACCGCCAGAGCCGCATGCATCACCATGAACAGAGACGAACCGTTCTGGTGTGCGAGTTCGTTCAAAGCTCGATGGATCTCGGGCGAGAAGTCCATCGAAACCACCGCGCCCTCGGCAGACCGTTTCGAGGTTCGTGGTCTATCGAGAGGGAGCGGCAAGACGTCCGGAATACCCGACAGCTTCGCTGTCCAATAATCGAATTCGGCCGAGGGCGAAGTTTCCGGACCAACGTCTGCGTCGACGATCTCACGCTGCCAGAGGGTGTAGTCGGCGTACTGAACCGGCAGCGGCGCCCAGTCCGGGCTCCGACCTTGCGTGCGCGCGGTATATGCACTCATCAGGTCGCGTGCCAGTGGTGCCATCGAGAAGCCGTCTGCGGCGATGTGGTGAACAACGATCGCGAGTACATGCTGCTCCGGTCCGGTTCGGAGTAACCTCACGTGCAGCGGGAACCCTTCGGACACATCGAATCCGATGTCGAAGAACGCGTGCAAGTCCGTGAAAAGCCACTCGCCGGGAATCGGCACGGGGTGGATTCGAGGAGCAGCGACCGCGGGTTCGGCGATCACCTGGTAGGGCCCGTCTGCGGACGCAGGAAAGATCGTTCGAAGAGATTCGTGCCGTTCCACCACATCACCCAGCGCGGCTTGGAGCGCACCCGAATCCAGGAACCCGTCCAGTTGTAGTGCGACGGGGATGTTGTAGAGCGGAGACGACGTGTCGAACTGGTTGACGAACCACATCCGCGATTGCGCGAACGACAGCGGAATACGTTCTGGCCGTGCCCTACTCGTGAGGGGCACACGAGTAGCTTCCTCGGGTCCAGGCTCGCCCGGCGCGGAGTCGATTGGATCTATCGAGGCCGCCAGGTCCGCGACCACGGGGGCGTCGAACAGTGCATTGACCCCCATATTGGTGTGCAATGCGGCGTTGATGCGGGCGATGACTCGAGTGGCGCTGAGGGAATCCCCGCCGAGTTCGAAGAAACTGTCGTCGGCACCCACCTGGTCGAGACCGAGAACGTCGGCAACAGCACGGGCGATTCCGATTTCGGCAGGAGTGGCAGGAATCCGATATGCAGCGCTCGCAAAATCGGTGTCCGGGAGGGCTTTACGGTCCAACTTCCCATGCACCGTCACCGGAAACTCCCCCAACACCACCACCACCGACGGCACCATGAACCCCGGAAGAGACCTCCGCACCCCCTCCAACACCACCACCTCATCGACCACCACCCCCACCTCACCCACCACAAACCCCACCAAAAAATCCCCACCCACACCCGACCGCAACACCACCACCGCACCAGCCACCCCCACCTGAGCAGCCAACACCGCCTCCACCTCACCCAACTCCACCCGCTGCCCCCGCACCTTCACCTGAAAATCCTTGCGCCCCACAAACTCCAACACCCCACCACACCCCCACCGCACCACATCACCCGTCCGATACACCCGAGCACCCACCACCCCCGACACCGGATCCGCCACAAACCGACCCACCGTCAAATCCACACGACCCTCATACCCCCGAGCCACCTGCACCCCACCCACATACAACTCCCCCACCACACCCACCGGAACCGGCCGCAACCGCGAATCCAACACCAACACACGCGTATTCCACACCGGCCGACCAATCGGAACACCCACCCCCACAACACCCTCCACCACATGAAACGTCACATCCACCGACGCCTCCGTCGGCCCGTACAAATTCACCAACTCCGCACCACACACCCCCGCAAACCGCCCCGCCAACACCGACGACAACCCCTCACCCGACACAAACACCCGACGCAAACCCGAACACCCCACCCCCAACTCCCCCACGCTCAACTCCCCCACGAACACCTCCAACATCGACGGCACAAAATGCACCACCGACACCCCCCACCGCTCGATCACACCCACCAAATACACCGGATCACGATGCCCACCCGGATCCGCCACCACCAACCGCGCACCCACCATCAACGGCCAAAACAACTCCCACACCGACACATCGAACGACACCGGCGTCTTCTGCAACACCACATCCCCCACACCCAACGGAAACTCCCCCTGCATCCACAACAACCGATTCACCACCCCCGCATGCGACACCACCACCCCCTTCGGACGACCCGTCGACCCCGACGTGAACATCACATACACCGCATGCTCAGGCAACAACACCCCCAACCGATCCCCCACCCCCACCGGACCACCCGAAAAACCCGAAACATCAACACAACCCACATCAACAAACCCCACCCCCACCGGCAAACACCCACCATCACCAACCCGCGACAACACCACCACCGGATCCACCACACCCACCACAAACCCCACCCGCTCCACCGGCGCACCCACATCCACCGGAACAAACACCCCACCAGCCCGCACCACCGCAAACACCGCCACCAACAACTCCACCGACCGCGACAACGCCACACACACCCGCGACTCCGGACCCACCCCCAACGAAATCAAAAACCGCGCAAAACGATTCACCCGAACATCGAACTCACCCCACGACAACACCACCCCACCACACACCAACCCCCCACCACCCACACCAGCAAACCGCCCATCCAACACATCCACCAACGTCAAACCCCCCACCACAACCCCCACACCATCCCAACCACCCACCACCAACCCACGCTCGGGCACGCCCAAAATTTCCGTATCCCCTACTGGCACTGTTGGATCCGACACGACCGACCGGAGGAGGCGGACGAAACGCTCGCCGAACTCGGCGACTGTGGTGCGCTCGAAGATATCGGAGGCATAGGTGAAAGCGGCATCGAAACCCATGGGGAGGCCGTCTTTGCCACGCTGCTCGGAGAGCGACAGTTGCAAGTCGAATTTGGCGACACCGACGTCGACTGGAACAACATCGACACCCAGTCCGGGTAGTTCGAGGTGGGGATCTGCGGTGTTCTGGAATTCCAACAGAACCTGGAAGAGCGGTGAGCGAGATGACGAACGCTCCGGCGCAACTGCATCGACGACTCGCTCGAACGGCACCTCGGCTTGTCCGAACGCTGCCAGATCGACTTCGCGAGTTCGTGAAAGGATCTCCTCGAAAGTCGCGGCGGTGTCAACGGTGATTCGCAGGACGACCGTGTTGACGAACATCCCGACCAGATCGTCGAGGACTTGCTCGGCGCGCCCTCCTACCGGAGTCCCGATCGCTATGTCCGGCGAGGCGCTCAGCCGTGCCAACAGAACCGCCAGCACTGCGTGCATCACCATGAACGGTGTCGTGTTGTGATTCCGAGCGAGTTCGAGGAGTTCACTGTGCACGTCTGCGGGCACCGAGAATCGGACCGATTCACCGCGCATGGATCGTTCCGCCGGTCTCGGTCGATCCAGCGGAAGGTCGATCACGTCAGGTAGACCGGCCAGGGTGGACGTCCAGTAGTCCAACTGCTTCGCCTCGAGCGTGTCCGGATCGTCGTCACTGCCGAGCAGTTCGATCTGCCATTGGCTGTAGTCGGCGTACTGCACAGGCAAAGGCGACCAGTCCGGTGCCCGTTTCGCAGCCCGCGCCGCGTAGGCGCGGGTCAGGTCGCGGGCCAGCGGCTCGAGGGATGCTCCGTCCGCCGAAATATGGTGAACCACCAGCGCAAGGACATGATCGTCCGGCGTGACCCGAAAAAGGGAGCCGCGCAGGGGCACGTTCGCGCTCACGTCGAACCCCTCGCGAGCGAGATCGGCGATGCGCCTGTCCAAGGCTTCCTCGTCCACGGATACTTCCCACGCGATCTTCGACGTCACGCGTTCCGAAGGCACTACTACCTGATGGGGGCCGTCGACCGACGCCGGGTAGACGGTACGGAGCGATTCATGCCGATCGACAACATCTCCCACCGCGCGCTGCATCGCAGCGACATCCAAGGCACCTGACAGTCGGACCACCATCGGAATGTTGTAGGCCGGGGACGACGTGTCGAACTGATTGACGAACCACAGGCGTCGTTGTGCCACAGACACCGGAATCTTGTCCCTGTACGAATGTGCCTGCAGGATTGGACGCTTCGAACGCGTGCGATCAACGCGGGATGACTTCGCATCCCGCACGTGACGGGCCAATGATTCGATAGTCGGTGCTTCGAACAAAGTCCGCACCCCGAAATCGATTTCTTCAGCGGCATTTACGCGAGCGATCAGCTTCGTGGCAATCAGTGAGTTCCCGCCCAGATCGAAGAAGTCGTCACCCGCACCCACCGTCTCGACGCCTAGAACATCGGCAAAAATCTCGGCGAGCACTAGTTCCTCAGCGCCCTCGGGCGGTCGAAAGTCGTCCGACCGAGCATCGAGCCGAGGTGCAGGTAAGGCAGCGCGATCGACCTTTCCCGCCGGAGTTACCGGCAACTCGTCGAGTAGAACAAATGCCGCAGGAACCATGTACGACGGAACACGGCTCGCGACGTACCGCGTCAGCTCGGCCGTCGAGAGCGCACTTCCGCCGGCAGGCACGACGTACGTGGTGATCATCGCTGTCCCGGAGGGAGCCGCACGCGCCACGGTGACTGCATTCTCGACCTGCGGACACGACCGCACGACGCTGTCGATTTCCCCGAGTTCGATACGAAATCCGCGAACTTTCACCTGGAAGTCACTACGACCGACGTACTCGAGTCCACGGCCACGGCGCCACCGCACCAAATCCCCCGTTCGATACATCCGCTGCCCGGGGAGGCCGAAGGGGTCTGCCACGAATCGTTCTGCGGTCAACGCGTACTTCCGGTGATATCCACGTGCGAGCGCGTCTCCCGAGATGTACAGCTCGCCCACAACACCGTCGGGGACGGGGTGCAATCGCTGATCGAGCACGATCTCCTCGAAGCCGCGGAGCGGACCGCCCACTGTGATGTCCTCCGACGACACCATCGGCTCGCCGATGTTCGACATGACGGTGGTCTCGGTCGGCCCGTACGCATTGCACAGCCGTCGGCCGGGAGCCCAGCGCTGCACGAGATCCGGCGGACAGGCCTCACCACCGACCACCACTTCGCCGAAGTCCGAAAGGCCCTCGGGCGAAACTGTTCCGAGCGCCGCAGTAGTGACAAAACCATGCGTGACACGCTGGGATTCGAGGAAGTGAGACAACTCGTCACCGCCGTAGATCGTGCTCGGCGCAATCACCATGGTCGCTCCGGCACCGAAAGCCAGCAGGTATTCGAAAATCGAGGCGTCGAAACTCGGGGTCGAGAAGTGCAATGTTCGCGCATCCTGGGTCGCACCGAACCGCGAACGCTGTTCGGCAGCAAGCGCTTCCAGTCCACGATGCGAGACCGTCACCCCCTTGGGGAGTCCGGTGGAACCCGAAGTGTAGATCACGTATGCAGGATTGTCGGGCCGGATCGGGTGCACCCGATCGACATCGGAGATGGAGCGCACTGACAACCGTGCAAGTCGGCCACGGAACTCAGCGTCGTCGATTGCTATCCAGGAAATCGAATCCGGCAAACGATGAAGTTCGGAAACGACCGTGAGCCCCAGTACGGCGCCGGAATCGGTCAGCATGAAGCGAACACGTTCACCCGGATAGGTCGGATCCACCGGCACGAATGCCGCGCCAGCTTTGGTCACCGCCAACATCGCGACAACCGATTCGATCGAACGCGTCATACCCAGCGCCACACTGTTTTCCGGACCGATTCCGCGGTCGATCAATTCTCGGGCCAACTTCGAGGAACGCTCATCGAGTTCTCGATACGTCAACTCGGCATCGAGATACGACAGGGCCACGCCGTCGGGGTGTGTGCGCGCCGCACCGTCGAACAGTTCGGCCAGGGTGCGGTGCGAAGCGCGAGGGTCACTGCGTACAGGCTGCATCGCGGATCGCTCGTCGTCGGACAAGATGTCGATGTCGCCGACCATCATTGTCGGATCTGTGGTCACGGATTCCAGGACGCGCGCGAACCGCAAACCGAGGCCACGTACCGTCTCGGCGTCGAACAGGTCGGTGGCAAACGCGAGCGTCACCGTGATTCCGGACGGCGTACCCACCTCGTCGAAAGTCTCGACTGCAGACACTCCGAGATCGAAGCGGCCGAGGTCGGGAGGGTGCTCGTCAGCGCTGGCGACGGACTCGAACGTCACCTGTATCACCGGCGCATACGCAGGTACATCCTCCAACTCGAGCGACTCCGCCACCTGCTCGAGCCGTATCCCACTGTGCGGCAGCGCATTACTTCGGACCTCGACGACACTGCCCAAGAGTGCCGTGAAAGTCGTCACCAGATCGACGCGACTCCGGATGGCGACGATGTTCGCGTCGGATCCCGCGGGCGTACCGATCACAACATCCGAAGCACCGGACAACCGGCTCACCAGAAGAGCAAAGCTTGCATGTAAGACCGCACGAGTGTCCGTCCCGAGATCACTCGCCATCGCCGTGATCCGCGCGTGGGTGTCGGCGGCGATCTGGACCTCAACCCGTCCGTTCTCCAGCGATTGCGTTGCAGGTCTGGGCCGATCGAAGGGAAGTTGCAATAGTTCGGGCGCCCCGGTGAGCTCATGTCTCCAATATTCGAGGTGCCGCACTTCGCGTTGTCGTCGCTCGCCCTCCCGGGCCGTCGGGCCGTGAATGTCTGCCAGCTCGGCACCGGAATCAGACGCGATCAACTCTTCCAGCAAGCCGACAAAATTCCGGTGGTGCTCGCGTAAACCCGCCTCCTCGTATCGGATCGGGTTTGCCCGGAAGTCGACACGCAGCCTGTCGCCGCTCGGATACACGTTGACCAGAAGGTCTTCCACCGGCCCGGAGGTGACGATGTGATACTCCCCAACCACCTCGCCCAACTGCACCTCCTGGCGAAACAGCATGACGTTGACCATGGGCCCGGCATATGAGTCTTCGCCTTCCAGACCGCTCGTCACGCCTGCGTCCCGACGGATGTCGTCGAGGCTGCAGCGCTGGTGCCGCAATGCACCCATGAGCTCATGTTGGACCTGGGCGAACAGTTCACCGACGGTGTCGACCGCTGCGACACGGATGAGCAGTGGCGTGACGTTCACCATCATGCCGCCCGAGTCCCGCAGCACCGCCGTAGTCCGTCCGGATATCGGAACATGAATCTGGACAGTCTCTTTCGCCGTCATCCGCGCGAGGTACAACGCGAGCGCAGCGATGACCGGTGCAGCGTGGTTCTCGGATTCGTAGAGAAGGGCACAACTTCGGTCCGACATCAGTGTGCTTTCGAGTCGGCTCTCGGTTTGCGCGGGCCCAGAAGCCTCCGCCAGGCTGGATCCGGCGAGGGTGGTATTGCGCTCAGCCCAGTACTCCCGGTCGGCGGCGAATCGATCCGACATTCTGTACCGCTCGTCGATGTCGTACAGCGTGCGCAGCGTCGCGGCACGACTCGGCTGCGAGTCCTTTCTCGCCGCCGAGGCCGAGTACCGATGCGCAATGCGGTTCATCATGGTCATGGCACCGAAACCGTCGAGCGCAACATGATGGATGCGGCTGTACCACAGATAGTGCGCGTCCCCGACACGCAGCACAGCGGTCGCGACGATTCCGTCGACTGCCAGGTCGAGCTGCGTCCGGCAATCTCGGCGCATCCACCCGAGGGCATCCTCGATCGGATCGGGGGACCCACGGAGGTCGACAAGACGGACGGTGATCTCAGATGTCTCGTCCACGTACTGCATCGGTTGACCGTCGATCTCGATCACTTTGAGCAAAGGAGATTGAAACTCGTATGCCACCGCTCGCGTTTCGCGATCCAGCAGTTCGACGTCGAGTTCGCCGCGCAGCTCCACGTAGTGCGCTATCAGAATCGGGACTTCGGGATCGAATTGCTGAGCGAACCAGGTTGCCCGTTGGGCGGCCGAGAGCGGAAAGAGCGTCTCATCAGAAGGGTCGGTCCGACTTACCTCGAAGGGTTTCACAGCGCCCCGCCCCGCATGATCTCCGCGGCCGCCGAGTGCGTAGCCGCGTCCGAATCAACAGCGCGAAAGCAAGAGGCTGATCGCGCCTCTCAAGCAGTCGTACCCAGAATCGGCAAGCGCATGCACCGCCCCACCAGTCGATGTCACGTACGTATCGCTCATGTTTCGCGTGCCCGATATGTACTAAAAGTGTGAATGCGTCTCGTCACCTCGGTAATGTCCCACTCCGAGAAGACACATCCCCCGAGGGGAGCAGGCGCATGGACATCACCACCATTACCGACGTGATACGCCGACCACCGGATCGCCCAGGGGACGTGTGGCGTCCCGGCGACGCCTGGCTCGCGGGAGGAACGTGGCTGTTCTCAGCAGAACAACCCGACACGCGTCGACTGGTCGACCTCACCGCGCTCGGTTGGACACCACTGGAGGTCGGCCCGACTCATTTCGGTGTCGGAGCTACGTGCACCGTTGCCGAACTGTATGCGTTTGTCCCGCCGGACAATTGGCGTGCGAGTCCACTTATTCGCGTCAGCTGCGAGTACTTCCTCTCGTCTTTCAAGGTGTGGAATTCGGCCACCGTAGGCGGCAACATCTGTATGTCGCTTCCGGCCGGACCGATGATCACCCTGGCAGTTGCACTCGAGGCTTCGTTCACACTATGGGCTACCGACGGAACAGTGAGGACCGTCGACGCGTGCGACTTCGTGACCGGTGACCACCAGAATGTCCTGGAGCCGGGCGAAGTCCTTCGGAGCATCGAGTTCCCGGTGCACGCACTCACCAAACGGCACGCCCACCGCCGCTTCAGTCTCACGCACCTCGGCCGTTCGACGATCTTCATGATCGCGACGCAGACTCCTGGCGCCGACGACTTTCACCTCACCATCACCGCCGGCACCACCCATCCGATCCGGCTGACGTTCGACACCATGCCGGACGAGCACTCTCTGCGACGAGCCGTCGACTCCATTTCGGCCGACATTTGGTTCGACGATCCCAACGGAACCCCAGACCACCGCCTCCACCTCGCCCGCCACTACGCCGACGAGCTCCGAAACGAACTCACGGGGAGCCAGTCATGAGCTACACGGTGAACGACCGGCAGTTCCACGAGGAGCCGTTCCCGGGACAGTGTCTCCGGACGTTTCTTCGGCACCTCGGACACCACGGGGTGAAGAAGGGGTGCGACGGCGGGGACTGCGGGGCGTGCACAGTGTGGCTCGACGGAACACCGATACACAGCTGCATCACGCCCGCCTTTCGCGCCGACGGTCGCGCGGTAACCACGATCGAGGGACTCGGCACGCCCGAAGATCTCCATCCGATTCAGCAGCAGTTCCGGGATGCACCCGGCTTTCAGTGTGGGTTCTGCACCGCCGGGATGATCATGACCTCGGCGGCGCTCACCGACGCGCAGAAAGAAGACTTGCCGCGAGCGCTCAAGGGAAACCTGTGCCGCTGCACCGGTTACCGATCCATCGAAGACGCGGTCAACGGTGTCGGTGCTGTCGAAGTTGCCCTCCCGGGACAGGCCGTCGGAACCAGCGTCGGGGCGCCGGCGGCCACCGACGTGGTGACCGGCCGAGCCGAATACACTATGGACACCGCGATCGACGGCATGCTGCACCTGAAAGTGCTGCACTCGCCTCACGCACATGCCCGCATCACCTCCATCGACACCACCGAGGCGCTCGCCGTCCCCGGTGTCCATCGCGTCTACACCTGGAAAGACGTGCCGCGCAAGCTCTTCACCACGGCAATACATACCGACCACCTTGTCGATCCGGACGACACCTACATTCTCGACAACGTCGTGCGGTTCGTGGGTCAGCGTGTAGTGGCCGTCCTCGCCGACTCCGTCGTCGCTGCGGAAGAAGGCCGTCGGAAGGTGAAGGTCGATTACGAGATCCTGCCTTCCGTGTTCGATCCGGAAGAGGCCATGGCCGACGGCGCTCCAGCCCTGCACGGATCCGACGATCCCTTTGTTCGAGATCCCGAGCACAACATCCTGCTCGAACTTCACGGTCATGTGGGCGACGTCGAGGCAGGGTTCGCCGAGGCCGACGTCATCCACGAAGGCACCTACTTCTCGCCGCGGGTTCAGCACGCGCACCTCGAGACGCACGGTTCGATCTCCTGGATGGAAGACGGACGCCTTCACGTTCGCACAAGTTCGCAGTCCCCCTCCATCGCCAAGGTCAAACTCGCCCATCTCTTCGACCTCCGCCCGGATCAGCTACGCGTGTTCTGCAAACGCGTGGGCGGCGGGTTCGGAGGAAAACAGGAAGTGATCAGCGAGGATCTGGTGGCGCTCGCCACCCTCGACACCGGTCGTCCCGTCTGCCTCGAGTTCACCCGAGAAGAAGAGTTCACCACCGCGTCGCCGCGTCATCCGATGAAGCTCACGATCAAGCTCGGTGCCAAGTCGGACGGAACCCTCACAGCCTTTCAGTATCGCAACGTATCGAACACCGGTGCGTACGGAAACCACGGTGGAGAGACACTCTTTGCCGGCGGCGCGGCAGTATCGCTCTACCGCTGCGCCAACAAGAAGTTCGATGCGTATTCCGTGTACACCAATAACGTCCCGAGCGGCGCTCTGCGTGGGTACGGGATGACGCAACCGGCCTTTGCCGTGGAATCGGCCATGACCGAATTGGCCGTCGCGCTGAACATGGATCCGCTCGAACTGCGTCGACGCAATATCGTCCGACCGGGCGATTCGCTGATCGCACTCGAAGACGGCCCAGACGACGTGATCTTCACCGAAGACGGACTGGGGCAATGCATAGATCTGATCGACGCCGCGTTGAAGCGCCAACCGGTTCCCTCGCTCGGAGCGGATTGGCTGATCGGCACCGGCACTGCCAGTTCGCTACACGAGACCGCGCCACCCACCGAGCACATTTCCGAGGCTTGGCTCACCCTCGGCGAAGACTGTGTATACGAACTTGCCATCGGCACAGTCGAATTCGGTGAGGGAACTTCTACCGCCCACGTGCAGATCGCCGCAAATCAGCTGGGCACAACTCCGTCGCGTGTACGAATCATTCAGTCGGACACCGACCGAACCGGTTTCGACACAGGCGCTTTCGCCAGCGCCGGCCTGTTTGTCGCTGGGAACGCGGTACTTCGCGCGTCGAATGCGCTCCGCGATCGCCTACTTGCCTTCGCCGCGCACCACACCGGCGTGTCGATTGACCAGTGCTCGATGGACGACGACAAGATCGTCTGCGGTAGTACTCGATTAACACTGCAAGAGATACTCGAGGCCGCGCGCCCGCGCGGGATCCGATTCACCGAGGCGCGGAAGGCATACGGATCTCCGCGCAGCGTGGTGTCCAACACTCATGGCTTCCGGATTGCCGTCCATCGCATCACCGGCGAGATCCGCATTCTCTACAGCGTCCAAGCCACCGACGCTGGGGTGATCATCAATCCGGCGCAGGTGCGGGGACAGATCGAAGGTGGCGTCGCCCAGGGCATCGGCTTCGCACTCACCGAGAACTTCCACGTAGACGCAAACGGCGCGATGATGAACCCGAATCTACGTAACTACCGGATCCCGACATATGCAGATATCCCACGCACGGAGGTGATCCTCGTCGAGTCATCAGACTCCGTCGGTCCTCTCCGCTCCAAGGGCATGGCGGAGTGCTGCATCAATCCGGTTGCCCCTGCATTGGCGAACGCACTGCAGGATGCAACCGGGTCACGATTCCGGTCGCTACCGCTCACCCCGGAACGCATCTACACAGGCCTGAACCGATGACCGCGCACACGTCGGCGGACAGCGCCGCGACGGTCATCATCGGCCAGCGAGTGCGTGCCGGACTGGAGAAAGAATTCGAGGTATGGCAGAAAGATCTCAACCGGGCGGCCGCAGATTATGCAGGCTTCCTCGGGGCAGAAATCGCGGCTCCGACGCCCACCCAACCTGATTGGGTGATCGTGTACCGATTCGACTCCATCGCTCATGTTCAAGCGTGGATCAACAGCGCGACGAGGCAGGACTACCTCGACAGCGGTCGTCAGTTCTTCGACGGCCCGGCCACGCAGCAGGTAGTGAGCGGCGGGATCAGGCCTCCGGACCCACTGCTGACCGTCGTAGTGACGCACCGAGTCGGTGACGACAGCATCGACGAGTTCCTTGCCTGGCAGGATCGCCTTCGGGAGGTGGAGAGTGCTTTCGACGGATTCCGCGGCACCGAACTGTTTCGCCCCGTCGACGGTGTGCAGGATGAATGGACCCTGCTGTATCGCTTCGACAATGCTGCCCACCTCGATACGTGGCTGACTTCCCCTGAGCGACAACAACTCCTCGCCGAGGGCCGCAAGTTTCACGACTTCGAACTGCGAACCGTGGACAATTCGTTCGGCAGTTGGTTTGCCTTCGACGAGAACGGAAACGAGGCCCCTCCACCTTCGGAGACAAAAACCTCGATCGCGGTCTGGGTCGGTCTCTACCCGACTGTCGTCTTGCTTACTTTGGCGCTGTCACCGCTGAAGCTGCCACTCTGGCTCGGATTGTTGATCGGCAATCTGCTGTCGAGCTTCATCATGAGTTTCTTCACGATGCCGTACTACGTGAATCGACTCCTGCGCCGTTGGCTGCGTCCACCTCCGGGGATTCCTGTCGCAAAAACCAACGCACAAGGGGTGGCAATCGTCGCTGCGGTGACCTTGTTCTGGGTGGTCGTCTTCTATCTGGTGACTACTCAGTTCTGGTCGCTGCCCTGAACTCTCCGGAACACGAAAAGCCAGCGCATGTAACGGGGCATGATTCTTCCCCGGTGCATACGCTGGCATTTTCAGTTATGTCCGTTCACGCGGCCGTTGGTGGGCTGTTCCCGCCGATCGGCTGCTGGAACGGATCGATCGACATCGGTGGATAGAACACCGATGTCGATCCGGACCGATCTCCACCCGCCACTCCGTGTGATGCAGCGTCCGATGATGATGACCGCACAACAGAATCAGATTATCGAGATCCGTTGGGCCACCATCGTTCCAGTGAACAATATGATGGGCATCGCACCACCCCGACGGAGTCCCGCACCCCGGAAACGCACACCCACCATCCCGAACCGCAAGAGCCCGCCGCTGCGGCACCGTCGCCGTTCTCGCTTCCTTACCGCAGTCGAGCGGAACACCATTCTCATCCAACAAAATTCGCGTGACCGTGCAGTCGCACGCCAACATCCGGGCCGTGTCGATACTGATCGGACCTATCCAATCCGCCCACGCAAATCCGAGTTCTTCGGTGGACGGCAGGAGGTCTTTCAAGGCTTTGAGGTCGGTCATGTCTTTCGCCGACGCAGTCACCGTGATGTGCGGTTTCACTCCGCCCTCGATCGGACCCAACCCCGCTCGCTCGTACCGGCGCAACAATTCGCAGAAGCCGTCCGCCCGCCGCAGCGCCGGCGTGCGGGCGTCCTTCACGCCGTCCTTCTCCGGCGTCGGAGCCGACAGACTCGACAACAACGTGATCAGACGGGCCCCGTTCACCGCATCCAGATCGCCCTTCACGGTCACCCGTCCGTACAACCCTTTCGAGGCGTAGAACTCGTTACGTTCGGAATCCTCGCCGACCGGGACGCCGTCTTCGCGTTTTCCGTACTGCTTCTCGATCCGCCGGATCGCCGCCCGCACCGCATCACAATCGGCGATGTTCTTCGATGCCAACCCGAGCAAGATTCCGCGGGCCTTGTCCACGTCCGCCGGCGTCATGTTCTTGGGTGGATGCTGACAAAACGACGCCACCTGACGGGCTTTCAACGCATCCACATCGCCGCGATGGAATGCATCCGCGACAACAGGTTCGAGCATCAACAACCGCGCCAAGCCGACGAGCAGACTGCACTCACCGATCTCCAAATTCGTCGAACCATGCAACCACTGCGCGATCGCCCGAAAACCCTTCCCGACCACAGTCTCCCGGGAAAACATCTCCACGATCAGCAACACCATCCGCGACTGCAACTCGTGCCGGACGCGCACCAGATCCAGAACCTCACTCTTGAGGTCCTCGCCATCCAGCTGCCACGCTTCCCGACTGTCCATACCGAAAGTTTAATCGAACACACTTTCGATAACCAGAGACAAAACGGACAACTTCGAGAACAGGAAGGCTCGAGACCCGTTGATATGAAACTACTTTCAGTAACTCTCAAAACCGGATCATCGGCCGCCGAGCGGCAGAACTCCCCCGCCGACGGGATAGGGCGGCAGCGTTCCCACAAGCGTCGGTGTCAATGTGGTCGCAGACGGATCGGCACGACCGAGAGTGAATTTCCGAACTTCGGCACCCGTTCCGTTGCTGCCGCTGACGAGGAGATCCGCGCCGGTAGTCGTGCTCGTCGTGGCTACTCCGACACCCGAACCTGGACCGGTGAACGGGTCGAAAGCTGCAACCTCCCGAAACGCCACGTCCGTCGAATGGTGATCTGGACTCTCGAGGTACATCTCGGGTGCACCGTCGAGCCTGGATCCACTCGAAAAGACGCGGATTGATCCTTCTCCTCCGAGCATGCCTGCCACTATCGACTTTGCTCCGCCCTCGGCGCCGGCCACCCAACCCGTCGACAGAGACACCCCGTCGCGGTAGCCCTGATCGAATGCCAAAAACTGCGACGTCATTACAGGACCAGCCGTATGACCTGCGTGTTCATCGGAGCCGCCCTGCGCAGCCGCCGTCGGTTCGTACAGGTCGTAGCGGAACGTCTTGATCAACGGCTCCTCGCCCGCACCCGGTGCGGTCACGATGCTCGCTCGACCGGAGTGACTGTCAACCATTCCGGTTGCGAACGTGACTCCGCTACTCGATCCCGGGTACGGCGAGAACGAACCGAATTCTGCGGGTGCGGACCTCTTGTCCGCCGGAAGGTCGGTGGAGTAAATCTTGACCTGCGACTCCATCCCTGGGCCCGAGGCAACGATGATGTTGTCCGCCAGTGCGTTTCCGTCGATATCGACTCCGCCGATGTTCACTCCGCCACGAAAACCCACATCGAAGGGGGCAAATCTTGCCAACTCGTCGGTGAACGGCACGCCGCCGACTGCGTTGTACGCCACCACTTCCGGAGCCGAGCCTGCACCTGTTCCAGCGACCAGATCAAGCACCATGTCTCCGTTCACGTCCGCCATCGCAACACTCGGGGTGCCTTCGAACGACGGGAAGGGCGTCACAGCAGTGATCAGTTTGTCGCCGTTGGCATCGAATATCTGCACCTTGGCGGGCACGCCGGCCGAACCAGGTATCGCGACGGCATATGTCGATACCTCGGGAATCACGTTGACAGTCGCCATCAAACCGTTGTCCTCGTGATTGAGTCGGTGGCAGTGAATCACAAAGGTTCCGGTGTACTCGGTGAACTTCGTTCGCAACGTCACTGACGCAGGCTCGAGAGCATTCTCATTCTCGTCAGTCACCGGAGCGGGCACGTTAACGTTGTCGATTCCCCATGGCTGAACCCCTGTCGTGGTACCTGCGACGGGATCCACAACTTCCGTTACCTGGAAGTCGTTGACGTGAATATGCATCGGGTGTTCGTCGTTGTTGAGGTTCGTGATCTTCCATTCCTCAACGGAATTCAGTCGCGGTTGAATCAGCGGAATGTTGGGGAACGTGTTGTCGGCGAATTCGTAGGTGAAGGCCTTCGGATCACTGTTGCTGGCCTTCTCGTTTCCGAACCCACCGGACACTGTGAGGTTGCGGGTCACGTCGGGCGTCATCGCTGCGGTATCCACGAACGGGGTGTAGGTATCGAGGTTCTGTCCGAACTCGAAGGGAGTCGTCTTTCCTTCACCCTCGTCTGGCGTCGCACGGATCAACTGCTGAGTCGGGAACGTGAAGAATCCGTCCGCGTAACTGATCACCGACGGGTCGACGGTGACGGTTCCGAGTTCGGCGGGCGGATTGTCGGTACCGTTGTTGGTGTAGAGAATGCCTGGATTGCTCACCGGCTTCGCACCTTCGAGCGGAGGCATCTCCAGCACCAGATCGCCGGACTCCGGCATCGTCACTGCGATTGCGTATCGCGAGGCCGGCGGAATCACCAGCCTGGTTCCGTCCCCGTCCACGGGTGGCCTGACCTCGTCGAACGGGTTTCCGTCCTGCCCTACGATGGCGAACTTCGGATGGGCGCCGGTTGCGGTTTCCGTCAACGTGACCGGCATGTAGGCAAAGTCGCTGATGTTGGCAAGCACCCAGATCTCGGTCTGCCCCGGCTTCAGTTTCAGCGACGGCTGGAACTGACCGTTCACGGTGTACTGCACATCGCGTTGGTTGTCCGGCAGTGAAGGATCGGCCGGTACAGTCGTCGATTCACCCACGAAGCTCTGCAGATTGCCTGGAACGAATTGATTCTGTCCACGATGATTGGCCGGGGACAACGGTCCGGTGTACCAGTTGGTGAAATACTGCGTGCCCTCGGTGGTGTCCGAGAAATTCACCGGAGCAAGGCTCGGACGGTACGTGCCGTCGGCTAGTTCCGTACCGGCGGGTGGCGTCAACGTACTGACGAATTGGGGCCAGTTCGCGTCGTTGAGCTGTCGGCCCTTTCCTTTTCGGTCGAATACGAAGTTGTACTGCAGTGCCATATCGCGAATCGGAACGTCGTTTGCCGTCACGACAGGCAGATTGCCGTCCGGCCGGCCGATTTCCAGTAGCCCGGCCAGGCCCATGTACGTCTGCTGGGCGGTGAGGGTGTGCCGGTGACTGTGATACCAGTACAGACCGTTCGGCATCGTCCCCGGAATCGCGTAGTCGTACACGTTTCCCTGGCCGGCGGGAATGTTGAGCAACACGTTGTCCGCATTGCCGTCCGGACTCACGTGCACTCCGTGCGTGTGCAGATTCAGCGGAGCCGACGTCAGCGCCGGCGGATAGATCGGCACGTCCCCGCCCGCCGGTGTGAATGCCGGATCGTAGAAGTCCTGGATCGTGAGATCCTGCAAATCGTTGTCGTAATGAATGATCAATCGCTCCCCGGGATTGACGCGGAGAGTCGGCGCCGGATAGACGTCACTCGCCGAGGTCGATCCGTCCGACGCCGTACCCCGGATGACCTCGTACCCGAAGAGCAGAAAATTCGACACGGGCGCCGAAGCGGTATCGAGCGGAATCACTCCCTGATGAGCGGACAAGCGCACCTCGAGAACACCATCTCGGCTACTCAGTTTCACCGGCTCCCGATAGTCGACGGCGGTTCCGCCAGAGCCGTAATTGCCGCCCACCTCGGGCGCCGATTCACCGGAGGTACACGCGGCCAACGCCATCGTCATGGACACCACTACTGCTGCGGCTAACGACTTTCCTCGCAGTGCGATCACTGGTTTCCCCGTTCCATGGTGGCGTGAGGTACGTCCGATCAGCGCTCACCAGCCTATCGAGAAAACATCGGCTGAACAGGATATTCACGACAAATCGCCCACCTAAGGCCTGCGTGAGTGCTGCACCTTGCAAGCAGTCTCAGCAAACCGATCAGAAATCGAGAAGCACAGCCACGGGACCCGCAATTACGTTGAAACACATGAACACACCACAGAAGTCCACTTCCGACCACACGTCGCCAATCCACACATCAGCAGGGAGCGCCCAGATGACCACCGCGAAATCCGTGATACTCGACGTTCCCGACCTCGCGGCAGCCGAAGCCTTCTACAACGCTCTCGGCGTCGGAGATCGAATCCAGCTACGCGAATCGAACGAACCGACAACAGGGTTTCGTGGGTACACCCTTTCGCTCGTCGTCTCCCAACCGAACATCGTCGACGCCTTCGTCGGCGCAGCACTCGCAGCCGGTGCCACCGCCTTGAAGCCTGTCAAGAAATCCCTCTGGGGATACGGCGGAGTCGTCCAGGCTCCAGACGGTTCCATCTGGAAGATCGCCACGTCGTCGAAGAAGAACGACGGGCCGGCCACCCGCACGATCGACAGCCTCGTGCTGCTGCTCGGCGCCGAAGACGTCAAGGCCAGCAAGCAGTTCTACCTCGACCGCGGACTCGAGGTGTCCAAGAGCTTCGGTCGCAAGTACGTCGAATTCACCAGTGCAGCAAACAATGTGACACTCGCACTGTATGGTCGCCGCGCTTTGGCAAAGGATGCCGGGGTTGCTCCGGAAGGCACCGGATCACACCGTCTGACCGTTGCCGGCGCGTCTGAAACCTTCACAGACCCAGACGGTTTCGCCTGGGAAAGCACCCATTCCTGACGCAGGTGGTGTCTCGAGAACACGCCCGCCCGACTCAGGACATCCGTCGAATCCTCTCCAAGTTGTGCGCCATCAACGGACCAACGGTCTCGAGAGCGGCGGGCGAGGTGATGTCCCAGTGCGTGCACTCGACCGGGTGATTCACGATATCCCCGCTCACGTGTGCACGCCATGAATCGATTCCCCGGTTCAGCCATGGATCATCCAGCGCTGCAGTGAAATACAGCACGTCGCCATCGAAGATCCCCGGCTGGTGAGTCTGCATCAACGTGTCGTTGTGCCGGGCCGCGAAGACAAGCCTGCCGACATCTTCCGAAGTCAACTCGCCCATGGCTCGCGCGAACTCGAGTCCCATGTCCGCGTCGTCGTCAGCGTCCGTACCTTCGCCGTCTTCAGCGGCATGGGCGAAGCTGTCCAGCATCACCAACGAATCGACCGACTCGCCCGCTGCCTGCAATAGCACCGCCATCGAGTGTGCGATCACGCCACCGAGCGACCAACCGGCAAGGTGATACGGACCTTCAGGCTGGATTTTTCGAACTTCCTCGAGGTACCTGGCGGCGGTGAACTCGATGGACTCCGGCAGCGGATCCGCGGACGAGACTGCTGGAGTTTGGATCCCGTACATCGGAGTCGCCGAATCGATGTACGGCGCCAAGCCGGCATAGCTCCAGGCCAGGCCGACGATCGGATGGACGAAGAACACAGGCGGCCGATCACCGGTCGTCCGAATCGGGAACACGACGTCCAGCGCCCCGGAAGATTCTTGTCCGGAGTCGACACGAATCGCAATCGACGCCGGAGTCGGCTCGGCCATCAACCACTGCAGTGGGATCTCGCGAGCAAGCGACATCCGCAGTTTGGTCACTACTCGCATCGCCGACAGTGAGTTGCCACCGAGTTCGAAGAAGTTGTCGTCGGCGCCGACGTCAGCAATCTCGAGGACCTCCGAGAAGGCTGTGGCCACAGCGATTTCCGTAGGCGTGCTCGGCTCCCGATACACGATCTTCGACGCAAAATCAGGAGTCGGCAATGCCTTCTCGTCGACCTTCCCTGTCGGTGTCATCGGCACCTTGTCGATGAAGACGACGGCACTCGGGATCATGTGACGTGGCAAGAACTCTGATACGAATGCGATGACGTGGCCCGCCTCCGGCGCAGTTCCCGGCTCCGGCACGACGTACGCCACCAGCGCCGTGTCTCCGGACGGTGTCCGCTTGCCGAGGGTCATGGCCACATCGACGTCCGGGTGGGCGTGCAGTGCCGCATCTATCTCGCCGAGTTCGATGCGATGGCCACGAATCTTGACCTGACTGTCGGTCCTGCCCCGATACTCGATGGTGAGTTCGGGTGTCCACGCGGCGATGTCACCGGTTCGATACATACGATCCCCCGGCTGCCCGTGCGGGTTGGGAACAAATCGGGTTGCCGTGAGCACTAGCTGATCGTGGTACCCCCGGGCTAGAGCCGGCCCCGACACGTACAGCTCACCCGGTGTCCCGATCGGCACCGGCAGCAGTCGAGCGTCAAGGATCACCGTGCCGAAACCGCGTACGGGCGATCCGATCGTGACCGGCTTCCCCGCGACAAGATCACCGACGGTGGAGATGTCGGTGGCCTCGGTTGGTCCGTACCCGTTGAGCATGGTTCGACCGGGCTGCCAACGATTGACCAGTTCGGCGGAAACCGCTTCACCGCCGACACCGAGGACTCGAAGCTCCTCGAGCCCTTCCGGTTCCATCGACGTCAACATCGCCGGAGTGATCAGTGCGTGGGTGACCTCGCGGTCGATCATGAACCGCGACAACTCGTCGCCGCCGATAATGGAGGGTGGTGTGACGACCAGAGTCGCCGCCGCGGAAAGCGCCGACATCATTTCACCCACCGACATGTCGAAGCTCGGCGAGGTGTTGTGCAGGAATCGTGAGCGCGAGTCGACGCGATAGTGCTCACGACGCTCGGCGGCAAGGTTCGCGAGACCACCATGCGTGACCACGACGCCCTTCGGTTTGCCCGTGGATCCGGACGTGTAGATCATGTAGGCGGGATTGTCGATGCGAGCCGCTCCCGCGATACTCGAGTCGGGTAGCTCTTGGATCGCGGTTTCGAGTGCGTCCAGATCGAGCCAGCGCACCGAATCGGGAAGTTGATTCCCACCTCGGCTGATGCCGATGACAGCGTCGGAGTCTGTGATCATGTGCTCGATCCGCTCAACCGGATAGTCAGGATCGACGGGCAAGTAGGCGGCGCCGGTCTTCGTCACTGCCCACACCGACATCACGGACGCTGCCGATCGCCGGAGTGCCACGGCTACAAAGGTTTCCGGACCGACTCCGTGATCGAGCAGAATGGAAGCAAGGCGGTTCGACCAGGCGTCCGCTTCACGGTATGTCCACGCACGCCCGTCGGCCCAGATCGCGATTCCGTCGGGGTTCTGTGCGACGGCGGAAGCGATGAGATCAGCCAGGGTTGCGCTGGGCGCAGTCGGCAGGCCCGATACCGGGACAAGCAGGCGACGCTCGTCGGGCCCCAGAACATCCAGGTTTCCGGCAGCGGTGTCCGGCAACTCCACGAATGCACGCAGGATCCGAAGCATCCTCTGGCGCAGAACCTCGATCGTAGGAGCATCGAAGACATCCTGCTGATACTTGAGCGTGAATGAAATGCCGTCATCGGCAACAACGGTAAGTGTCAACGGATAGTGGGTCGCATCGTCACCGGTGATTGCTGTGACCGTCATCCCGTCGATCGAGCTCGTTGCAGCGATACCTTCCGTATCGACGGGGTACGACTCGAAGACGGACAACGTGTCGAAGTCAGCGGCATTTCCGACGCTCTTGACGATCTCCGTCAGTCCGAGTTGGTGGTGCTCGAGAAGCGCCGCCTGTTCTGCCTGCAGCCGTGAGAGCAAGGAACGCAAAGACTCCGCGGGGTCGATCGTGACCCGGACGGGCAGAGTGTTGATGAACAGGCCGACCATCGACTCGACATGATCGAGCTCGGGAGGACGACCCGACACGGTTGCACCGAACACGACATCCGTTCGACCCAGCTGGCGCGCCAGCAGGATTCCCCAACCTGCCTGCATCATGGTGTTCAATGTGACGCCGTTGTCGGCGCTGAAGGCACCGAGATGCTCGGCGAGTTCGGTCTCCACCTGGGTAACGACCGACTCGACGGTGCCGGTACTCGAACCAGCAGACCCTTCCCCGGCGAGCAGGGTCGGCTGCTCGAGCCCGGACAGCGCCTCGGCCCACGCCAACTCGGATTCCGCAGCGTCCCGAGAATTCAACCAGGACAGGTAATTACGATAGGACGCTGCGCGGGGAAGCACCGATTCGTCGCCGTGCGTTGCGTACAGAACCATCAGGTCCTTCATCAGAAGCGGCATCGACCACCCGTCGAGAAGAATGTGGTGCAGTGTCACCGCAAGCGCGTGTCGACCGGGATCTCGAGTGATGAGCGTGAACCGAAGCAATGGCGGTGTTGCCAAATCGAAACGCTCGGATCGATCGCGCTCGAGGGTTCGCTCGTAGACAGCTTCGCGCTCACTCGCAGGCTCGGCACCGAGGTCGACCACACGCCACGGGACATCGACCTCACCGAGAACGATTTGCGCGAGTTCGCCGGACAGATCGGCGACATAGGCCGTCCGTAGGTTGTCGTGACGGTTCAGCAGAGCAGTCACGGCCCGGTTCATTCGTATCGGATCGACAGTTCCTGTCAGCTCCAGAACCATCTGGGTCTGATAAACGTCGGCAGTGTTGCCGGCGAGCAACGAGTGGAAGGCAAGTCCGTGCTGCAACGGCGACAGTGGCCAAATGTCGCTGACCAGCGGATACCGGTCTTCCCAGACATCGATGTCCTCCTGAGAGACCGTCACCAACGGAACGTCGGAAGGCGTCAGGCCTCCCCCCGCGCCGCTGCCGACGTGGGAAACCAGGCTCCGAAGCGCGCTCGCCCAGTACTCCGCCAAGTCTCGGACGTCCGCATCGGTCAGGAGGCGTCCGGCGTAGGAGAACGTCGCGGACAACTCGGCATCACCCGAAATGTCGGTGACTATCGCGTTGATGTCGAGAACTGCGGCGGCAGGCATGTCGGGGTTTCCGGGGCCTTCGATGTCACCGACATCCACGGACGGAGTCCACCCCAAATCGGCGAACTCCTCCGGGACGCTGCCGGCAGACACGCGACCGAGGTAGTTGAAACTGATTTGCGGCATGCCGTCCGGCAGTGGTGTACCCGGGTCGCTGCCGGTCATGTCACTGCCGGACATGTCACTGCCGGTCAGATATCGGAGGACCCCGTAGCCGATGCCACGACCGGGCACGGCGAGCAGTTGTTCCTTGACCGACTTCACGGCCCGACCCGCCGCGACGCCGCCGCGCATGGCGTCGTCGATGTCGAGCGCACCGAGTTCGAGGCGCACGGGATAGACGCTGGTGAACCAACCGACGGTACGCGAGAGGTCAGCACCGGGTGCAGTCTGCTCTTCTCGCCCGTGACCTTCCATCTGGATGAGCGTCGATGTGGTGTGCACGCCTCGTTCGCGACGCCACCGAGTGACTGCAAGCGCCAGAGCTGTCAGCAAACCGTCGTTCACGCCGCCACGGAACGCGGCCGGAAGCTCGGTCAGCAGTGCTTGAGTCGTCGACGCGTCGACGCGCACCTCGATGTCGCGGACAGTTGCGACCAGATCGAGCGAGGGGTCGAAGCGCGCCGATCCCAGATCCGGGTCCTCGCCGTCGACGATTGCCCGCCACGCCGGCAGTTCTGCCGTCGCCCCAACTGCACTGTCCTGCAGCGCATGTGCCCAGCGACGCATCGACGTGCCGACAGGTGCCAGCTGCGCCGGCGCACCATTGGAGATCTGTGCCCACGCGGTCATGAAGTCCGGCACCAGGATTCGCCACGACACTCCGTCGACGACCAGATGGTGCATCACGACGAGCAGTCGCCCGGTCGCCTTTTCCGCGTCACCCACCGGCGCGAGCCATACGCACGCGAACATGACACCGCCGCGCGGATCAAGTTCTCGTCGAGCCAGTTCCACTTGGGATCGTGCCAATTCGGTCAAGCTTTCCGCGCTGTCGACGGCAGCGGGATCGAAGTCGACCTTCCGCACACGTGCGGCCACGTCCACGCTTCCGGGCTCGGCCACGTGCAAAGTTTTGCTGTGCAAGGTCGACCGAAGCATGTCGTGGTGATCGACGACGGCGGCCACCGTGGCGACGATCCCCGCCTGATCGACGCCGACTGGCAGATCCAGTGCGATCGACTGTGAGTAGCGATCGAAGTGATCGGTGCTGCCGAGCACCATGTGCATCACCGGCGTCAGCGGCAACTCTCCGACACCGTTGCCCGGCAGTTCGGCAAGTACCATCTGCGCCGGCGCGTCAGATCGCAAAACGACCTGTGCCAGCGCGGCAACAGTCTTCTGTTCGAAGACGTCTCGTGGGGTCATCACGAGACCACGAGCCTTCGCTCGGGAGACCAGTTGGATAGATGCGATGCTGTCGCCGCCGAGCCCGAAGAACGAATCGTCGACGCTCACCGACTCGACACCGAGCAGGTCTGCGAACAGCGAAGCGAGGATCTCTTCCGGCTCGGACGCGGGTGCTCGATAGCGCACCTTCGACGCGGAGAACGTCGGAGCGGGAAGAGCCTTGCGGTCAAGCTTTCCGTTCACGGTCACCGGTAGAGCGTCCAGCACGACATACGCGTCGGGCACCATCGGTCGTGGCAGCGCGGACTCCAGATAGCGCCTTACGGACTCGGTATCGATCACGCGCCCAGCTTGCGGCACCAGGTATGCCGCCAGCCGCTTGCCCAGTGCAGTCTCGACGACAAGCACCACGGATTGCGCGATCTCGTCGCATTGTGTTGCTACCGCCTCGATTTCACCGAGTTCGATGCGTTGACCTCGGATCTTGACCTGACTGTCGATCCGTCCGCGGTACTCGATGGTGAGATCGGCCGTCCAGGCAGCGATGTCACCGGTCCGGTACATGCGCTGTCCAGGATCACCGTGGGGATCGGCGATGAATCGTGTTGCGGTGAGAATGTGTTGGTTGTGGTAACCGCGAGCCAAAGCGGGCCCCGCCACGTACAGTTCACCAGGCGTACCGATCGGCACCGGTCGCAGTCGAGTGTCCAGGATCAGGGTCCGGAATCCGCGCACAGGTTTACCGACCGTGACAGGTTGTCCCGCTTCGAGGTCTGCAACTGTGGAGATGTCGGTCGCCTCGGTCGGTCCGTAGCCGTTGAGCATCGTTCGCCCTGGCTGCCAACGATCGACCAGTTCAGCGGATACCGCTTCACCGCCCACACCGAGAACGCGAAGATGTTCGTGGTCGTGGGGGGCGATCGTGCTCAGAACGGCCGGGGTGATCAGAGCGTGGGTGACCCGTTGCGAGTCCAACAACTCGGCCAAGTCGTCACCACCGATCGTGGTCACCGGAACGATCACCAATGTTGCTGCAGCAGAGAGCGCGGAGATCATTTCGCCGACAGCCATGTCGAAGCTGGGTGACGCGGTGTGCAGGAACCGGGCGTCGGACGTGATCTGGTAGTGCTCACGCCGTTCGGCCGCCAAGTTGGCGAGACCGGAATGAGTGACAACCACGCCCTTGGGCTTGCCCGTCGAACCTGACGTGTAGATCATGTACGCCGGATTGTCGATCCGCACCGGCGGCCAGCTCGCGCTCACCGGGGCTGCCGCCAGTTCTTCGGCGATGTCCTCGAGAACCAACCATTCAACGTCGTCGGGCAGGAACTGACGCTGCTCGGCGATCGTCACACCCAACCTCGCTCGAGAATCTTCGAGAATGTGGTCGATGCGATCGGCCGGATAACTCGGGTCGACCGGCAAATATGCGGCACCCGTCTTGGCAACCGCCCAGACTGCGAGGACGGATTCGAGCGATCGTGGAAGAGCCAGCGCAACAAATGTTTCCGGTGTGATGTCGCGTCGCAGCAGGACGTGAGCGAGGCGGGTCGAGAGTTCGTCGGCCTCGGTATAGGTGACGGCGCGGCCATTCCACAGGAAGGCGATCCCCGTTGGATTCGACGAGACCGCAGCAAAAATCAGCTCGGACAGAGTCGCGGGATGCGCCGCCGTAAGTCCTCGCACCGGCACCAGTAGGTTCTGCTCGTCCCGATTCAGAACGTCGATATCCCCGATTACTCTCGCGGGATCCCGCGTCAGCTGCTCGAGCATCATGACGAATCGGTCGGCGAACGACGCAGCCGTGGAACGGTCGAACAAATCCGTCGCGTAGGTCAGCGAGCCACTCACCGCTACCGACTCGGTGTCTGCGCCGCTGGTAGATTCCGTGGTCTCGAACAACGTCAAGGCAAGATCGAATTGAGCTGGAGTGACGTCGAATTCGACGGCGGACACCCGCAGATCAGGAAGCTCGAACGTGGCGTCTTCGATATATTCGTAGGCAAACGTGACTTGGAACAGCGGTGTGTGAGCCTGTGAGCGAACAGGTTGCAGAGCGTCCACCAGTCTCTCGAAAGGCACATCGACGTTGCCGAACGCACTCAGATCTCGGTCACGCACCTGGTCGACCAACTGCGCGAACGTCAGTGCGGGGTCGGCATCCGTTCGCAGGACGACCGTGCCGACGAACATTCCGATGAGATCCTCGAGAGCCGCTTCGCCTCGTCCGGACACGGGCGTGCCGACGACGATGTCGGTGCTCGCCGACACTCTCGCCAACAGTGCCGCATACGCAGCGTGAATCACCATGAACACACTTGCGTTGTGGTGATCGGCGATCTCACGAACGCGATCCATGATCTCGGACGCGATGTCGAAGCGAACCATCGCACCGTTCTGGGTGGCCACCGCCGGTCGCGGTCGATCGGCCGGAAGCTCGAGCAGTTCCGGAATCCCGTTCAATGTTGATTTCCAGTAATCGATCTGAGTCGATGCGATGCTCTTCGGGTCAGCCTCGTCACCGAGGAGCACCCGCTGCCACAGCGCAAAGTCGGCATACTGGATCTCCAGCGGCGCCCAGAAGGGGGCCTGGCCGGTCAACCGTGCCGCGTAGGCGATCATGACGTCGCGAGCCAACGGCGTCATGGACACGCCGTCCGCACTGATGTGATGCACCGACATCACCAGTACATGCTCGAATTCCTCGACGCGGTACAACTTCACGCGAATCGGCACGGAAGCAGTGACGTCGAACCCTTCGGACATGACCTCGAGTATGCGAGTGTCGAGGTCACCGCGGTCGACGTCGATCGGGCTCAGATCGAACTCGACGTCCTCGGGTGTCAGGATCATCTGGACGGGGCCGTCACCGTTGTCGGGGAACACTGTTCGCAGCGACTCATGACGCGTCAGAACATCACCGAAGGCACTGCGAAGCGCCGTAACGTCGACGATGCCGGAGAGTCGGATGGCCAACGGGATGTTGTAGGCCGCAGATGCGACGTCGTACTGATTGAGGAACCACATCCGATTCTGTGCAAGTGAAAGCGGGATCTGCTCCGGACGAGTCTGCATCTCGAGGGCAGGCCTGTCGGCACGCTCTGCATTGTCCAGTGCAACAGCAAGTTCCGCCACAGAGGGGTGATCGAACAACGTCCGAAGCGGCAACGCGGTACCAGCGTGTTGGTTGATGCGGCTGACAAGTCTGGTCGCATTGAGCGAATTACCACCCAACTCGAAGAAATCATCATCCACAC
>NZ_JARJBE010000075.1:0-509 GCF_029269915.1 Rhodococcus sp. C3V
ATCATATTTTAGCTTATAAGCGATTTTAGAGTAACTTTGGTATAAAATATCATGGATAAAAGAATAAGCCCTCAAAAGGGCTAATATCAGCTTATTCTTTTCTGTCTTCTCTTACCACGTTATATTTTTGACGATAACGTCGAAAAGTCGTTCGATTAATTCCAGTTTTACGCTCGATTTCTTTTTCTGTTAATCCTTGTTGGTATAAATCAAAGGCATGTTGCAATCCCTCATCTTCAAAAGAATATTTCTTTTTTCGTCCTTTAAATCGTCCCCGTTGTTTGGCAATGGCAATACCTTGGGCTTGCCGTTCTTTAATCCGCTTTCGTTCACTTTCTGCTTGGTATTTGTACAATTCAATCATCAAGTTATTAATTAAACGCCTTAAATTATCGTCTTCAATCCCTGTCATGGACGGCAAGTTTAAGACTTCCAGCGTTGCGCCTTTTTGTTGAATTTGGTTCATCAGTTCGGTTAATTCTTTGTTATTTCGTCCTAAGCGGTCTAAT